>NZ_CP073766.1:3753333-4430000 GCF_018255755.1 Chitinophaga sp. HK235 | reverse complement strand
TGTAGGACTACTTTTAGAAAGTCAGATCAAGTTGAATCATCTGGAAAGATGAGCCGTAGCAGGTGATAGCCCTGTAGACAGAAATTCTGATGGACGTGTAGTATCCTGAGTAGCGCGGGACCGGAGGAATCCTGTGTGAAACTGCCAGCACCATCTGGTAAGGCTAAATACTCCTTAGATACCGATAGTGAACCAGTACCGTAAGGGAAAGGTGAAAAGTACTCCGAACAGGAGAGTGAAATAGTTCCTGAAACCGTGCGCCTACAAGCGGTCGGAGCTCGAAAGAGTGACGGCGTGCCTTTTGCATAATGAGCCTACGAGTTACTCCTCACTGGCGAGGTTAAGGTCTTCAGTACCGGAGCCGCAGCGAAAGCGAGTTCTAACAGAGCGCTTAGTCAGTGGGGGTAGACGCGAAACTTTGTGATCTATCCATGGGCAGGATGAAGGTTGGGTAAAACCAACTGGAGGTCCGAACTCATTAGCGTTGAAAAGCTATGGGATGACCTGTGGATAGGGGTGAAAGGCCAATCAAACTGAGAGATAGCTCGTTCTCCCCGAAATGTTTTTAGGAACAGCCTTGGATATAGACGTGTTATAGAGGTAGAGCTACTAATTGGGCTAGGGGGCTTCACCGCCTACCAAACCCTAATAAACTCCGAATGCTATAACATAATCTCCAGGAGTGAGGCTGTGGGCGCTAAGGTCCATGGCCGAGAGGGAAATAACCCAGACTAACAGCTAAGGTCCCTAATCGTATGTTAAGTTGAACAAACGCGGTTCAAATCCTAAAACAGCCAGGATGTTGGCTTGGAAGCAGCCATTCATTTAAAGAGTGCGTAACAGCTCACTGGTCGAGGGTTTGGGCACGGAAAATAATCGGGCATCAAACATACAACCGAAGCTTTAGGCCTAGCAGCAATGCTAGACGGTAGGGGAGCATTCTAAACTGCATCGAAGGTGTGTTGTGAGACATGCTGGAGCGTTTAGAAAAGAAAATGTAGGCATAAGTAACGATAAATAAGATGAAAAATCTTATCGCCGTAAGACTAAGGGTTCCTGATCAACGCTAATCGGATCAGGGTTAGTCGGGTCCTTAGGCAAAGCCGAGAGGCGTAGCTGATGGCAAACTGGTGAATATTCCAGTACCTGCTATAAATTCGATGGAGTAACGGAGTAGTGAAAGGACTGCGCACTTACGGAATAGTGCGTTAAAGGGTGTAGGTATACTGACTGTAGGAAAATCCGCAGATGGTGCTGAACCTGATAGTACAGCAAAGCTTCGGCAGCGCTGATAATGTCCCTAATCAGACTTCCAAGAAAAACTTCTAAGGTTCGTTTATAGCAGCCCGTACCGTAAACCGACACAGGTAGTCGAGATGAGTATTCTAAGGCGCTCGAGTGATCCGTGGTAAAGGAACTAGGCAAATTGACGCTGTAACTTCGGGATAAGGCGTACCACAGTAATGTGGTCTCAGTAAAATGGTACAACCAACTGTTTAACAAAAACACAGGGCCCTGCAAAATCGAAAGATGACGTATAGAGCCTGATACCTGCCCGGTGCTGGAAGGTTAAGGAAGGATGTTCGGAGTAATCCAAAGCTTCTGACTGAAGCCCCAGTAAACGGCGGCCGTAACTATAACGGTCCTAAGGTAGCGAAATTCCTTGTCGGGTAAGTTCCGACCTGCACGAATGGTCTAATGAGTTGTACACTGTCTCTACCACGAGCTCGGTGAAATTGTAGTATCGGTGAAGATGCCGGTTAATCGCAACGGGACGGAAAGACCCCGTGAACCTTCACTACAACTTAACATTGATTTTGAATGCCAGATGTGTAGGATAGTTGGGAGACTATGAAGCAGCTTCGCCAGGAGTTGTGGAGTCATCGTTGAAATACCAACCTTCTGTTATTTAGAGTCTAATCCGGCAACGGAGACATTGTTTGGTGGGTAGTTTGACTGGGGTGGTCGCCTCCTAAAAGGTAACGGAGGCTCGCAAAGGTACCCTCAGTACGGTTGGTAATCGTACGCAGAGCGCATTAGTATAAGGGTGCTTGACTGTGAGGCAAACAAGCCGAGCAGGTGCGAAAGCAGGCTAAAGTGATCCGGTGGTTCTGTATGGAAGGGCCATCGCTCAAAGGATAAAAGGTACTCCGGGGATAACAGGCTGATCTCACCCAAGAGCTCATATCGACGGTGAGGTTTGGCACCTCGATGTCGGTTCGTCACATCCTGGGGCTGGAGAAGGTCCCAAGGGTTCGGCTGTTCGCCGATTAAAGTGGCACGTGAACTGGGTTCAGAACGTCGCAAGACAGTTCGGTCCCTATCTGTTGTGATCGTTAGTAAATTGAGGAGACATGACCTTAGTACGAGAGGACCGGGTCGTACGTACCGCTGGTGTATCTGTTGTGCCGCCAGGTGCAGTGCAGAGTAGCTATGTACGGACAGGATAAACGCTGAAAGCATCTAAGCGTGAAACCTGCTTCAAGATGAGTTTACTTTTAAGGGCCGTCGGAGACTACGACGTTGATAGGTTACAGGTGTAAAGGTGGTAACATCAAAGCCGAGTAATACTAATTGCCCGTAAGCTTTAATTTTATTTATTACTGCAAAGTTCGTATACGACTTTCCCAATATGTTATCTTATTATCAGCTGGAGATAAGGCAAGCGAAAGCCCCTGCATCTCAGATGAGTGATCATCACAGCTAAAGATCTTATGGTGGTTATGCCGAGGGTGTTCACCTCTTCCCATTCCGAACAGAGAAGTTAAGCCCCTCATGGCCGATGGTACTGCACTATCATGCGGGAGAGTAGGTAACTGCCATATTTATTGAAAAAAGCCTTGGTGTTTTACACTGAGGCTTTTTTTATTTATGCCCTTTTCATCTTTCTCTTTTCACCAATCAGATCACCAATAAAAACAATCCGGGAGAAACATTATATATCTGCTCTCATAAAGTAATCCGGGAAAATTCTCTCAAAGGTTTTCTATTCTATCCGTCACAAAAGGTGTTAAGCTTCTTCCTGACAAGGGGAAAATCATTCTTCTTCTACCTGCTATAAACGGCAAACGGTAAACATCTCCCCCAATAATAACCGTCTTCCTTTCTTCAACATCAGCATCAGGCAGGATCTATCAGGCTTTTCTGCTAAATATTCTTCTCAAAAAAATTCCCCTTCATCTTAGTATTTGTCCAGACGAAGGGGAAATCTATGTGGGAATCAAAAGAGATTATCGTTTCTTCCTGAAATTATCATACCAGTGGGCAATATTGACGGAGGCACCCATCATGAATCCTACCTGCTGAAAATACTGATTCGTTTGATACTGACTGAAGTTCTCATCGTTCAGCGGAATGGAGAACAATAACTGGGTTTGAAACTTCACATACTTATACCCTACACGGAAAGTAAAGGCCGGCTCGTAAAAAACAATTGGTTTATCTGCAACGCGGAGAAAGTCGTCTTTTGCGGTAGTATTATTTTCAAATGCACGGGAACCTATCTGCGAATTGTAGAAATTAAGCATGGAAAAACGGCTGCTGAACGCCGCTTCAATAACGGGATGTACAAAACCAATGCTGGGCTGGATGAAGACTTTGGAAAACCTGTTTTTCAACAGATAATCGTTGGGATTAGCTGATGCCTCGGTATTATGCGCTGCGAGCGTTTTAAAGCCACCTGCGCCGCCACCTGCATAAACATCAAACACCATCCTTTTCTTCTTGTCCAGGGGCTTAAAAAAGCCAACAGCGCCTTCTACAACACCTCCCCGGAGGTCCTGATCAAGAAACAGATCATTTGTACTCTGATCATTGTCCCAAGGGGCCAGCTTATATACATACTGACCATTGGCCATGATGGCGATATTATCAGTGATAGCAAAGGCTGTATGCAGGTTATTGGGAGAAATACTGGCTTTAAACTCATTTTTCTCTTTCAGCAGCGGTACATTGACCGCATTGGGAGCATAAATATGCCGGTTGCAGGAAGTTATGCCCAGTACACTCAGCAGGAGCAGTCCTGCATAGTAATGACGTTTCATAAAGTTGTAGGTTGAAATCAGTATGACCGATTTAGGATTATGGTTTTTTAATCATAGTAGACTCCCGCTGGATAAGTTCTACAGGGAAGACAAAATTTTTGGTGACTTTACCACCTTCTTCATGATTGATCAGTTTGACGATCGTTTCAACGGCCTTTTGCCCCATATTATACCCTGATTGCTCAATGGTACTTAATGAAGGGGAGATAATGCGGGAAGACAGATCATTGGAGTAGCCGACCACCTTTATTTGCTCAGGGATGGCAATGTTCCGTTTGTTGGCTTCCTGTATAAAGGCTACAGCAGAACTGTCGTTGGCAGTAAACAGACCATCGGGCAGATTGCCTTTGTCGAACAGTTCACGGGCTGCCTGTGCCGCGGCATCCATGGTAAGGTTATGAATGTATACGAGTTGTTCATCGTAAGGAATATTGTATTTGGCGAGTGCTTCCTTGTATCCTGAAAGTCTTTGCTGATAAAGGTTACAGGTGAGCAGGCCGGAAAAATGGGCAATCCGTTTACAGCCTTGTTTGATGAGGTGTTCGGTGGCGAGAAATCCGCCTTTGAAATCATCTCCGGTGATGGTATAACCGGGGAAGTCCACTGGCACACGATCATAGAATACGAGTGGAATATTGTTTTTTATGAAGGGACTGAAATGGTCGAAGTTGGTAGTGAACATGGAGGCTACAGCCAGGAGGCCATCCACCCTCAGGGAGTAGAAAGTGTGGGCCAGTTCTTTTTCCATGGCTACTGTTTCATCGGACTGGCCGATTACGATACTGAAGCCGTATTTGTGTGCTTCATGCTGAATACCGCTGATAGCTGTACTTTGAAAATACATGGAGGTACGAGGCACGATCAGCCCAATGATATTGGAACGTTTTTTACGCAGGCTGGAGGCTATCCAGTTGGGTACATAACCCATGTCCATTGCTGTTGCCTGAATTTTTTCCCGTGTTTCTTCATTGATCAGCGGATTGTTCTGCAAAGCGCGTGATACAGTGGAGGCAGACAGGTTCAGTTTTTGAGCAATGTCGTATATCGTTATTTTATTGGTTCGCTCTTTCACTTTTGAGGCTGGATTTATTTAAATATGGAGCTATATTAAGCAATTTCCGCAATAATAAAAATACGTGGGGTGAAGGCGGAATAATGAAATGGAGGTGAATACAGCTGTTATTAGCTATAGCAATAAAAAGGGTGCGACTATCCGGTCGCACCCTTTTTATTTTCGTATATACTTCTGCGTTATTTCGGGTCCAGTGTACTGGAGATGCGGGCAACCAGATCGAGGATATGGTTGCGGGTCATGGCATCACCACTGGCGGCGGCACCGCGCAGCTCATTTCTGAGTGAGGAGAGGTGAGCACGGCAGATGGCGGTAGCATCATATTTGCTGGCATCCGGTGCGCTGAAACCTGGCATCTGGCTGGGAGCAGGAGGCGCCATCATGGCGGTGAGGTTGTCTACATAAGTACGCTGCAGCCCACGGCGATATACATCTATCGGCTGGTGAGTGTAGATTTCACTGAAGATGGCTTTTTTCATGTCGTTGAGCATTTCCAGCGGCTGGTAGGCGGTGTTACCCAGCGCTGCTTCCCCTGCGCTCAGTTTATTGAGCGTATTGACAGACAGGATTTTGCCGAGCACAGGTGTCTGTACAGACATTACCAGGCCTATTCCGGTGCTACCGGTACGGTTCATCAGGTCCTGGTTTACCAGCCATTTAGGCGTAGTAAACAGTTGCTGGGAGAGGAACTGAACAGCTTCTTTCTGGATGGCTTTTGGTACGAATTCGTATACAGCACCTTCTTCTTCAACAGTTTTAGGTGTTTCGTAAATACCACCGATGTTTTTGGTTACGTGTCCCATATAGCGGCCAAACTGGCTGACAACTTCCTTATAAAGTTCAGCGAGGGTACCGTACCCTTCGTTTTCCACTTTTGTCCATGTCAGGAGGTTAGGCATAATACGCTGCAGGTTTTTGATACCGTAGGCGCTGGCTTTCATGGCATTGTCTCCGAGATCTTCGTTCTGGGAACGGGGATCATTTGGATTGGATTCTGTACCGAACCAGTATTTTTTGTCTTTCAGTTTTTCGATGGTCATTTTATTGAGTACAGCTACCTCTGCTTCTGCTGACTTAGCATTGGGGAGGAGTTTGTAGCCCCATTGGATGGCCCATTTGTCGTAGTAGTTGATACGAGGGTAGAGATCGGCACCGCTGATGCCGTCGCCAGGCTGTGCCACGTAGTTAAAGCGGGCGTAGTCCATGATAGAGGCGGCGTGGCCGTTCTTTTTCACCCATTCCTTGTCGCGGAGTTTTTCTACCGGATAGGTGGAGCTGGAGCCGAAGTTATGGCGAAGTCCGAGGGTATGGCCTACTTCATGGGAAGACACGAAACGGATGAGTTCACCCATGAGTTCATCGCTGAACTGCATATTGCGGGCGCGTGGATCGTTGGGAGAAGCCTGAACAAAGTACCAGTTGCGCAGCAGACGCATTACGTTGTGGTACCAGTTGATATGGCTTTCGAGGATTTCACCGGAGCGGGGATCGTGTACGTGAGGGCCGCTGGCGTTGGGAACATCAGACGGTTTGTAAACGATCGCTGAGAAGCGGGCATCTTCGATAGACCAGGTAGAATCTTCTTCTTTGGTAGGGGCCATTTTGGCGATGATGGCATTTTTGAATCCGGCTTCTTCGAAGGCGGACTGCCAGTCGTTGACACCCATGATAAGATATTTGCGCCATTTAGCCGGGGTGGCTGGATCGATATAGAACACGATAGGTTTCTTAGGTTCTACGAGTTCACCGCGTTTGTATTTTTCCATGTCTTCCGGTTTGGGTTCCAGGCGCCAGCGGGTGATCATCTGGAGTTGTTTTACACCTTGCGGATCGGCGTCGAAATCGGTGACACGGGTAGTGAAGAAACCTACCCGGGGATCGAAGTAGCGTGGCTGCATGGGGACGGCGGGGAGCAGTACCATGGAGCTGTTGAGCTCAACGGTAGCATTGCCTCCCGGAGCCGGTGGGAAGCCTGGCATAGACTGGCCGGCTTTGCTATATGTTTTAACGGTTTTGATTTCGGTGTTCATCGGATAGGATTTTACATCGGAGATGTAGGATTTATCCGGTTGAACGCCACCGAGTTTCATCATATTTTTGATAGTGCCATCGAAGAAGAGCACGTCATTGTCGCCGGAGATATATTCGGTGAGGTCGATAACGCTGCCGTGTCCTGATTTGGAGAGGGCTTTGATATCGAAGGCGGCTACGATGGGCTGGAGGTTAGAGTTCATCACAGCGGTGAACATGGGCTGTGTGGAGTCTTTGGATACATCAGAGTAGGAGATGTTTTTGAGGAAGATGCGGTTGTTGGGTCCTTTTTCGAAACGGACAACGTTTTCGCCGATGATGTCACCGGAGAAGCCCATCATTTGTACGCGCAGGCCTGCGGCGGATTTGGACAGCCTGTTTACAACGAGGATGTCTCTGCCGAGGAGGGAGTCTGCTATTTCGAAGAAGTAGCGGTCATCTTGTTTGTAGATATTGAACAGGCCAGAATCAGCGGAGGCTTTATCAGTGATGATCTCCGCGAAAGGTTTAGGTCCGGTTTTAGGTCCGGGCTTGATCATGGAAGGTTTGGCAGTAGTGTCTTTAGCTGGAGCGGCAGCTGGAGTTGGCGCGGCAGATTTCTTTTTCCGCTGTGCATTAGCGGTAAAGGAAACGGATGAGCCGATGCAGGCTAAGCCGGCAACAGCGACCATCAGTTTCAGATTGATTGATTTGTACATTGAATGATTGGTTTTGTGTAACGTTCACTTTTTAAAAAATGGGATTGCAAGTAAGTACATAAAGTATTAACTTATGAGGAAAATCCATAAGCGCGGGAAAAGGGTATAAGAATGGAAAAAAGTAGGGGTAAAGGTGGGGGATGGACGTCAAAACAGTAGTTGCCGTACCAACTTTTTTATGTAATCATTTATTGTTATAGTATATAATATTTTTATATAGCATTTATAGCAGGCAGAAGAGGATTTGCCGCGACAGTAGTGGATTTGGAGTTGGGGGAAATAGAAGTATGTGCAGAATGGCAGGCTAAAACCAATTAGCGGGCGCTCAAAGTGTTGACTGGCGCGGGAATAAATATGTTCTCAGTTTTGTAAGATTTCTGTTGGAACATTTGAATTTTTTCTTAAATTGTGCGTCCAACTTTGAAAAAAAATCAACAGCTTTCAAATTTTTGGGACAGTAACAATTTAAGAGGACTGCAATTATTGGTTATTTGCTGACGTAAGTGTTTGCTCAAAACAAAAAAACGAGTGATGGGAAGGCCCTATGGTAGGGCATTTGAGGGGTTAGGTTAATTTTTTTGGGTTTTTTTGGGCTGCACTTGTTTTTTTGGGCCAACCTTATAACTTTGCGAATCGCTTATTAAAGAGTAAATTGAGTGCTGTGTGGCATTCCACCAGTGTGAAATAGTAAAATCGTAACTTCTAACAAACAATAGTTTAATTTTTAACACTAAAATTTCAATCAACATGGCTGAGACTAAAACAACTGTGACTGCAGCTACAGCTAAGGCTTCTTCTCATCAACCTACAAAGTCGTCCAACCTGTTCGCGGCGTTGGCTGTACCTATCTGTCTGGTGATAGGTTTTCTGTTTTTCTTCTTTGTATTAGGTAATCCAGCCAACTTCCAAGGTAATAATCCAGAGGCACATCCGATCGATTCTGGTATTGGCAAGTGGTTAGGTACTGTTTACAAAGGTGGATATGTGGTACCGGTATTGATTTCTGTATTACTGATTTGCTTGACTTTCGTAATTGAGCGTTTCCTGTACCTGGCAAAAGCTAAAGGTAAGTTCAGCGGTTCTGAGCTGGTACGTAAAGTACAATATCACCTGGCTAACAAAAATGTTGACGCAGCTCTGGCTGAGTGCGACAAACAGAAAGGTTCTGTTGGTAACGTACTGAAAGCTGGTCTGAAAAAGTACAAAGAAATGGTTACTAACTCTGAGCTGGACACAGATCAGAAGATTCTGACCATCAAAAATGAAATTGAAGAAACAACTGCACTGGAACTGCCTATGATGGAAAAGAACCTGGTGTTCCTGTCTACCATTGCTTCCGTAGCTACCCTGCTGGGTCTGTTCGGTACCGTATTGGGTATGATCAAGGCGTTCGCAGCGATGTCTTCCGGTGGTGCACCAGACTCTGCTCAGCTGGCGTTAGGTATCTCTGAGGCGTTGATCAACACCGCTCTGGGTATCGGTACTTCTGCTATTGCGATCATCATGTACAACTACTTTACTACCAATATCGATGGCATCACTTATGCTATTGACGAGTCTGGCTTTACTTTAACACAGAGCTTTGCTGCAAATCACAAATAATCACAACTATTTTGTGGAATTTCAGCGGTTTTGAATCTAATTAAAGTAAACCATAAAAAAAGTAAAGATGCCTAAAGTTAAAATGCCCAGGAAAAGCACGCTAGTTGACATGACAGCAATGTGTGATGTGGCTTTTCTGCTCTTAACTTTCTTTATGCTGGCAACTAAGTTCAAACCGGATGAACCGGTAACGGTAGTTACCCCGTCCTCTATCAACACAACCCTTTTGCCTGATTCTGACGTGCTGTTATTCACAGTAGATAAGGACGGAAGAGTGTTTTTCAGCATGGATGGCCAGCCTAAAAGAAAAAAGCTGATCGAAGATCTGAACACGCAGTATAAACTTGGCCTGGACGACAAAGAAATCAAAAACTTTGTAACTGGTGCGAGCGTCGGAACTCCCATTAAAGACCTGAAAACTTACCTGTCTGTTTCTGAAGAACAGCGTAAAAAACAGGGTCTTGACAAAGGAATCCCGACAGATTCTGCAAATAACGAATTAGGTGCCTGGATTGAGTATGGCATGGCAGCGCAAGGCGGTAACTTCAACAAACTGAAGTACTGTATCAAAGCGGACAACGGTACTCCTTATCCCAAGATCAAGGAAATTCTGGATACTTTCAAAGCGAAACATATCCAGAAACTCAACCTGGTAACCAACCTGAAATCAGCTCCTGAGGGAACTGCAGCCTGGAAAGAAGAACAGGCATCAGGTGGTAAAAAAGAGTAGTAAACGGTAGCAACCACTCCCTGACCTGGGAGGCTACTGATTTAAGAACTAAAAAAATTGGCTACTATGGCAGAAATGGATACCAGTAGTAGTGGTGGGAAAGGGAAGAAACACGGTGGGACGAAATCGAAGAAACAGTCGACCCGTGTAGATATGACGCCCATGGTGGATTTAGGTTTTCTCCTGATTACCTTCTTCATGCTTACCACTACCATGAGCAAGCCCAAAACAATGGACTTGATCATGCCAAAAGATACCAAGGAAGAAAAGGACCAGAACAAAGTAAAAGAAAGTACTGCCCTGACCATCTTACTTGGTAAAGACAATAGAGTATATTATTACGAAGGTTTGGCACAAGACCCTAACGCGGCAGCAAACCCTGACTTCTTTAAAGCAACCAGCTTTGCCAACAAAGGAGGAATCAGGGATGAAATCATCAAAAAAAGAGATGAAGTGTCCAAAACCAGGAATGCAAAAGGTGAACCAGAAGATGTGGTGGTAATCATTAAAGCAAATGATGACGCTACTTACGCAAACTTTGTGGACATCCTGGACGAAATGGCTATCAACCGTATACAGCGTTATGCAACTGTAGACATCAGCGATCAGGACAAAGTGTGGATTAAGCAGACAGAAGCTGCTAACGGTGTAAAATAGTCTTGTGGAATTAATCAATTTTTGCATCCATCTATAAAAATTAACATTAACAATGGATTCAGCTAAAGTCTTAAAGTCCGATTTTCTTGATATCCTGTTTGAAGGCAGGAACAAGGAGTATGGGGCTTATGATCTGAGGAAGCAGTATAATAAGCGTGTGCGGAATGCCATTCTGGGTACCGTTTCCCTGTTTCTTGTATTTTTCCTGGCCTATATCATCACTAATTATGTAAAAGCTTCTGAAGGTGATAACAATAAGAAGCCGGTGATACAGGAAATCAAGATGGAGGACGTGAAACTCCCGGATGATCCGAAAACACCTCCGCCGCCTCCTCCTCCGCCGGCACCGCCGCCGCCGGTTAAACCGTCTGTACAGTTCACTCCTCCGGTGATCAAAAAAGATAATGAAGTACCACCGGATGAAGAACCTCCAAAACAGGCAGAAATTAAAGACAAATCCATCAGCACCAAAACCGTAGAAGGTGACCCGAACGGTATCGATGCGGGTCTGCTGGAAGACAGTAAAGGTACTGGTGTGGTAGAAGCGCCTCCTGCTCCTGCTAAAGAAGAAATCTTCACTTTCGTAGAGCAGCCTCCTACCTTCCCTGGTGGCGAGGACGCACTGGCCAAATACCTGAGCAAAAATATCCGTTACCCTCGCGTTGCGCAGGAAAACGGTATCTCCGGTACTGTATTCGTACAGTTTGTGGTTGACTCTGAAGGTAACATCAAAGATGTGAAAACAGTAGGCGCCGCAAAAGGTGGTGGTCTGGAAGAAGAAGCTGTACGCGTGGTAAGATCCATGCCTAAATGGAAAGCTGGTAGACAAAACGGACGCCAGGTTTCTGTACAGTTCAACCTCCCGATCCGCTTCACTCTCCAAGAGTAGTACTATCACTAACGATAATCAAAGCCCCGTTTCAACCTACGTTGAAACGGGGCTTTTGATTTTTAGTACCTTTGCCTTTCTAAAAAAAATGATATACCGGTATGCTGGGAAAATTAACAGGATTTGATGATACTATCGTAGCTGTAGCCACCGCGCCAGGAATCGGCGCCATCGCCGTCATCAGGCTCAGCGGTCAACATGCTTTTCCCATCTGTAACAGCCTCTTCCCGGCCAAAAACCTGGACCTCCAGGCCAGCCATACCCTTCACTTCGGTAATATCGTACACAACGGTAAAATCATCGATGAAGTAGTCATCAGCCTCTACAAAGGCCCGCGGTCCTATACCGGAGAAGATGTCATCGAAATATCCTGTCACGGTTCTCCCTATATCCAGCAACAAATCATCGCCGCCACCGTCGATAAAGGCGCCCGCCTTGCCAAACCAGGCGAATTCACCCAGCGCGCCTTCCTCAATGGTAAACTGGACCTTACCCAGGCTGAATCTGTTGCCGATCTTATCGCCAGCAACTCTGCCGCCTCCCATCAAACCGCCATGCAACAAATGCGCGGCGGCTTCTCCAAAGAATTACATGCCCTCCGGGAACAACTCATCACTTTCTCGGCCCTCATAGAACTGGAACTGGACTTCAGCCAGGAAGACGTGGAATTTGCCGACAGAACACGCCTGTACGCCCTTGTCAGCAATGCTACCACCATCATCCAACACCTGATAGACTCTTTCCGCATGGGTAACGTCATCAAAAATGGCGTCAATACTGCCATCGTTGGTAAACCCAATGCCGGTAAATCCACCCTGCTCAATACCCTGCTCAACGAAAACAGAGCCATCGTCAGCGATATTGCCGGTACCACCCGCGATACCATCGAAGAAATACTCAATATCGACGGCATCCTCTTCCGACTCATCGATACCGCCGGTATCCGCGACAGCAGCGATACCATCGAAACCATCGGTGTACAGAAAACCATGGAAAAAATACGCGAAGCAGGCGTAGTGGTATACCTCTTCGATGTCAACGAACTCTCCGCCGCCGATATACAACAACAAATACACGACTTCGAAGCAGATAATGTCAACTTCCTCCTCGTCGGCAATAAAACCGATGTAGCTGGAGATGAAGCCGCCCGCGCTAAATTCGACGGTCTGCCTATTCTCTTTATCTCCGCCAGAAACCACGACCATATCCAGGATCTTAAAGACAAACTGGTACAGAAAGTCATGGCCGGCGATATCAATACCGAAGACACCATCATCACCAATGCCCGTCACCATGCTGCCCTCCAGGAAGTACTGCAGTCGCTCCAGGACGTGAAAAACGGTATGGACAACGGATTGCCCGGCGACCTGCTCGCACTGGATATACGCCGTAGCCTGCATTACCTCGGAGAGATCACCGGTGAGGTAACAAATGAGGATAGGCTGGATTATATTTTCAGTAAGTTTTGTATCGGGAAGTAAAGTGGCATAAATAACACAAAGCATTCATAGTGAAATATGATGAAAGCCCCGTCAATGGGGCTTTTTCTATGTCCGGTAGTTTTCGTTTGTTTTGGTTGTTTCGCGTTGTTTTGGGCATTTTTGTACCTTATTTGTACCTCGAAGCATAGAAATGTTTTCGTAAATTTAAAAGGCGAGATAATGCACCATACTGCACCACTCTGCACCACTCTGCACCACGTAGCCCCATACAGCCCCATGCTGCACCATTACTGAACTGTCAGTGTAAAACATTGATAGATAATGAGTTCAAACATTAGAGTAAACAGAGTTTGCCAATATTGTCGCCGTGATTTCGTGGCGAAGAAAACCACCTCCCAGACGTGCAGTGATCACTGTGCGAAAATGTTCTATAAGGTAAGGCAAAGGGCTGCCAAGATGGAACAGAGCGACAGCGAAACCCTGGCTATAAAGGCAAAGCCCATTGAAGAGGTAAAAATCAAAGAGTTTTTAAACATCGCCGATGCCAGCAAGCTGCTGGGCGTCAGCCGATGGACATTGCAACGGCTTATTAAACGCCGCGCATTACCGGCTATAAAATTCGGGAATCACACCATTATCAGCCGGCAACGGATCAATGATATGTTTACTCTTTAACCCCATTGTTAACCTATATCCACCTAAGCAGATGACCAAAGTAACTTTAAGGCAAAAGCCTATTTCTAAAGACCGGCAAAGCCTGTATCTGGATTTTTATCCACCTATCCCACACCCTGAAACAGGTAAACCTACCAGACGTGATTTTTGGGGATGTACCTATTCGATAAAGCGAAACAGGCAGCAGATAAGCTTCATAATACCAGCACGAAGGAACTGGCAGAGAATATCAGGGCCAAAAGACAGATTGCCGTGCAAAACAAGGAATATGATTTTCTGTCAGATTATACGCGGCAGGCATATGGGACTTCGTGGCATGAATCAAGAGGAAGAATGATATGGTATGATACGTAATGATACGTTCATCTCCTTCTAATTAGTAACCCCAAAACGAAATTATCATGAGCAAAATTTGTCATCATTAATCGGTTTCCCCGAAAAAGTCTCCCTTTCCATGCTAGCTATTGTCCGTTTCCGGATCTATCTTAGCTTGAAAGTATATAGGATGAAAAAAACAGGCTTAATCTTACTGAGCATCCTGCTGACTACTGCCTTGGTCAACGCCCAATCCCTGCCGGACTCCCTGGCCAAACAGGTGGACCTGCTTTTCCAAAAATACGCTACACCCAATACCCCGGGCTGCGTAGTTGGGATCGTACGGCATGATTCCCTGCTGTATGCCAAAGGGTACGGCCTGGCCGACCTGGAACACCAGGTACCCAACACACCGGAAAGTATATACTATATGTGCTCGGTATCCAAGCAGCTCACCGGCTATGCCATTGCCTTGCTGGCTCGGCAGGGCAAGCTGAAACTGGATGATGATATGCATATTTACCTGCCCTGGATGCCGGACTTCGGTCATCGGATCAGCGTCCGCAATTTATTGAACCATACGAGCGGTATACGCGATGATATTGGTCTTGCAGTCATCGCGGGGTTGCCGCCGGACGGGATGCTTACCCAGGAGCTGGCACTGGAGCTGCTCAAAAAACAACGGACGCTGAATTTCCCACCGGGTGAGAAGTTCTCCTACTCCAATTCCAATTATGTATTGCTGGCTGAAATCGTTAGGGCGGTTAGCGGGGAAAGCTTCCGCTCCTTCACCTCGGGACATATCTTTCAGCCGCTGGGCATGACCGTCAGCCGGTTTATAGACGATAACCAGGAACTGGTCACTAACCGGGTAGCCTCTTACACTTCCGGAGACGGCAAGCTCTTTAAGAACAGTTACCAGAATGTGTACACCTTGGGCGATGGCGGCTTGTTCACGAGTGTGGCAGATATGGCACACTGGGTCATGAACTTTTATGAACCCAGGGCGGGCGATATGCAAACGATCGCGTTGCTTACCGAAAAGGGCCGGCTCAACGATGGCCGCGAGATCCCTTATGCTTCGGGTATCAACGTCAATACTTCCCGTGGTTGGGTGCAATACGTACATAATGGTGGCCTGGCGGGTTTCCGGACAATCATCGCCGTTTACCCTGAACTCCGGACCGGCTTTATTGTGTTCGGTAATTCGGGTAACAATGACATCTATGGCGAGATCAACCAGTTGGCCACTTTATTCATACCGGATAAGCGCCAAAAAACGGCCGCCTCACCCACGATGAGACGCGACTCTGCTGTTGCTGAACTGAAAACACCGGATGAATTTCAAAGACTTACCGGTAACTATATTGCAGAGAACGGTTACCGGCTCCGTTTTGAGATCCGGGATAAACGTCTGTGGCTGAACGGTACGACCCTGCTGGTCAACGATTCCGCGTTGCATTTTTCCCCGCTCAGCAATCCGGCTGTACACTATGATTTTCATCAAACTGCGGTAGCTGTTGGTGTTAGCCTGTATAGCCCGGCCCTTTCCCGGCCGATCTACCTGGAGAGGACCAAGGATGTCAATCCCTCCGACCAGCTCTTACAAGGTTATACCGGGACCTATACCTGCCCCGAACTGGATTGCCAGTATCGGATTGAATTCAGGGACCACCAGCTATATTTTACGAATGCTGCTCACCTACCCGCAAAGATCACCTTGCTGGGCACGGATCACCTGCTTAGCGATGGCGGCCTGGACCACGTTGTGGTCATCCGGGACAAGAAAGGTCGAATAAGTGGGTTTGAGCTCAACAGCGGGGAAATGATGCATTTACGTTTTGCCCGAACATCTCCATAGCTGGGTGGGAGCGTGAAAGCCTAGCGCGGATGAGCATTATCGAGACTTGTTACGAATCATTCACAACCCCGCTTTTATTTCCCCTGAACCCACGATATAACAGGCGTCATCATCTCCCGGGCCGTTTCTGTACGGGAAGTAAAGTGCAATAATCAACACAAAGCATTCATAGCGTAATATGATGAAAGCCCTGTCAGCAGGGCTTTTTCTATGTCCGGTAGTTAATACCAATACCAAACAGCTGGCAGAGAACATCAGCGCTAAAAGACAGATTGCTGTGCAAAACCAGGAGTATGATTTTGTGTCAGATTATAAGCGGCAGGCGTGTCTTATACAGTTCTTTAGTGATCTGGTGGATAAACGTAAAAACATCAGATCATGATAATTGGACAAGTGTCCTTTAGCACTTAAAAGGTTATGCTAAGATCGTTGATGAACCAAACGTGAAACCCAAAATAAGGATGATGATAGCAGAAGATTTATAACGTGTGTATCGGGAAGCAATTACTCGTTTTTATGTTATCCCATCCTAAAATAAAAACATTTCAGGACGGGACATCGTTACATTTTCCAGCCAGCACTAATCATTATCTTCCCCGGATTTGGCGTCTACTTTCAGGCCGAGGGCTTTCAAGCCCTTCTGATGTGCGCCGAAGTACTCTTTAGGAAAGGGTTTGTCACCATGTATGGTGGACCATACATACTCACTAAATATCAAGGCATCCTTATCAATAAGATCCGGCCTGGAGAAATCCATTTTCTGTGTCAGTGGCGCTAATCTGGCGGTGGTTTTATTTTTGATCATTTCCTTTGGGGGATTCATCTCGTTGATGGCAATTGATGGCGTCAGGCTATTGTAAGCCGTATAGTCAGGGTTTTGCTGAAAGCACGCTGTCATTAACGGAGCTGCTGCGACCAATTGATTCATGGGTTGTACGCCGAATATCTGGCAGATGGTATGTAGTACAGATGATTGATTGTAGAAATTACTGATGATAGTGTCCCGCTTTACATAAGGGCCCGCAACCAAACAGAATGAACGATGGCCATCCACATGGTCTGTGCCGCTTTGAGGATCATCTTCATTAATAAATATAGCCATATCCTTCCAGAAGGAACTTTTCGAAAGGGCTTCCACCACTCTGCCTGTTGCCCAGTCGTTGTCTGTTACATAGGCGCGGGGAGTAGGTGTATGCTCACTATACCCATTGGTATGGTCATTGGGTAAATAGACAATAATAAATTCAGGCAGGCTGCCTGCTGCTTCGTATTCCTTCAGTGCCTTGATGAATGCGTCGGCCCTGACCTGATCTGTAATATTCATGTTCCAGCCAGGGAAACGCAAGTCACTGTACTTTTCCAGGCTTTTCATTGCGTACGAACATTGGTACTGGGCGGAATCGTTTTTATTTTTCCAGGCGTTATATACATCGGTCCAGGTCTTTCCTTTTGTTATTTCAGCGAGGTCTGTTTCTCCAAAATTTCTGAATGAAATGCCTTTACGCAGCAAGTGATCCCAAATGAAACCACAACCTGCAAAAGACAGGGGATCTGTTCCAAAATCATAGGCACAATGCCCATTTGAAAAATCTTTTTCATGATAAGGTGTAGTAATTCCCTGGATTGCCCATTGGTGCCCGTCGCTTGAATTAACACCATTACAATAGTAATTGTCCAGGAGAACAAATTGTTTAGCCAGTTCGTGGGTATTGGGGGTTATCTCTTTCCCAAATTCAACAAGTCTGGGATCGCAGTTACCTTTTCCGAAGTCCCCCAGCACCTGGTCAAATTTTTTATTCTCTTTAATAATATATACTACGTGTTTGATAGGAGTTGGTTCTCCGAGGTTATCAGGGATGGGTTTAGGTTTAGCGTTTAAATTGGCTGTGGCCTGTGCTCTTAACAATTCTATAAAATGAAATCCTTTGCTGGCTTCTGTTGTATATGCATCTACCTCAGCTTTACTGGTTGGGAGTACAACCTTTTGCACTTCCCCTTTCAACGCAGTCACGTTTCCAATAAATAAATTGTTTCCGCTAACACCTATGCTTCCCGGAAAACCACCTGCTGCAATAAAGCCATAGGGGGCTTTCCCGGGATGTGTCGGATCAATGAGTGCGATTGAATTATTGCCGGCATTGGCAGCCAATAGTGTTTTTCCGTCGGAACTGAATGTCAGTGCGGTTGTCAGGCTACCATAGGGGAGAGAAGGATCCGGCTTGGTATTAATTGTATGCACGACTTTTAAGGTCTTTACATCTATCACGCTAATGCCATCTCCGCTATCATCAGTTACATAAAGGGATTTACCGTCAGGAGATAAAACCATTGACTCCGGGTGGATGCGGGTAGCAATCTCGGTAATCTTTTTTCTTGACTGAACATCAATTACGGTAACGGAGCCACGCAATGCCACTGATCGTTCATCCACCGCAACATCTGTTCCGGCCGATTTTTCTGTTCTATCCCCTTTCCCAGGACGCGGCCCTCCGAAATTGCTCACGAATGCCAGCTTTTTGTCTTTGCTGATGATTATTGCATAGGGACAAACACCTACTGGGATCGTGCTTAATAACTTACCTTTTGGAAGGTCAACAACAGCAATCTCGTTTGTGATAGCAAGCGCTACAAAGGCGATATTATTTTTACATAATCCAATTCCTAAGGGGTTGGTTTTTTTATTATGGGCCGATAGATCGATTTTCTTTGTAAGCGTGAATGTTCCTGAGCTGCTAACATTTCCTACATATAAATTCTTTTCCAACCCGGTAAAATAAATAGTAGAATCGTTGTCATCTACTGCAAGGCCATTCATTGAGCCTGATTCCTTATCAAGATAGTCGAAGGAATTAAGTGTGTTAAAATCTTTTGCATCAATAAAAGACAGCCGCTTGTTGGTTTTTGCAATGAGTATATGCTGTTGATGAGCGAGTTCCAGGTTTAATACCCTGGTTCCTTTTGTTAAACTGAGGCTTTGTCCTGCAGGATTCAGTAATTGACCATTTGCCAACAGTTTATCTCCCGCCAAAAACTGGTTCCAGGAAGTATCTACGGGGCTTCTGATATCCTTTCTTGGTTCCGGACTGTTTGATATTACCTGTGCCTGTATGCCTGGAGCAGCCAATAAAAAGCATGCAAAAATGCTTTTTAGAAAAGAATGTTGTACTGTCTTCATAATATATTTTAGCAGTTATTGAAATGGTATCAGAGAACGCATTCCCCAGGATTGGTTCATGAACTTAATATAGTATAGCTAAACTTGTATTAATAAATCCTAAAGTACGGCAGCCGGTTTAATCTTGCAATAATTAATGTTGATTACTTTCTGTATCGGGGAGTTGGTTACGAATGGAAAAGTTAGGGAATTCGTGGTAAAAGCCGGGAATAGAATGATACGTAACGATGCAGTATGATCCATCCAGACTCATCAGATCTCAGCTGCAGGTTTTTACTGTTGACGCTTCGCCATGTCTTCTTTTTGCTGTTTGATATTCTGGAAAAAGGAAATTGGAAGTCCGGTTAATTGCATCAATTCATCTGACATTATCCAAACCGAAGAATAGCCTAGTTTCCTCGCAATGGCAATCGGGTCTAAATTGGTATAGACCAGTAGTTCCTTTACTTTATTAACCCGTACCTCCATCGCATATTGCTGGATAGTTTTTTCATTCCTGTCGATAAACCAAATTTCCACTTCGGTCCGGGTAATGGGCAATCGGGATTGAATATAATTATCCAGGCAAAAGCTTTCATTAAACTGAAAATCGTCATTGTAAATTTCTTCTATCAATGTTTTTACATTGTCAATAATAAGATTTTCTATTTCTTCTTTATCCTGCATGTGATTGTGGTTACGTGAGGGCAGATCAATTGGGTATACGATTTCTTTCATGTCAGATCGTTGGTGGTAATGAATTTTGTTTCGAAAGATATTTCAATTCAAACGCCTACCAAATCAAGGAATTTACGTTCTTTCACGGCTAATTGTTTGTATTGGGAGGGAGTAGTGCCTGTAAGTTTTTTAAACTGGGAAGACAAGTGGTGAACACTGCTAAATCCGACTTCAAAGGCAATTTCGCTAAGTGATAATTGATCATAATCCAGCAGCTCCTTTACTTTTTCAAGGCGTTGTAACATGAAATACCGCTCAACAGTGATGCCTTCCATTTTGGAGAACAAATCGCTCAGGTATCCGAAATCATAAGCCAGTTTTCCTGATATAAAGCTTGAGAGCTTGTATTGATGGGAGTCGGGACTCAGAGACAGGTAGTCTCTTACGCTTTGTTTTATCTCTTCTACAAGCTGATTCACCCGGCATTCAATGATCTCCAGTCCGATATTGCTAAGGCTATCTGCCAGTTGTTTTTGGCGACTTATATCCAATTCATGTAGAAGGGTTATTCTTCCAAGATCCACATCTGACGCGCTAATATCCAGTGAAGCCAAAATGTTTTTGACAATGAGAATGCATCGTTGGCAAACCATGTTCTTAACGTGAAGGGTATAAACGAATTCCATTATTATTTGGGGGATTGATAATCTCCTGAAAAATTGCGTTGAATGCTTAGTGCTGTTTAATTACAGAGATTGCAATAACAGTTAATCGTAAAGTCATTACTATGAGGAGGGAGTACAGCAGTTTCCATTCCAGCGGCATGGTCCAGATAGATGCGATGGCGAGTTTGGTTTTGAGAACGCCTGAATACATTCGGCGCCAGTAATTTGTTTTTGAAGTTAAATGCTGTTTCATCATTATCTATTGATTGTTATATAATGGCGCAAAATTACAAAGGTGAAACCTGGTAAGTTTGAATGAAACAGCTGTTGATTTGAATAAACTGGCTATTCTCGGCTAAGGAGGAGCTTCATAGCTTAAATATTATGGAAGAATCCGAAATGGTAAAGAGGTTTAAGTGCGGCATAAGCAGAGGGTTGCGCTCCGAACATCTGGAAAAAGGTACGGGAAAAATGCGCCTGATCGGAGAAGCCTGCCTCGTAAGCGGCTTCTTTGGATGATTTACCTTCCATCAGGGTTTCGGTTGCCACTGCCACCCGTTGCCAAATAACATACTGCCGGAGTGGGGCCCCCACCTGTTCCCGGAATAGGTGCAAAAAACGGTTTTCAGACAAGTGCACTTCTGATGCCAGTGCCGCCGCAGAAATTTTGTTGTGAATGTTTTGACGTATGAAATAGATCGCTTTCCTTATACGGTCATCGAGTGGAGGCCTAAATGGTGTTTCCTGGAGGAGGTAATGAAAAACAGTATCCGTTAGCGAATTAAATACGTTGCTATCGGTGAGTAGCTGCCGGCGTGTCATTTGCAGGGCTTCTATTATTGGTAGAATATCTTTCTCCAGATAGTATTTAATAGGTCTTCCCTCTAAAACCTTCTCCTGAACCAGGCGTCCTGTTTGTACATCCGGCATAATGCAGGTAGTGACCTGCCAGCCATCAAACTCTTTCAGACTATGCGCAACAGCCGAATCGATGAGTACAGCCTCTGCCTGTTGCCAGCCGTCACTTTCCGTCCAAACAATGAAGGGTTTTCCATCCAGCGAACAGGTAAACTGAATAACGACGTGTTGATGAACGTCTGTTACCAGGTGCGGGGAAATCAACATACTGCGGGTGGAACCCAGGTACATGGCGGCTTTGGGATATTGCATACTCTTTCGTATTGAAGCTGCTAAATTATCACAATTGCATGGCAGTACCAAGCATGAAATGATCTTCCCCCGGTAATTATATAAGGATGCAGCAAGCGGGGAATTGCCTTACGGCAGCGTTTTTCGAAAACCTGGAATTATGTACATCTACCACTTCATGATGTAACAATGAACCCTTTTTGCCATTGTAGCTTTGTGTTATCAAATCATTCAATAATCAAAAACACAAAAAACATGGAAACAAAAAAATGCACTTGCGCCACCACTACTATGAACAACAATACCTGCACTTGCGGCGATAACTGTCCTGGCAGTACCTGTACTTGTGGCTGCAGCTGCGGAGCCTAAGCAACATCCGGGAAGAGCGTTATTCCCGCTCTTCCTGTTTCCAATTTGTTCGGCCCCATTAACGCCAAACTATTAACTCCCTGCACATAAATTATTTGGTTAAACGAGGCGCGAGCGTCGTATAGCCTTCCTTTTGCCTGAAAAATATACTCACAACAAAGAAATTATGAAAAAAATTTTACTTCTTCTTCCGATATTTTCTCTTCTTGCATCTGCATTACAGGCCCAGCGCATTCATGGCACGATAAGCGATGAAACAGGGGGACCTCTCAGTGGCGCCACGGTTTCCCTGCTTAGCGCAAAGGATAGTTCACTGATTAAGCTTAGTCTCTCAGAGAATGGCAGTTATGCTTTTTCAGAAGCGCCGCGGGATACGCTACTTATAACTATCAGCTATGTGGGTTTTGATGTCTTTTATTCTTTACCGTTCTATTTTTCGGGAAAGACAATAACCCTTCCCACTTTCCATCTGCATAAAGCCAGCAGTAATCTAAAGGGCATCGGCGTAACGGCGCGTAAACCTATGGTAGAAGTCAGGCCGGACAAAACCGTATTGAATGTAGAAGGTACCATCAATGCAATAGGGGGCCATGCGTTGGACTTGCTGCGCAAATCGCCGGGAGTTATGGTAGATAAAGATGATCACCTGACGCTGAATGGCAGGAATGGTGTACAGGTATACATTGACGGCAGGCCATCGCCACTTAATGAACAGGACTTAAGTAATTATCTCCAATCCCTTTCTTCATCTCAGATTGAAGCTGTTGAAATCATCAGCAACCCCTCAGTACAGTATGATGCTGCCGGTACAGCAGGTGTCATCAATATCAGGCTGAAGAAGAATAAATCGCAGGGCTTAAACGGTAGCATCTCAGCAGGTGTCAGCATCAGCCGTCATACAAGGATGGATGATGGTTTTTCGCTCAACTACCGTAACAAAAGACTCAACGCCTTTGGTTCGTATACCGGTGCTTTTGGTAAGTCTGGCATGGATTTCAACCTTTATCGCATTGTAAAGGATACCGCCTTTGATCAAAAGAGTGAGGTACTCTTTAAGAACCGAAGCCACAATGTCAAAGCTGGTCTTGATTACACGCTTGATACCAGAAATTCAGTCGGATTGACGGTGAATGGGAGCTTTGCCACACCCACATTGGAAAACCACAACTATACACCCATTATGTATTACCCAACAGGC
This sequence comes from Chitinophaga sp. HK235, assembly GCF_018255755.1. Taxonomy (NCBI): domain Bacteria; kingdom Pseudomonadati; phylum Bacteroidota; class Chitinophagia; order Chitinophagales; family Chitinophagaceae; genus Chitinophaga; species Chitinophaga sp. HK235. Next base: position 4,406,772 of record NZ_CP073766.1, on the reverse strand, counting down.
AGCGAGGCTCGCATATTGGATGCTACCAACAACAACAGCATGAAAAATAATAACGTAAACGTAAACCTGAATTACACCTATAAAGATAGTACCGGCCGGCTCCTGACAGTAAATGGTGACTATGGTAATTATTCATTGAATTCTGACCAGTGGCAACCCAACACCTTCCTGCAACCCGATGGCAAAACAATAACAGGCAGTAAAAACTATTTTATCGAAAGTCCCACTCATATTGACATTTATTCAATAAAAGCTGATTACGAACACGGACTTGCTAAAGGACGTTTAGGTATTGGCGGCAAGTTTGGTTATGTTAAAACCGATAACACTTTCAATCAGTATAATGAAGCCGGTGATAGAACAGTGCTGGATAATGCTGCCAGTAATTTTTTTAGCTATACCGAAAATGTGAATGCATTGTATGCCCGGTATTCCCGTGAGTTCAAAGGCTTTTCTTTACAGGGAGGCATACGGGCTGAGCACTCAACAGTAAAAGGTGAATTGACAGGAGGGAAAAAAGCGGAAAATGATCAGACGACAGACCAGTCATTCCATAAAAGCTATCTCGATTTTTTCCCGAACCTTTCATTCACGCTTGCACCTAAAACCAACAACCAGTTTGTGCTGGCATACAGTCGCCGGATTGACCGTCCGGTTTACAAAGACCTGAACCCTTTTGAATATCGGCTGAATGAATATACTTTTCACAAAGGGAGTACACAAGTTCGCCCACAATATAGTAATACTATCAGCCTCACCTATACGTATAAGTTTCAGTTAAACACAACACTTAGCTACAGCCATGTGAAAGATGTATTTGGACAGGTGGTGGATACCGCTGATGGAACGAAGGGGTATCTCTCCAATCGTAATCTGGCTGCACAGGATATCACCAGTATCTCCTTCAGCTTTCCCTTTCAATATAAGAGCTATAGCCTTTTCGCCAATGTGAATGGTTATTATTCAAAATACAACGCTTCCTATGGCGCCGGCCGGGAGTTGAATCTGGATGTATATGGAGCGAATATATTCCTGCAAAACAGCATCCGTTTTGGGAAAGGGTGGACCGGAGAATTGAGCGCCTTTTACAATACTCCTTCCATCTGGCAGGGTAGCATGAAGGCGGCAGCTATCTGGAGTGCTGATGCCGGCCTGCAAAAACAACTATTGCAGGGTAATGCTGCTATCAAAGTAGCTGTGAGCGACTTGTTCAACACCTTGAAGTGGAGCGCCAGCTCGGATTTTGCCGGACAGAAAATTTGGGCGGCGGGTAAACAGGAAACCAGACAATTTAAAGTATCCTTTACCTATCGTTTCGGAAACAGTCAGGTAAAAGCGGCAAAACAAATCGAAAGTGGTACAGAAGAAGAACATAAACGCGTGAAGAGCAATGGATTGGGCAATTAAAATTTCTTTGAAGCGGCCGTCTGATAAAGACGGCCGTTTTTATTTTATCATCCAGGTAATGAACTCAATCCTGCTTTCCTCCACATAAATGCTAAAATCGTTGTAAAGTTTTCATGTTTGTCTTGATAATTTGAATAGTATAATGATTTTATTTTAATCAAAAATGATCATATTTTAACTTTTTTGTAAAAAAACTATTAAAAAGTTGTGGAACTAGAAAAGTTTACATAGGTTTGAATTGCTAGATAAGAATACTGAATCAAGGGGGAACTCTTATTTTTTTTCAGAAAGAGCTAAAACGTTTTACCAGGACTGATACATTTTTACTGTATTCGTCGGGAGTAAATATTACACCTGCAACTTTTTTATTACCAGATCATCAGTTCAACCAAGAATCAGTCAGAGGAGCAAAGACCAGATTGTCATTTTTTTAATTAAACATTCAACCAGAGATTTTACTTAACAGCCAACAGTAACTGTATTCCATTTTAGAAAATTCAGCCAACTGCAATTGGATTTTGTGCTATGCCATAGCGCATTATAAGCTACTGCTATGCCAAAAAGATAGTATCAACCAAATAATGGCTAAAGGCTATTAATAATCAAAATTCTACGTCTCTTTTATTCGCATTCATCAAAAAAAGTAAAAAATGAAAAGATCGCTGTTCTTATGCGTGTCTCTTCTTCTGCTTTGTTGTCAGGTAATTCTGGCGCAGGAAAAGAAGGCAATTACCGGTAAAATACAGGATGCAAAAGGAAATCCGATTATTGGTGCAAGTATACAGGAAAAGGGTACTACCAATGGCACTACCTCTGATGCCGACGGGAACTACAAACTGAATGTATCGTCTAATGCCACCGTGATTATTAGTTCTGTTGGTTATTTGAAACAGGAACTGCCCGCAGGTAGTCACACTGTACTGAATGCCCGTCTGGATGATGATACAAAGGGCCTGAGTGAAGTAGTAGTAACCGCTATGGGTATTAAAAAAGACCGGCGTAAAGTAGGCTATGCTATTTCCACAGTATCCGGTGAGGATATTGTTAAGTCTTCTCCTACCAACTTCGCTTCTGCTTTATATGGAAGGGCTGCCGGCGTAAAAATTCAATCTGCTCCCGGTGGCGGTACCAGCGCGGTGAATATTAAGATCCGCGGTCTGAACTCCATCAATGGTGATAACCAGCCACTGATTGTAGTAGACGGTGTTCCTATCCGTAATGATATTGTGAACAATGGTGGTTACTGGAGTGATACCCGTATCCGTGGTAACAGTCTGCTGGATATCAATCCTGATAATATTGCCGATATCAATATCCTCAAAGGTGCTGCTGCTACTGCGTTGTACGGTTCCAGCGGCAGTAACGGTGTAGTGATGATCACCACCAAAAGCGGTACTAAAGGAAGAGGTCTTGGCGTAGATGTTAACTATTCCTATGGTGTTGAGCAAGTGGGTGTAACACCTGATCTGCAAACTACCTATGGTCCGGGCTACGACAGAGCTACCAATAAATCTTCTTTTGGCGCTGATGATGATGGCTGGATTCATATGGGTACTATTAATGGTAAGGATGCCATACGGCCTATCTTCCGCGCCTACGCCCAGTTCGGCCCTAAAATGGAAGGACAGGATGTTTACTGGTGGGATGGACAATTCCGTAAGTATGTAAGCCATAAAAATAACTGGAAACAGTTCTATCGCGATGGCTACAGCTCTATTGCTAACGTTGCGATATCAAATGCCAGCGACAAACTGACCTACCGTTTCTCCTATACCCGTAACGATTATCAGGGGGTGCAGATTGGTGGTAAACAACAAAAAAATACGTTCAACTTTAATACGACTTATAAAATCACTCCTAAGCTGACTACAGACATCGTACTCACTTATGTGAATGAAAAAGTACATAACCGTCCTGAGCAGATTAACCGTGTAACCTCCAACTATGGTGGCTTCTTCAGTTCTGCTGACTATATGGATGTGTACATGAACAAATATAAAACCAGCAAAGGATACAAGTGGGTGAAGTTTGATGATACTTCCAAAGATCCTGCAGAGGCGATTAAATACAGTATCAGAGCTTATGATTACATGGATTTTCTCTGGAAACAACTGGAAAACAGCTACGATGAAAGATCCAATCGTCTGTTGTCCAGCCTTACCCTGAGCTATGAAATTGCGAAAGATCTGAAGTTGCGTGGAAGAATAGGTAATGACTTCACCGGGTATAGTGCAGAAACCATGAACAGAGCTGAATTTCCGCTGTCATTTGGTGAAAGTGGTGCATATGCTACAAACAACAATGTGTATAACATCGTATACGGCGACGTATTACTGTCTTACAACAAACAACTGTCTAAAAACATTGGATTCAGTGCCAGCGCGGGTTATCAGGCACGCCGGGAAGAAAATCGTTTTGTGGGTATTGGTACCAATGGTGGCCTTACGCAGGAAAACTGGTTTAGCCTGAATGCTTCAAAAAATCCGATCTCTGCCAGCTCTACCTACCGTCAGTATTATCAACAGGATGGTTTATTTGGTACTGTAAGCTTTGATTATAAAAACTTCCTGTTCCTCGAGGGTACTGGTCGTTATGAAAGAGCTTCTACACTGGCTCCCGGCAACAATGCCTATTTCTATCCCAGCGTAAGTGCTTCACTGGAACTGACTAAAGCGCTGAAACTCCCTTCCTTTGTGGACTACAGCAAACTGCGTTTGTCTTACGGTGAAGTAGCTACTGCTGCCGGTATATATTCTTCCAACGTAGTATATAGCGGCTATACCATGAATGGGGTACCTGCACTGCTTCCGCAAAGCGCTTATGGTAATAATAACCTGAAGCCGGAACGTAAACATGAAGTGGAAGTAGGCTGGGAAACCAAATTACTGAACAACAGACTGGGCTTTGATGTGTCCTATTACAACGGTACCATTAAAGGACAGATCATTAACCTGACCATACCTTCCAGCACCGGTGCCAACTCTATCTGGAAAAACGTAGGAGATCTCAACAACTATGGTTTGGAAGTAGCACTGAATGGTACGCCGGTTACCACCCGTAATTTTGACTGGAACATGCGCGCTACACTGGGCTACAACAGAAACAAGCTGAAAAGCCTGATGCCTGGTATGGATAAACTGGTACTTTCCAATGTGGATAATGGTTCCCTGCTGGTAACTGCAAGAGTGGGTGAGGCTGCGGGTGATATCATGGGCTACAAACGTAAACAGGATGCGCAGGGCAACTACATGATTGATGCTAACGGTTATTATATCATAGATTTTGATCATCAGGTAAAACTGGGTAACATCCAGGCAGACTTAACAGGTGGCCTTGCCAATACACTGCGTTATAAAAACTGGACCCTCGACTTTCTGGTGGATTTCCGCTGGGGCGGTCAGATGATTTCTACTTCCAACTACTATGGTACAGGTGCCGGTATGTATAAGAGCACTTTAGCCGGTCGTGATGCAGAACATGGCGGTGTAGCCTACTATGTAGATGGTAGCGGTAAAAATGTAGCTGCGGGGAGCGGAGCTCCGGCTGGTGCAAAAGTTTATCATGATGGTGTTGTCCTGAATGGTTTAACAGCAGATGGTAAGCAGAACGGAACAATCATTGATGCGGCCAGCTATTATCTGAACACCTACAGCTGGGGTTCATGGCCTGGTTCCGGCTCTTCCAGTACTTATGAAGGTGCTGTATTTGATAACAACTTCATCAAATTCCGCGAACTGTCATTGAATTACACAATGCCAGTGAAATTAAAAAGCAAAGTAAAGGCACAAAACCTCACTGTAGGCGTGTTTGGCAGAAACCTGTTTTATCTGTACAAATCATTGCCTAACCTGGATCCTGAGGTGGGTATTGGTAGCAGCTTTGTTAGCCAGGGTATTGAATCCGGTACCACAGCAGCTTCCCGTACCATGGGGGTGAATCTTAGATTGAGCTTTTAATTGATCTGTTTTTTAAAATGAGAAAAATGAAAAGGAATATTCTGATAATAGCAATGATGGCCGCGGTGTCAGCGGGCATTTTCTCAGGGTGCAAAAAATCGCAGTTTGATGATCGGTATTATGATCCGGAGAAAACAACCTTAGCAAATATCGACGGTTTATACAGTGGTTTATTCAAAAACAGGCGTATTATTCCTAACTACTGGAACCTGTATACGTTTATTGCTCCTCAAACGAGCCGGTATGCGCAGTCATTGGGTTTTGCAAATACTAACCGCATGTATGAGCAAACAGTGAACTATACGCAGGACCGCTGGAATGATTTCTATACTGCACCAGGTTCAAATTTTTCCGGTCCTATAGCGAGTTTCCGCGAAATGGAACGCCTGTATAATGCCCTTAAAACGGATGCGGAAAAACAAGGTTATTTACTGTTCATGGAAACCGCGCGTATTTTTGTTTATGACCAGGCTACGCAGATGGTGGATTTATGGGGAGATATTCCTTTTACCGATGCCGGTAAACTGAATGCTACCGGAGGAGAGCTGATACTGGCGAAGTATGATAAAGGTAAAGATGTATATGATCTGGCATTAACTGATCTGAAACGGATCAGCGACTACCTGTCTACTGTGCAGGCAGACCAGTTTTATCAGAATAAATTGACCAAGCAGGACTTTGTATTGAAAGGTAATCTGGTGGCATGGCGTAAATACTGTAACTCACTGATGTTACGCCTGGCGATGCGTATTTCCTACCAGGACGAGGCCAAAGCGCAAGGTATTGTGCAAACATTGCTGAGCAATCCAACAAAATATCCGCTGATAGAGACTGTCTCTGAGAACGTACAGATAGCTGCAAAAGGTCCTGACCTGTTGTCTACAGATATGCGTGACGGGTTGGGTGGTAATCTGGCACCTGGTTATATGCTGGATTCACTGATGAAACCTTCCGGTGATCCGCGCTTAAGAGTATTCTTTGCGAAAAACAAGAGTGGTGGTTACTTTGGTGTGCCACTGTCCTGGGATGGTGGTCGTCAGTCAGACTCCATTTCCTCCGGTTTTATTTCCCGTATAGATTCTGTAACATTCATCAACAACGTGAACTTCCCGGGTATTATATTAACTGCTGCAGAAGTTAGTTTTTCTAAAGCGGAAGCCTATGAAAGATGGGGTGGTGGTGATGCTAAAGCGGCCTACGAAAACGGTATCAAACAATCTATTACCTACTATTTCAATATCAATGGCATGAGCGCCTGGGGAACTCCTGCCCAGGCCGCTACTGCAGCAGAAATCAGCGCTTTGCTGACCAGTCCGCAGGTTGCCTATGGTACGATAGGGAAAGATGATAACCTGAATAAAATAGGATTACAGAAATGGGTAGATTATGGTGTGATGTTATCTCCCCAATCATGGGCAGAGATGAGAAGAAGCGGCTATCCCAAACTGTATTTCCCGAAAGATGTAGGTACTACTACCATGCCTACGCCTCCGCTGAGATTACTCTATCCTGATAAAGAACGCACATTGAATGCTGACAACTTTAAAGCTGTTGCTGCACAAGATGGAGCGTATAATAAAATCTTTTGGCAGGTAAGGTAAAACCTGTCATTGATTTGTGAGAAAATGAAGACAGCAATAAAGCCGCCCCAGGGCGGCTTTGTTGTTTTTTATATGCATCCGAAACGATGGCAGTCATCAACGCAAAAGGGAAGCTAGGTAAAGCTTCCCTTTTGTTTATCAGGTGGTTAATTTTAATTCCCTTTCTTCAGCATCCCGGGATACACCATCCCATCTGCTTGTTTGAGTGATATGCCCAGCAGCTTCGCTATCAACGGCGCTACGTCTGTGAGTTCTATCACAGGCACTGTTACATTTTCAGCCAGGCCTGCACCATAGGCTACAAAACCGGTTTGTATTTCCCTGAAATCAGGGAAATAGCCATGTGCGCCACCGTTGGCTTTTTTGACTGCTTCACCGTCTTTACCGGCGGAGAAGGCAATACCTTGTACGGCAGTGAGTGCGAGCACGGCATCCGGATCGGCGCCGGTTTGGGCCAGGGCCGGTTGCTCGATGATACGGAACTGTTTGCGGATGCCTTCCGGCAGTTCGTTCAGTATGGTTTTCACCTGCTGTAGTGTTTTCTGATCGTTTTTATCTTTCAGCTTCAGGAAGGTGGATCCTCCACCGCTATGGAACATGGCTTTCCAGCTGCCGGGATTTTCCTTGCTGCCTGCCAGGCCTTTCTGTGCCAGCCATACATTGGGGGCAAGGGAGGTATGGATGTCAACGAAGCCGTGGTCACCGGTGATGATAACGGCGGTGTTGTCGCCGATGCCGGCTTTTTCGATGGCTTCGAGGATCGTGCCGATGCCGTGGTCTGCAGAGGCGACTGCAGTAGCGACAGCATTACCTTCCCGGCCTTCGCGGTGTTGTACCTCATCGGTGCAGGGCAGGTGTACGGTGAGCAGGTTGGGCTTGTAGCGACGTATCAGGTAAGCTGCCATGCGGCTCAGCGTTTCATTCATCCCGAGATAGCGGAGGTTAAGGTCGGTGGATTGCAGTTCGCCGGTGGCGTAGCGTTGTACTTCTTCGAACAGTCCTTTAGGGGTGGACTGCTCACTGGTAGGGGCTCTGCGGTCGCCGGGGTTGCTCAGTGAGAAGGTCTCCGGAATGTTATAGTTTACCGGCGCCCCTACAGATACCGGCCAGGAAACCGCGGCAGACACCAGGCCAGCCTTTCCTACTGCGTCCCATAGGGTTTCGGCCTTGATGTATTTGGTTTCTGAATACCAGCGGCCGCTGGCTCCTTCAGGTTCGAAAGGTGTATTATACCAGATGCCATGTTTAGCGGGTGTTACACCTGTGATGAGTGTTGTATGCGATGGGTAAGTAATCGTAGGAAAAATACCTTTCACACCGGTGGCATGTACCCCTTTTCCTTTCAGGCGCTGCATGTTGGGAGCGGGCCAGGAGTGGTCCAGGTAAAAATCCGGCCGGAAGCCGTCGATGCTGATCAGTACTACGTATTTCGCCTGTTGGGCTATGGTGTACGTGGTTGATAACAGTAACGTACCTACGAATAATATGAGTTTTTTCATGCTGATGACCGTTTTAGTTGATGAAAGGGAAAATTTCTTTTGCATGTTTGTTCTTCACCAGTACGGCATTCATGTCATACTTCATGGTTACCACGCCATTGGCTTTATCGTAGGTAAAGTCGTCCATGCCCCTGTTGAGCGGAATGAAGGCAGGGATCTGCGCTTTCAGGTGCTCAGGTTTCACGTTGGGATTGTTCAGCTGTTCTGTTTGTGACACCGGGAATTTAATACCCAGGTCGGTCATGCGTCTGCCTTCTGCGATGAAGATCTCCTGTCGCAGGCGGTACAGCACGTATAACAGCTGATCTTCGGTGGCGGCTGCATTCAGGTCATTATCGGTGACCATGGTACCAGAAACCGTATATACCTTGACGTTACCCGCCTGGCGGTTCAATACATAATTGCTGCGCAGGGAATCGGCCTCATCGAATTTTACCTTTACGGTTGTCAGCGGGTAGTCGGTGCGGTTACCGCCGTTTCTGGTTTCTTTTTTATCGTCTACCATCACTACGGGCCTGTTGGCTACGATGGTGAGCAGCTGTTTGAGCGTATTGCGGCTTTCTGGGAGGTTACCGGCTGCTATCTGTGTTTCTGCCAGTATCAGCCATGCTTCTTCTGCTTTGGCGATGGTAACGGGTTTCTGATCGTTTGCTGCGAGGCCGGTATGGAAATACTTGGGATCCAGGAAGTCCAGGCGGGGCAAAGGAGCAAACTCGTTATTGGTGGAGGAGAAGAGATAGGTCTGCATATCATTGGACACGTTGTTCACACCATCATATTTTACCTGGCGGAGCAGTGTGTTATTACTCATGGCCGCTGTAGCGAATTTAGCTGCATTGGCCGCATCTCCCAGTGCGTAGTAGGCCCTGGCTTTGAGCAGGGTATAGGCGCCTGTTTCGGTGGCGTTTTTACTGAGGGAGATGGCTTTGTCCAGTTGGCTGATGGCTGTCTGCAGATGTTCGGCGGGAGCTACTACCGGCCCGTTGCTGCTGCCCGGAAGCCCTACAAACAGCTCTCCGCTAAGGATATGGGCGAAGGCGCTGCTGAAGTATACTTCTGCGGAATCGGCGGCTGTGCTGGTTGGATCGGCCGGGAGCACCTTGTTTAGTCCGTATTCAGACATCTCCCGCAGGCGTTGTACCTGCACCTGCAGGTTATTTACATCGAGGTCGTAATAATCGATCTGTGGGATATCAAATACCTTACTGCTGAGCGTACGGTTGTTATAGTAGTTATCTGATACCAGTTCTGAAGAAACGACTACCTGGTTCATGGTGAGCGCCAGCTGGCGGCGCAGGCCTACTACCCAGCTGCTGGCTGCATTGGGATTGTTCAGAAAAACAGGTTCTGTAACATTCGGGTTTAATACGGAGCAGCTGTCCAGTGCCAGGATACCTGATAACAGGGCTGCGGTTATATATCTTTTCATGATTTTTTTATTTAGAAGTTTAAGCGTAAAGTGCCCAGAAATTGACGGGGTGCTGAATAGGTGGCGTAAGAGATGCCTCCTGTAGTAGCGCCACCCTGGCCTTGTGCACTGCCACTGATGGTAGATTCAGGATCAAAGGAAGATGTCGCGAAATTCAGCGGATTGATAGCGGAAAAGCTTACGGTAGCCGATTTGATCACTTTGTGGAACAGGGCCGGTTTCCAGTTGTAGCTGCATCCGATCAGTCTGATCTTGATATAATCTGTTTTTTCGGTGAACATATTGGTGAAGTTCAGCCAGTTGTTACGTTTGTTTTTGTCTATCTCAGCCTGTGGAATACCTTCATTGTTGGCGCCGTAATAGAAGCGGAACTGACGGTCGAAGGAGTTGGCATAGGCACCTTTCTGATAGTCACCGTTCACGAAGAAGTCGAATTGTTTGTAACGCAGATTCAGACCCAGACTGCCAAACAGGTTGGGAATAGTAGTGCCCAGGTTCTGTTGTGCGGTGGTGGACTGTAATACGCCATCAGCACCCAATACGCCATAGTTGCCGCGAAGGAAGCCGATAGGAGAGCCTTCCTGTACGATTGTTTGTATGGTACGGGCACTGAAACCATTGAGGTTAAAAGGTGCGCCGCCAGCTTTTTCCACGTTGTTATACAGGGTATTCAGCGAAGCATTCAGTCGTAAGGTGAGATCTTTTGTATCTACCGGAATGGCGGTAATGCTGAGTTCCCATCCGCGGTTCAGTATTTTACCCACATTGTATAACTGAAATACGGATTGGCCGGAGGAAGGAGTGGGAGGTACAAAAAAGAGCGCATCTTTGGTCATGGCGTTAAAATAACCGGCAGACACCAGCAGGCGGTCTTTTATAAAACCCAGGTCTACACCGGCTTCCAGCGTATGTGTTTTTTCCGGCTTCAGGTAGTCGTTGCCAGGCTGACCGAAAAATGCCGCCTGATCGTTGTTGTAACCCTGGAAGGCAATCGTCTTTTCGTTAGCAAAGGGAGTAGGCAGGTTACCGGCGATACCAAATCCTCCGCGCAGTTTGGCAGAAGAAATGATCTCTGCAATACCAGCAAACCAGGGCTCAGCACTGGGGATATAGGAGAAACCGATTTTAGGATAGTACTGTATGCCAATATTGCTACCGAAGACAGGGTTACCATCACCACGGATACCCAGGTCCAGAAACAGTTTGTTTTTAAATCCGATGTTTTCCTGCAGATAAATGCCATAGTTCACTGCTTCCAGATAAAATTCATCACTTGTTTTGGAGGCGGCGTCTTTAATATTTCTTGCGCCGTCGCGGATATTGCTGCCGTTATAGGCAATCTGCTGGTCTTCATTCCGGAAGAATTGTGTACCGGCAGTAGTAACGAATGAAAACTGTCCTGTTTTAAATTCATGCTGACCATTCAGTTCCAGGGTGAGGCCCAGGTATTTGCGATCATTGTTGGCGATGCTGCCCTGGTCTTTTACCGGATTGCCGGTGGTAAAGGAAAGGTACTGGTTGGTAGTGATCACCTGGTTTTTCTGCACACGGTAATCGATACCACCGGTAGCTTTAAACACCAGGTTTTTCAGTGGACGGTATTTAAATGACTGAGAAGTTTGAAAGCGGTTTACCGTGATATCATTATCCTGTAAACGTTCAGCTTCGCGCACATACGCTTTCATCTTCTCAAAATCAGCATCAGAGAGGTTGTCGATATCAGGGTTGAATTTAGGACCTGTGATGGCAGAAGCGCCGCTTTCTGTAAACCATAATCCCGTATAGCCGCCCTGGTTACCATTACGGTTACGTTTGTATTTATTGTTGACATAGGTGAAGGATGATTCATAAGTTACCTTTTCACCCAGCCCAGCCCGGAAACCGGTACTGAAGTCGATTTTGCGGTTACGATTCTGGTTAAATATTTCAGTTCCTTGGGAATTGAGATAGTTACCGGAGAAGCTGTAGCCAAAGTTGTCTGTTCCTCCGTTGATGCCGATATGATGTTTCTGGTAGAAACCATGCTGCATCAGCAGTTCTTTGGTACGCTTGAAGTGCAGGAAGTCGGCTGTTGGTGTTTCTACACCCATCTGTGTTTCGGCGTTGATGGCTGTGGTGCCTGCACCGCCTTTTTTTGTGAAGATCTGGATTACACCGTTGGCAGCATCTGAGCCATAGAGCGTGGTGGCAGCACCTCCGTTGATGTATTCGATCTTTTCAATATTATCCATGGGAATGTCTGCAATGGCGCTGATAGCTGCACCCTGCGCACTTCCGCCACCCATTGCAGAGACAGTGTTGAGGTTGTCCATCCTCACACCGTCTACATAAATGATGGGCGTAGAGTTGATAAAGGCAGAGTTGATACCTCTGGTGCGTATTAGTGAGGTAGCACCTGCCTGACCGCCGGTCATTTTGATTTGTGCGTTAGGGAGACGGGATTGCAGTAGCTGGTCCAGCCGGCCTGCCGGTACATTTTCGATATCACGGGCTCCGATGCTGACGATGTTGGAGGATAAACGACGGCGTGCAATGTCAATACCCTGGCCTGTTACCACCACTTCGTCGAGGCCCAGCCTGTCTTCTTCCAGTGCAATCTGTAAACCACTGCAGTTTTCTTTCCTCAGCTGGATTTCTTTCTTCTTAAAACCCAGAAAATACACTGCCAGTGTAACTTCTTCTTTATTCGCCGGAAATCCCAGTGAGAAGCGGCCATCCACATCCGTTAAGGTACCGGAAGAACTGCCCTTAATGCTGATGCTGACACCTGGTAATACTTCTTTGGTTTTGTTGTCGGTCACCCGGCCGCTGATCTTTACCGATTGCTGCTGACCGCTGGACTGAAGCAACAGATATTTGTCATTTACCTGCACTACATTGACCGGGAAAGAGCTTAACAGTTCCCTTAAGACTACGGCAACTGTTTTACCGGAAGCGGTGTAGCTGACCTTGCTTTCAGCAGGGATGGTACTGAGGTCATACCCGATGGTAAGCGATGATTGTTGTTCTATCATCTGCAAAACTTTTTTCATCGGTAATTCCCTGGCATTGATGTCCACCCTGATTTTTTCCATCGACTGTCCTTCTATATGAGTAGCGGAGGCGATAGAAGTGGAAAGGACTGCGAAAAAGAGTGTTAGTCTCATTTTTAAGGAAAAAAGAGTTTTGACCGGTCTGATACAACCGGCATAAAAATTTCTCATTTTTGTGGTGTTTTTAATGTTAGTCGTTAAAAAATACTGTGCCTTTACGGGGCACGGGATCTAACCGGAGGTGTTGGTAGCACTTCCGGTTTCTTTTTTCTGTTTACTGTTTACGGTGCATAAGTTTTACTGTAAATAATGATTTGTCCATTTTCATTTTTATAGGTGATGCCGGTAAGACCGGTCAATACGGCGAGGATATCCTGTATATTTTCCTGCTGGAAGCTGATGTTGTAATGGGCTGTATCCGCAGGGGTGGTATGTAATTGTATGCCGACAGGGTATTGCCGTTGCAGTTCGGCTACCATTGCGGTCAGCGTATAGCCGTTAAAGTCGAGGATCTTCCGCTGCCATTGTCCTATGCTGCTGGTATCTTCCCTGCCTTTTCTTACGTTGCCCTGGAGGGAGCTGTACTGCAGCATTTCATGGCTTTCCAGCAGAAAATGCTGTCCCTCTTTTCCATGTATATCTACCTGTACCTTACCACTGGCAACTGCTACTTTTGCATTTTCTTCTCCCGGGTAGGTACGGATGTTAAAGGAGGTACCGAGAACGGTGGTGGTCAGTTGGCCATGACGTACCCTGAAAGGACAGGTGGGATTGGGCTTTATATCAAAGAAAGCCTCTCCTTCGAGTTCGATATTCCTTTCTCTTTTGCCAAAGCTGGCAGCAATCCGCAGGGTACTGCCGGCGTTCATGATGACGATGCTGCTGTCTGGCAGGACTACCCGCCTGGTAATTCCGATGCCGGAATATACCACAGTGGGCGCTGCTGCAGGGCTATAGCGGGAATACAGCCATCCGCCAACGCATGCGGTTAATAGTACAGCTGCTGCATAGCGGAACCATTTCCGGCTAACTCCCTGTTTTGCAGGTGCTGTCTGCCTGATGATATTGTGTAGTATGGATTGTTTGAGTATGGCCTTTTCTTCCGGTGATAAAGCCGACTGCTCCGGGTTCTGCAGGGTACTGTACCAGTACGCTATTTTCTCCGCTTCTTCCGGAGTGGCTGTTCCCTGCAGGTAACGTTTCAGCAGCGCTTTAACGCCGTTATTATGCTGGTGTTGATGTTCCATACAGAGAGAATCTCTCCGGACAGCTACAAGTACCGCTAATCTATGTTACGGAATTATTAAGTTGTTGTAAGAGGGTAGTGCAAGTAATAACATCAGCGTTCCCAGGTAATGCTCATTTTCGTGCAGGCGTGCACGGAGGATACGAAGGGCTGTTGTGATATTGTTTTTTACGGTCTGTTCCGAGAGCGACATTTTCAGGGCAATATCCTTCAGACTCAGATTCCCTTCCCGGCTAAGCAGATAGGGCATTTTAAGACGATCCGGCAGCTGGTCCACTTCCTGCCGGATATGAAGCTCCAGTTCCTTCAGATAGAGCTGTGCTTCGGAGTTATTCTCCATCTGCCGGTCAGCGACCGCTTCCAGCAGGATATCGTTGTAGACAGTAATACCTGGCCTCGAAAAATAATCGATAATAGCATACCGGGCAGCCTGATAAAGATAGGCAGTAAGACGGCCATTTTCTCCGGTGTGAAGACGCTCCCGGTTATTCCAGCAGCTGATAAAGATATCCTGTACAATGTCCTGGGCATCCACACCCTGCCTTATCCGGGATTTCGTATAGGTGTAAATCTCTTCCCAGTAACGATTGACAAAGGCGGTGAAAGCAGCATGATTTCCCTTCTGAATCAATAACAACAACCGATGGTCCGTTAGCTTTTCCATATCCGGGAACAAACATAGAGAGCAGATGTGAACTCAATATTAAGTCTTCGGGGCAGGTGTCTTAAATAAGGGATGTAAATAAGAAAGCAGGCAGTTTAATACTGCCTGCTTTTAGTACTATATACCCAGCTTCTCTTTTAATTCATCACTTAAAAAGCCTTTTTCCCAGAGTTTGAGTTTACCGATTTTGTCTACCACCTTTTGAAATTCCTTTTGGCGGGCCGGATCGTAGTGCATGGCTTTATGCCACAGCAGTACCTGTGTTTCATAAAACGGATTTAACACACTCTTTTCCTCAATGGGGGCAGCCGTTTTCATGGTTACTTTAATATGCTTAATACCTTCCATGACGGTATCCAGGCTGGTGGCTGTTTCGTAGTAATGATAAGCCAGGCTGTTGTGTGCATTGCGCAGTGCAGCCCGTACAGGGTTATATTCTTCCAGATAATCCCATAGCGTGACCTTTTCCAGTTCTGTAATGATCTTTCTGCATAATATCAGGGATGCATCCTGCATACCGGCTTCGTATAATGCATAACGTTGGTGGTCCCAGACATATGCCCATAGCCATATTTCCGTGCACTGGCTGTCCTGCAGCAATTTTTCCGTTTGGGCTAAAAGTTCAATGGCCTGTGTGTAATCCTTATTTCCAATCAGCAGCGTTACTTCGCGCATCTGGCTGTCAAATTCATCCTTGCTGAAGGGGAGTCCTCCGGCAACGGGTACCAGCTGAAAATCGCTGTAGGGGAAAGTCAGCCAGTCCTCTTTTTCAATCTTCTCTGTTTTAGCGAGGTCCTGTGCTTTTTGCCAGTACTCATTGGCGGCTGCTGTATCGCCTTCCAGGAAATAACTCCAGCCGATATAATAAAGTGCCTGATGCAGGTAGCAGGAGTAGGGGTCTTCTGCTTTTTCTACTTCCATTAATTTTTTTCGGGCATCGTTGTACTTTTTATCGATGATCAGTCCGAGGCCCCAGTGGAGGAGCAGGAAGTCCTGAGAATCGCTGTTCTGCTGTTTTTTACAGAGCGCTTCATAAACGGTGGTATAATGTTCATAAGGAACATATTTGTACAGCCGGCTGTCCCGCTGGACTGTCCGGAGGCAACGTTGCGCGCTGCGCAGCGGGATGGGCACGAATTTAATATTGTCTGCATTCCTGGAAAGAGCCAGGTCACAGACTTTTTCGGTCCGCAGCTCCAGGGGTACATATTCCAGTGCAGTGCCATAATCCTGTGAGCAGGCGGTTTCACACATCTGCGCGGTGACGTACTGTTTGGGGACAAACTGAAAATCGTAGGAATTCCGTTGTACAGCGATATCACAGATTTTTTGTGTCAGGTATTGCTGAGGTACGGTATAGATACGTTCGCAGGAATCCCTGGTATTGGAGGTAATAGCTTTAATGATAAAGTCTTCGTCCCAGAAGCAGGCCCATACCTTTCCAAAGGTGTCGTAATCGAATTCCTGGATGTCTGAATCAGTGATCTTGATACGCTGGTCCCAGCCGTATGTTTTTACGTTTTGCTCAAATTCCGGCAGGTGTCCGAGGTGTTTTTTGAAGTATTGATAACTATGTTGATTTATCCGGGCAGTATTGATATGAGTGAAGGCGCCGATGCCGTATTTCCGGACTTGTTGGCCCATCCACTCAACGTCTGAGGGGGAGCCATAGCGCCATCTTTGCCGGTCGTATTGCTCTGTGATAAATGGCCATTCAGGGGCCTGGCCGTATTTGGCAGCAGCATATTCATACACTTCCTTATCCACCAATCTGGTTGGAATATTTTTTATAACATGAATGCCGAGGTCGATGGCGGGCTGTATGTATTCGCGGGTATGATACCTGGAAGGCAGTTCCTTGCATGGATGGTTCTGCAGGCCGCCGCCGGCAATGAGCGCAATGTTCATACGCTCATCCCTGAATGCTTCAGGGACATGATTGTAGTTGTACTGATTAATACTTACCGCGCGGAAACACAATTCATAAGTGATCAGTTCAGCTGGTACATAAGACAGATCAATTTGCTGTATGGATGCCTCAAAAACGGGCATGGTCAGCAAATTGGCTGGAATATGTTTATAATGACATTTAGACTCGCGGTCCAAGGCCAGTAACACTATTTCCGGCGTGATCATTTCCGGATCAAAAGATTGAAGCATGTCACCATTTACATCGTATTCTCCGTTGGTCTGATGGCCCAGTAAAGCCAGCAGCATGGCCTGTGTCCTGTATTGCGCCGGGATGGTCGCAAGTTTGGCGGAGAGCCAGTAATCGGGGAACTGGCCTGTTCTTTTGTACAGGTCGGGACCGTATTGGGAAAGGGCATCTGCCATAAACTGATCCCAATAAGCCTGATCTTTTACTTTGGGGCTGGAACGTTTGGTATCCCAGTCTACGGTAACCGGCTCGCCGTATATGTAGGTGAGGTCGGTGTGTTGTGTGTAGGGCTTTGCTTTATGGTTTTTGTCGGCAGCTGCATTGTAGTAGACAGCGGCTTGTTCCTGATCGCCCTGAAGGTGATAGACCAGCCCCAGCAGCCAGTTGTTGCTGAAGATATCGTGGATGCTGAGTGATTTTTCAAGATAACTTTTTGCCTCGTTCAGCCGGTTTTGAAGGATCAGTGCCTCTCCGATCACCCGCATGGGGAAATAGGCCGATGCCTGCTTCTGTATGGCCATTTCTGACCATTCGATGGCTTTTTCATATTCGCCTATACGAACGGCACACAGCGCAGCTTGTTCCATACAGTTGTATTCGTATTTCATTTTTCCCGGCGTGTAGGCGATACCTTTAGAAAAGTAGGTCATTGCCTGGGCATAAGCCTGTTGTTTAAAAAGGCATTCACCGGCATAGTAATACGGCCAGTAATAGCCTGGGGACAGCGTTATGGCCTTTTTAAAACAGGTATAGGCACCGGCAAAATCTTCTTCATTTTTCAGGCGGAGACCCTGTGGTATCAGCTGAATACCTTCCAGTGTGACACCTTCAGCCAGTATGGGCTTATTGTTGCGGAGCGCCTCATACATAGCGGAGATATCAATACTGAGATTGTCGTGGTATCGCTCTTCGATGCTATAATAGAAAGCCGGCTGGAAGGCGCATGCAAAATCATGCCAGGGGAGGAAGGCATTATCCGTTTCATAGGCTAATAACGTTTCTTCCTCATACAGGGCGGTAATCAGCGTATGTGGCGCAAATTCAAAACATCCCAGGTTATAGAACCATGAAAAAAAGTACGGGGCATTAATTTTACGATGGGGCAAAGCATTTAGTGATTCGTCGTCCTGAGCCCATGCGCAGGCAATGTAACGGATGTTCTCTTCTCCACACGTTTTTTGGAAATAGCCCAGGATCAGACAATCGGCGGTAGTATTGCCTGTTACATAATAAGGCGTACTCTCACCATATCGGTCGGGTATTCTCCCGTTGATGGTCATATCCCCGTTTACTACCAGGAGATCGTAGGCGGTGTGTGGAATGTCCAGGTCGCCATTGATGATCAGGTCACCATCACAGAAATAAATCTGCCGGTCATCTTCAAAATATTCTTCTTCACTCTCATACTCTTCTATGGTATAGTTATTACCTTCACTTTCCACCTCCCAGTAATCAAACAAACTATCCACATCAAGCCGCTCCAAAACCTCCTGGTAGGAAAGCTTTTGCAGTCGGTACTTTTGAAGGAAAGTGGCTGTTTCGTTTTCTTCATCTGCGCCCTCTTGCTGTTCTGCCATTTCCGCTGCTTTCTCCTGGTCTGCTTTTACAGCGTCCAGATGCTGAATAGCATACGTCTGTTTATCCTTGAGAGCCATTACCGGCGCAAGGATCTGGTGTATATCAAAAGGCAGCGCATTTAAGAATCTGATACTTCCCATGGAACCATCTGCAGCGCAATAGAAACATTCCACAAAATTGAAACCTTCTATGCATTCATTCATCATGCCATATACCAGAAAACATTTGTTCAGATATTCTTTTTCATCTTCAAAAGGTCTGACTGTTTTAGGTTTGAGCAGCGTCTCCAGAAAATCAAACAATCCAAAGCGGATCATTTTATAGTTGACCATATAAGGCCTGGAGGGGAAGAAGAGTTGTATGTTCTGGTAGAAGCTGGGTGGAACAGGAGAAGGATTGTTGTACAGGATGCTGCCATGTTTCTGCCAGAAGGCCATCAGTGTTGGTGGTAGCGGGAAACCTGTTTCTTCTTCTACCTTCTCCAGCTCATAGTTGGTGATCATTTGGGAGGAAATACCTTCTGCAGTAAGCAGGGAGGTAGTTACATCCATTAATGACGCGGTGGGTTGCAGGTATGCAGGTGGTATTTCCGGATGTGCCGGTGCCTGGCTTTCTCCTGTTTTGATAAATGCTGACAGGGACGCTTTGGCTGACAACAGCGGTGCGAATGCCTGTATAAAGTCCTCATCGGTAATATCACTCAGGGACTGAGGGGTATGAATATTATATACCTGGCCAAGCGGATCGACAACGGTGTACCATCTTTCCTCGTCTTTGACAATTAAGCCAAGTAACCAGCAGCATTGGGATAAAAAGTCTTTTTCCTGTTCCAGCCATACACTTTCGCGATTATAGATATTCAGGAATAAGTCCAGCATCGCGTAGAGGGTGTTGGCATTGGGCCCTTCGGCGTTATAAGCGTAAACGGCACAGGTGATATCATCTTTATCAAAATAGAAAAATCCTTTTTTGAGCCAGAAGTCACGGAAGGTCGTCGGCATGCTGAAACCGGCTGTGGATTCCATTTGTCCGATATGCTCTTCGGAAGCGGGGGATATCTCCACCTTTTCAGGCCAGTGTGTTTCGAGGTATGCGGCCAGTGATAGGATATCGTTATACAGCTGTGCCGGCGGGGGGAAGGTTCCCGGAGCTACGGCATCATTTTCGGGATGCGTTGTTTCAGCCAGCTCGGTATAACCTTTCCTGGTTTTTTCGGTGATTAGTTTTTCAGCGGCTTTATTGCATTCTTCTGCCGAGGAAAATGTTTTGGTCTGGATTTGGCCCTGGGTGCCTGTTTTGCCAAAAGTGACGGTCAGCTCCGTTTCCTTTATTTCAATGTCCCAAAACTTGTTTGACTTTTCATCCTGATAGATAAATCTCTTTTTCATAAGGTATTTTATTTCCTGTGTTGCGGTGCAGTTCCTTGACCAACAACTTTTTGGGATAAGTGGGGAAGTTGAACTGTATAATCCGGGTTTTTAAAAACGCAACTAAGATAGGGTAAATGTTTGTTTCTTTTATTTAGTTTCCGCTGTTGCTATGATATTATACTTGCGGGGCACACTACTGCCTCCGGTTTTTTCGAGTGTGATCCAGAAGAGGTCTGCGTGGGGGATATTGATTAGTTTCTGGAAGCTGTTATCTACTTTCATCAGGCCTGCATTAACGGGTTTGTTATCAACAACGGCCCATACCTGGAATTGAAGTTCATTCGGAGAGTTGGGCAGGTAATCGGCCAGGGCATATAAGACGCCGGTATGTCTGTTCCAGAAGAGTGTGATGGAGCAGGTCTGATCGCTGTTGCTGCCTTTTAACGGGATCATTCTTACATCCGGATTGGCTGCCAGTTGATGATAGAGTGCACGGTTGTGTATTTCATTTTTTTGTGAAAGCGATTTGTATTTGAGACCAAAAATTATTGCACTGGATAATAAGGCAAAACAAAGAATGATAATGGTGACTGCCGCGATTCTCCAGTAACGGTGTACCGTGATAAGATGGGGAGAAGAACCAGGGCTTATCGTAATATGAAAAGAAAGATCATGAGCCCTTTTCTTGTTTCGATTCGCTATTTCGATTAGCTTGTCTTTTAATCCTGCAGGGGGAGTAACAGCATGCAGGATAATAAAATTTTCAACGTCATGCTGCAATTGTATAATAGCAGCATTCACCTCCGGATACAGCATTCTGAGCTGTTCTACTTCCGATCTTACTTCGGGAGTCGCCAGCCCAAAAACGTAGCTTTCCAGCGCGCCGCTTGATATGTATGCTTGTATATTCAAGGGTCCGTGATCATTTTTGCTAATCTTTTCAGGGCTGTGCGAAGCCTTGTTTTAACAGTGCCTAAAGGGATGTTCAGTTTGCGTCCGATTTCTTCCTGAGTATATCCCTGGAAATAGGCTAGTTCTATCAATACACTATGGTCGTCTTTTAACTGGCCGGCCAGCTTACGGAGACCTGTATCTTCCTGGGCAGCAGGTGCGGGAAGCTGCATGTGGTGGTCACTCAGCGGCTCGTTTTTGCTGCGGTTGCGGAAGGCTTTACTGCGCATCACATCCAGGGCGGTGTTTCGGGCTATGTGGTGCATCCAGGTAAACCAGGTTCCTTTTTTTGGATCATATTGATCCATGTTCTTCCATATTTTCAAAAAAGTATCCTGTAAGACTTCCTCTGCGAGATGTGTATCATCTATCAGGCTTAATATCACTCCATATATAGCGCCTGAATAATCATCGTAAAGGCGCCGGAATACTACTTCTTTCTCCTGCAGCTGCGGGGAAACAAGTGTTGTATTTTGATATATGCGTAGTGATTTCAAATATAATCGGAATAGTAATCATGTTTTATTCTTCAATCCAGAGCATGCGACCGTCTGATAATGTATAACAGCTGCCGGGGGCTTTTCGTTGGGGGGACACCGTACCGGGAGGCGGTGTTCTCTTTCCTGCCTTCGATACGGTTACACTTGTCCATATCTTTCCCTGCCTGCCCTGCCATAGCTGGCCCTGGGAGTCGAGCCACCAGGATGCATCATTGTCTGTAGACTGTTCTTTTGCTGCATCCGGGTTGATATGGTTGTTTATCATTGCGTTCAGCGCCAGACTCCATATGGTTAATGTTATGATTGGCTTTTTCATTTTGTGGAAACTTGTATTGAATGATAGCAGTTGAGCTATATTGTTAGATACGGGATGTTAAGTCTAAAAAGTTTGGGGGTAGAAATTTTTTTTACAACTTGCGATATGTAGATGATTATAATGATCCATCTATTTAAAAAAGAAGCTAATACAGTGTCATATGGGAAAACAATTGTTAACTACCGCTTTTTTAATAATCTCCCTCCTGATGTGGAGTGCTTCCACTACCGTGGCTCAAAAAAAGAAGGATGCAGATGCGGCTATTCCGCGGCAGCTGGCCCCGTTCATACCTAAGGTGTATAGTATCCTTGATACCACCAGTGGTGATTTAAATCTGGATCCCTACCCGGATATGATTATGGTACTGTATAAACCAGGAGAGGATTCCACCTCTGATGTAGTGGAACATCCTGAAAAAAGACCGCTGTTGATATTGCTGGGACAGCCGGACCATTCCTATAAACTGGCCGCCCGCAATGACAATGTTGTGTATTGTGTAGACTGCGGTGGTATGATGGGAGATCCTTTCGAATCGGTGGTGATCAAAAACGGTTATTTTTCCGTAGAACACTATGGTGGCAGCAGCTGGCGATGGACGCGGATTATCACCTTCAAATATTCACCAACAGATAAATACTGGTACCTGCACAAAGACGGAGGCGATAGTTTTCATGCTTCCGAGCCAGACAAGGTGACCTCTAAAGTTCGTACCAGCAAGGATTTTGGGAAGGTGCCGTTTAATAAATTTGATATCTACAAAAAAGATTAGCAGCACAATGGGTATATTATAGAAGTGCTGCATGTATCCCCTTTCAGCGGCTTTTATAATTTTTTTAAAAATGTTATGAACGGCGATGCCCGTCCGTAGCTTGTTTCCCGCTATTTTTTTCCTGTAAAACCAGAAAGCTGTCTAACAAAAAACGATTTAGTTGATACTTTTCAATAGCTTTGCGCCCTTATAGTTAAAAAAAAGTTAAACGTAAAATCATATTGCTGGTAAAGAAATTGCCTGTGTCCTGACTGAAGTAGACCGCATCAATACTTTGTAGCAAACCTTGTTCGTCCTTTGTAGCCCAGCCCTTGCTGGGCTTAGCTGTGGCGTATCATCACCTCAGTTTCCCGCGGCAATGGGCTGGATGATTGTTACCCGGAAGTATTTACAATACATCTTAACAACTCCTATCTATGCACGCAAGTTACAGGAAACTGTTATGGCTACTCCCATGTGTAGCCCTTTCGGCACAATGTTTTACATCCACTGATGTAATAGCCCAATCAAAGAAGAAAGGCGGATGGCTTTTCGGGAAGAAAACCCCTGTGGTAGTAGCTGATACGACCGCTAAAAAGAAACCCGATACCAAAGGGCTGAAGCCTTATAAAGAAGTGATCCCGGCAGATGCTGTCTCCAGCGATGGCCTGTTTAAGGTACACCGTGTGAAAACGGACTACTTCTTCGAAATCCCGCTGAACCTGATAGGCCGGGAGTTGCTGGTAGTCAACAAACTCTCCAAAGTACCGGAACAACTCAATGAAGCCGGTGTCAATAAAGGAATGAACTATGCCAACATGGTCATCACTTTTGAAAGAGATACCCTGTTGAACAAGATCTTCCTGCGTAAATACAACCCATTCCTCGAAGTACCTGCCAACAATGCCATCGCGCAGTCTGTAGCAGATAACTTCGCCCCTTCCCTGATAGATCAGTTTAAAATAGAAGCCTATAACAAAGACACCACTGCATTCGTGATCAACGTGTCCAAACTGTTTGACGGCTCCAACAGCAGCATCAACAACGTCTTTGAATCACTCGGCCTGCCAGGCTCTCCTATTAAAGACCTGTCCCGCATCCGTGGTATCAAACCCTTTCAGGATAATGTGGTGGCCAAGTCTGAGCTGACATCCAAAATCACCGGTGTGGAAGTATCTATTGAAACCACTACCAACCTGGTACTGCTCAGCGATCAGCCGATGAAGGCCCGCTTCGCCGACAGAAGGGTAGGGCTCTTTACTACGCCCAGATGGTACTTCAGCGATGCACAGCACAAACTGGAGCAGCGGGAACTGATCACCCGCTGGCGCCTGGAACCCAAGCCGGAAGATATGCAGCGTTATAAGAATGGTGAACTGGTAGAACCTAAGAAACCGATCATATATTATATCGATGCCAGCACTCCTGCACAGTGGCGTTCTTATATCAAAGCCGGTATTGAAGACTGGCAGAAAGCCTTTGAGGCAGCCGGCTTCAAAAATGCGATCATCGCTAAAGATGCACCTGTCAACGATCCTGATTTTGATGCAGACGATGTCCGCTATTCTGTAGTGACTTACGCTGCCTCTGCCAAAGCCAACGCTATGGGGCCTTCCGTGATAGATCCCCGCAGCGGCGAAATCCTGGAAGCAGATATCATCTGGTGGCATAATGTGATGAGCACCCTGCACTCCTGGGTACGTATCCAGACAGGTGCCATCGATCCCCGCGCCCGTGGTAACCACTTCAGCGATTCCCTGATGGGGCACGCCATCCGTTTTGTATCGAGCCACGAGGTGGGGCATACCCTGGGCCTCCAGCACAATATGGGCAGCAGCTTCGCCTTCGATGTAGACTCGCTGCGTTCTCCGGAGTTCACCTCCCGCATGGGTGGTACTGCGCCTTCCATCATGGACTACGCCCGTTTTAACTACGTGGCCCAACCTGGTGATAACGTAACCCAGATCACACCTGCCATTGGCGTATACGATAAATTCGCGATCGGATGGGCTTACCGTTATACCGGTAAAAATCCGCATGAAGAGCTGGTTGAACTGAACCAACAGTTACGGGCACACGAAAATGATCCGCTCTATGCTTTCGGTGAACAACAGGATATCAGAGATGCCATCGATCCCCGCAGCCAGATAGAAGACCTGGGCAACGATGCCGTGAAAGCCAGCCGTTACGGCCTGCAGAACCTGAAACGCATCGTTCCGCAGATTCTCAGCTGGACCCGCGAAGAAGGAAGTTCTTATGATGAAGCCGGTAAAATGCTCAACAGCGCCATCGGCCAGTGGAATCAATACGGTTATCACGTAATGGCCAGTGTGGGTGGTGTCTATGTTACGCCTACCGTATATGGTCAGAAACAGAACAGCTACGTGCATGTCCCTAAAAAGAAACAACAGGATGCCGTAAAATACCTGCTGGAAGAAGTGTTTAACACACCTGCATGGCTCTTTAAAAATGAAATCTATGCGAAAAGCTATCCTATCAAGGAGAGTCCGATTGGTAATATAGAATACGGTGCACTCGTATATGCCAAAGGGTTACAGTCCTTTTTCTATTACGACCTGCTCCGTGATGAGCGCCTGTCCCGCATGATGGAAAATGAAGCCGCCAACGGCCGCGACGCCTATTCAGTTTCCGAACTGCTGTCTGATCTGCACAACGGCATCTTCGCCAAAACCATCAAAGGTCAGCCGCTGGATATTTTTGAACGTAACAGCCAGAAAGGTTTTATAGATGCACTGATTGTCAGCATCGACAAATCCACCGCCCGCCCTGACGCTAAAAAATTCCAGGACGATTTTGCCTTTAACGGTACCGACGGATTCTGTTCTTTCTCCCTGCAGCCGCAAAAAGAGGCAGAACGGGCTTCCCGTAACCTGAACTATTTCTCCATTCATCGTGTATCTGACGCCGTTAGTGCCAAACGTGGAGAAATGACACGACTGATACAGTTACTGAACAGCCGTAAAAACGGCGGAGACAGAGCCACTGCTGATCATTACAATGACCTGATCATTCGTATGCAGCAAGCGTTGAACAACAAATAAATCAATCAATCAAACCAATAAATCTGTACATCAGTCAACAATGAAAAAAAGTCAATTGTGGATGAAGATATGCTGCCTGCTCCTGGTTGTCAGCCTTTCTCCCTGGTGGGCCCAGGCACAAACCAGCTCGCGCGTCATTAAGGGGAAAGTAGTGGACGCCACTTCCGGTGAAGCATTACCAGGCGTGTCTGTATACGCCAGCAATAAAACCATCGGTACTACTACCGGTTCGGAAAACATTATCGAAAATATCAGCATCGGCGCTATCACCGATGAAAAGGGCGATTTCTCCCTGAAGCTGCCGGATTCGCTTTCCGTAAAACAACTGACCATCGGTTTCATGGGTTATGAAACCAAGCTGCTGACACTCAATTCCAGCAACCATTACAAGGTAGCACTGTCATCAGCTGGCAAAAACCTGAACGAATTTGTGTTCACCGGTTATCAGACTGTCAAAAAGAATAAATCTACCGGTGCTATCGACAAGATCAGCATGGATAAGATAGAGGTAGGAGGTGTGATGAGCGTGGAGCAGATGCTGCAAGGACAGTTGTCCGGGGTGGCGATCACACCACAGTCCGGTGCTCCTGGCCAGGCCGCCAAGATCCGCATCCGTGGTACTTCTTCCCTGCAAGGCACTCAGGACCCGCTGTGGGTAATTGACGGGCTGCCTGTAGAAGGTACCAACCTGCCTACCGCAGATGATGCCAAATCCATCGATCAGCTGTACACTTCTTCTATCGCAGGTTACAGCCCTTCTGATATCGAAAGCATCACTGTACTGAAAGATGCTGCCGCCACTGCTATCTATGGTGCGCGTGCTGCCAACGGTGTGATTGTGATCACTACTAAATCCGGTAAAAAAGGTGAGCGTTTGTCTGTCAACTACCGCAACAACTTCACCTTTACACAGAAACCAGACCTGGGCCGCCTTAATCTGATGAACAGCGACCAGAAGGTAAACCTGGAACTGGACCTGTTTACTTCTGATTTCACCTATCATGATAACAATGGTGAGGTATCCCGTATCCTCCACAAGTACAATGTTACACCGGAAGACCTCTCCACAAAAGGACTGGATGGCATCAATGCTGCTGCCCGTAATGAAATCAATGCGCTCAGAGGTATTAATACCAACTGGAATGACCTGATCTTCCGCAGTGCCTTCACCCAGGAACATGCAATCAGTGTTTCCGGAGGTGGTGATAAAGCTACCTATTATTTCAGCGGTGGTTATTATGACGAAAAAGGTGCTACCATTGGTACCAGCGCTAATCGTTATAACATCACCCTGAAAACCGACTATGACCTGACGGACAAACTGAAGTTCTCTGCCGGTATCTTTGCTAATCAGCGTCAGCAAAGTTCCTTCAATCCTAACCAAGCCGGTAATACCAACCCGGTACAGTATTCCCGTCTGGCTAATCCTTACACGCCTGTGTATGATAACAAAGGAAATTATGTATACGACAGAAACATTGGCGGCGATAGAAATGTTGTAGATTTCAACCTGCTGGAAGAACGTAAAAATACCAGCAATATGCTGAAAACCCAGTCTGTAAATACCAACTTCAAACTGGACTATGAAGTGATTCCCCGCCTGCACGTGAGTTCTCAACTGGGTATACAGTCAGATATCACCAACGGTGAACAGATAGCTCTCGAAGATACCTACTATAAAAGATTGCTGGCCGATCAGAACATGCGTTTTGATCCAGCCTCCGGTATGCAGAAAACCATTATCCCTAAAGGCGGTGTGATTAAAAATAACAACCGCAACATGCAGCAGTATACCCTCAAAACCATGGCGGAATACAGTTTCAACCTGCATAAAAACCATGACTTCAATTTTATGGTGGGTAATGAGGTGAGAAGAGTGAAAGATATAAATGCTAATACCACTCGTTATGGTTATGATCCTAAGACACTGACCACCATTCCGATCAAATTCCAGAATGATAACGATATCAATGAACTGTATACCAAGAAGAATACTAACAGCTATGTGGAAAATGCATTCGTATCTTTCTTTGGTACTGGTAGCTATACCTACCGCAACCGTTATACTTTAGGAGGTAGCATTCGTTTTGATGGCTCTGACCTGTTTGGCGTGGATCCCAAATACAAATACCTGCCTTTATGGTCTGTGAGCGGATTATGGCGTGTGATGGAAGAGCCTTTCATGCAGAATGTTCGTTTCATCAATATGCTGAATGTGCGTGCTTCTTATGGTTTGCAGGGTAATGTGGATAAAAACACTTCTCCTTTCGTAAAGGGTACTTATTACAACGTACCGATCCTGCCGGGAGACCCATTGCAGATCATCGGAGTAGAAACACCGCCGAATGCCAAACTGAGATGGGAAAAAACCATCAACAAAAACATCGGTATCGATATCAGTATCCTGAAAAACAGGGTAAGCATCACTGCTGATTATTATGATCGTCATGGTAAAGATCTGATCAACACATATGCGTTACCATTGGAAACCGGTTTTGAGGAAATGATGATCAACTGGGCAGAGATGCGTAACAGTGGTGTGGAGCTGAGCCTCAGCACCCGTAACATCATCCGCAAGGATTTCCGCTGGACAACAGACTTCAACTTCTCTTACAATAAAAACAAAGTACTACGGGAGACCCTGCGAGGCAACTCCAAGTTTCCGTCCAGAGAGGGCAGCCCTGCCAGTACTATCTGGGGTATTGATTATGCCGGTTTGAATGAACATGGTATGATCATGGTGAATTACCAGGGTAAAACACAGACATTGTCTGAGTTGCTTAAACTGAAGGATGATTTTGCCGGAGATCCTGACCTGGGTGGTTTGTTCCCATACTCTGAGCTGACCAGCGATCAGCAGCGTGCGTTGTTCCGCAACATGGGCACCTCCGATCCGCTTTACACCGGTGGTCTGAACAACAACTTTACCTATAAGCAGTTTGACCTGTCTGTAGGTCTGTTGTTCAACTTAGGCCAGAAGGTGAAGGTACAGCCTCCTTATCATCCGATCGTCTTTGACCGTGGTGCCAACGCGCCTACTGCCATCCTGGACCGCTGGACTCCGTCCAACCCGAATGGACAGTCGCCGCCACTGTTTGGCAGTGGTCCCCAGACCAGTGAAGAACTCAGATTACTGGGCCACTGGCTGGAAGACAACTATTATCAGTACGCCTCCCTGGGAATGTGGGTGAGAGACGGTGGTTATGTGCGTGTACGTAACATCACCCTGGGTTATCGTCTGCCGGAAGATGTTTGCAACCGTATCCGTCTGAAAGGCCTGAAGGTGACTGCTGAAGCGCGTAACCCATTTGTGTTTGCCCGCAACTATGATGGTTATATGGACCCGGAGACCATGGGTAACATCTATGCACAGCCTATTCCTAAAACATTCACCATCGGCCTGAATGCCACTTTCTAAAAATTGTGATCAATGCGTAAAGTAATATATACCGCCGGACTGTTGGCTGCCCTGACTGCCTTCTCTTCCTGCAAAAAATACCTGGACATTGTGCCGGTTGGGAAAGTGATCCCTACTACGGTAGAAGACTTCCGTAAAGAGCTGGATGCCGCATACATCATTACCAGCGGCTACGATAAGGGGCTATCCTCTTACCGCGGCGATGAAATAAAAATCAATGAAGCCCGTAGCGGTGATGTAAACCAGCTCCAGCCCAATTATTTCTGGGATGAGAACAATGGTGTCAATATCCTGACCTATGACTGGAGAGGTAAGTATCAGCAGATATTTTATGCCAACCATATCATTGATGCAGCACCTGGCGCCAAGGAAGGTACAGAGGAGCAGAAAAACCAGTTGATAGGAGAAGCTTACCTGTTGCGTGCACACACCCACTTTACCCTGGTAAACCTCTATGGTAAGCCCTACAATGAAGCTACTGCAGCATCTGACAAGGCAGTACCGGTAATTACCAAAGTAGACCTGGAAAAAACCAGTCCCCGTAATACGGTAAAAGAAGTATACAATCAGATAAACGCAGACCTGGAAGCTGGTCTGGCGCTGGTGAATGTAGACCAGTATGAAACAGCTACCTCGTTCCGGTTTACTAAACTGTCAGGCCTGGCGCTGTCAGCAAGGGTGTACCTGTATACCCATCAGTGGAACAAAGCCCTGGAAGCGGCCAAAGCTGTGCTGGATAAAAAGTCTGCCCTGGTGGATTTTAACAAGACCAACACTCAGCCTACCCTCTACAATTCTGTAGAAACCCTTCAGGCTTTTGAGCAGCCTTATAACTCTGTTACAACATTGACAGCTTTGGTATCAGATAAATTGTATGCTTCGTATAATACTACCGGTGACCTGCGCCTGAAAATCTTCTACGGCAAAGACAGCAAAAACAACAATACCGTTCTGAAGACAGCTAACAACAACAGCTACCGCCAGTCTTTCCGCGTAGCTGAAATGTACCTGATCGCGGCAGAAGCAGCTGCACAGCTGAACCAGCCGGAACAGGCCCGCAACTACCTGAACCAGCTTAAACAATACCGCCTCACGCCTGATTTTTACCAGACAGAAGTAACCAGGCTGGCATCCCTCAGCGGTAATGCCCTCCTGCAGGAGATCTATGATGAAAGATTCCGTGAGCTCTCCTTTGAAGGCCACCGCTGGTTTGACCTGAGAAGAACCACACAGCCACAGATTGTGCATACTATAAAAAGTAAAACAGTCACTTTGCAGGCTGGTGATCCAAGATACACTATCCGGATACCAACAGATGCCATAGCCAACAATCCGCTGCTGGCGGAATAACGCAAAAGGTTATCTTTATTAAAAAACAGGGACTGCCCGTTTGGTGCAGTCCCTGTTTTTATGTTTGTTAATTGCCTGCCGCTTTTCCCCGGTCCCTGCCTGGGGGCATTAAGGTTTTGTTAAAGTACTTCGGCAGTA
Organism: Chitinophaga sp. HK235; assembly: GCF_018255755.1. Classification (NCBI taxonomy): domain Bacteria; kingdom Pseudomonadati; phylum Bacteroidota; class Chitinophagia; order Chitinophagales; family Chitinophagaceae; genus Chitinophaga; species Chitinophaga sp. HK235. The sequence goes on along the minus strand of NZ_CP073766.1, from coordinate 4,376,349 downwards.
TAGAGGGAACCATCATATTTCAATGTATTAGTATGACGAAACGATGTTTATAAAAGATCACGCACATCTTTGTGAAACCCGGTATCTGTAAGCAGCACTGATCTGTAAAAACCTGACAAGTATTCTGTACTCATGCTTATGTATATAAAAAAGTATTTAAAATGCATGCTATTTACAGTATGTACATTATTCGGCATTACTTTCGGTTGCCAGAAACAAACCTATAGTAGTGCAGAAAACCTCAATGGTGAAGATATCCCGTATGTTGACCTCATAAACGGGCACGGCTGGCGGCGTTTTTCCGGCGCCACTATAAAGCCTGAGGGTATATTGATACAGGGCCTGGACAGAGGTACTGTGCCTAAGCCTGCGGTACCGGGAGAAACAATCCCGGATGGTGTCGATAACAACACTACTCCCAATCCGCCGTATAACCTGCAATTGCCTTATCTCAAAGTAAAAGGTGATTTTATCCTTTCTGCCACCATCACCATACAATCCCGGAAAAGCGCAATGATCTATTTCTGTGGACAGCTTCCTGATAGCTACGATGAATGGAAACAGGAAGGTAAATCCATTGCCATCGGTGTAAAGGACGAAATGATGCATCTCATTATCCGCGATGGAAAATCAGTCATAGAACAGCATACTGTAGACATCGGTGATCCGAAGACGATACAGTTTATGGTGAAAAGGAGTGGCAATAAAATCGAGTACTATGTAAATAACATACTGGCAGGCAGCTTTGAGGATGTCTACCATATTTTTGAACAGGGAAAGGTATACTTCGGTGCAGAAGCAGAGGCCGGCAGTACCTTCCTGCTCAATAAACTGCAGGCTAAACCGGCAAACGAAATGGCCCGGATAGAAGTGCTTGATAATAAAGTGCCCCCGATAATAAAAAAATAACGCATTCCATAACCTGGTGAGGCGGTTGCTGCAGCGACATGTACCATAAAATCCCGGCTGAAAGGAGCGGAGGAATAGGTATGCCGGGCTTTTGGTATATTTGTTTTACTTATGCTATTCCGTTTTCCTCCTATAGACGCACCTGTTGCGGATCCTACTTATCTAACCTTCGATGGTGAAACCTTTGCCAAGTTGAAGCAGGAATCCAAGGCGGGTAAACGTACGGTCTTCCTGACCGAGCACACCCTCATTTTTGTGACCAAAGGGATCAAACTGCTGCATTTGCCCGGAGAGACAATAGAAGCAGGCCCGGAAACAGTGGTACTGCTGAAGAAAGGGATCTATGTGATGGCAGAATACATTGAGCAAGGTTTGAATTTTGAAGCAATGATGTTGTTCCTGCCGGTAAAGCTGTTGAAGGCTGTTTCCACAGAGCCATTTTTTAACAGCAGGAAAGTAGCGGCAGCAGCACCCTGTGTGGTCTTCCCCGGTGGAGAACTGGTGCAGGCCTTCAAAAAGCAGCTGCGGATGTATTTCAACAAACCGTTATTGCATACAGATCAACTGCTGTCATTGAAACAGCGGGAGATCTTGTTGCTGCTTATGAACTCCGGCCATCAGCGGGATGTATGCGAGTTTATTACCGGTGCACTCAGCACCGACCCGGAAGATCTGGACTATATTGTCCGTACCTATCTGTTGCAACCCGTGACCATAGAAGACCTGGCCGATCTTACGAACCGTAGCCTGGCGACCTTTAAACGGGACTTTCAACGTATATACCAGATGCCTCCCCGGCAATGGATCAATGAACAGCGGCTGGCACATGCCCGGCTGCTGATAGACAATACCCAGCTGCAGGTCTCGGAGATAGCCTGGCAATGCGGTTACGACAATATCTCCTACTTCATCCGCATCTTCAAAAAGAAGTATGGCAGCACCCCGCAGGCACTACGAGCCGAAACGACTATCAATTGAGCTATCCGGACTATCCAGCTCCTGAAGCACTACCTAATTTCGTGTTATAAATCAGATAGCATGAAAATTATACTTATTGGTGGTCAGGGTACCATCGGGAAAAGAGTAGCAGCAGCGCTGGCCCCCAGACACGAACTGATTATTGCCGGCCGCAACAGCGGCGATATACAGGTCGACATTGCCTCCGAAACATCCATTGAAAACATGTTCAGCCAGCTGAAAATGGTAGACGCCTGCATCTGCACCGCCGGAACCGGCTATTACGGCGACTTTCAGACGATGCGGCAGCAGCACATGCTCGCCGGTATAACAGGAAAACTTATGGGACAGGTCAATCTGGTGCTGATCGGGAAACAATATCTTTCTGAAGGGGGCTCTTTTACACTAACCTCCGGTATCGCTGCAGAACATCCCGCCAAAAACGGCACCACCGTGGCCATGATTAATGGTGCAGTGAATAGCTTTGTGCTGGGCGCCGCCCAGGAACTGAAAAAAGATCAGCGTATCAATGTTGTCAGCCCCGGACTGGTGGAAGATAGCAAAGAGCGCTATGGCGCTATGTTCCCTGGATACAACCTGGTACCTATGGAGAAGCTGGTCAATGCCTATTTATTGAGTGTAGAAGGGGCGGTGAATGGGAAGATTATTAAGGTTTATTCATGAATCCCCCAAATCAGGGACTATGAAGAGTTGGTATAGCTTGATTTATTGATGTATTAATACATCGAGCTGTTAACATAACTTGTCTATGTTTTTCAAGTGGGTTAATTTTAAAAAATTGTGATTCGCAGTAATCTATTTAATCATATTGAATTGATATGCCCCAAAAGAAGGTAACAAAGAGTGAGTATTTGCAAATGCGTGATTTTGGACCAAAAGATGATTTGTGCCTTTGCGAAGAGGTGAATATCTACGAGTTCTTTTCTATAATAGGTAAAAGAGCAGCTACCAATGCAATTAATGAGAATAAAGCAATGGAATTACCCGTGACTTACCTGAAAGAAGGGTGGGTAGTTCGTGAGATGCCTGGGGGAGAAGTAGAACGGATTGTAGAAATACAGTCATCACCAGGAAAATGGAGAAAAGGAACTGTAATAGATATTAGAAAAGGCCATTAAGGGTATGTTTTTAGCCAATCGGAAGAGGCCCGATTTACCAGGTTAACTGTTCGTATCATACATCTCCTGAATAGACACACATCTGAAAACAATCCCCTCTTTTTCTTCTACATGTGATTCATGATAATGCCCGTAATACCACATTCTGCACCCCGCTGCACAGACATGTTGATATACCTGGCTCATAAGCAGTCTTTCATTTTTAAGCTCCGCTGAAAGGTCGTTGCCTGCAGTCAACTCTTTGGCGATGAAGTGCAATACAAGAGGATTATAAGTGTGTGGCCATACTTCCCTGGGAGCGATATGACTGATAACCATATCTATACCGTTGGCACAGGCAGCCTTTAATAACGGCTCGTTGTAAACCACGGTTTCATCCGCCCAGTAATTTTTGTTTAGTATCCTGCTGGTCCTGTCAATAGAGATGCCTCCGCCAATGAACAGTATTTTGTGTTGTTCTATTGTTCTCACTTCATAATCCTGTATGAGGTGTACATTTTTCAGATGTAGTTGATCCCGGTGATCCCAAAACCACTTATTGTCATGGTTGCCCCTGATGATGTAAAGGTGGTTTTGGGTTTTTTGAAGAAACTTATCCACCTGGGCCAGTGCTTTTTTGTCGTGGTCAACTGGCTGAAACCCTAAGCCCCAGTCGCCTACCTGGATAAATGTAGTATTTTCCAACCCCAGCTTTTGAATCCGGGATAACATTTCAGGATAGCCGCCATGAAGGTCTCCGACAATGATCATAGTATAAAAATGAACCTTATAATACTAATTTCTCCTGACATATCTTTGTATCGATGACAGACCTCTCTTCCTTCCAGCACGCCATCTACAAATTTTATCCGCTTTCTCCGGCGGAATGGGAAGATTTTTCCACCAAAGTCATCATCAAAAAATTTAATAAAGGTGATTTCCTCATCAGGGAAGCGCAGGTAGAGAATTTTATCTATTTCCTGCAGAAAGGGGCTACCCGTAACTATTTTATCAAAGATGGGAAAGAGTTTACGGTGGATTTTCTTTTTGAAGGGGAGATGGTGACCGCTTACTATTCTTTTATCTCCAGGGAGCCGAGCACGATTTTTATTGAAGTGTTGGAAGATGCTGAAGTGATAGCGATCCCTTTCCGGTTTTTGCAGGAGTTTTACGCGAAATATCATAACGGGGAGAAGATCGGCCGGCTGATTGCGGAATACCAGTATATGAAGCGGCTGAAGAAGGAGATGGACCTGCTGTCGCGTACGGCAGAGGAACGTTATGCGGCGCTAATGGAGCGGAATCCGGCGCTGATACAGCAGATATCCGTTAAACATCTGTCTTCCTACCTGGGCATCCAGCCCGAGAGCCTGAGCCGTATCCGCAGGCAACAGTCCCGAAACTAACATACATCATTTTCATCGGGGACAGGAATGTGGAATTTTGTACCAGACAAAACAACACAATCATGAAACCTCAGATCGTATTAGTGGTAATATTTGTGGCGGCCCTGCTGGTGGCGAAACTGGTCACCGGCGCCTGGCAGCTGACATTCAGCGGCAACCTCGCCATGTGCTGTATGTTATGCTTCACTGCCCTCGGACATTTTATGTTTGCCAAAGGCATGACCATGATGATCCCTCCCTTTATCCCCTTCAGGAAAGCCTGGGTGTATATCACCGGCGTGGCGGAAGTGCTGATGGGAATTGCCTTGATGATACCATCACAGCGGATGCTGGCAGCCTATATCTTAATTCTCTTTTTTATCCTGATACTACCCGCTAATATTTATGCCGCCATCAAACATGTGAACCTGGAAAAGGGCACCTTTGACGGTCCTGGTCCTGGCTACCTCTGGTACCGGATCCCCGAACAGCTGTTTTTTATCGCCTGGGTATATTTCTTTTCCATTCAAGGATTTTAAGATGATGTACGAAGTAGATATTACGAACAGGGAAACGGTTGTTTTCGTAAACAGCATCAGGGCAAAGAATCTGAAAGGCTTCTGCTGGCTGTGGTTCAACCTGCCCGGGATCATCCGGTCGGTGAAGCGGCATCACGGTGCTTATGAGTGTATTCCCGCACTGGTAAGTCCGCTGCAGATAGTGATGGTCAGCTATTGGCTCAGCTATCGTGAATTGGGAGAATATTATAAAAGCGACTGGCACCAGCGTTTTACACAGTTTACAACAAAAAATCCCACCGCCCTCGGGATGTTTTTTGAAAGCTATGCAGTAGAGAAGTCAGGACGGTATATCAATGGCGTTTTCGGGTTGGGAAAGAATTTCAGGCGGAAGATGTGATATCACTCCCATTCCCACTTATCCTTAGCGGAAGCCCTCCAGGCCCTTTGATCATATGAAAGCAGATGTAATTCTTTTATACCGGGATCTATCTTTACGATTTCAGAAAGTGCTACTATCCGAACATCCTGCTCATCGGTTTCTTCTTCGCTGAGGAATTGCCAGTCTCCGTCTTCATCATGGTATACATAGAGAATCGGGCTGCCTTCCAGTATTTGACGGGAGGTGAATACAGCAAGATTTTTCTCTTCCTGAAACATAAAATCACTGTTACGGTCAAGCAATGGCTGTTTCCGCAGCCAGTTGGGATTAAATTCCGGTTCCCATGGAAACAGAGATTGTTTATCGGGCCATATCAGCTGAAGGGCAGGAAAACGGCTATGGTCATAGAAAAAACAACCTGTTCCCAGATAGTAAGGGTAATAAGCCTGATCTACTGTCAGGAATTGAACCGGGTAGTTGTCCAGAAAATCATCATATGATGTACAAGGAGCAAAGGCTTGGCCTTGTTTGATAAGATCACAGGTATCGTTCAACAGGCTGGCCATCAGTTCAACAGAAAGCCCGAAACAAATGATTTCGGGGTGTCCGTACTGCTGATATAACCCTATGGTATAGGCGAAAGCAGGCAGGTAGTCATCTTCCGGAACCTGTACAATAAAGCATCCATACTGATTTATTTTCTCCTGTATTTTTTCCTTTGATACAGGAAGATGCTGACATTGATCGTCTGACATGGTTCTTGTTTGGCGTAAAAATATTGATTTTAATATGAGCAGTTATGATGTATTTTTATTGCAAACAGTGAACAAACATGAAGAAATGGACCTTACCCATGCTGCTACTGCTGCTTTGCTGGCAGGTACAGGCAGTCACCCCTTTAAAAGTATTACAGTTCAATATCTGGCAGGAAGGCACTGTGGTGCCCGGCGGCTTCGAAGCGATCGCTGATGAAATCATTCATACCGGTGCAGATGTAGTTACCTTCAGTGAGGTGCGCAACTACCATCAGACACGTTTCTGCGAACGTATCAAGGCTGCACTGGCAACAAGGGGCAGGACTTTCTATTCCGAATACAGCTACGACTCAGGTATTTTATCGGCTTATCCACTGGAGAGCTTTGCCACTATCAGTCCGGAGAAAGACGACCACGGTTCGGTATATAAAGCAGTGATCAAAGTAAAAGGTACTAACGTAGCCGTATATACGGCGCATCTGGATTATCTGCATTCGGCCAATTACCTGCCCAGAGGTTACCATAGCAGTACCTGGAAGAAGTTACCGGCACCGGTAACGCAGGTAGATAGTGTACTGGCCGATAATCGTGCCTCCCTGCGGGATGAGGAAATAGCGCTGTTCCTCTCTGATGCCCGCCAGGAGATCGCTAAAGGCCATCTGGTGATATTAGGTGGTGATTTTAATGAGCCATCCCATCGTGACTGGATAGCTGCCACCAAAGACCTGTTTGACCACAACGGTACCATTATCCCCTGGAATGTGACGATGTCGCTGGAACAACAGGGTTTTACCGATGCATACCGCAAGCGGTATCCTAATCCGGTTACCCATCCGGGGTTTACATTTCCGGCGGGTAATACAGCCGTTCCCGTTAGTAAACTGGCCTGGGCGCCTGATGCTGATGACCGCGACCGCATCGATTTTATCTTTTTTTATCCTGACAAAAGATTACAGCTGAAAGATGCCGTGATCGTAGGACCCCGTGCTTCGGTGGTATATGGAGCTGTTAAAGAAGAAACATCAAAAGACCCGTTTATGGCGCCTAAAGGCGTATGGTCTACCGATCATAAAGCCCTGCTGGTTACTTTTGTGTTGAAGTAAGATAACGACTGATACCGATAAACAAGAGCGACAGCAAAAGAAAAATGCCCGTAACGCCCAGCGCGTTGACTAATACCTGCGGTATCCCTATCCGGGCGGCATCCACAAACGGATAGGGATAAAAGCCGGAAAAGGAACCCCGGCCAAGAATAAAAATAAAATAAACCAGCGGGTATAACAACCATGTCCAGCACTGTTTCCAGTCCATCCGGCGACGGGCGGTAAACAAAACCCAGTATAACAGAAACAGCAGGGGTATCACACTATGCAACAGTTCATCCACTATTTTCTGTAAGCCATGTGGCTGCCATAACAAACGCAGAACCACATTGTAAATAATACCTACTACCAGGATATAAACCGTAATAGCGGTAAGTGTACCGGCTCTGGAAAAGAAACGGGAGCCGGGATACAGCCACAGCGTGGTACTACAGACTGCCACCATCAGATTGGTGAGTATAGTGAAATAACTGAAAAACCGGATGGTCAGTTCCGGTACGGGCGCAACTCCGCTGTTGATCATCAGGTAAAACTGGGCTATCAGCGCAAACCATCCGAGTAGGGACAACGCAGCCATGAAGCTTCGGGATCGTTTCATTTCCATAGTATAAGTATACGTTTTTTTAGATTTATATTTCTCAAACCCCTGCGGGCTTCGCTTTTACCCGAAAGTTTCATTTCTTTATAGACAGATAACCCGCACCTATGGAATATTTTGAGAACCACATCATGAAAGACGTACGGGAAGATGGTCGTATCAACCTGCAACGTAAAAGACTTGTCAAACTGCCGCCCGGATACCAGGCTGCTGCAAGACTTCCATATATACATTTCGATCTGAGTTATAATGATGCTCTGAAACACAGGACTGTAATAGAGGAGCTGACGGCAATACCTCAGCTGCAAGGGCTGACCATGATACAAACAGCCCTAAAGGAACTGCCCGACAATATTGCCCGGCTGCAAAACCTGGAGATACTGGATATTTCTGATAACAAAATGGGTGATTGTCATGATGTGTTGTCTGGCCTGAAACAACTGCGGGTATTACATCTTGAAAAAAATAAACTGACTGCATTCCCGGTATTTTCACAGCCCATGGAAAAGCTGGAAGCACTTTACATGGGTAATAATACCATCTGTTCTTTGCCACAGGACCTTTCGGTGTTGCCGTCCTTGAAAATACTGGACGTCAGCAATGCCCATCTGATCGGCCTTCCGCAGACACTGGCCTCCTTACCACATCTGGAAACACTGGTGCTGGATGGTAATACCGCCCTGCACATGGACGAGGTCTTTCAGCTGCTGGCCGGATGTAAAGCCCTGAGACATTTGTCTATACGTAATTGTGGCATTACTAAGCTGCCTGATTCCTTTAAGTTGTTACAACAACTGGTGTCCATCGATGTGCGGGAAAATGGGCTGACCAGTCTGCCGGAAATGCCCAATATCACAGCTATTGAATGTGACTGGCGTTTGCCGGCGCCGTTTTATATCAATATGATCAAAGACCGGCGCGACATCACTTCTTTCTCCCAAAGTAAAATACAGCGTTATTACAATAACGGAAAGGCAACCCTGCCCGATAATATAGCAGCATTGCAATATGTGACATCGTTCACGTTTTATGAGCTGGAAGAGTTGCCCGCTGCAGTAGGAGGCTTAACGCAAGCGAAGAATATTCTTTTCTTCAACGGAAATTATCATACGCTACCCGACTTGTCGGGACTGACAGCCCTGGAAAACTTATCGTTTTCCGGTGCACAGATGGAGGTCTTCCCGGAGTTTGTATATCAGCTACCGGCATTAAAAAGCCTGCTGATTGCAGACAGTAATGGCCGCCCTGATTACGAGCGTATATCCAGGATGCCGGCCCTGGAAACACTCATGACTACACATATGACGGATGAAGACCTGCAACCCTTTCTGCAGCCGGTGAATGGAAGGTATATCAATGTGGTGCTGACAGCCGTGCCTTTGCCAGCAGCCTTTTATGACCTGCCCTGTGTGGAATCATTTGATTTTAACAGCCGTAATAAACTGAACCTGGACGAAACCATGCTGTATCTGAAAAGGTTGCCGCACTTGAAAACACTGGTGTTCCGGTCTTCCGACAGACGTCCTTTTGCAACCTATATCAACTGGTTAAAAGAAATGTCAGTGCTGCGCGATGTGACCCTGTATGTAGATGAACAGCAGGTACCGGCATCGCTGGCAGAATTAACACATCTCGATAAGATCAGGCTGGAATGGAGCGAAGGGCAGACAGCAGTGCCTGATTTGCCGCTGGCCCTCGCCAATACTCCTGCAGGACAGATGGTGTTGGAAAAGAAAGCTTATACTGCCGCCTACCTCCATGCATTTGAACAGCTGCCTTTGCTGAACCTGGAAGAGCCCTTACTACGTATGATCGCTTTCGGGGTACTGGCGCGCCGTTATGATGCATTGAAGGAACTGTTGCCCAGCCCTTTTGATGCAGCAGGCAAACTGCCGGACGCTCGTGTGTATATAACCGGACAATCCACCATCGGCTCCCGGAGAGAGCTGGCAGCCATGCTGGAAGCCAGAGGAGCGAGGGTAGTGAAGGAGCTGGAAGAAGCCACCCACGTTTATCTCGGTCTGGACGTGACCACCAACGCCATCAAACAGATCATCCACCAGGATCTGGGTTTCATTCTGGAAGATCATCTTAAACAACTGGAAATAAAAGACCTTGCGCCATTCCTCATGCAGGAAGAAAACAAGGAACTTACAACTCAGGTAACACGACTGCTGAAATCGAAAGAAGAGAATGATATGTGGTTGTTACTGGAGATGGTGAGGGGAGGAGGTGCGAATAAAATATTGCTCAGTTATCTGGCAGCCATTCATCTTTTTCACAGCAATAAAGAGATTGCCCTGCAGGCAAAAATGCTGTTCCGGCAATATGCTTCAGCCGCTTTACAGCACCATATTCGCATTACCTGGAAAGATGAATACACCCATAAACGGGAAGATGTTTATTCATCAGTATACCTGCACCCGGAACTGGATGTTTTTGCTTTTTTACTGGCAGTGAAAATCATTGACAATAGAAACGATAGTTCCTTCCTGTACCTGCCTCATATCCCGGACCATGCTGTGACAGATAGTCTGAAGGACCTGGATTTTATTAAAGCACTGTATATCGATAGCCCCCGTGATGGAGAACTGTCACGGTTGCTGAATAGTATACAACATATGGAGTTACACCGGTTGGAGGTTACAGCGCCACTGACCACGTTGCCGGTTGCAGTATGGACTATGCCTACGATGAGCAATATTTCGCTGAACCTGAAGGATGTTGCCGGTTTTACAGTGCCTGTATTGGATGATGCCGATGTAACAGTGCTCCATCTGTCTATCACAAAGGGCAAAATATTGCATGCTGAAAGACTGACAGCTTGCCGGCAGATGATCGGCCTCACCTTGTCTGATTGTGGTCTTGAAACAGCAGACTTTCTTGCCTCCATGTGCAAACTGGATAAACTGGACCTTGAAAATAATAAACTCACTGCGCTCCCTGGGGGCTTGGGCCAGCTGAAGCAACTGAAGGAGCTGACTATCACCGGTAATGAAATAACGGAAAGTGATGTGGAGGCCTTCATTCTGAAAGGGCTGATATATCTGAATCATAAATACCTCAAGCGGAAATAACAGACATTTTATACCTATGGAATACAGACAGATGTATGAAGAACCCGGTATCTTCGAAACCGGCGAAATAAAAGATGCAAAAGATTGTGAACATCCCAAAGTACGTTTCAATCTCCAGCGCAAGCGGTTGAAAACGATGCCTAAAGGATTCGAAGCGGCGGCTCATATACCGCATGTGCAGTTTGACCTCAGCTACAATTCAGGGCTGGACCATGCAACAGTCATCACTGAGCTGTCGGCATTGCCCCACCTGAAAGGGCTGGGCATGACCAAAACCGAAATGGAAGTGCTGCCGGACAATATCGGCACCTTACAGGAGCTGGAAGCGCTGGAAGTGACCGGTAACAAGCTAAAGGCCTTGCCCGACAGTATCGGACAGCTGAAAAACCTGCGTATACTCAACCTGCGTACCAATCGTTTTACTACCTTCCCCAAAAACCTGGTGGGCCTGCATCAGCTGGAGCAGCTGAGTTTCCGCTTTAATGAAATCAAAACACTGCCCAAAGATCTTTCCGAATTCCCGCGGCTGCAGATACTGGAACTTTCTTCCAATGGCATTGCGGCATTACCGCCGGCAATAAAAGACCTGACACAACTGAAAGAGCTGCATATAAAATACAATAAGCTCACTAGTCTGCCGGAGGAGCTGGGCTCCCTGCAGGAACTGGAAGTAGTGGCCCTCAACGGCAATGAAAAACTGGATGTCGACCAGGCTATCCGTGTGCTGGCCAATTGTAAAAAGCTGAGGAAGCTGCGGCTCAAAGGCCTGTCCATGGAAACATTACCGGATTCCATTACGTTATTGGAAAACCTGGAATCCATTGACCTGGAAGGCAACCGGTTCAAAGAGCTGCCACCAGTGCTGGGGCAGTTAAAAAAGCTGAAGGAAATCATTGGGTTCGGAGAACTGCCGGCTCCGTTCTATATCGATATGATCAAAGACCGGACGGATATTACCACCTTCAGCTATTACCGCATACAGCCCTATATGCATAACGGGCTGGCGTCCCTGCCTGAAAATGTGGAGTCATTACGCTATGTCACTTCCATGGAGTTGCGTAAGCTACAGGCTTTACCCGCTTCCTTGGGCCGGTTGAGCGGACTGATATCCCTTGCGTTTAATAAGTGTGATTTCTCTTCACTACCGGATTTGTCCGGCCTTACAGCACTGGAAAATCTCTCCTTCTCAGATACGACACTGACGACATTCCCTGAATTTATATACAAACTGCCGGCACTGAAGAGTCTTACACTGGACAACTGTACCGTGAGTCCTGATTTCGCCAGGCTGGCGCAACTGCCTCAGCTGGAGAAACTGCAGATCAGCCATATAACGGATACGGACCTACGGCTTTTGCAGCAGGCTCCCCGCCTCAGCCATGTACAGCTCGCCTGGGATGTTACTTCTCTGCCGGAGGCGTTCTATGAGCTACCTGGGGTGCATACCTTCAGTTTTAACGACTATCCTCAAATAGACCCTGATAGCATACTATCCAGTCTGCAACGTATGCCTGGCCTTCAGTGGCTGATTTTCAACCGCAACACTTATCGGCCTTTTGAGTGGTATATCAGCCGTTTAAAAGAGCTGCCTTTGTTGAAAAGGGTGCTTATCTACGTAGATAGTCCGGTGCTTCCTGTCAGTCTGCTGGAGCTGTCGCATCTGGAAAGGGTAAAGATTAGATTTAGCTCAGAATGTCTTTATGATCGGGCCCGGGATGGACGGAAAGAGCTGGATGTACCACTGGCGCTGGCCAATACCAGAGATGGGCAGATCAGATTACCGGACGCTCCTGCGGCTGCCCCCTTCAGAACAGCCTTCGAACAGCTGGCTACCCTGGGCCTGACAGATGCCAGACGGCGGGAAATCGCATTCGGCCTGCTGGCACACCGCTATGCTGCGCTGAAAGAACTGTTGCCATATCCTTTTGATGCTGCAGGAAACATACCGGGAGCTCGTGTGTTTATCACAGGAACGCCTACACTGAGTATGAAGAAAGACCTGGCGGCCATGCTGGTCAACAGAGGAGCGGGCATTGCAAAGGAGGTGAAAGATGCCACCCATATTTTCCTGGGGCAGAATATCAACCCTGCGATTATCGGAGATATTTTCAGGGAAGACCACCAATATATTTTGGAAGACCACCTGAAAGCCCAGGAGATAAAGGACGATACGCCTTTCCTGATGATGGAGGAAAACAGCGAACTGACCACGCAGATCACGAGGTTGCTGAAACAGCAGGAAACAGATAATATCCCGCTGGTGCTGGAAATGATTGCCGGCGGAGGAGCCGGCAAAGTATTGCTGAGCTACCTGGCGGCCATCCATCTTTTCCATAAGGATGCGGATATCAGAAAACAGTCGAGGACATTGTTCCGGAAATATGCTTCCGCCACCTTACAGCATCATATCAAATCCAACTGGAAAGACAAATACAAAGACAGGTCAGAAGATGACTGCCGGCCCTTGTATATTCATCCTGAACTGGATGTCTGTGCTTTCTTACTGGCTTTTCATATGGTGAGAATACATGAGCCGGGAAATCCCCGTCGCCCTACCGGTCTGGTGTTACGGGATGTGCCGGCTGCCGGGATCAGCGAAATACTGACCGACTTCGGGCATATCACCTATCTGAACCTCGACCTGAAGGATACACTGGATTTTCCACGGCTGGTAGGATATATTCAACAGTTACCGCTCACCCATCTATCGCTGCGCCTAACCACTGATACGGTGCCCGCTGCGTTGTTTGCCATGCCGTTACTGCATACGCTGACGATCACCACCAGATCAGCCACCTCATTGACTATTCCGGTGCTGGACGGACTGAATGTCCCCATCACTGATCTGAGAATATATAATACGCCGCTGCTGCATGCAGAGCGTCTGGTGGCTTGTAAGCAGTTAAAAAATCTCAATTTGTCTTCCTGTAGTCTGCCAGAGGTGTCATTTATTGCTTCCATGAGCGGGCTTCAGCGGCTGGAGTTGACAAATACCGGTATCACACAGATCCCTGCTTCCTTTTATCAGCTGCAGGAGCTGGAAGAGTTCGACCTGACCTGCAACGATCTTTCTGCCAATACTTTTGATTTTAAACAGTTGAAGAAACTGCAGACAGTATACGTCAAGAACAGAGAACGTTTAATATTCTAAGTATATGCTGTCCCGTTAGAACGCGGGACAGCTCTTTATTGTATCTGGCTCAGATAATCGAAGTACTGATTCAGTTTGGTGGCGTAGCGGTGAGGATCACTGCCCAATGATCTGAATTCCCGTTGGATGGTTTTTATCAGCAGTTCCTGCTGGTCTGGTTTCTTTTCGATGTTGGCCAGGCTCGCCTTCATGAAATACAGCAGTGGAGCGTCCGGGAAGGCTTTCAGGGCCTGGTCCAGTTCCGGATCGTCGTAGGTTGTTTTGGGGACTTTCCCGTTCAGGTAACTGACGGCAAAACCTTCATCATGATATTCTTTCCAGCCTGTCAGGGCTATTTCGGGCGCTACTTTCCCTTTTATAGCTGTTTGCAGTTTACTGTAGATATTCAGATATGCTACATCCTTGTGTTTTTTAGCAAGGCGCAGCAGTTCATCTCCTCTCAGTGCAAAAAATTCATCGGGGTCTGCAATGGTCAGATTGAAGGTGGCGTCCAGCAAGCTGCCGGCCAGTTTGCCGCTAGCAGGCAGCGGATGGTTGTTTAGGATCAGCTGGTTGATGGCCAGCATGTCCATGAGTTTTGAGTAAGTGATCTCCGGCAGTTGTTTCAGATCGGCATAAAACTGCAATACCTGCAGGTCTCTGGCTGCTAAGCCTTTCTCCTGTGCCAGCTGAAGATCAGCCATCAGAAAGGAATCCATAGCGATGGTATTCCACCAGTCTGTTTCCCAGTTGCTGTCTAGAAAAATGAGCGGATAGGCACTGGCTGATTTACCGGCAGACACTTCTTTTCTCCAGCTGTTGCGTTGACGGAGCTGGGAAGCCTGTCCATATACTGTCCAGATGGCCTGGTCAATGGTGTTATGGTTATGATGGTTGTTGTAATCAGCTTTTTTCCAGGCTGTAATGGCTTTCTCCGGTTGTCCGGTATTGATATAGCAGTCAGCCAGCCATACCTGCAGACGGTAGTCGTCTGGTGCATAGGCGGCAAATTTTTCCAGTAGGGGAGTAGCCTGACTGTAACTGCCTCTGCGTTGCAGTTCCATGGCGTATTCCAGCAGGTAGTTGTACTGACTGCTATCTGCCTGCCAGGCTGCTTCGTGTAGCCGGTAGGAGTGATCCACGTCTATATTGAATAAGAAGTTACCTACCACAAATTTTTTAGCAGGGTCGTCGGCAAGGGGCAGCAGTTGTTGTATGCAGGAGTCCAGATCATGTGTAATGACATCGGTCTTGAAACGCTGCAGGGCTGGCTGTAGTATATGGCTGGCGCGATCTATCTTTTCACCATAAGAAGGGATGGATTGAGCATATCCTGCAACAGCAGCCATCAGGGTTACCATTAACAACACGAGATTTTTCATATTCGGAAGATACCTTTAATACTCAAAAATAAAACAATCACCTGTTGAAAGAGTTGTGAGATATTTTCCTTTATCTTCGCGCCGCAAAAAGTTTTGTAACCTTAATTCCATTTTCCTAATCAAACGAATGTCTATGTTTGTTCGTACTCGCTGTAGCCTTGTTGTTGCTATATCCCTTGCTTTAGCTTCTACTGCCAATGCCCAGTTTAAGCTCAATTCCAAAACGATTGGTGCCGGTGTAAAAGCTGCCAAAGCAGTTACGCTGAGTGATGATGAAGTCATCAAATACACCAAAGAATACATCCAGTGGATGGATGAGCATAATCCGGTAGCTCCTGCCAGCGATCCGCTGGCTCAGCGGCTGGCTAAGCTTACTGCCAAAGCTGCCAACTACGAAGGCATGAACCTCAACTTCAAAGTATACCTGGTAAGGGATATTAACGCCTTTGCCTGCGCAGATGGCAGTGTACGGGTATGTGCCGGCCTGATGCAGGTAATGACCGATGATGAAGTGATGGGTGTGATTGGTCATGAGATCGGTCACGTTAAAAACAAAGATTCCAAAGATGCTTTCAAAACAGCATTGATGACTTCCGCACTGAAAGATGGTGTTTCTTCCCAGGGCGGTACTGCAGGCGCGCTGAGCGATTCTCAGCTGGGTGACCTGGGTGAAGCAGTGGCTAATTCTGCCTATTCCCGTGGTCAGGAAAGTCAGGCCGACAACTACGGTTACGATTTCCTGAAAGCCAACAAACTCAACCCATGGGGTATGTCCACCGCTTTTGAAAAACTGTGGAAAGCTTCTCAGGAAGCCAATGGCGACAAGAAGAAAAAAGGCTCACAGCTGTTTTCTTCTCACCCTGACACAGAAAAAAGAATGGTGACCATGGCTGAAAAAGCTAAGAAAGACGGTTATTCCAAACCCTGATAACCTTTTGTTGCATTCGGGGCTGACCAAAAGTATTTTTTACTTTTTGGTCAGCCCCGTTTTATATGCTGTAATGACTCCGTACTGCAAACTCATTGATCAGCTGGAGATGATGGTTGTTGTTGTAATCAGCATCGATATGCGGAGCGTATTTAAATGGATAGGTCCTTAAGGTGATGGAGCCTGCCGCTTCAGATGTTTCGGGGGCAAATACATGGCCTGCATCGGCAAACAATAAGGTGTCATCAATGCCCTGACCACAATGCTCGCAATGGTTGCACCAGTAGTATCCATCGGCACTTCTGGCTGGCCCCTGTTTGTAATGCGGATAATTATCCCGGAAGAAATTAAACAGGTGAGGGGATATCACCGATACCTGTTGAAACAGGGTAAAGAAATTCAGTTCAAACCATACGGCTTCATCTTTCTCATTGATATCTTTCTCATAAAAAAAATCACTGCCGAGAGCGATGACCGGGGTGATCTGCTGACAATGCTGGCAGGAATGCCGGCCATGTGCAATAATCACTTCGTCAGATAGGATAATGGCAGTATCCTTGTCAGTGATCCACTTATCTACCTCCATGATATGATCGTAGTTGATATCCGGCAGGTACCAGGTTTGCAGGTTGGCGTCCCACAAAGCCCCTTTTGATTTTGCTTCGGTTTCCTCTTCAGCAGGAACATTCAGTAGTAATGACATAATCTTGGAATGAGGTCTACCTGAATTTAACGAAAAAAGAGGACTATTGTCTGTTATTTTTTTTTACGGGAGATGATCAGCCATCCTATCAACATGCCCGCTACGGGCACCAGCCAATACCAGTTGGGGCGCTGTTTTGCTGTGATACCTTCCTGAAGGGCCAGGGTATTGCCTTCGAAGTGGAGTGCTGCCCAGTAATAGGGTAGTTTGTGCAGGTCTGTTTCGTCGAGATTCTCCAGCCAGTTGATTTTGGACTGTTGCAGGGCGATGGCGGCGTCGGGCTGTGTGGTGAGGGCGGCGTAGAAGTTCTGCATCAGGCGGGGAGTGGTGGCATCCTGTACATTCCATGAGGCGGCCACTACGGCAGGTGTGCCGGCAGCGATAAAGGCATGTGCCATACTGCGGATACCTTCACCTGTCACCAGGCTGCCATCGCCGGTGCCACAGGCACTCAGTACAACCATGGCCGGGCGGCGCTCCAGACCGTTAAGCTCAAAGAGGTAAAAGGGCGCATCATACAGGGCGATATGCGGAGCAGGGATATTATGTTGCCGGGTAAAGGCATGGGTACTGATATGTACGACGGCCGAGAGCGACAGCGCACGCCGGAAATCGGCCACGGTAGCCTGTTCGTTGAGATACCAGGTGCCGTTGTTGATCGCCGGTGCAATCCGTTCTTTCTCTTCTCCCACGCCTTTAAGGTCGGGCAGCCCGTTGGGCTGCTGTACGATGAAGAAACCACTGAATCCGCTGTTGTTGGCCTGGGTGTGGTGTTGTGCCTGCCAGGTACGCAACGAGTAGGCGTAGGCGATAGTGGCTTCCTTTACCAGGAAAGGCCACTTGCTGACAGCGGCGGGATATTCTGCTTTGGTCACCAGTGCCTCTATGGGAAGCAGACCCAGTATCCCGTCGGGCATGAGGATACAGGTAGTGTTACGGGGTAGCGGATGTTGACTGAACAGCTGATGATAGATACGGTAGGCACTGTTGTACCAGTCACGGGGGGCGTTGATCATGGCCTGTGGGCCGTTGTCAAAAAAGTGTTGCCGGAAATACAGGAGGCTGTCATACCACTGTGCAGATACCGATTGCCGGTCTGTAAAGCGGATGCCATGGGCATCCAGCTCTATGGTATAGAGGGCATTGGTACCGGCAAAGTAGCTGCGCACCACCTGTTGAGAAGGCAATAGTTTTAACATGGCCGGCAGTGGCAAGGTATCACTGACAGGTGCAGGCATTTTCTTTTTCAGGGTGGCCAGCTCCCAGCTTATCCGTTGTTGTTGTGTCTGTAACAGGCTGTCGGCACCGCCATCCTGCAATGCCTCTTTACGGTAAAACACCAGCGCCTGTTCCAGGCGGCGTATACGTTTGCCGGTACTATCATTCCGCAGGATACTCTGTCCCTGCATCTCTTCCCACAGCAGCTGCGATTTGCTGCCTTCCATAAACTCCAGGATATACTGCTGATACGGTTGCGCTTTGGTTTGCTGCCAGTAATGCCAGGCAGCATCGATAGCTGCCTCGTAACGGGAACGGCTGTCTGAAATCGCCATCTCTTTGGAGGCTGCTGATACATATTCGTTCCGTAGCCTGTTTTCTACCGCAAAACACAGGTGGAAGGCCTGCATGGCAGCCTGTGGCTGTTGCTGCTGTACATAGGCGGTGGCGCGGGCAAACAGCATGTCCAGCAGGGTGTATTCACCATACATGTCTGCTGACTGTAACCGGGAGGGTGTTTTTCCGGGCAAAAGGATAGTGGCGCAGCTGTCCAGCCAGGCCAGGGCGGTAACGGGTTGCCGCTGCTGAATATAAAGTTGTCCCAGCCGCAGGTATAGTTTGGCCTGCTCTCTTTTCCGGACAAGATGTTGCTGCCGGGCATACAGGAGTGCTTTACGGTAATAGGTTTCTGCGGTGACGGGAGTAGAGAGGTAAATATCTCCTGCCTGCTGGTAAGCCATAAACAGCCAGTGTACAGCTTCTTTATTGGTAGCGGGTTGTTGTTGCAGGATACGGATGCTTTCCTGTATGCTGCGTCTGGCGGCATTATCCTGATGCAGGCGGGAGAGGGCATCGGCTTCTTCTGAGAGCAGCAGCCCATAGAGGGCGCTGTTAGGGCTGGCGGTTTTAAATCCTTCCTGACAATAGCGGAGCGACTGTTGCAGATTGCCCATACTGGCGCTGGTGTTGGCGAGATTGCTGTAAGTGCCTGCCAGCGCGGTTTTGTCCTGAAGGCTGGTGGCCAGAGCCAGCGCTTTCTGGTGAATAAAAAGGGCCTGTTCATAATCGCCGAGGCGGGTGTAGTTGTTGCCCAGCGGTTTGAGGATATATTCGAGCACCAGACTTTCATCGGCAATGGCAGGATGTTTCCCGGCCCATTCAAATGCCTGTTGATAAGCGTCGGTAGATGATACAATATCTCCACTCAATAGCAGCATATAACCCTGGTTGATGAGCAGGTCCAGCCATGCCTGTTGCTCTTCGTCGGTTTGTGGTGCGCGCCATGCGTTGGCCGGTACCTGTTGCAACAGGGCTGCTTTACGGGAAGGAGATGCCTGCCATTGCAGTTGTGCGTAGATCCAGGGTGCCAGCTGGTTGTTGCTGCGGTACTGGCGTAGTAAAAGGGACAGGCTGTCGGGAGGAGCCGCCTGAAAAGCGGAACATAGGAGAGGGATTGCTATCAGCAGCAACCATCTTCTCAACAGGGGGATATATATGCCAACTTCAGCCATCAGGGGCTGAAGTTATGATTTATTACAGTTTATAGGTTGCATATACGAATAAACGATTGGGCGTATCTCCGCTGAGTTGCCGCAGATAACGCAAACCCAGTGCTGGACCGGTTTTTACCCTGCCCAGTTGTATATCGGCAAAAGGAGCGGCGTTAAAGCTGCCCAGCCACTGTACAGGTTCCCGTTCCTGCGTATTGACAGTTCTGATGATAACCTGTGTTTGTTGCGGATCGGTCAGGTAGACATTGGACTGGGTGGTGGTTTGAGAGGAGATATAAACCTGTGCCATGGCTCCTGCACCGATGGCCAGCCAGCGGTTGATATTATACCGGAAATGCAACGGAACCAGCTGCAGGGAATTGCGGCTGATGGTCGCCTGCCTGCCACGGCCGGCAATCAGATAAGGCTGCCTGCCTATCACGGTATCCCTTTTATCGCGGGTCAGCACTTCGTCGATGGTTTCTTTTTCGAGGAGTACTGCATAGGCTTCTCCCTGAAAATAGGGCCGGTCGGGTGCAAAGGGTGCCAGGGCTACGCCCAGTTGTATAGGACCTTGTAAGGTACGGTCCCTGTTGCCTGGTGAAAAATTGTAACCGGCAATGATAGCCGGGGAGATGCCTTTGATAAAACGGGCGGTGGCCCTGTTGGTGTAAATGGGTTCGTTCTTATCGAAGATGATGGCGGCGCTGCTGCTGAAAGGAATTTTGCGGGGCTTCTTTTTAAACATCAGCGCATATCGTACATACCCTTTGGTGGAGTCTTCGTCTGTAACGCCTTCCTGCTGCAGACCCGGGAGGTAGATGTTACGGAACACAAAGTAAAGGCTGTCACGGGTACGGATAGTGTCGATACAGCTCTGTTGCGCATAGGCGGAATCACAGTGTATACAGGCCGGGCTTACTTCCAGTAGTTTCACTGTTTCTGTATTCAACTGGCGGGGAACGGCGATACCGATGGCCACTTTTTTAGCAGGACCTTTACCGGTATTCTGGAACTGGATTTTATAGGTCAGCTCTTTTTTCTTACCCATAAAACGGTAATTGATACGGTGTCGTTTCAATTGAAAGCGGTTAGGGTCGTGGGAGGCTACTACGGCCATTTCCAGCTGATACGTCTCCGGCAGCAAGGCAGGATTGTCTGGTATCAGCATGGCAGTCATGGTTACGGTGGCGTTGGTGTCCTGTATCATCTCCGGCAGGGTGTACATCTCTGCGAAAAGAAAATGTTCCTGGCTGGTGTTGGCATTACTGTAGTGTAAAACGGTATGTCCGCTGTAGGTGCTCAGCATGGACTGTACCATGCTGCGGGCGGCTTCGCTGCCGGTAGTGATATTAGCTGCGGGGCCTTTGGCGATGGCTGTTTCGGGGTGGTTGTCTGCGAGGTACAGCCGGGCCATCAGCGACTGCATGGAGCTGCTGTCTTCTCCATGGTAACTTCTTTTTTCGGCGAGCTGAAAACCATCGCGTCCGAATTGTTTTTCATTGTAAAAGAGCACCAGCGAGCCGCTGCCCACATCGCCAGACAGGTTGCGGTAACCGATCAGGGTCATGAAATGCTCGCCGGGCCTGGGATTGCGGTTGGTCTTCATTTCTATGTTACCTCCACCACGGAAAAAGTGGGAGGCCCAGTTACTGTTTTTTACCGGCTTTTTGATTTTGATAGGTCTGGGCCGGGTAGGAGGAGCTTTACCATCGTCGTAGTTGTTGGTAGCGTATAGCCTTACCTGATAGGTGCCGGTATCAGCATATTGTAATACTGGATTTTTGCTGAAGCTGAAGGTACCGTCGCCCATCTCCCAGAAGTAGGTGTAGAAGGCGCCGGGCGCGCCGGCTATCTGTCGCAGGGGACGCAGCGCGGGTGCAAGCACCAGGCTGTCATCGCTGCCTTGTACGCTGATCTCCGCCGGTATGGTATCTTGCGGGAAAGGCGGTGGCAACGGCTGTTGCCGCGACTGTGCCGGGCAGATAAGATGCCATAGGAAAAAAAATGTGACAGCGACGAAGGTCTTTTGCATAAAGTAAGGGGATTATCAACTGTGCTATAAATATCAGCAAAAAAGGCAATAAGTCAACCGGTAGATTGACTTATTGCGCCTGGAGTACATGTAAACGGATAAGAGGCCTGCTACTTTGTATTCATGCTGTTGATCAATGCCAGTAAGGCGTTGGCGTCTACCGGTTGCAGGTTGAAGCTCACAGTGGTGTAGTTGTTGCCGCTATCCGGTGCAGCAATGGTGACATCTTTCTGTTCCGCATAGAATTGTCCGTTGACAGCGCTGATAGCGAGAAAAGTGCCTTCCTGCCCGATGGGGATGGAGTTTTGATAGCTATGGAAGCCTTCTTTGCCAGCAGGAGGGGTGAGAATAACGTTATAGAACTTGATCAATGTGTTCTGATTGCGGGGCTTGAAAAACAACATGCTGGGCTGTTCTCCGCTGTACATGCTGCCGGTTTCGGAGTTGAAGTGATTGGTGAAATAGGCCATCACAGTTGTTTTGGGGTTAGGGTTGGAATAAAGTGCATCACAGTTGATCCATCTGATCAGACTGTCGAGCCGGAAATCCATAGTGCCGTTGGTGGAGTTGAACAATGCATAGCTGCTGGCGTTCTGGTTCCACAGGATGCCTTTGTTGACAGATACCTGGGAGGTGACAGTGATCGGTTGGTTAATATAGCTGTATCCATTGAGTGAATAGGTGACAGTCGTGTCGCCGGTCCACATAGGCACTTCACGCTGGCCGTTGGCCGGCTTGGCGGGCACCTGTGCTCTGATGCCATCATTGTTGCCGCGTTGTATCACCAGGTTCTGATTGTTTTGTTTTGCCTGAACAAAAAACTCTCCGTATGATATCAGGATACGGCCATCACTGGTGGTGGTGGGCTTATCGGCCAGTATCATACTGCTTGCGTCCCTGATTTCCCGGATGGTGATAGAAACAGCGCCGGTAACAGGTGCCCCGCCGGCTGTAGTGAATATATTAGCTGGTATAGTGAATTTTGTTCCTTTGGCGGTGGTTAATACTCCACCGGCGGCAGCGTCCACGGAGAATGTTTCGAACTGGGGGGCGCGGCTCTGCAGCAGGTCGGAGAGCATTTTCCCGTCAACTCCTTTCTGGAGATCGGGTAACTCGGTGTTGTTTCTTTTGCAGGAAGATACAACAAGGGTGGCAGCCAGTAAACCAAGGACAGGGCGTAGAAAGAGCGTTTTCATATTATCTGTTTTTGATGATGAATTTTTGCTTGTTTACAGGTAGATCAACCGTTTTTTACTTTTGTTACCCCTGTTTGAAAAAAATATTTTTGGAATGATGTACTTTAGGTGCAGTATACTTGTCAACCAAATGCAAATCCATCTCTGATGACTACTCACCCCGATCAGCGGTATCTTGATGGTCTGCTCAGCAACGACACCAGGCTGGTACAGGAAATCTATGAGCGTTTTGCCGGAAAAATCAGGCGATTTATTACACAGCACCAGGGGTCGGATGAAGATGCGGCCGATATTTTTCAGGAGGCTATTATGGATCTGTACCATCAGGCCCGGCATAAGGAGCTGCGGCTAACCTGCCCTTTTGAACCATTTTTCCTGTTGATCTGTAAACGGAAGTGGCTTAATGAGCTGAAAAAAAGAGGCCGTCAGCCGGTAACAAAAAAGCTCGACGATTTATATGATGTAGGAGAAGATGTTTTTGCCGCGGCGGAAAAGGTGGTGCAGGAGGAAGCGCAGGCCGGAATGTTCCTGGAACAGTTTGCCAGGTTAGGGGAAAAATGCCGGGAAATACTCGGGCGTTACCTGGCCGGAGAAGCACAGGAACAGATAGCACAGGCCATGGGCGTAACTTATGGTTATTTGCGAAAAAAGAAATCCGAATGTATGGCAACGTTGTTATCATATGTACAGAAACAACAAACCAGGCTGTAATGCTGAATCCGCAAGGACCTTCACGCACAGTCCGCATCGGTCTTCTTACAGGTTCGTATCGGTCTTCTCTCATCAGAAGAATCAGTAAAATCACACTAATCACAGGTTTATGGGGGCTTATAGTAACGAAGATGTTATCCGTTTTGTAGAAGATGATATGCTGCCGGAAGAGCGGCGGCGTTTTGTGGCTGCTATGGCAGAAGATTCTGAGTTATCTGCGGCGGTGTCTACTTATCAGCTGCTGAAGGAAACATTATCACAGCGGCTGCCGGAAGATGTCCATGCTGCTGAGCTGCGCAGGGAGCTGAAACGGCGCCGGCAGGAGTTTTTCGGTCCTTCCGGAAAGGTCATTGCTATCAGACGACTGGTGGCGGCAGCGGCGGGAGCGGCTGCCATTGTGATGGTGATACTGTTATTGCGGCATACGGGAAAAACAGATTATATGGGCACCTATGGCCATATCGATATGCAGGTGTCTGTGGAACGGGGTAGCAATCAGGATTCCCTGTTGCAGTCGGCCGCGCTTTTTTTTAATGAGCAGGCTTACGATAAAGCCGTTCCTATCCTCGACCAGTACCTGCGGGCAGACAGTAGCAGTGCTACCGCTTTGTTTTACCGCGGTATTGCCCGGCTGCGTTCCGGCGCCATTCCTGACGGGCTGAACGATCTGGATCAGGTATTCCGGGGTGCATCACTCTTTAAATATGATGCTGCTTTTTATACCGCATTGTATTATGCGCAGCAGCAGGACAAAAAAGATGCCCTGGCATGGCTGCGCAAAATACCTGCAGACGCGGCTATAGCGGGTAAAGCGGCCGCGCTCGAAAAAGAGCTGAAATAACTAGTATTTATCGTCATTGATTTCAATCCAGTAACCATCGGGATCCCGGAAATAAATCTGTTGTACGCCATCTACCCTTTTATTGATGGTATTGGGTCTGCCGGGCCAGTCTTCATACGTAATATGATTTTTCTCCAGTACGGCAATAAACGCTTTCATGGAAGGCAGGCTGAAGCAGAGGTGGGTGTCTTTGGGATGCTCTGTTGCTTTGGCAGCTCCTGAAATGATATGCAGCTGGCTGTGTTCACCTACTCTAAACCAGCTGTGGCGCCCGTCTTTAAAAGGTTCATCCATCACTTCCAGCCCTATTACATCACGGTAAAAGGTGGTACTGCTTTCCAGGTTGACTACATAGATAGCGATGTGGTTGAGTGACGGATATTTTTTTGTCTGTGCTTGAATGCTCGTGGAAATTCCCATGATGGCAAAGAAAAGAAGAAGAATCGTGTTTTTCATTCAAACAAGATAGAAAAAAATACCGGCGGATAAAAGCACAAAGACCCGGGCAAAGTTTGGATACTGCCCGGGTCTTTGTGTGTATGAAGAAGTAGATGTTAGTTGCTTTTGAAGGCTACCGACTGGATAATGACATCCAGTTTTTTTAATACGGGGAGGTCAGAGCGCAGGGTTTTGTCGCCGGTCACCTGGTCGTATTGTTTGGGATCGCCGGTATTGTTGGCTTTGAGCAGGATGGTCACGCCTTTGCCTTGCAGGGCACCACCTTGCCAGTCGCTTACCAGGCCTCCATTGGTCCATTCAAAACCATTGATTTTAAAGGGACGGCCGTTTACTTTGGACAGTTTGTCCAGCGGGTCGCCGGCTTTGATGCCATAGGGCGATTTCCATTTGGAGGGGAAGTGGGAGAAAGTGAGGATGTTACCGTTTTCCCCGTCGAACTGTATTTCCAGTTCATCGTCGCTGTCGGGATAGATCACATAGGCTTCTCCTTCTTTGTTGCCGGCGAGGTCGGAGGCATCCCGTTTGGTAATATTATCCTTGCCGTACATTTCAACCAGCTGTTCCGGGTTGCGGATCTGGAATAGTGGCCTTACTTCCCAGTTGCGTGTATCCGTTACAGTAGGTGTTACAGCTGCTGTGGGAGTGGCGGTGTTGGTCTCTGTGGCGGTTGTGGTGCTACCGGCAGCGGCTGTCTCTGAGGCTACTGCTGAAGTGCTGCTGGCCACAGGAGCTGCGGAAACAGCTACCGGCGGCGTTTTACCAGTCACAGGGCCGGTATAGGTCTTCAGAAAATCGCTTTTATCCTCTAACAGCGCTTTGGTATCGTTTTTATACTTGTTGGCCGTATAGGTGGCCAGTGGAAAAACGTTGTTGCCCTGCACATTCATACTGCGCAGATTGCTGATAAACCGTTGCCGGTTACAGTCGCTGTACTGGTACAGATATTTCAGGGCTGCGTCCAGGGCGGTAGGGTCGTTTTTCAGGTTAAACATGGTGGAGTCGATATCCAGCCCTCCGGCACCGCTACGGGTTAGCTGCTCGGCAATATACCCGGAGATGGAATCATTTTTTAGCTGGTAATGATGTGCCACCCTCGTGGAGAAATCATCTGCAAGGGCCTCTGAAAGCTTCGTCTGCGCGCTTAAAGCTAACGGTAGGATCAGGGCAATCAATACAAAAAACCTTTTCATGTGCGCGGTATTGAATGATAGTAATAGTGAAAAAAGGTGACTACTTTGAGAATCACTAAATTATGTAATATTTGCCATTACCATTGAAAATACTGTGGTAACAGCCGGAATATCTAAAACGTACAGATACTAAAATATAGTATTTTTAAATCCATCCGGGCACAGTGGCCCGCTTTTTATTAACTGTTGTCAGAATCATCCTTATAATGCGAAATGTCCTGTTCCTGTTTTTTATTTCCCTGCTGCTGTCCTGTACCAGTAAAAAAACAAAGTATACTGTAGCTGATGTGCCGGACCCCAAAAAAAATGGTGGTGGATATATCAGTAACCCCGATCATCTCCTTTCCAGCCAGATGACAGACAACCTCAATAGCCAGCTGGCCTCGCTGGATGCGGGCGGAAAAGCACAGGTTGCCATGGTGCTGCTGCGTTCTATTGGTGATAACGAACCACGT
This sequence comes from Chitinophaga sp. HK235, assembly GCF_018255755.1. Lineage (NCBI taxonomy): Bacteria > Pseudomonadati > Bacteroidota > Chitinophagia > Chitinophagales > Chitinophagaceae > Chitinophaga > Chitinophaga sp. HK235. Next base: position 4,349,809 of record NZ_CP073766.1, on the reverse strand, counting down.
GACTTTGCGCATAAACTGTTCAACTACTGGAAAATAGGGAATGCCGGCACCAACAATGGCCTGCTGGTATTGCTGGTAGAAGATGCCCACAGACTTGTATTTGAAACAGGCTTTGGCCTGGAAGCGGATATGCCCGATGTGCTCTGCTTCCGTATTCAGCAGGACTATATGATCCCTTATATCAAGAAAGGTGATTATGATCAGGCTTTTCAGGAAGGACTTAAATCCATCTCCTCCCTGTTGTATAAAGGCAACTACGCTTATAGTGAAACATACGAGCTGCCGGCATCACCGGAAGATAGTTCGTTGATGGCTGTTTCAGACAGCAAACCGGTGACCACATCGAACGAAGCGGATACATCGGAACCGGTGGAAATGGTACAGTCACTGGCAGCCATACCGCCGGCGGCCGAGGTCCCATCAGGAGGTTTTCAACTGCCCGAACCTACCGGCTGGATGGTTTTTGGAGTCTTCTTTTGGTTGCTGGTATCGGCAGCAATGATGTCCGTATTTTTTGGGAAAAAGCCAGGGCAGAAGAAAGGCGAGCCCATGCCCATAGCAATGAATGAGCTGCCGAACGCCTTTCTCCGGCCCCGCTGGCTGGGATTATTACTGATCCATATTACAGCGTTTTTTGTGCTGGGATATCTGTATTATAAAAGACACTGGTCCCTGAACCTCGGGCAGATCATGCTGATATATTATGTGGTTTGGACGGTGTTTTTACACCTGTCGGTGTTGCTGATGGAGCTGAGGGCTTCCGTGGTTTTGCGTGGAAAAGACCGGCATGGCCGCTGGCAGGATTGGACCCGTGCGATGGATAAACTGCGGATAGCCCGTTATATTTTCCCATTGCCTTTTCTCTGGTTGTATCTGTACTGGCGCAAACGCCGGTTAGACCAGATGCGCAATGATCCGTATGAATGTCCGCACTGCCGTACCACCTTGCACAAGCTCAGTGAAACAGATGAAGACCCTTATCTGGATAAGGCACAGGTGATAGAAGAAAACCTTTCTTCTGTGGATTACGACGTATGGAAATGTGATACCTGCGATTACCGACTGGTGCTCGACTATACCAGTGTGAGAACAAAAATGGCCGAGTGTCCGGCCTGCACTCATAAAACCCTGGAGTGTACCCATGTGATCACTAAAAAACGGGCTACCACCAGGTCGGCAGGATGGGGTGTCAAAACCTATGCCTGTGCTGCTTGCACCTATATACATGATTATACTTTTGAGATACCGCGTATCCGTGAGTCCTCCTCGTCTTCCTCCTCCTCGTCTTCCTCATCATCATCTTCTTCTTCCAGCTGGGGCGGAGGTTCTTCCGGTGGCGGTGGTGCCAGCAGCAGCTGGTAAAAGCCGACATAACAAACAAAAGGCTATCTCTTTTAAGAGACAGCCTTTTGTTTGTTATGTGCTTCGTAAATAATGTTCCTGAATTACTGGCCGGCATCCATCTTTCCTACAAGTTGGTATCCTGTGCCATTATTGGTGTTAACCTGTTGATAGTACATACCGTCGGGTGACAGGAAGTACTGTTGTCCGTTGATCTGTACGGAGCGGCTGCCCTGTGGCAGGTCTTTTATAATATTGCCTGGGAGCGGAGCGGTACTGTTGTTGTTGCTGTTGCTGTTGTTATCGTTGTTAATGTTACCACTATCATTATTGTTGCCGTTGGTCTGTGGATCTACTACGGTATCCCCGATTTTACCATCCTTACCTACTACTTTAAAGCGTCGTCCGTTTTCAGTCATGATTTCCTGATAGAAGGTGCCATTCAGTTCGTAGTAGCTGTTACCGTTCACCTGTACTTCAGAAGCGCCATCCGGCAGATCCGGAACGGCAGCGCCCATAGGAGGGTCTACTACGCGGTAACCGTTGTCGTTGTTTTCAGATTCGTAATAGATACCATTATAGTAGTAAATAGGTCCGAACCCGGTACCGAGTGCGAAGTAACCGTAAGGCAGGGTAGAAACATAGAAGCCTATCGGAGGGAAGTAATAAGGACGATACCGATAGAATCTGCGGTAACCAGGTCCATACCATCCGTGGCTATAATAAACGCCACCATGGTATACCGGGCCGCGATAGCCATGATAAAATCCTCTGTTTACAGGAGCAATGGCTCTGGGCGAAGAGAAATTGCCACGGGGAGCTGAAAAATGAGGTGCAGACATCATGTGGCCACCTCCCATCATATGGCCGCCTCCCATGTGTCCGCCTCCACCACCGTGTCTTTGGGCAAAGGCGCCGGTTGCTGTAGTTGTGCATAACAGCCCAATCAACACAAACAGCATATAAAATCTGTTTTTCATCGTCTTACGGGTTATAATTGTTAGACTGGATCGGTGTCAAATAGTTTAAGGATGAAGCGGTATTTATGCAGAAGGCGTGCTCAATGCATCTGAGAACTGTTGTGACAATTCGATGATTTTATCGGATTTGGCAATACCTACTATCCAGTGCGGCGGAATGTTGCCCATCCCGTAATGCAGGCCGGCAACGGCGCCAGCCACTGCTCCGACAGTGTCTGTATCTCCGCCCAGGTTGACTGCCTTCAGCACACAATCCTGGTAATTATCGGTATTCAGCAGACACCAGAGCGCGCTTTCAAGGGTGTATACCACATAACCGGAGCTCAGAATATCATCTTCTTTCAGATTGGTGATATTATCCTGCAGAATGCGGTCAAAAATTTTCACCTCAACAGGGTTGAACTGATTGGCTATAATAAAATCATTCACGATTGCCTGCGTAATCTGGTAAGCCTCCTGTAAATCCTTTACGGTTAAAAGATTACGGATAAATTCCACATAAATAAAACAGGCCATTACAGACCGGAAATGCATATGGGTAATGCCGGAAACTTCTTTAACAACATGATAACGTTGGCGTATATTATCTTCTTTCGCGAGGTAGAGCGCCAGCGGCATCATACGCATCAGGGAGCCGTTGCCGTTTTCAAATTCTTCAAAACCACCGGAAAACAAAGGAGAAGTACCTGTGCCAATTCGTTGTAAAGCACGGCGGGTGGTATGACCAATATCAAAGACCTGTTCATGTGCGCCCCAGTATCCATCCCGGTACCATTTCAGGAAGGTAGTGGCCATCAGGGTGAGATTATATCCGTGGGTGAGACTTTCCGCTGTACAAAAAGTAAGGGAGGTATCATCTGAAAATGTTCCCGGAGGCTGGTTCCAGCATCCGTAACCGATAAAGTCAAGTATAGGTTTTTCTCTGAGGTAGCCCCTGGTCTTAAATTCAACCGGAACACCCAATGCGTCGCCTATGGCGATACCCAGAAATGCACCTGTTATATGTTGTTGCATAGAATGGGGATTTATACAGTTAATATACACAGAAAAACGTGCCAACAAATGTTTTAGGTTTGTGAAAGCCGCTGGAGTAGTTCAGTCTATTCAGCGATTTCCGGTATGTTCAGTCTTGTTCATTCATACTATGACCCCGATGACTGTCTGTTTGTACGGTTGGCGTTTTATCTTTGCATTGTAACATTTAATACTGTTACCCGCAGTCACCCGGTAAACTTTTTTGGTAACCCGGAAGCATGTACGGAAAAATCACCCGATGTTATCACCCGTTGTTAACCTCATACTGTACTTCTGGCAGAAATAACTGCCCCTGTTGTTTTTTATTGTTGAGATGCCTTAAATGTCATTGTTTGAAGATGCCCAAAACTAAGACCAATATGCACGCTTTTCTGTTTAATACGCATGCGAGGACATGCACTTTCCTTGGTAAATATCATTGCACCATTTTTTCTTTTGTCTGGCTCAATTAGCCGGCAACAGAAAAAATGATGACCAGCCATTACCCCCTTACTGATTAATTCGGCAGCAAGTTTTATGGGAATAGGTGGATGAAAAGGGACTGTTTTTTTAGACGGTCCTCTCTAAAGAAATGTTCTGAGTCCAAATGCAGGTAATATAAGATGAATGCTGATGGGGCTGCCTTTCCAGGTAGTCCCCCTTCGGAAAGCAGCCATCCCTGCCTGCTGCGGACTTGCGCTATAAACGTGTTGGAATGCCATGTATAGAAGGATAGGAAAAGGACCATCTTTCAAGATGGTCCGGTTTCCCGGCCTGCATGGCAGTAGAAAAGAAATGTAAAGTGCCATATGAACCCTGTGAGCAACCGCTTTCCGCTGATTTGTTCGCAGTACGATTGATTCAGCTACAGGGACCGTCTTTTCAGACAGTCCCCTGCCAGACAATTCAGATTGCCCCGGCAATCTTCATCATATATCAAATGTGCTATTCATAAGCGAAACGGTGGATTATGGATGGGACCGTCTTTCCAGGCGGTCCCCTTTAAAGAAGTTAATAATTAAGGACGGATTGAGAATGGTAAGATCAATATCATCCAGGCTGCTTTTCCAGGCGGCCTGTTCATTAGTTATCAGTTAATGATGACTAATGGGTTAAGCAGGGGACGCTTGTTTAAACTGCCCCGCTTTTATACCTTCGTTCATCGTTTGTTTCTCCGGAAATTTAAACCCGTTTCTTATGCAATATCATCAGTTAGGCCCATCAGATCTCCATATTAGCGAAATAGCCTATGGCTGTATGTCCCTGGGTAGCAACGACGAAGACAATGCCCGCCTGGTACATCAGGCCATAGCTGGCGGCATCAATTTTTTTGATACAGCCGACCTGTATGACCATGGCCGGAATGAAACCACGCTGGGAAAAGCGCTGCAAGGCAAAAGAAATGAGGTCATCATCGCCAGCAAGGTAGGCAACCAGTGGAGAGCAGACGGTAGCGGATGGGACTGGAATCCACGCCGGGAATATATCCTGGCCGCCGTAGAAGAGAGCCTGCGACGGCTCAATACGGACTACATTGATCTCTATCAGCTGCATGGCGGCACCATCGAAGACCCGACAGATGAAACCATTTCGGCTTTTGAAACCCTGCAGCAGCAGGGCAAAATCCGGTATTATGGTATCTCTTCCATAAGGCCCAATGTGGTACGCACTTTTGCAGACCGTTCCCATATCGTGAGTGTGATGATGCAATACAGTCTGCTGGACCGCAGGCCGGAAGAGAGCTGTTTTCCGCTGCTGGAACAGCAAGGTATCGGCGTGCTGGTAAGAGGCGCAGTAGCCAAAGGACTGCTCGTTGGCAAAACGCCGGAAGCCTATCTGAACTACGATGCGGCAGCGGTGGCCCGGGTAGCGGAAGCCATTCAGCGTATAGCCACCCCCGATAGAGGTCCGGCGGCAACAGCGCTGCGGTATGTGCTGCAGCAATCGCCCGTAACATCCGCTGTGGTAGGGATGCGCACGCCCGAACAGGTGACAGACGCGCTTAAAGCAGTTACTGCTCCGCCACTGACGCCAGCGGAAATACTGCAGCTGCAACAGGTGCTGTCTGTTAATAAATATGACCAGTACCGCTAATGGCTGTGCAGGCAGATCCCGTATAATTGTAAAGCATCAAACGTCCCCATAATATGCTAAAGCTGAAAATCGGTATGCTCCTTTTCCCGGACATGACCATCCTGGATTTCACCGGCCCTTATGATGTGTTTGTGAAAGCACCCTGTTTTGAAGTGGTACTGCTGGGAGAAACAACGGCACCCTTCAAAGTGGAAGGTGGTTTAATGGTACAACCCACGGTAGCGCTGGCCGACAGCCCGCAGCTGGATATTCTTTTTGTGCCGGGAGGCAAAGGTATTAATCAGCTATTGACCAACCGGACCGTGCTGGATTTCCTGCGCCGGCAGGCATTGGGAGCGAAATATATTACCAGCGTTTGCACCGGCGCACTGGTACTGGCGGCAGCAGGACTGCTGCAGGGTTACAAAGCCACTACACACTGGCGTTCGCTGGACCTTTTAAGGATGCTGGGTGTGGAAGTAGTGGAGGAGAGAGTAGTGAAAGACCGTAACCGTATCACCGGTGGCGGCGTTACTGCCGGCATCGATTTCGGACTTACACTTACCGCCATGATAGGAGGGGAGGAACTGGCGCGGATCGTACAGCTGCAGCTGGAATATAATCCGGCTCCGCCTTTCAGGGCTGGTTCGCCACATACCGCCGGCACGCCCGTATTACAGGCTACCCGGGAACTGACCAAACTGATGCTGGAAAAAAGAAGAGCCATTATAAGGGAGCTGCTGGAGAAACAAGGGATGCCCACAGCACCGGAACCATAAGCTCAGGTAGCTGCTTTTACAAAACATGCGGGGTAAGGCTTTAACAAACAAGGGATTACTATGTTTTATTATCTTTATCCGTGTATGTTTTGTAAACTTTAACTGATGCTGATGAATACTATCCAACACCTGACACGATGGGGCTGTCTGGCCGCTATTCTTTGTTTGTATACTTACTGCGCCCGCTCGCCGTATGCACAAACCAATAAAATCTACAAACAAAAAGCTAAAGGATACGCCCGTACAGTACGGGAGGAGCCTGGTACCCTGCCCGGTGATAATGGTATCAGACCTGCCTGGTGGGCTGGCACCATCAACTTCAACATGAGAAAACCGAATATGGTGATCATCCATCATACTGCGCAGAATTCCTGTGAACAAACCCTCAAAACATTTACCCTGGAAAGAACACAGGTAAGTGCCCACTACGTAGTATGCCGCGACGGGACCATTCATCATATGCTGAACGATTACCTCCGTGCCTGGCATGGCGGACTTTCCAAATGGGGCGGGATCACTGATATCAATTCCAATTCTATCGGTATCGAACTGGACAACAACGGGGCAGAACCTTTTCAGCCCGCACAGATCAACAGCCTGCTCATACTGCTGGATACGCTGCAGCATCGCCACGGTATCCCCGCAGCCAATTTTATCGGACACGGAGATATTGCACCCACCAGGAAAAATGATCCCAGCGCTTATTTCCCCTGGAAACAGCTGGCAGACAAAGGCTTTGGCCTCTGGTACGGTGATACCACCAACACCACATTGCCGGCCTCTTTTGATAAATGGCAGGCCCTCCGTATCATCGGCTACGACCTGAAAGATACCACTGCCGCCATGAAAGCCTTCAAACGGCATTTTATGCCGCAGGATACCATCAGCCCTTCGCCGGATGCCGAAAACAAAGTACTGTTTAACGTAATGAAAAAATACCTGTAACGGTTATAGTATATCCCTGCCCGTTATCCGATGCCCGGCGGCCTGCTACCAGTGAGCAGGCCGCCGGTCTTTTATAAGGCTACCCAATACTTTATTTTGTGATCTGCCTTAAATCGAGTATTTTAATAATGAGTTAAATCGGCCAACATACCAAAATCTGAGACCTGAATTATTACGGACTTGTTATTACCTCTTTTCCATCGTTATATTAATTTCTCTTGCCATGAAAAACACCAACAAATTTCCTTTACTGTTGCTGGCATCCATCGTGCTACTACTGCTCGCTGCCGGTCCTCAGTACGCTTCCGCGAAAATCCATTACCAACCTGTAGCAGACACCAGTTGCCTGGTCAAACATGAAACCGCCTTCGAATTCCCTGACGGCCTGCGAAAAAAAGTACATGATCTTATTGAAGACAAAGTCGCCGGCGGTATCGATGAAAAAGGTATCACCACCTGGGAAAACTCTCCCGATGCGCCGGAATACTACCAGATCGTACTCCGGAAAAACAAAATTACCATCAAATACAAAGGCACTGTCTGCGATGATAAACTCATTGCCGAAAATATTGATGCCTGCAAGTCGGAGCTGCAAAAACTTATCGGTAAGTAACCGTAACTGTGATGAGTGTTGATGTTTTATGATTCTCCTGATATGCGAAATGCATATTTGTTTTTGCTTAAGGATGATTTTTAAAGGTGCCTGCAACCCAATGCTGGAAGCCCCGTTGCTGTTTGCGGCGGGGCTTCCGTTTTTCAGGAGCCGGTAAAAATTACCATCAACATCTTGTTGAGCCCTGGCACCATCCCGCTCCATTTCATCTTTCTTTATCTGCCTGGTCTTCGCTCTTATCCCCACTTTCATCTCCGCTCATCAGGAGAATCATAAAACATCAGCATTTATCTTAGTTCTGTTAGTCTATAAATTTTGTGGATTAATAATTGTGAACTATTTTTGCGGTAGATATCTGCGATCATACACCAACTGAAAAGACCAAAACCAAATCGGTAGTAAACGGAAGATCCATAATTATCCGCCAACGACCACAACAGCTTTAAATCAATATTCAGGAATGAAGTACTTACAAAGGCTTCTATGCCTGCTGCCCGCATTATTGTGGCTGCAGCAAGGTATTGCCCAGGAAATCCGGGTAAGCGGTGTAGTGACCTCCCGCAGCGATGCTCAGCGTATACCCGGCGCTGTTATCAGAGTAAAAGGTTCAGGCCGTGGAACACAGGCGGATGCAGACGGTAAATACACCATCAGCGCCAATACCACTGACACCCTGCAAATCTCTTCCATCGGTTTTCAAACAACCGTGATCGCCATCAACAACAGTCATGTTATCAACATAGCACTGGAAAATACCGACAGCAAACTACAGGAAGTAGTGGTGACGGCACTCGGCATCTCCCGCGAGAAAAAATCAATTGGTTACGCCGTGCAGGAGCTGAAATCAAAAGATATCGCCGAAGCCCGGGAAACCAACCTGGTCAACGCTTTGTCCGGAAAAATTGCAGGCGTGCAGGTGACCAACAGCCAGGGTAACCTCGGCTCTTCCCGTATCGTTATCCGCGGTGAAACCTCTATCGCCGGCAACAACCAGCCCCTGTTCATCCTCGACGGTATCCCCGTAGACAACAGCCAGCTGGGCATCGGCACCGGCCGCGATTTCGCCAACGCCATATCTGACGTTAATCCGGATGATATCGCGTCCATCAGCGTACTCAAAGGCCCCAACGCTGCCGCCCTCTATGGCTCCCGCGCCTCCAGCGGCGTGATTCTCATCAAAACTAAAACCGGTAAAGACACCAAAGGCGGACTGGGCGTGACTGTCAACTCCAACGCTACCTTCGAACGTGTACTGATATTACCCGACTTCCAGAACGTTTATGGTCAGGGTGCCGGTGGACAATTTTCCTATAAAGATGGTAAAGGCGGTGGCCTCAACGACGGCACAGATGAAAGCTGGGGCCCTAAAATGGATGGTCGCCTCATCCCGCAGTTTTTCTCCAACGGAGAAGCAGTGCCCTTTGTAGCACATCCCAACAACGTAAAGGACTTTTACGTGACCGGCTATACGCTGAACAACGGCCTGGCTGTAGGCGGCAGTACCGATAAAATCGATTACCGCTTTTCCTATAATAATACCAAACAGGCCGGCATTCTGCCTAATACCGGCATCACCCGCAACACCTTCACGGCCAGCAATACCTTCCGTATTACACCCAAACTCACCCTCAGCACCTATGCCAACTATATCCGCACCAGCGCCGATAACCTGCCCGGTGTAGATGGTAGAAGAGGCAACAGCGTTACCCTCCAGTTCATCTGGTTTGGCCGCCAGGTAGATGTATCCCGACTGAAAGACTATAAAAATCCGGATGGTACCGACTACAACTGGAACCACAGCTACTATAGCAACCCTTACTGGATACAGAACGAAAATACAGTAGGGCAGCTGCGCAACCGTTTCTTTGGTAATGCCCGTCTCTCTTACGAAATCAACAACTGGTTAACAGCCAACCTTCGTATCGGTACAGACTATTACCAGGACAGAAGAAAATACAAAGTTGCCTATTATACCAACGGAACACCCTTCGGTTCCTATACTGAAGATGCTTACACCGTAGGTGAAACAAACGGAGAGTTTACCCTCAACGCTAAGAAAAAACTGGGCAGTGACTTCGACCTCGATGTATTGGCAGGTGGAAACATCCGCACCAACCAGTTCGAACAAAACTACCAGCAGGCGCCCAAACTGGCTGTGAAAGATGTGTATACGCTCAATAACTCCCGCGATCCGCTCCTCTCCACCAGCTATTTCTCCAAACAAAAAGTGTACAGCACCTTCGGCTCCGCACAGCTGGGATATCGCAATTATGCGTTTGTGAACGTAACCGCCCGAAACGATTGGTCTTCTACATTACCGGTGGAAAATAATGCTTACTTCTATCCGTCTGTCAACGGTAGCCTTGTATTGTCCGAAGCACTGCACCTGCAAAGTAAAGTGCTGACACTGCTCAAAATACGCGGCGGATGGGCACAGGTAGGTAAAGACACAGATCCTTATCAGCTGATCAATACCTATCCATTCAATCAGCCTTTTGGACCAAATCCTTTGCTGACCGTGTCCGATAAATTTCTGAAAAAAGACCTCAGACCGGAAATCACCACTTCTACAGAAGCCGGTGTGGAGGCTGCTTTCCTCAACAACCGTATCCGGCTGGATCTCACTTACTATCACTCCAATAGCCGCAACCAGATACTGTTGGCTGATGTAAGTCCTACCACCGGTTACCTGAAGAAACTGATGAATGCCGGTGAAATCAGCAATAAAGGCGTGGAAGCAATGTTGGGACTAACGCCGATGTCTACACGCTCCGGTTTCCGCTGGGACCTGAACATCAACTATGCCCGCAACGTGAGCGAAGTAGTGGAACTGGATAAAGAAGGTTTTCTTAATAACTATGTGCTGGGAAGTACCGGTAACATGCAGGTGCTGGCCAGCAAAGGTAAACGTTATGGCGCCCTGTACGGTACCGGATTTCAGCGGGATGCGCAAAACAGAATCATCGTTAATGCGGATGGTACACCAGCCATCGATCCCAACAAAAAAGTACTGGGTTATTATACACCCAACTGGACCGGAGGCATTTATAACACCTTCAGCTTTAAAGGTTTCAGCCTTGGTTTCCTGATTGATACCAAACAAGGAGGCTCTATCTACTCCGGTACCAACTACACCGGCAATTACACCGGCGTACTGGCTACCACACTGCCTGGCAGAGATGAAGAACATGGTGGTTTGCCTTATTACCGCAGCGGCCAGCAGAATATACAGTTGCCATCACACACTGCTGCAGCTCCCAATGGCGCTGAAGTGCACCACGATGGTATCATCTTCGACGGCTATGCGGCAGATGGAAAAAAGAACACGGTGGTATTGGGTGCAGAAGATTATTACAAAGCTGTTTATAATAGCAGTCTGAATGAAAGCAGTGTGTATGATGCTTCCTTTATCAAACTGCGTGAAATCAAACTGGGATATACTTTGCCTAAATCACTGACAAGCCGGTGGAAGCTGCAAGCCGTAAACGTTGCGCTGGTAGCCAGAAACCTGGGATATCTGCAGAAGCATGTGCCCAATATCGACCCGGAGACCGCCTTTAACACCGGCAACGGCCAGGGGCTGGAAACCTTGCAGATACCGACTACCCGCAGCATTGGCATTAACCTGAATGTTTCATTTTAATTAAGCACCGGATATGAAAAAGTTGTTGATACCTTGTTATATGTTGTTCGCCATCATCCTGCTGGCTTCCTGCCGGAAGGAGCTGGAGCGGATCAACAAAAACCCGAATGAACCAACTACCGTGCAACCGGACTATCTCCTGAGCAACGGTATTAAAGCAAACGTAGATACCTATTGGGGCCCCGATGCCGCTATGGACGGTAGTTTGCTCTATATCCAGTACTGGGCTAAAATCCAGTATACCGATGCAGACCGCTACATTGCCGGTGCCACTGGTACCCAAACCGTATGGAGTAATTTTTACGCGCAGGGCATCGAAGACTTCACCACCCTGGCCCAGCTGGGAGATAGTCTGCATAACCCCAACTACAAAGCCGCAGCGGTGATCATGCGCTCCTGGATCTTCCAGCAGCTCACAGATCTCTATGGTGATATTCCTTATAAACAAGCCGGTAAAATCGAGCAATACCTTACACCCGTATACGACAGCCAGAAAGTTGTGTACAACGGGCTGCTGGCAGAACTGAAAGACGCGGTGACCACCATTACCACCACCGGTAATGCTATCAATGGAGACATCCTGCTGGGAGGTAACATGAATACCTGGAAACAGTTTGCCAACGGGCTTCGGCTGCGTATCGCATTACGTATTGCCGACCGCGATTTCAATACGGCTAAAGCGGTATTTGATGAGGTAGCTGCCGGCGGTAATGTGCTGCTGCCCCAGGGTGTTGATGTAAAGCTGATTTACCAGGCTTCTCCCAACCAGAACCCTGTAGGGCGCAACCGCGAAACCCGCAACGACTACCGCATCAGCAAAACAATAGTAGATAAACTCAAAGCGCTCAATGACCCACGGTTACCCATATACGCTACCGTACCCAAAGATACCAACGTGATCATTGGGGTGACCAACGGACTGCCCAGTGATTCTGCTGCTCGCCTGGGCTTCAGCAAAACGTCGGATGCCGGTGCTGTATTTACGGCTACCATGGCGCCGGCGGTGTTGTTCAGTTATGCAGAACAGCTGTTTATCCTGGCAGAAGCCGCACAGCGTGGCCTCACCAATGGTAATGCGGCCGATCTGTACAATCAGGCGGTGACAGCTTCCTTTGCTCAGTATGGGCTGTCTTCCACCGCAGCAGCTGCCTATCTGCTACAGCCGGCAGTAGCTTATGATGCAACCAATTTCAAAAAGTCTATTGGGGAACAGAAATGGCTGGCACTTTTCGGTGAGGGCCTGGAAGCTTTTGCAGAATGGAGAAGGCTGGATTATCCTCAGTTGAAGGCTGCCTATGCAGGTGCCCTGAATGGCAATATGCCCCTGCGTTTTAAGTATCCCTCGAGCGAACAGGCGCTGAACGGAACCAATTACAAAGCTGCCGTAGCGAGGCAGGGCGCTGATCTGCTGACCACCAAATTATGGTTTGATATGTACTGATAAATCCTGTTTGCCATAAAATAAATACATAGCCCAGGGCTTCAGCCCTGGGTTATATATTTGGAGCAATCCTGCTTTCTTAATAAGTGATCTTCTTATGCACTGCTCCTTTTTCATCATAAAACAGTATCTCCGGTTCATTCTTTTCATTAACGATCATCTCAAGGCGCACCCTACCCTTATCATCATTCACAAAGACGCCAGTCCGTCGTCCCTGTTGACCAGCAAACATACGGTGGTATCCAAACACTCCTTCTTTATATAATTTTTCCATTACCCTGCTTTGTTCCTGTGCATCTTTTACATGATTACGAACAGAGTCGATGATAGCCATTGTTTTATCGAGGGAAAAATCAGGGCGTTCGGAAATCGTCAATCCCTTTGTATGGTTTCCATTCTCACGTTGAGTGTAAGTTAGTGATACCTGCTGGTCTTGCTTGTATTTGTCGAATGTCAGGCTTAATTCGTTCTGGCCCTTGCCGTTTTCACCCTTCCCTGAATAGGTCAGGCCGCCGCATTCTTCTCCTTCTGTATTGTAAAACATCAGTCCTGACTCATCTCCGCCCTGGCGGGGTAGCTTTCTCCCATTAACAACACCAGTAGGCAGGTGACCTTTGTTGAAGAGTGAAAGTTTAACAGTTCCGTCTGGTTCTACAATATCAATCTTTTCAGCGCGCAGACTTTTGATAATATCAGGTTGTTCTGTTCTCCGAAAACCATAGCTGATAAACGCGAATATCAAAACAGATGAGATAATAGCGTATAAGCGGAAAAAATTCATTTGGCGGCGCAGCCGTTTTACTTCGTTGTGTATGTCTTGCATAAAGGGGATGGGTTTGATTAAAGTGGTATTTATTTTGGGATTTATTTTAAGGAAAACAAAGTGACAGCACGTGGTTATAGATCTCCCCTGATTTTTCTCTCATATGCTTTGTCGATAAATGGCACGGGTTTCCTGAAAGCATGGCCTGACTTTTTCGGAGAGGATATCCAATGGAAAATTATGAAAAAATTTTAAAATATACATGTAGAAATTTTACATATAATAGAGAAAGTTTTTAATTTTAGCCTGCCTTCAACGATAGATAGGTAGTCGAAAACGGGGAATGATATGTACAGAGTATTTTTAGCTTTATGGCTCATAGGTGCCACTGCCTGCAGTAATAACAACAATACGGCCGATGACGAAACCTCTGCTGTTCCTGCTCCATCCGAATCTGTGGTAACATCACTGGAAGAAGAGGATTCAGTACTTAAAGCGCATGAAGATATTGCCTGGGATGAGATAGAAGGGATTCAGCTCTCCAGGGTGATGATCAATAATAAAGTGCCGTTACATACCAGCCTGTCGCGTTTTAAAGCTGCGTTTGGAGAGGCGGATAGTCTTGTAACACCTGACTGGACTTATATCTGCGATGCCCAGTTTGAAGAAGAATTTGAATACTTCTATAAAAACGGTTCCCGTTTTGAACTTTATAAAGACTCCCTGGCCTGCGATGAATTCAGGCTTACACCCGCGCAAACGGTTTCCTATGAAGGCATTACTTTTAGCCACAATACTACCTGGGCCGATATGAAGAAACGTTTCCCCAAAGCCGTGCGCCAGGCGGAGAATGAAGGTTATACGGATATGATCACCCTGCGGGACGCGGATGTGAAAGAGAGTGATAGCAGTGTACGGTTTTTCTTTGAAAATGGTATACTGGTACGGATCGTTTATTTTATCCCCTGTTAAGTATTACAACAGATAAACACTCAGGCTTCTGGCCCCTTGTGCTCCATGTACCAACACAGCTCCGATATCTGCGGTAGCGGAAGGCCCCATCATAAAACAGCCATAGGCCGTATCTTCCAGGTGTACCCGCAGGTAGGCATCGTACATGTCGCATACGATAGACTGGGGAGACAGCAGGATCACCAGATGCTGTGATAAAAAGCCCAGTGCGTTTACTTCCAGGTCTTCCTGGGTAAGCCATACCATTCCGTTTTCTGCTACGCCAAACCGGGCCCGGATCACCGCTACATCCACATCTGCCAGCTCATGCGGGTTCTGCACGGCATGAATGTCGCGATTGCCTTTTATCTCCGGGGTTACGGAGCAGATCACGCTGGCACCGGGGTACTGGGATGCCAGCAAGGCTTGTGCGGCCACTGCATCTGCGGGCCTGAAAATTTGGCCACCGGCGTCGGCTACACGTTGTTCGAATGCTGCCAGCAGATCGGTCTCTGTTTTGGGGAAAGCGGGAATGGCCGGGTAGGCGATACGGTTAAGCGGCAGCTGGCTTTCTACAGCTGCCAGTACGTGGCTACGTGTGTTGTTCTCCATGATCGTTGTTTTTGGCTCTGTATTGTAAATACCACTCCCGGAATGTTTGTCCGGCGAAATGGGGTAACTCACGGTGACGCCCCCACGGATTCAGTACCTTGTTGTACAGAAGGAAATGAGGCGTGAAACGTAACGCTCCGCTGGCCATGCTTTCGGCGCTGCGGAACAATTGAGGATGTTCGAAGATCCTGCCGGCGGCACCAAAGGCCAGCCGCCTGCTGACAGGCAGATATTTTTTGGCAGCCATCACTTTGCGCCATTTTAATATCTGGTCGCTGATGTCAATCTTAACAGGGCATACCTCTGTGCAGGAGCCGCACAACGAGGAATGGTACGGTAATTCACTATATCTGGACTCATCGAAGGTCGGGTCGAGGATAATGCCGATAGGCCCGGAATAGGTAGCACCATAAGCTAACCCGCCACTACGGCGGTATACCGGACAGGTGTTCATGCAGGCGCCACAACGGATACATTTTAGCGATGTCCAGAAGTCGGGCATGCCCAGCCGCCGGCTGCGCCCGTTGTCTGTCAGAATGATATGCAGCTCGCCGCCACGGCGGGGACCGCTGAAATGAGAAGTATATTGTGTGGCCAGCGTCCCCAGTGCGCTACGCGACAACATCCGGATGAAGATGCCCAGATCGCTCACTTTAGGCAGCAGCTTTTCTATACCGATGCTGGCGATATGTACAGGAGGTACGGCAGCGCCTATATCAGCATTGCCTTCGTTGGTACAAACCACAAAACTGCCTGTTTCCGCAATGGCGAAATTGGCGCCTGTCATCCCGGCACCGGCTTCCAGAAACCTTTTCCGCGCATCGTTACGCATGGCTTCTGTCAGATAATGCGGATCGGTATTACCGGGGTCTGTGCCGATGCTGCGGGCAAACAGCTGTGCTACATCTTCCGGTGTTTTGTGAATGGCAGGCATTACAATATGGCTGGGTGGCTGGTTGTCCAGTTGCTGTATCCGTTCGCCCAGGTCAGACTCTGTAACGGTAATGCCCCATTGCTCCAGAAAGGCGGTCATGCCACATTCTTCCTGCAGCATGGATTTGCTTTTGATGACAGCACGGATGTTTTTCTCTTGCAGGATGTCCCATACATGCTGGTTATGTTCTGCGGCATCTCTGGCCCAGTATACTTTAGCGCCCCGTTTCAGGGCATTGCTTTCAAATTCACGCAGGTAATGTGGGAGGTGGGTGAGGGTATGTTCCTTTATCTGTGAGGCGATCCCGCGCAGGGCTTCCCATTCGGGCACCGCTCTGGCAGCGGCGTCCCGGTGCATGCGGGCAGCCCACAGGTTTTTATCGTGCATGGGCTCATGTACCTCGTCCTGTTCGAGGAAGGCGGCGGCGTTGGCGGCTACATCTACTTTTTTTTCTTCTCCCATAAAAAAATATTAAAAAGGACCACCATTGAGTACCTGTGCCACATGCAGGAATTTTATGCGTATACCGGCTTTGCGGGCAATACCCTGCTGGTGCATCAGACAGGACATGTCAGGAGACACAATAAATTCAGCATCATGCCGGACGTAATCATGGACTTTATCCAGGCCCATACTGGCGCTTACCGCTTCATCTGTCACACAGAAGGTGCCGCCAAAACCACAGCATTCGTCAGGACGGTCCATGGGTACCAGTTCCAGGCCTTCTACCATCTGCAGCAGCCGGGCGGTTTTGTTGAAAGGAGTACCCATGATTTCGGAGGGCAGGGCTATGCTCAGGCCGCGGATGGAGCTGCAACTGTTATGCAACCCTACCTTATTGCGGAAATAAGCCCAGGGGAAACTTTCTACCTGTAGTATATCGTGAAGAAATTCTACCAGTTCGTAGGTGCGTTGCCGTACATGCAGTACGTCGGGTTCCTGCGGGATCGCATCCAGGTGATGCCTTACGTGTTTCACACAGCTGCCGGCAGGACCGATGATATATTCAAACTCCCGGAAGTTTTCGATAAACAGTTGCTCAGCGGCGGCCGAATGCTGCTGGTCACCTTCATTGGCCATAGGTTGGCCACAACAGGTCTGGTTCAGCGGATATACCACTTCCAGGCCAAAACGTTCCAGCAGCTCCAGTGTGGCGATACCGGCTTCCGGATAGATAGCGTCAACATAGCAGGGAATAAACAAACCAACTTTCATACGCAGGACTATTTGCATGATATACTTATGCATAACAGCCAAGTCGCTGTGTTGGTTGACCGGAAAATCAGGAGACTGGTGTTTTTCCTCCGTCTACTGCTATACTGGTGCCTGTCACGTAGGCGGCTGCGGGTGTAGCCAGAAAAGCGGCCATGGCGGCTACTTCCTGGGCTTCGCCAAAACGTTTCATGGGTATGTCTGCCAGCCATTCGGCTGCGATCGTTTCAGGAGAGACGTTACGGGCAGCGGCACTGCTGCTGAACAGACTTTCCAGCCTGGCGGTGCGGGTAGACCCGGGCAATACATTATTGACTGTAATGCCATGAGGAGCCAGTTCTGTGGCCAGCGTTTTGGCCCAGGCGGCAACAGCCCAGCGGGTAGTATTGGACACACCGAGATTTTTCAGCGGTGCCTTTACGGATGTAGATATAATATTGATGATACGACCATAGCCGGCCTGGATCATGCCTGGCACCAACGCCTGCGCCAGTACCTGGTTGCAGAGCAGGTGCTGGGAGAAAGCATTTGTAAAGGCGTCTGTGGAGGCTTCCAGGATAGGGCCTGCGGAAGGGCCGCCGGTATTGTTGATCAGGATATGTACCAGGCCTTCGAGAGCGAGGTCGGCAGCCAGCTCCTTTACTTCGTCCAGGTCTGAGAAGTCGGATACGATATACCGGTGGGCTTGTCCGGCTTCAGCAGAGAGTTGTGCTACAGCGGTTTTTAGTTTTTCTTCGTTCCGGGCCGTGAGGATGCAGGTGGCGCCCAGGGAAGCCAGCTCTATGGCGGTGGCAAGGCCGAGGCCTTGTGAACTGCCGCACACCAGTGCGGTTTTATCTTTTAAGGATAGGTTCATAGATTATCATTTTATTGGAATATCAAATATCCCAATAAAATGATAATCCGCTTTATCTGTTATACCCTTACATAGATCTTCCGCTTATCCAGTATCAGACCTACTGTCCAACACAGCAGCATAAACGCCAGTGAGAACAGCAGAGAGCCGAATTTACCGGGAGACAAGGGCTGAAAAATCTGATCATTGATCCATTGATACAATGATTGGTTACCTATCCGGAAGAAGTACATCAGGATAGCGAGCACTTCTGACAATAGGTATAGGAACAGTGGGTTTTTGCCGAATATGGTGAAAAAGCCGGTGCCTTTGGTTAAGCCGGCAATATCGATCAGTAAAATGAGCAGGGATAAAAGTATCAGGTCGATGCCCACCGTGAGCAGCACATAGGAGCTGGTCCACAGTTTTTTGTTGATGGGGAATACCGTGTTCCATGCGTAGGCGAGGGCTATCAGCACGGCGCCGGTGGCTATCATCCGTAGCAGGCCGGACTGGGTGCGGCCCTGCTGCTGTACAAACAGGCCTGCATAATAACCGGCTACTACATTCACCACAGCAGGGAAGGTGCTGAGGATACCTTCCGGATCAAAGGCAAAACCTTCTCCATGATACATATGATTGTCGCCCATTACTAGCTTATCAAGTGCGATGCCGGCATTGCCGTGGATGCCGTACTGGTCGCCGGGTGTACCGGCAAACCACAGGATGGCCCAGTAGCCGAAGAGGAACAGGGCGCTGACCGTCCACACGCCTTTTTTAGGAAGATAATGAATCAGCAGGGAGGCAATACCATAACAGAGGGCTATACGTTGTAATACGCCCAGGATACGGGTATGGCTGAAGGGTTTGAAGCTCAGTCCCGTGCTGGTATGCTCCACAAAGGGAAACCAGTACATCAGGTAACCGAGCAGAAAAATGATAAGGGTGCGTTTAAAGATTTTACCGAGCACAGCTGCGTTGCCCAGCTGTTCATATTTTTTCATGCTGAAACTCATGGCATTGCCTACAGCAAAAAGGAAGGAAGGGAATACCAGGTCTGTGGGTGTCCAGCCGTGCCAGGGGGCATGATCCAGCGGCCAGTAAGTACCCCCTGTGCCGCCGGTATTAACAATGATCATGAAACAGACTGTCATGCCGCGGAATACATCCAGCGGTAAAAAGCGTTGGGAGCTTTGTGTCATTTTTCCCCGTATTAAGTTGGTTGATAAGATGGTAAGGAAATGGGCCGCATTTGAGTGTCTACAATATAGACATCTCTTTTTCAAAATCCAAATACGGGGAAAAAAGAGTTGGAAATTTTTTACATCGAGAAGCCCCGGCCCAGTACTTCATGTACTTCGTGGATAACCACAAATGCTTCGGGATCAGCTTCCTGTACAAGGGATTTGAGGTGCATCAGCTCTTGTTTGCCGATAACAACATACAATATTTCTTTTCTGTCGCCGGTGTAGGCACCATGTCCATGCAGTACGGTTGCACCACGTCCCATTTCGCCGGTGATCTTTTGTGCGATGAGTGGGGTATGCTGGGAGATGATGGTAATGGCCCGTTTGGTGTTAAGACCGTCTACTATATAATCTACTGTTCTGGCACCAATGTATACAGCGATAAAGGTATACATGGTTTTTTCCAGGCCGATGATAAAGGAAGAAGCAGCAATCACGACGATATCAAATATCAGCATAGCGTTGCCCAGGGTCCAGCCCAGGTATTTATTGCACATCCTTGCTACAATGGCTGAGCCGCCGGTAGTGCCGCCTGACAGGAATACGAGTCCTATGCCAATGCCTACCAGTAAGCCGGCGAAAATGGCTGCCAGCAAGGGGTTGGAAGTTACCGGTGTGAGATGGTTTTCCGTGATATAAAGGAACAACGAACAAAAAATAATACCCAGGATCGTATACAACATCCCCCGCTTGTCCAGCAGTTTGTACCCTGCTATGATCAGGAACACGTTAATGATGAGGTTGGTGATACCCGGAGACCAGCCGAAATAATAATAGGTAACGATGGTGATACCAATTACCCCGCCTTCAGAGAGCTTGTTGGGGATGGCCAGATAATTAATGCCTACGGCAAATATCAGCGCACCGATAATGAGCAGCAGGATATTCTTCACATGTGATTTCATGGGGCAAAAATAGCTTATTTTTTATGCAAATGATGGAGCTCAAAGACGCTTACGTAAAGGACTTTCCCGAAAGTTAATAATCGGGGGCCGGAAATAGGACCGTCTTTTACAAACGAATATCCATGTATGAAAAAAAACACAAAAATTATTTGTAATTAATAAAACTCGATGTATATTTGTCTACCAAATCAGTAGACTAATAAGTTTACAACCACAACAGGGAGAAATAAGGCAATACTCCCGGCATCTTTTGATCCACCAGCAAAGAGCAGCCGCCATTATTGAACAATTGTGTAAAACGATACACTATGAACCGGCATACTCAGGACTGTGGACTACGTTCCCAAGCGTTGATATCAGCAAAGGTAAACAATACCTGTTCCCGTTACATCGTTGTGCTGCACTGCTGTTGTAGCAGTAGTTGCTGACACTGAAGTCTTGCGTTCTGTAAGCTGTAAATAGAATGCCTGGTCGGGCTTGCGGGAAAGGTATGCTGCAAATTTATTGGTGGTAAATTTTTCAGTATCATACCTACCCGCGCCTCCCCGGCATATCGTTCACACAAAATTGTTTGCCATGAAAACTCATGCTCATTTCCTGCTGACAGCTCTTTTAGTAATAACCCTTGCCAACACTGCAAAAGCTGCCACTAATCAAGATACTATAACTGTGACGGGTACACGTTTTACTTTTCCGCTGGTACAGGATTGGATCGACGATTTCCAGCAAACCCACCCCGGAACAGTATTTCGCCTGGTGTCTCCCAGAGATCCAGCCGCAGCGCAGGCAGTGATACATATTACTGCGCAGCGTATCCCGCAACATAAAGAACAATATCAGTATGTAGCAGTTGCCCGTTATGCACTGTTACCTGTTACCAATATCCGCAGTACACATGCCGGAAAATCATTGACAGTAGAGCATTTGAAGGAATTGTATTTTAAACGGGAACAAAAAGATGCTGCCGTTGAACAGGTAGTCGTATACAACCGGCTGGAAAAATCCTGTGCACCGGTTACTTTCGCAGCCTTTTATGGTGCTGCTTTTGAAGATATAAAAGGAAAACAGGTGCCCGGCGATGACCAGCAGCTGCTGAAAGCAGTACAGGAAGATCCCGCCGCAGTATCCTTTAATAACCCCGGTTTTATCTACGATCTGCGCAACCGGAAACCCGTTCATGATATTGCCGTTATTCCGCTCGACCTCAACAACAACGGGCGCTTAGAGCAGGAAGAAAATTTCTATACTAACCTGGATGTATTGATCAATCGGCTGGAAACCGCACCGCCACCGGGTATCCCGATAGAAGAGGTGGTGCTGAGCTACGACCGCTCACTGGAGAAAACACAACCGGTGATCGCATCCTGGGTACAGTATATACAACGGGAAGGACAGACACAACTGCATCACTTCGGGTTCCTGACCGCTCATCCGGCTAATGCTGTCGCAACAAAATAACAACGGAAGCTATATATACTCCGGTCATAAGGGGCGCTATCCACGGCAATACTGGTGGGTGTTGTGGGGTAGTTGCCTCGACAGCCGGAGAACTGCTATGACGATATTATTTTTATCCTATGGCAACTCCTGTTTTGAACACACAGGAAATAAATGAATGACTACCTGCTAACGTAAACGCTTATACTTTTTTCGGAAAGCCTAATTTATCATGAAGGAACCACCTGTTTCCAGGTAAGGCTCCCAGTGCCAGCAAGTCCCGGTCTCGAGCCGGGGCTTCTCTTTTATATATCCCCGAAAAAATATTTTTCCATTTTGTTATGGAAAATATTTTCCTGCCTCATCTAGTTAAAAAACAAATTACCATGGACTCAGCTAAAATCCAGGGGAATGATTTCCTCGACATCCTCTTCGATGGTAGGAACAAAGATTATGGGGCCTATGCATTACGCAGCCGTTACGACCGCCGTGTACGCAATGCCGTAATGGGTACAGCTTCCATCGTATTGGTGATGGTAGGTGGCTATGTATTGAATAATACATTAAGCGCTAAAGACAACATCAACAAACCGGTGTTTCTCGACAAAACCACCACCCTTACACAAATCGATCAACCGGAGCCAGATCCGGTAATTCCGCCGCCAGTGCAGGCTACACCGCCTCCCGCTGCTGCACCAACCATTGATTTTGCCAGCCTGAAAGTGGTGCCCAATGATCAGGTAAGTCCTGAAGATGAGCCACCCAAAATCAGTGATATCGGTAATAAAACAGTAGGGCTGCAGAATACCGAAGGTGACCTGAATGGTGTGGCAGATGGTTTAGCAGATGTATCTGCAGGCACACCAGGCGTAGTGACTGCTCCCGTAGCACCTGAGAGAGAAGAAACACTGACTTTCGTTGAAATCATGCCGGAGTTCCCTGGTGGAGAAGAGGCGCTGCGTAAATATCTGCAAAAGAATCTCCGCTATCCGAATATGGCCGTGGAGAACGGTATACAGGGCCCTGTATACGTGCAGTTTGTGGTGAGCAAAGACGGCACTATCTCTCAGGTAAAAACAGTAGGTGCAGCTAAAGGTGGCGGGCTGGAAGAAGAAGCAGTAAGGGTTGTCAATAAAATGCCCAACTGGAAGGCCGGTAAACAGAATGGCCGAACTGTGAACGTACTGTACAACCTGCCGATCCGCTTCTCCCTGGAAAATCAATAATGCCGGCCTGCATCCATTTAACCTGAATACATATACTTCCCTTTCCACTTCTCTACCTTTTTCACTGATTATTTATCGTTGATCTTTTAAAAAAAAAATTCAATCGACAGATTGTACAGGGAGTTTTATGTCCTGTCATCTCTTTCCGCCAGTTCTAATACCTATGCATCCCGGTTTGCTTTTTGCAGCCGGGATTTTTTTTTACATTCTTATTAGAAAATATTCAAACATTTATCTTTTATGTAAAATAATAATCAAAAAATAAAGCGTTTAATAAATAAACAACTAAACAAAATAATTATTAATTTAACGGCCGCTTAGTTCTCTTCTTCAGCACTATAAATGGATTTTTAGTATGGAAGCGCCGGTTAACAACTCGCTGCAACAGTTTAAAAACCTTGTTGGTACCAAGTTCCAGCTGTATAACAGCCTCTTCACCTCATTGCCCTTTCATCGGGTAGAGAAGACAGGAATCTTTTTATCCCTCTTTCTCCTGCATTGTGAAGAAGGATATGCCCGCGGAAACAGCCCCCAAACCATCATGGACTCTTTCTTTGAGCAATACACCACCTACCGCGATGAACAACAGCGGACCGATCTGTTGTTCCGGTTTGTACAGTATGCGGAAAGACAGGTGGTGCTGTTCGACGCGCTGGAAGACGCCGCCTTCCGCTATATCCGCGACCTGCAGGGCGCCGGTACCCTTCGCCATCTGCAGTCTGAGGTGCTACAGGAGCAGGCACAGGACAAACTCAAGGAAAAGCTGGAGCACTTTTGTATAAGGCTGGTACTCACAGCTCACCCCACCCAGTTTTATCCCGGTGAAGTGCTGGGTATCATCAACGACCTGGCCCGCGCACTGGTAGAAGAAAACACCTCAGAGGTGAATATGTACCTGCAACAGCTGGGTAAAACACCTTTCTTCAAAAAAGAAAAACCTACACCATATGATGAAGCTATCAGCCTGGTATGGTTTCTCGAAAATATATTTTACCGCGCCGGTGGCCGCATCCTCTCATTCCTGAGAGCGCAGTTCCCCGGAGCTGTCACCAGCAATAATCCCGTTATCCGCATGGGCTTCTGGCCCGGCGGTGACCGCGATGGCAACCCTTTCGTGAATGCCGCTACCACCCTGGAAGTAGCTGCTGCCCTCCGTGCTTCCATCATGAAATGTTATTTCAGGGAAGTACGTACCCTGAAGCGCCGCCTTACTTTCAAAGGTGTGGAAAACGTGGTGGCAGCGCTGGAAGCCAGGTTGTCACGCAACCTCTTTACTGCCGGCCATAAGGCGGATATCAGCCGCCAGATCATTCTGGATACGCTGACGGATATACGAAATACGATTATAGAACAGCATAACGGCCTGTTCGTTCACCTGGTAGACAACCTGATCAGCAAAGTGGAGATCTTCGGGTTGTATTTCGCATCCCTCGACGTGCGCCAGGACAGCTCCGTGCATGTGGAGCTGCTGAATGCCATCGCAGGAAAAACGGATGCGCTGCCCCAAAACTACACTGCGCTCGATGATCTGTCGAAAATCAATGCCCTGGCGAATATCAAAGCTGCCGTAGATCCGCAGCTGCTGGAGAATCCATTGCATCAGGACAGCCTGAAGACCATCGCCGCTATCAAACAGATTCAGGAGGCTAATGGAGAAGAAGGTTGCCACCGTTATATTATCAGTCACACTACCAGCGTGCTGAATGTGATGGAAGTGTTTGGCATGTTCCTGCTCAGCGGATGGCAGAAAGAAACAATGACCATCGACATTGTACCGCTGTTTGAAACGATCGATGACCTGCATCATGCAGGCCAGGTGATGAAGGAACTGTACGAAAACCCTGAATACCGTGAGCATCTGCGTCGTCGTCACAGTCAGCAAACCATTATGCTTGGTTTCTCTGATGGTACCAAAGATGGTGGTTACCTGATGGCCAACTGGAGCATCTATAAAGCCAAAGAAGAGCTCACCCGCATCTCCAAGGAATACGGGGTTGATGTGGTCTTTTTCGATGGCAGGGGAGGCCCTCCTGCACGTGGCGGCGGAAAAACGCACCAGTTCTACGCTTCTATGGGCCGCAATATTGCCAACGAGGAAATACAGCAGACCATTCAGGGACAGACCATCAGTTCCAACTTCGGCACCATAGACGCTGCTCAGTTTAATATGGAACAGCTGATACATGCCGGTATTACCAATGAACTGTTCTCTTCCCGGGAAGTGACGCTTACGGCGGAGGAGGAAGATCTGCTGCAATCACTTGCCGACGCCGGTTATGCGTCATATAACAAACTGAAAAATCATCCTTATTTTCTGGAATACCTGGACCACGCCAGTCCGCTCCGTTATTACGCAGAAGCCAATATCGGCAGCCGTCCCAGTAAGCGCCACGCCAGTGCCAAACTCAATCTCAATGATCTGCGGGCCGTACCTTATGTAGGGGCCTGGAGTCAGCTGAAGCAGAATGTGCCTGGCTATTACGGTGTGGGCAGCGCCCTCAAACAGTTGTATGACCTGGGCAAGTGGAACGAAGTGGAACACCTGTACCAGCACTCTCTGTTTTTCAGGACCCTGCTGGACAACTGTGAAATGGCGATGAAGAAGAGTTATTTCCCGCTCACCGCTTACCTGGCCAAACATCCGCAGTATGGTGAAGTATGGCAGATGATTTATGACGAATTTGAGCTGACCAAAAAATACCTGCTCCGCCTTACGGGTGAAGCTGAGCTGATGGAAGCCAGTCCGATAGACCAGCTGTCTATTCAGATGCGGGAAAGGATTGTATTGCCTTTGCTTACCACACAGCAATATGCCCTTACCCGTTTGCGGGAACTGGATGCTGATTCCAACAACAGCCATGGTAGGGAAACGTATGAGAAACTGATCATGCGCTGTTCTTTTGGCATTATCAATGCCGGCAGGAATTCGGCCTGATGCCTCAGTTGCTTAATAGTATTATAACAATAAGATAACAGTGAAGACCTTAGCAGAGCATGTCTCTGCTAAGGTCTTCTTCTACATAGGAAATCATAATTGGTGAGCAGAATTCCCAATTCTTACCTACTTTTACATCTCCTATTAGTATAACTACACTTCAATATGGCAAACAGCTTATATGACTTTGGAATGATTGGCCTGGGGGTAATGGGCCGGAACCTGTTACTCAACATGGCGGATCATGGCTTTTCCGTGATCGGCTTTGATAAGGACGCTGCTAAGAATGCTGCGCTGGAATCTGCCGCTACACCGGGAACAACTGTTAAAGGAGTTGCAGAGCTGGCTACAATGGTACAACTGCTGGAACGTCCGCGCAAGCTGATGATGCTGGTACCTGCGGGTCAGCCGGTAGATGATGTGATTGCTTCCCTCATACCGCTGCTGGAGCAGGGTGATGTGGTGATAGATGGAGGAAACTCCCATTATACAGATACACTGCGCCGTGTACAATACCTCCGTGAAAAAGGCATCCACTTTATGGGGATGGGCGTTTCCGGTGGTGAGCAGGGCGCTCGCACCGGCCCCAGTATTATGCCGGGTGGTGACCTCGAAGCTTATGGCAAGGTAAAACCCATGCTGGAAGCAATTGCTGCTAAAGTAAACGGTACCCCTTGTGTGGCATACCTGGGTAAAGAAGGTGCCGGCCACTACGTGAAAATGGTGCACAATGGCATCGAGTATGCTATCATGCAACTGATCAGCGAAAGTTATGCTTTGTTGCAGAAAGGCGCCGGACTGAACAACGACGAGCTGCATGAAGTATTTAATGAGTGGAACAATGGCGCTTTACAATCTTTCCTGGTAGAAATCACTGCCGACATTTTCAAACAGCAGGATGATAAAACAGAAGCCCGCCTGGTAGATGTGATCTCTGATAAAGCCGGTTCAAAAGGTACTGGCAAATGGACTTCCCAGGATGCAATGGAACTGCCGGTGGCAGTACCGGTAATCGATACAGCGGTGGCTATGCGCACCCTTTCCGGTTACAAAGATCAGCGACTGGCAGCCGAAAAATTATACCCCGCTCCGGACCCTGCTATCCACGAAAACAAAGAGATGTGGATCAAACAGGTGCACGATGCGCTGTATTTCGCTACCATCCTGAGTTATGCACAGGGACTGGCCATGTTGCACGAAGCTTCCCGCGACCTGCAGATGGAAATTCCGCTGCCGGAAGTGGTAAAAGTGTGGAGAGGCGGTTGTATCATCCGTTCCACCCTCCTGGAAGTGTTCTCTCAGGCCTACCAGCAAGACGCCTACCTGGGCAATATCCTGCTCGACAAGGGCGTAGCTGCGCTGGTACAGTCTGTAGAAGCCAACACCCGCAGTGTGGTGGCACAGGCAGCACAAACCGGTATTCAGGCTGCTGGCTTTATGTCCGCACTGTCTTACTTCGACGCTTTCCGTACCGGCAGAATGGCTACCAACCTGATACAGGCTCAACGCGACTACTTCGGAGCACATACCTATCAACGTATAGACTTGCCCGGAACATTCCATACCGAATGGCAGCGTAACAACAAATAAATTTCATTCTTAATTTAATATATGCAGATCCATAAACGCCCTCCTGCTTCCATCCTCTTTATTTTTGGAGGCAGCGGCGATTTAAACTACCGGAAATTATCACCTGCGTTATACAATCTTTTTTTAGATGATTGGATGCCCGAGCAATTTGCTATCGCAGGCCTGGGCCGCAGTCCTTACACTAACGAAGATTATAATACCCACCTGCTCGACGGCATCATGAAATTTTCCCGCCGGAAAGGTGAACAAAATGGTCACTGGAAAGATTTCAGTCAGCATGTGACCTATCTCCAGATGGACGCTGAAAATGCGGAAGCCTATTCCAAAATCACCGACTACGTAAAGCAGAAGGAAGAGGAATGGGGCGTACATCCCAACGTGATCTTTTATCTGGCCGTAGCGCCGCAACTGGTGCCCAACATCGTTACCTGCCTGGGTAATCTCAACCTCTGCAGTGATAAACATTGCACCCGCATCGTGATCGAAAAACCTTTCGGCCACGACCTGAAAAGTGCACATGAGCTGAATGAGCTGCTGGCAAAGAAATTTACAGAAGAACAGATCTACCGTATAGACCACTACCTGGGTAAGGAAACTGTCCAGAATATCCTGGCGTTCCGCTTTGCCAACGCGCTCTTCGAGCCGGTATGGAACCGCAATTTCATCGAAAATATCCAGATCACGGCCGCTGAAAGCGTAGGCCTCGAAGGCCGTGGCGGTTACTACGAAAGAGCCGGTGCCCTGCGCGATATGGTACAAAACCATATCCTGCAGATCCTTTGTATGGTAGGTATGGAAGCACCTGTTTCCTTCGATGCCAACGAAATCCGCAACAAAAAAGTGGACGTGCTCAACGCCATCCGCCGTATTACGCCTGATAAAGTGCATGAATACGCCGTACGCGGACAATATGCTTCCGGATGGAAGAAAGGAGAGAAAGTAGTAGGCTACCGCGAAGAAAAGGGCGTAGAGCCCAAATCCAACGTGGAAACCTATGCTGCTGTGAAATTCTATATCGACAACTGGCGCTGGCAGGGTGTACCCATCTACGTGCGTACTGGCAAATACATGAACCAGAAAGCTACCAACATCATCCTGCAGTTTAAGGAAGCTCCACACTACGCCTTCCCGCAGGAAGCTGCCCAGACATGGCGCCCCAACAGGCTCACCATCAGCATTCAGCCGGAAATGGATATCCGTATCCGCTTCCAGGCCAAACGTGCCGGTCAGACCATGACCCTGGACCCGGTAGACATGACCTTTAACTACGAAGACGCCAACGGTGAACACGCTCCGGAAGCATACGAAACACTGCTGCTCGACGTAATGGAAGGAGATGCTACCCTGTTCATGCGCGGCGACCAGGTAGATGCCGCCTGGAAAGTGATCATGCCTATCCTGGAAACATGGGAAAACCGCACACCGCAGGACTTCCCGAACTACGCCCCCGATTCATGGGGCCCCGACGATGCGGACGCACTCATCGCCAGAGATGGTCATACATGGATTAATTTACCTTCTAAATAATTTATCCTGTAAAATAACAAAGCAGCAAAGACGCAAAAGGTGTTCACTTTTCTCTTTGCTGCTTTCTGTCTTTAACGGAAACACCAACATACTATGGAATTACATATCGCCAAAGATCCGGCCCAGCTCAGCGACAACGTAGCCGCCTGGATTAGCAACTACATACAGGAAGTGTTACAGGACCAGGAACAATTCACCTTTGTACTGTCCGGCGGTAATACTCCCAAACAGTTGTATGCATTGCTGGCCAAAGAACCCTATCAACAAATCATCCCCTGGGAAAAAATACATTTCTTCTGGGGCGATGAACGTGCTGTCCCTTTTGAAGATGAGCGTAACAACGCACGCATGGCTTTTGATGTGTTGCTGGACAAAGTACCGGTAAACCCGGACAATATCCACGTGATGCGCACTGATATTGAACCCGAGCAGGCAGCCGCCGAATATGAGAAAATACTGAAGACGTATTTTAAAGATGAAGACTTCACCTTCGACCTGGTATTACTGGGAATGGGAGACGACGGACATACGCTGTCCCTTTTCCCCGGCACACCCGTAGTACACGAAGAAGATGCCTGGGTGAAAGCTTTTTTCCTGGCAGCACAGGATATGTACCGCATTACCCTCACCGCACCGGTAGTCAACGAGGCTGCCTGTGTGCTGTTCCTGACCACAGGTGCCAATAAAGCTATGACGCTGAAAAGTGTTATTGAAGGTACCTTTGACGCAGATAAATTCCCTTCACAGCTGATCAGACCACAGGATGGTGAACTGCACTGGTTTGTAGATGAAGCCGCAGCTTCCGCCATGGAACTGTAACGGAGATTTTTTGTGATGATGCTGATGCTCCTGATGTATTTTTTGATAGGAGCGAAGTATTGATGATTTTTTGATGATATATACCGATGGCCCTGATGTATTTTGTTAGATATATCAGGGCTATCAATTTACATCAGTTAAAATCACAGTCCTTTTTTGTAGCTTGTGTCTTATAAGCGATAGCATATGTTTGATAAGCCCATTTTTGATGCACACCTGCATATTATTGATCCTCAGTATCCAGTGGCCCCCAACCAGGGATACGTACCTGCTCCCTTTACCGTTGCTGATTACCGTGAGCGTGTAGCGGCATTACACCTGAACGTTACCGGTGGTGCTGTGGTATCGGGATCTTTCCAGGGATTTGACCAGCAATACCTGCTGGCAGCTCTTCATGCGCTGGGCCCTGGCTTTGCCGGCGTTACCCAGATACCGGCAGATACCACAGACGAGGAAATTATGTCCCTGCACCAAGCCGGCGTGCGCGCCGTACGCTTTAATGTGCAGCGCGGAGGGTCTGAAAGTATTCAACACCTGGAAAAACTGGGAAAAAGAGTATATGACCTGGTAAAATGGCATGTGGAACTGTATATCGATTCCAGACAACTGCCCGGAATATCCACCACCCTGCACAAATTGCCCAAAATAGTGATCGATCATCTTGGCCTGTCCAAGGCTGGATTCAAATACCTGCTGCCGCTGGTGGAAAAAGGTGCTATTGTAAAAGCTACCGGTTTTAGCCGCTGTGATTTTGATGTGCTCACCGCCATGCGACAGATCACTGCCATCAATCCGGCTGCCCTGGTATTTGGAACAGACCTACCTGCTACGAGAGCGCCAAAGTCCTTTGCCATGGCCGACCTGGAACTGATCACCAAAAATTTTCCGTTACCGTTGGCAGAAAAGATCTGCCGCGAAAATGCCCGTGCCTTGTATCATATTTCCCAGGGCTAAAGCCCTGGGCTAGCTTTGGTTCAGAGCTATTTGGGTCCCAGGGCTTCATCAATTTTTCGTCATCTGTGCGTACCCCAAGTCCCCAAAGCTATTTTAGCCCAGGGCTTCAGCAATTTCTCCTCATCTGTGTGCCCCAAGTCCCAAATCTATTTTAGCCCAGGGCTTCAGCCCTGGGAAGCCCAGCTGTCTATCGTCATCGCCTGCAGCTCTTCTTTCATCGTGAGCTGCATTTGTCCGTCCAGCAAGAAACCGGCAGGAGTGCTGGGGTAGATATCTTCAAAGGTGCGTATCTGGTTCATAAACACCCGGCGGAAAATATGGCGTCGGGTGATATGATGTGGTTCCGGTAGTCCGATGGCGGCTGTCAGCTCTATTGCGCTCTCGATGGTATCGCGGTGGTAGTTGGCTACTCTGTGTTTTTTGTCGTCCACTACAAGGCCCGCGGCCAGCCATTTGTCCTGTGTGGCCACGCCGGTAGGACATTTGTTGGTATTGCATTGCAGGGCCTGGATACAGCCGATGGCCATCATCATGGCCCGGGCACTGTTGCAGGTGTCTGCTCCCAGTGCCAGCGCACGCAGCAGGTGAAAGCCGGTCAGTATTTTCCCAGATGCGATGATCTTTATCTGATGACGTATATCGAAGCCCGTTAGTGTGTCGTGTACAAAAGCCAGTGCGTCCATGAGTGGCATGCCTACAGAGTTGGAGAACTCCGGCGGTGCTGCGCCGGTACCGCCTTCTCCACCGTCTACTGTGATGAAATCAGGGTAGATGCCGGTTTCCATCATCGCTTTACAGATAGCATAAAACTCCCGCTGCTGGCCGATACACAGTTTAAAACCTATCGGCTTGCCTTTGCTCAGGTCGCGCAGGCGTTTGATGAACAGCATCATCTCACGGGGACTGTTAAACGCTTTATGGTAAGGAGGGGAGTAAACGGTAGTATAAGGTTTTACATGGCGGATGGCTGCAATTTCAGGAGTGTTTTTAGCCGCCGGAAGAATGCCGCCATGGCCGGGTTTGGCGCCCTGTGACAGTTTCAGCTCGATCATTTTTATCTGGGGAAGGGCAGTCTTTTCTGCAAAAAGAGCGTCAGAGAAATTACCTTCTTCATCGCGGCAGCCAAAATAACCGGTACCAATCTGCCAGATAATATCGCCACCTTGTTTCAGATGGAAATCGCTGATACCGCCTTCGCCGGTGTTATGGGCAAAGTTGCCGATCTGCGCGCCGCCGTTTAAGGCTTCTACGGCATTGGAGCTAAGAGAGCCATAACTCATGGCACTCACATTAAAGATGCTGGCAGCGTAGGGCTGCAGACAATCTTTTCCTCCAATGGTTACCCGCGGGTCTTTGTTCATGGATTCAAAATCACGTGGCTGAATGGAATGCGCCATCCATTCATACCCTTCCGCATATACGTTGAACTGAGTACCAAAAGGCTGGGTGTCCAGTTCTCTTTTGGCACGCTGGTAGATGGTGGAGCGGTCTACACGGTTAATCGGGCTTCCATCAATGTCACTCTCCACAAAATACTGATAGATCTTGGGCCGCAGGGCTTCCATCCAGTAACGCATTCGCCCTACTACCGGGTAATTACGGATAATGGCATGTTTGGTTTGTCGCATATCCAGTATGCCCATTACAATAACAGGCAAGACAAGAATAAGCAACCAGTAAACCCAAGGGAAAAACATACCAAGACCGATAATGATAAACAGGCTTGTAATCGAAAATCCAATAAACGCTTTTGCCATAATGAATCATTTAATCGTTATATCACTAAAGTTAAAAAAATTATCCGCAGGAGGTATCCACCATCAGTATTCCTTAACAATGGAATAATTTGTATTGTTCCCAACAGGGGCGCAGAATACGCTTATTTGCATATTTGCATTATACGTTTTATATTACACGGATTCTATTGATGGTGGTAGACACGACCGGGATAATTGCCATTTTTCACCATCCGCCTGTATTTAATTGCCATTGTAGCATTTCATTATATCGTTATTTCTAATTTAATCAAAACCATGATCAGGCATAAGTTTTTAGGGAAACTCATGACAACGGGATTGTTGCTCACCAGCACTACCGTGTTTGCCCAGACCAGGAAATCAGCTCCATTTGATCCTTCGCGCTTAAAAACCAGCTGGGAAGTAGTTGAAAACAACCACCAGGGCAAAGCCAATTTTCTGTCGACGTTCACTTTTGTTAACAACAGTGATAAACCTTTTCCCACCAAAGGCTGGGAACTGTATTTCAACTTTGTGCGCATGGTGAAAGCTGGTGTACTGCCAGGAAATGTGAAAGTAGAACATATCAACGGTGATCTGTTTCGTCTTACACCAGCAGAAAATTTTGCCGGTATCGCTCCCGGAGATTCCCTGAAACTGGGCATCGTAGGAGATGCCTGGGCTGTTAACTTTACCGACGCACCCTCCGGCCTGTACATCGTATGGGATGACCAGAAGGAAACAGGCATGCCGATTAAAGACTACAGCATCCGCCCTTCTACTACCGCCAAACAACTCATGCGTTATCCCGGTGATAAAACTGCCGTAGTAACGCCAACGGATATATTTAAACAGAATGCTGCCATTAAGGATATCCCTGCTGCACAGCTGCCTCCGATTTTCCCTACGCCGGTATCTGTTACCAACTCCGGCGGAAACCTGCTGCTGGACGCTCCTCCGGTGATCACCGCAGATCCCGCACTGGAAGCCAGTGGTAAGTTTCTGGAAAAAGAAATGATAACGTTGCTGGGTAAACGTAGTTTAGGTAAAAAGACCGTTGCTTTTCACCTCGACAAAACCCTGGCTGCTAACGCCTATACGTTGCAGGTAACACCTGAAGGCATTATCATTACTGCCGGCAGCGACGAAGGCGCTTTTTATGGTATACAGTCCCTGAAATCCCTGATAACACCTACGGCATGGTCCGGTGTGCAGAAATCTATCAGCATACCGGCTGTCCAGGTGAAAGATTATCCCCGCTTCAACTACCGCGCCTTTATGATCGATGTGGCCCGTAACTATCACAGCAAACGTGACCTGTTCCGTATCCTCGATGTAATGGCTCTGTACAAACTGAATGTGCTGCACCACCACTTCAGCGACGATGAAGGATGGCGTCTTGAAATACCTTCTCTGCCTGAACTGACACAGGTAGGTGCCAAACGCGGGCACAGCACTGACTGGAAAAACATGCTGCCGCCTTCTTACGGCTCCGGCCCCGACACCAGCAATGCTGCCGGTACCGGTTACCTTACCCGCAACGACTTTATCGAAGTGCTGCGTTATGCAACGGAAAGGCATATACGCGTATTGCCAGAGATAGAAACGCCCGGCCATGCCCGTGCTGCGGTGAAATCTATGGAAGCCCGCTACTATCGCCTGAAAGCGGTGGGTAAAGACAAGGAAGCCAGCGAATATCTGCTGACAGACCTGGAAGATAAATCCCAGTACCGTTCCGTACAAAACTGGAATGACAACGTAATGAACGTAGCCCTGCCCTCTACTTATCATTTCCTCGATAAAGTAGTGGAAGAGCTGCAGGCGATGTATAAAGAAGCTGGTGCGCCACTGCCTGCCGTACATATGGGCGGAGATGAGGTGCCACATGGTGTGTTTGAAAAATCACCTGCCTGCCTGGCGCTGATGCAACAGGATAAGAGCGTGAAAAATGTAAACGACCTGTGGTATTATTTTTACCGTAAGGTGAACGATCTGCTTAAAGTCCGTGGTATGGAACTGGCCGGCTGGGAAGAAACAGGTATGCGTAAAACCACCCTCGACGGAGAAGTGTCCAGTATTCCGAATCCCGATTTCGCTAATGATAATTTCCAGCTGAACGTATGGAACAATGTTATCGGCGGTGGTCAGGAAGATCTTTCCTATCGCCTGGCCAATGCGGGTTACAAGGTGATTCTCTCCGGTGTGAGCAACTTCTACTTTGATATGGCTGCCATGAAATCTTTCGATGAACCAGGTTTTTACTGGGGTGGTTTTGTAGATGTGGATAAACCTTTCTACTTCATTCCTTTCGATTACTACAGGAATTCCAAAGTGGATGGAAGAGGCAATCCGGTGACGCCTGCTATGTTTGTAGGTAAAGATCGTCTCACTGGTTTCGGACAGTCCAATATCCGCGGTATTCAAGGTTTGTTGTGGAGTGAAACGGTTACCACTTCCGACCGTATGGAATATATGATGCTGCCTAAGTTACTCGGACTGGCAGAACGTGCCTGGGCACAGGATCCGGCATGGGCTACCGAAAAAGACACAGCCAAATCAGATGCGATGTATGCACAGGCCTGGAGTGTATTCTCCAACGTGTTGGGCAAACGTGAAATGCCACGTCTCGACTATTACAACGGTGGTTATAACTGGCGTATCCCCACAGCAGGCACTTCTGTTGAAGAGGGTGTAGTAAGTGCCAATGTACAGATGCCGGGAATGGTAATCCGATACACTACTAACGGTGAAGAGCCTACGATAAAAAGCCCGGTGTATACAGGACCTGTCAAAGCGGGTGGAAAAATTGTCAAATTCCGCGTATTCAACACCCGTGGCCGCAGCAGCCGTACTACTACCGTAAAAGTGCCGCAGCCTACTACGCAGTTACTCAACAATAAGAACTAGTTATATACTACATAAAATAAAAGAACGTCCCCATTGATACACATCAATGGGGACGTTCTTTTTTATTTATTCGTAATCTCTACCTCAATCATCACTACTCAATCTCCGCTCATCATGTAAAACACCCTCATCATATAAATCACCCCCATCATAAAAATCACTGTTGTATTTTGTTTCTCTGACCCTTTTAATTTCTGACAGTGCATACAATTCCACGTTTATTGTGCTGCTGCCTGTTAAGCATACCTGTATCGGTTACTGTGATGGCTCAGCAACAAAAGAAAAATGAATCTTATCATCTGAAGATAAGAAAGGCAACTTCACCTGTAAAGATTGATGGTGTAATTGATGAACAGGCCTGGAAAGATGCCGAAGTGGCCACTAACTTTAGGATGGTATTACCGATGGATACCAGTGCTGCCAACGTGCGGACAGCAGTAAGGATGACCTATGATCAGCAGCATATTTATCTGTTGGTGGAAAACTACAAGCTGGGTGATGGGCCTTATATGGTGGAGTCGTTGCGGCGGGACTTTGCTTTTCTGAAGAACGACAACTTCCTGCTTTTTATGGACCCTTTTGATGATCAGACAAATGGTTTTTCTTTCGGTGCCAATGCTGCGGGAGCGCAATGGGATGGCCTTATGTATGATGGAGGTAAGGTAGACCTGAGCTGGGATAACAAATGGACTTCTGTTGTTAAAAATTATGATGACAAATGGGTTTTTGAAGCGGCTATTCCGTTTAAGACGATCCGTTATAAGAAAGGGATAACCCACTGGGGGATTAACTTCAGCCGTAATGATCTGAAGACAACGGAGAAATCGGCCTGGGCGCCGGTGCCGCGGCAGTTTGCCACTGCATCGCTGGCGTATACCGGTAGCCTCGACTGGGATACGGTGCCGCCGGCAGCAGGGCCTAATATTTCCCTGATACCGTATCTGTTGGGTGGTGTTGCCAAAGACTATGATAAGGGCACGCCTGCCAAATTCCGCAGGGATGTAGGTCTGGATGCCAAGGTAGCGGTGACTTCCTCTCTGAATCTGGACCTCACGGTAAACCCTGATTTCTCTCAGGTGGATGTGGATAAACAGGTGACCAACCTGGATCGCTTTGAGTTGTTCTTCCCTGAGAAACGGCAGTTTTTCCTGGAAAACGGGGATCAGCTCTCCAACTTCGGTTATGCTAATATCCGGCCCTTTTTCTCCCGGCGTATCGGGTTGGGAACGCCTATACATTTTGGCGCCCGGTTGAGTGGCAAGCTGAATAAGGACTGGAGACTGGGTGTGATGAACATGCAAACGGGAAAGAAGGAGGAGATTGGCCTGCCGGCACAGAATTTCACAGTGGCGGCCCTGCAGCGGAGAGTGTTTGCAAGGTCTAATGTGGGCTTCATTTTTATCAATAAGGAATCGCTGAACTACGATCCTTCCAAAGTGGAGGACCAGCCGGTGTATTCGCGTTACAACCGTAACATGGGTCTGGAGTATAACCTGGCTTCGTCCAATAATTTCTGGACGGGTAAGGCGATGCTGCTCAAGTCGTATAGTCCTGGTAAAACAGGCCATGACTTTGCCCATGCGGCCAATCTCCAGTATACCAGCAAAGTATGGAATGTAAGCTGGCAGCACGAATATGTGGGCCGGAACTATAATGCCGAAGTGGGGTATGTGCCCCGGCAGGGATACATCAAGCTGATGCCGCAGGTGACCCGTCTGTTTTTTCCGCAATTGGGTGGGGTGTTGAGCCATGGGCCTCAGTTGAATACTACCTGGTTTATGGATGAACGTTTTAACCGTACTGATAACGAAACGATGTTTACCTACGGGATCGTTTTCCGGCAGCGGAATACGCTGAATGTATGGGGTTCCAACACTTATATCCGGCTGCTGAATCCATTTGATCCTACCAATACGGATAAAGACAGTTTACAGACCGGTACGCGGCATAACTGGAATACGGTGGGGGCAGACTATGTATCCAAGCCTCAAAGCCTTTTTACCTATGCTTTTTCTGCCCGTTATGGGGGGTATTATGAAGGAGGGACCCGGTTGATGACCAACGCCGAGCTGGGATATCGTTTCCAGCCTTATGTGAGTATTGCGTTGAGTGCCAATTACAACCATATCCGGCTTCCTCAGCCCTGGGGCAATACTTCTTTCTGGCTCGTTGGTCCCCGGCTGGATGTGACGATGACGAATACCCTGTTTTTTACCGGTTTTATGCAGTATAACGAGCAGCAGAAGAACATGAACCTGAATACCCGTTTCCAGTGGCGTTACCGGCCGGCTTCCGACCTCTTTATTGTGTATACCGACAACTATCTTCCGGAGCCGCTGCATGTTAAAAACAGGGCGTTGGTGCTGAAGCTGGTGTATTGGTTTAATATTTAATCAATAGTATTTTCCATAGCCGGTCTCGTGACGGTTTATTTAGGGTGTGCGCCGGTTTCGGGGCATACCCTGTCTTTTTTGTTGCCTTTCAGTCTGTCTGAAAATTTGTTAATAAGCAGATGTTTAGATCTCGTTAACATATCTATTCGTAATTCCTTCTATCATTGTGATCCGTAAAAACACAATGGCCGCATCCTAAAAAAACTAGAACAGCTCAAAACATCAGAGTTTTCATTTACTATCGTTGTGAATACAACCCCCTGCGGTTTTTACTGTGGGGATTTTTTTTGCCCCTTAAAATTATCTAGTATGCAACACCCCATGAAACGGACATTTTTATTTTCAATAGGATTCCTGATGATGGTGGAGGCAGTGACTGCACAGGTTTATACAGTAGTCTCCGGAAAGGTGAAAGGGCATAATGGCCAGCAGGTATCGGTATCCTGGTGGAGTGAGCCTGGTGTATCGCAGGCAGTGACGGAGGAGGCGCCGTTACAGCAGGATACTTTTTGTTTCCGGTTGCCTGCAGACCAGGTGAGGGAGGGCTTTGTGTATATCGATGCGGGCAGTGCCGGCAATTTTTACGGGATGCTTCGTGCGGGGGATAGTGTACAATTATTTTTTGAGGAAGATACGATGGTGTTTGCTGGACGTGGTGCGCTGGCTTGCCGGGTGCAATATCTTGCCAGACATATACAGGAGCGTATTCCCGTGCCTGTGGATGAAGATGCGGCATCAAGGGCTGCCTGGCACCGGGAGCAGCTGCGGGTTGCAGAAAGTGTGCTGAAAGCTTATCGCGATAGTTTACCACCGGCTGTATATGCGGTAGTCCGTGCCAATGTGCTGGGGGAAACAGCGGGCAAGCTGGTGAGTTGTTTGTGGCGTATCCCGCAGGACGGTAATGCGGCTGCGCAGCAAACCATACTATACCAACAGATGATCAGGCCTGCATTACCGGCGATCATACCTTCGGATACTACGTCGGTGGCTGTCCGTTATTTAAATTACCTGTTGCAGAAGGCGGAAGCTGACTACTTTATGCAACAGCACAGTCAGTGTACTGAGCACGATATCTATGAATGGATAAAAACACATTACACAGGAGTGATGCGGGATAAGCTACTGGCGCATCATCTGCTGCAAAGCCTTGCTGCCGGCGGGCAACCGGAGGAGCTGGCACGATGTGCGGAAGATTATCTGACGCTGGTTCAGCATGCAGCATGCAGGCAGGCTATTGCTACCAAATATGGCAAGTTAAAGAAAGGCCTCAGCAAAGGGGCGCCTGCGCCTCCTTTCACGTTCCCCGATAGTAGTGGACATAATATCAGTCTGAATTATTTTACCGGAAAGGTAGTGCTCCTGCATTTTTATGATGATAGTGACCAGTTGCTGCCCTCACTCGCTGAAATCAATACCTGCTTTAATAAAGACGATGTAGTGTTTGTACATATCTGTTGCAACAAGGGTGTGCCACGCAAATATCCCGGTGTGCAATTGCAGGCTGGTGGCCAGGGTGCGGGGATACTGGAACAGTACAATATCAGTCAGTATCCCAGTCTGATTGTGATAGGCAGGAATGGTAACATCTATGCTACCCGGCCACCAGACCCCACTGCCGATCACGGCGCAGCACTTGCCGATATAATCTATGCAGCATTATTGCAGTAGACATCTTTCAGTCCTTATATCCAATAATTTACCCTTCTCCACGTTAATAAAAAGTACGCAGAACAACCGCATTGACGCCATTGACCCGCAGCCGATTTTTTTGAGAAACCCGTTTAAATCAGATTACTAATATTTACAATAAAATATATATATGGGAATCTTGGTTTAATCCTGAACATTATCGTAAATTCAATTAATAACCGTTAAGCCCCTCTATGCCACATGCCAAAGCGTTATTTTGATCGACTACAAACCATTGATTACCTCATCAGGATCAAAGGGACCGGTAAACCCGCTCAACTAGCCAAGCGGCTTCGTATTTCCGAACGAACACTCTATGAATTCCTCAAAATGATGAAGGAGTTAGGTGCTCCCATTGAGTACGACCGGTACAAAGAAAGTTATTACTACTCAGAAAAAGGTGGTTTCAACATCCGGTTCTCTAAGAACCTCGTCACCGTGGGTACAGTAATGATGCTCCTCCTGATTAATCTCTGGTAAAAGTCCGCGCCTGACCTGCCTGCCGGGAAACCGGGAAGCTGTCACTGCGCCTCAGCTGCCCCCTGTGGGCCTAAGATTTTACCCTGGCCGGCCTCAACTCCGACCCGTACAGAATCTTTTGTTAAATTCATTAAAATGGATAGGGAATGTATGTACCACATACCTGCCCTGTCCATTTTTTTATTATTCTTTAAATGTTTACAAGTGGTTAACAAAATCCTTCTTTATTCCCCCCATATTTACCCTCACTGAAATACACCTGCACTCCGGGGATACACCTGTTACCCGGGGAGGATAACATAAAACGACTTTTTTTATAACGCGGTTTAGATTAGATTTTAGATTACACGCAGGTTTCTCTCCAGTCACCTGCTTCTTTAAACTGCATAAAGAACAGCGCGTTACCCATTTTAAACATATTCACATTCATAACCTGCAAATGAGAACTGATGGCTATGCAAAATGACTACTTTATCCTCCGGTGTGGTGATCGGCACGAAAAAATCCGGTATGATGAACTGCAATACCTCGAAGTAATGAACGATCACATCCTGTTACATATGAAAGGATATCACCTGGCTACCCTGGAAACACTGGACTGGATCATGTCCAGACTACCCCTCACCACCTTCCAGCGGGTCCACCAATGGTTTGTAGTGTCTTACCGGCATATTACCCAACTAGGGGAAGACCATGTGATGATAGGCTCGGTCAAAATCCCGGTGACCCGTCAGGCGCTCCTGGCCCTGGCTGCCGGAATGGCCGGCTACTCAGCGGATAGCCGATAAGATCTTACCGGCCACCCCATTGGCATCTTCATCATAGTTATGCCCGCCCGGTAACACCAGCTTTTTATAATGCTGCAGGGTGAGGTCTGCGATGTTGAAATCCTTCTCTTCCGACCCCAATACCAGCAGTACCGGCTTATTGGTGATCCTGTTGATCTCCGCCGTTACATTCATCCCCTTATTGCCCGATCTGCCCAGCATATCGGAAATATGTACCTCCATATCAGTAAAACGGGAAGGGGAAAGAAAGATGATCTGGGTAACCTGCGATTCAATACCGGCAGGCAGATGATTGTAGATAAAGGGCAACACATCGGCGCCCATGGAATACCCAATCAGTACCACGCCGTTGTTGACATTCCAGGCCGCCTGGTAATGCCGGATCAGCTCTGCTACATCGGATGCCGCCTGCTGCGGCGTCTTTTTGTTCCAGAAATACTTCAACGCATTCAGCGCCACCACAGGGTAGTTGTGCTGCCGGAATGCCTCGATCATATTGACCGAAAATTTCTTCATACCTCCGTCGCCCGTTATATACAATATCAACGGGGCCGTAGTGCCAGGTGCCGGGGCTTTAGCCTGTACAGGTAAATTGTTCACGTTGGACTGGGCCCGCAACTGAACAGTTGAAAAAAACAACATTCCTATCAGCAAAAACCTTCCTGCATGTATTAAATCTCTGGTTCGCATATACAAATATATCTTCCTCTTCTTAAACAAAATTTGTTCCGCACTAAGGCTGCATCACCTTGCTCAGGGCCGCTGGCAGCTGAAGAAGGTCAAAGTCATGTTCGTAAATCAGGTATTTGTTGGTCCACACAGTGGCATATTTATCCTTGAATTCCCTTAAGCCCTGGTAATGCCGGAAGAAACGCAGTTTCTCGTAGGCATATTTCACCATTTTTTCGGCCGTGTTTTCAGGCTGACTGATACCGGACATCGGTACCATGCCCAGGTTGAGGTATTGCAGCCCTTTCTGCTGCGCATCCTGTATTAATGCGATGATAAGTGCGTCCATTACACCACCGGGCGCATTGGTACGCTTACGGATAAGATCGTAGGTGCATTCTCCCGGCGTATAGTCGGGAATAATATTCAGGAACGCCACTATTTTGCCTTCGGCATCTGTAACGGTGATCATGTCCTGTTCCCGCATGGCGGTAGCATCAAACAGGCCCTGTGAGAAAGTCATTTCCTTCACCTCATACTGTTCCAGCCATTCATCGCTTACCTGCTTCAGCTCAGCCAGCATAGCCGCTGATTGAGGTGCTGCATGCAGGGTGGTCACATACCCTTTGTTGGCCAGGCTGTTGAGCGCATTACGCAGCGATTTTTTGTCTTTGCCACTGAGGGTGAAATCACGGATATCCATAATGGCTTCCTGACCAATCAGCATTTTTTTCTTCTTCAGCTGGCTGAAATAATAGGTGCTGTCTTCATCTACCCGGTAAAAAGCGGGCCGCAGGCCCATCTTCCGGCATTGTTGCTCAAATTCTTCGAGCAACATCAGTTTATTGTCTTCGCTGCAAACCGGTTCTTCCAGCACAATAGCAAAACTACTGGCTACCCGGTAGGCAATAAAACCTTCATATTGATCAGATACGTACAGGATCTTATCTTGTCCTACTTTAAAATAATCCATCGGAGAATCGCCATACTGGCTCAGGTAAAACTTCGCTTTTTCAAGAGATGTGTTGGTAGGCTTGGCCACCTGAAGGTATGGACGGATAATGGTATAAAACAGGAAGGCCCAGGAGCTGACACCCAGCACACGGATGGCCGACATGAACTCCCGTGCAAAACGGGTCCCTGGGCGCAGGCCATCATCTTCCAGCAACATAAAACAGTGGAAGGCATGCCGTAAGGACTGCTGCCAGGTGAAGTCAATACCGAAATGCCGCACATTCAGGAAATAAAAACCGACGGTTCCAAATATCAATACCAGTAGGAAAGTGGCCACCGCCGTGACGACTCCGATATTCACCAGTTGCCGGTTGCTTTTCACCCGGTAATGTCTGGCAGTGACCAGTAACAGGATGCTGGTGATCAGCGCCAGGGATGCCTCTTCATAGTCGAGCGCTTTACCCATGTGACCAAATATAGATATCAGGGATACTGATAGCGCTACGATCCAGGCGCTGCGCAGCCCCCTGAAAAGGAAGGTGGCCGTTACCAGCAATATCAGCCCGGAAAATACCACCAGCAGGTTGGAGGCATGGATGGAAGTACCAGGTATATAAGCCCGCAACAGATGCATACGGTAAGCCAGCGGAGGGGTGAGTACTGAGAAAATATTGACCATCCCCAGTAAAAAGATCAGGATGGGCGGCAGCAGCCGCAGCGCCAGGTCCCGGCCTTTCAGTGCAAAAGCCACGATACCGGCCGCCAGGGGCAGCCAGAATTCAAACAAACGGAACAACAGTGTGATCTCCAGTGCTTCCAGTGTCGAGTAACCATAATTGCTGAGCAGGTACGCCAGCGAAAGCTCGATGGCGCCGAGGCCCCGCAGAAACGGAGAGATGATCAGGAAGATAGTGGCCACAATATACCCTACACAGGCTGCTTCCAGCGAAGGGGCTACCCCTGCTGCCAACATACTGAGGTACAGATGGGCCACACCGGTGACTTCAATCAGCACCGATGCCAGCACGGTATACGTAAAAGAAGGCATGGACAACTGAAAGGAGAAGATTTCATCAACCTTATGGGCAGTGGCCGGAAAATATTTTATCAACAGCTGATAGGCTT
This sequence comes from Chitinophaga sp. HK235, assembly GCF_018255755.1. NCBI lineage: Bacteria > Pseudomonadati > Bacteroidota > Chitinophagia > Chitinophagales > Chitinophagaceae > Chitinophaga > Chitinophaga sp. HK235. The sequence goes on along the minus strand of NZ_CP073766.1, from coordinate 4,306,292 downwards.
TTCCCCTTTTTTGCATGGAATGTACCACCCACACTACAGCGGCCAGCAATACACAGATAGCGGCTAGTCCCCAGCCGGCGTCTTTCATACTGCCGGTATGCAGCATGGCATACATCACTACCGGTATGCCTGCCAGAAAAACAGACAGGATCCCTACAAATCCATAAATACCGGATGCCTGGTGTATCTGTTGTTTATGGAGTTGTGCACGCCGCAAACTCTGCGGTACATAAGCCAGGGAGCTAACGCCGCCGGCTGGCAGAAACACGGAAAGCAGGTTACGTTTCAGAAAAAGTTCAGTGCTCAGGTAGGTGCTCAGCCTGGAGCCTATCGCACGGAAACTGAATACATACATGAGGGCCTGTAACAGAATGTATATGCCTGTTACAGCAATACCGATAAACACCCATACCCGGTCTGCCTTTTCGATGGCAGGCACCAGAGAGGATAATTCATGGCGTTGTGAACGGAAAAAATAGATGGCTAACAGAATAAACAACAATGCTAATAACTCCTTCCAGTGGAGTTTCCGCAAAAAAGCCGCAGACAGGATCTTTTTTTCAAGAGGCATGGTAAATGGTAACTTGAGATTTTGTTAACTCACAAAGTTAAGCCATCAGACTGTGCAGAACTTGAATGAGCACGAGTTTAAGCGGATTTTAATATTGTAGGAAATCAATTAATACGATTTTTTTTGTATGTATAATCTGTCCATTTTCATTAGGAAGTGCGAGGGGAAGGGGGATTTATAGGGATTGGATGGGCTTGTCGGGTAAAATTTTAAATAAAAAAATCCCGGCCATTGAGAGCCGGGATCAACAACAGACAGGGCCGTTGTAGTTGTTTTTTATGATTGTTGAGTGGTTACTTTAATGATCTTCCTTGTTGTAAGGAACAACGAGTACGGGTATACGGGCATGACGAATGATGTATTCGGCGGTACTGCCCACCAGCATGTGATTGAGGCCGGTGCGGCCGTGGGTGCCAACAACGAGGATGGAGGTCTGGCCGTTGTGCGCCTGATCAAGGGTTTCGTTTTTCGGGTTGCCGGCTGTTACCTGAATATTGATATTGGCATCAGGATAGTCGTTTTTGTATGTCTGCAGGATATCTTCCGCTTCTTTGATTCTGCCCTGGATATCATCGGTAAATACTGGACCGGCTTCGGGGAGGCCCAGGCCGATGCCGATTTCGATCACGGTAAACAATGTTACGGAAGTGTTCATTTTGCCGGCCAGTTCCACGCCTGTGCGGATAACGTTTTCGGAGAAGGGCCCCAGGTCAACTGCGATCAATATTTCTGACATATGCGGTGAATTTATTGTGAATAATTATTCATTTTAAAACCGATGGACCATCAGGCTCTGATAGCATCCCAGCACAGGTCGAAGGTATGGTTCATCCTTGATCTGGTGAGGGCTATGCCGCTGTAATGGATTTGTTTTACCAGCTCATTCATACTGCCGATGATAAATGTGATCAGCAAATCTGTTTCAATGTTTTTGATCAGTTGTTCTGATTGTCCCCTGGAGATCAGCGCGTAGAACGGTTCGGTCAGCTGTCTGGCTTTTTCGCGTGTAGCTGCGGTGATGTAAGGGGAGTGGTAACATTGTTCCAGGAAAATGAATTCCTCAAAGTTCTGCAGGCGGTAACGGAGTATGTTCATCCAGATATTCCGGAATGCGGGCTTAAACGGCTGCTGCGCATTATATCCCTTGAAGGAGATGGTAACGGAGTTTTCGCGGCAGGCGGCGAAGAGGGCGTTGATGAGCTCATCTTTACTGCTGAAATATACATACAGAGTACCGGTGGCAATACCGGCCTCTTTGGAGATGTCGCCCATGGTCATGCCGGCTAGCCCCTTTTTAGCCACCAGCTTGAGCACAGCCCTGAAAATCCGGGCATACTTCTTATCGTCTTTCAATTTCACACTACAAATATAAGTGAATAATTATTCACCAAAAATGATAAGTGTCATCTCTTTGTCGTACTTCCAACAGGGCAGGTCTAACGGATGGATGGGGCTGTAAACGCTTTGTGGGCGGTACTTTGGAGGCTGGGTTTGTCAGGGGCGGGGAACTGTAAAAGTCCCGGTTTTCTGATGGATGTAAGTGTGGTAGAAATGGTTTTATGGAGAACAGCAAAGGTGGATATGATATCCGGAGTTATTGTGTAAAGCAGAAAGTGCGGGTGAAGGAAAGACGATGGGAAGCCAACCCCTTCTGATAAACCCCCGTAGTTTATACCACGGGGGTATTAGTTTGTTGATTAAACCAGGCTTTGGTGGTAGCCTGTTTTAAACAGCATGTTTAAATTAGTCAACCATTGATTAAAAAAATCCAACTGGCCTGGACAAGCCGATTGGGGTTTAGCTGAGATATTTGTTAGATGTATGCATTTCATTTGTTACTATTTTTCGTAACGCAGTGTTAGTACCGTAATATTACTGGCAATCCATCCTGGTTTAGTTAACAGAATCTAAATGGGGTCGGATTAACAAATTTTAGGACTGGTAAAATGACCTGAAAGCCTTTACTGGTAAGTGTTTTGAAAGTTGGGGTATTTTTCCACAGTTATCCACATCAATCCACACGCGATATCCACATGGGGTGTTAATAACTAATGAAACGCACTGCTGATGCGAAGGCCATATGTTGCGGAGAACAAATTTTTATCGGGAAATACAACACCGTCCGGGAAATGATATCCACAAATCCAAAATTGACACAGCGAAAAGCCCTGCCAGCAAAGGAAAGAGCATGACCCCAAAAAGGTGTTGATGTTGATGAAAATAGAAGCGTGATATCGACGCTTAAAAATCCGAAGGAACAAATCATCCGAAAAAGGAAATAATACACACTAAAAAACAAAGAAACGGATAAACGGATGGCATATTGATATAAAACCTATAACCCTGCTATCACATCGCAGTATCATACTCATCACCATCATCATAATTCATCACACACAAAAATGCCCTTGCTGAAACAGCAAGGGCTTAAAAAAACATTCACATGTCATCTGCAGAAATAAAAAAGTTACTGACAGATGTAATAAATCAAAATTGAAGCCTACTAATATGTTGAATAATATAATGCTAGTATTTGGAAATTATCATGTCGCCATGCAACCGATTAACTTCTTGTACCGAAGATAGAAATTCCATTCTGTATTATTGGTTAACCGTTCGTTAATGAAAGCGTATAGCCTTCACCGCTTGCTTTTACTTGTATCATTTTCCCTTTCCCTGATAGCATTTTCCAGCCGCTTGCAGATGCCGGCGCTTATGTATATTTTTTCCCCGGTGCTATAAAAAATCCGGCGTTATGAAAAACAGAATTGTATGGCTATTATGCATGGTATGCCTCTGCCATGGTCTTTCCGCACAGGATATGCCCGATATGTGGACAAAATCGGGGAATAACAACAACACGCATCCCGGCCTGAAATGGTTTACTGAAGCTAAATTCGGCCTCTTTATCCACTGGGGACTTTATTCCAGATTAGGCGGCCGATGGAACGACAGCAGCTACTACGGCAGCGGAGAATGGCTGATGAACCGCGCTAAAGCACCTGCTGATAAATATGCTCAGGTCGCTAAAACCTTTAACCCGCAAGGTTTTGATGCTAACCAATGGGCTCAGACTGCTAAGGAAGCCGGTATCAAATACATGGTGATCACAGCCAAACATCATGAAGGCTTCAGCATGTTTGATTCCAAAGTGACCGACTTCGATATCGTAGATGCGTCACCGTATGGAAAGGATCCAATGAAAGCACTGGCCGCAGCCTGTCGTAATAAAGACATACAATTCGGGTTTTATTACTCCCAGTTTCTCGACTGGCATGAGCCCAACGGTGGCGGTAACACCTGGGATTTCAAAGTAAAAGACAAAGACTATCAGCAATACTATCGTAGTAAATCTATCCCGCAACTGAAAGAACTGCTGACGAACTACGGTCCGCTGGGCCTCATATGGTTTGATATGCCCGGAGGTCTTACACCTGAACAAACCAGACAGATGATAGATAGTCTGCGTTTGTTACAACCCAACTGCCTCTTCAGCAGCAGGGTAGGCCATGGCCTGGGCGACTACCGCGACTTCGGTGACTCTGAAATGCCACCAGTGCCTATCTCCGGCGCCTGGGAATGTATCTATACACACAACGATTCCTGGGGCTATATTCAACATGATCTCAATTTCAAATCTCCGGCAGAAATCATTCATCTGTTATCTACCGCGGCATCAAAGGGTGGTAACCTGATGCTGAATGTAGGTCCTGATGGAGAGGGTAAATGGCCAACATATTCTGTCGAATACCTGAAAGCTACCGGTAAGTGGCTGCAACAATACGGAGAAAGTATCTATGGCACTACTTATGGCCTGATACCAGCACAGCCCTGGGGCGTTACGACCAGCAAACCAGGAAAACTGTTTTTGCATGTATGGGAAGCCCCGGCTAACAGGCAACTCCGCGTACCCGGTGTCAACGCTAAAGTAAAGTCGGTAAAAATCCTTGGCAGTAATAAAACATTGGCCTTTACACAAGGTGCTGATGAAACAACTATACAACTGCCGATAACGTTACCGGATACACGTAATACAGTGCTGGTAATGGAATACGGCGGTACACAGGCTGATCTGTCGCAGCTGCGTACACAAACCGTCAGCAGTCAGTATCCACAGGCAGACATTCCTTCCATATGGGCTGTTTATAACGGTGCTGCCAAAAACAAATTGTTCACCTATTCTCATTATTTCGGCGACTGGAAACACGACAACTGCGCCTATGATATGAAAGATCCGGAAGATGCGCTGGTGTTCCCGCTCGACATCCAGGAGGCAGGTGATTATAAGATCATACTCGACTACGCCTGTGACCAGTCTGCTGCCTCCCAGCAAGGAGTAGTCACACTCAACGGACAGCAGCTGCCCTTTCTGACACTGTTTACCGGCGCCTACGACAGTCATAAACCTTTTATGTTTATTCAGCATGCCATCGGTATCCTGCATGTGGACAAGCCCGGCAAACACAACCTGACAGTGAAACCTGTATCAGGCAATAAAAAGGAACTATTCCGCCTCCGGAAGATCGTGTTGCAACCTGTAAAATAAGTATATCCTCTTTAAAGCATGGTGACAATGAAACAAATGAAACCGCTATTGCTGTCTGCAGCGCTATATTCCACGCTGGCAGTGGCCCAGACAAAACCGCCGGCCCGTGACTGGCTCATAGACCCCAAAGGTTATACGGCCACCGTTACGGAAAAAGGGAAAGAAATTGTACTCAGCAACGGTTTGCTGAGCCGCAGTTTTCGTACAGCCCCCAACGTGATCTGTACCGATTTCCGTAACCTGACCAGCGGAGAACAGCTGCTTCGTTCTGTGAAACCGGAAGCCAGGCTCACCATCGATGGGCATGACTACCAAATCGGTGGCGCCAGCGGCCAACGACAACAAGCTTACCTGTTGCCTGTTTGGCTGGACAGCCTGCAGTCCGGTAAAACAGATTTTATATATACCGGCCATCAGCTGACTGAAATTAAGCCAATGCTGAACTGGAAACCCGGAGGCTGGTGTTCCAATCCCCATATGCCTACTGGTAAAGCACTGATCTTCACCTATCGTGCACAGGCGCCTGCGTTGCAGGGTATCACCGTAAAAGTGCATTACGAACTGTTTGACGGCATCCCCCTGCTGGCCAAGTGGCTGGAGATTACTAACGGTGCCGCACAAACGTTGAAACTCGATCAGGTAGTCAACGAAATACTGGCCACACCGGAAGAAGAATCTACCGTAGTGGGTCAGCCCGATAAGATCCGGACCCCGCACGGGATATATGTGGAAAGCAATTACACTTTCAATAACTCGATGACTGCCAGGCTGAGCGATCAGACTACCCATTGGAAAACAGACAGCACCTATACTTCACAAGTGAACTACGATCTGCAAACGCCTTGTCTGCTGGAAGTACACCCTAAAGTGCCGGTGGGCATAGCGCTGGCTGCCGGTGAACATTTTGAGTCTATCCGTACCTATGAGTTGCTGCTGGATGGTTATGACCGGGAACGCAACGGGCTGGCCAAACGTCGCATGTACCGTACGATTGCACCCTGGTCAACAGAAAATCCCATCTTCATGCACCTGGTCAGCACCGATCCGGTAAAAGTGAAAAATATCATTGACCAGTGCGCCGCCACCGGTTATGAAGGGGTGATCCTGAGCTTTGGCAGCGGACTGAACATGGAAGATACCAGTGAGGTGAATATCGCAAAGTTCAAAGCCCTGGCTGATTATGCACATAGTAAAAAGGTACTGCTGGGTGGTTATTCCCTGTTTTCGAGCAGGCGTATCAGTGATGAAGATGATGTGATCAACCCGGCCACCGGTAAGCCGGGTGGCGCTTTCTTCGGCAATGCGCCCTGTCTGGGCAGCAAATGGGGGCTCGGTTATCTGGCTAAATTAAAACGTTTCATTATCGCTACCGGCTTCGATATATTCGAAAACGACGGTCCCTATCCCGGTGATGTATGCGCTTCTACTACCCACCCTGGACATATCGGCAAAGACGATTCACAATGGAAACAGATACAGCTGCAGAAAGGACTGTATCATTTCCTGAATGAGCGCGGTGTATACATCAACGCGCCCGATTGGTACTTCATGGATGGTACCAATAAGATAGCGCTGGGCTATCGGGAAGTCAATTTCTCTTTGCCACGCGCCGAGCAGCTGATCCTGAACCGCCAGAATATTTTTGATGGTACCTGGGAAAAAACGCCTTCCATGAGTTGGGGTTTTGTGCCGCTCAGCGAGTACCAGGGCGGCGGAGCCGCGGCTACACTGGAACCGTTGAAAGACCATCTGGATGCCTACGAGCAACTGATGATGCAATACTATGGTGCTGGCGTACAGGCCTGTTACCGTGGTCCACGTTTATACGACGACGTTAGCACACAGCGCCTGGTACAACAGGTGATCAGCTGGTACAAAAAATACCGCGATATCCTCAATACGGATGTGATCCATCTGCGCCGCGCGGATGGGCGTGACTGGGACGGGATCATGCATGTCAGCCCGGTGCTGAAACAAAGAGCGCTGGTAATGCTGTATAATCCCACTACGCAGCCTGTTACCCGGGTGATAGCCCTGCCATTGTATTATAGCGGGCTTACCAACACGGTCAGCATCCGGGAGAAAGAAGGCCGTCCGATATCGTATTCCCTTGACCGTAACTATACCGCCCACGTTAAAGTGACCATCCCGGCATCAGGATACACCTGGCTGGTGGCGGAGTAATTCATATTTTTTTATTGTATAATTTAGTTATTATGAAGAAGCTAACGCTTGCTGTTATTACCTTCCTCTGTTGTCTGCAGATACAGGCACAACAGAAGAAGATCTTTAATGAAACGCCGGAGCAGATGGAGAAACGGCTGTCGTGGTGGCTGAATGACCGTTTCGGTATGTTTATCCACTGGGGTCTGTATTCCCTGCCTGCCCGTCATGAGTGGATTAAAAATTATGAGCGTATTACCGACAGCGCTTATCAGAAATACTTCGATAATTTCAATCCCGACCTGTACAATCCGAAGGAGTGGGCCCGTATGGCCAAAGCAGCAGGGATGAAGTATGCGGTGATCACTACCAAACACCACGAGGGTTTCTGCCTGTTTGATTCCAAATTTACAGACTACAAAGCCACTAATACAGCTATCAAAAAAGATCTGATAAAGGAATGGGTGGATGCTTTTCGTGCAGAGGGCCTGAAGGTAGGCTTCTATTATTCGCTGATTGACTGGCACCATCCTGACTTTACAATCGACGGTGTACATCCGCAGCGTGTGAATGATGCCAAAGAGTACGAACGCCTCAATAAAGGCAGGGATATGGCCAAATACCGCACTTACCTGTATAATCAGGTAAAGGAGCTGATGACCAACTACGGTAAAATAGACATCCTGTGGACCGACTTTTCCTATCCCGGAGAACATGGGAAAGATCATAACGACTGGAATTCCATCGAGCTGATTAAGATGGTGCGTAAGCTGCAGCCGGGCATTATTATCAACGACAGGCTGGACCTGGGTGAGTATGAAGATGGAGGCGATTTTGTGACGCCGGAACAATACAAGGTGTCTGAATGGCCCACCCGCAACGGAAAACGGGTGCATTGGGAAACCTGTCAGACCTTCTCCGGTTCATGGGGATATTATCGGGATGAAACCTCCTGGAAAGATAACAAACAGCTGTTGGTGCTGCTGATTGAATCTGTGAGCAAAGGTGGTAACCTGCTGCTTAATGTAGGCCCTACTTCCAGAGGATTGTTTGATACCCGTGCACAAAACAGACTGGAAGGTATGGGAGAGTGGATGAAGGTAAACAGCCGTTCCATTTACGGTTGTACAGAAGCGCCGGCAGGCATTCAGCGGCCGGATAATACGCTGTTGACCTACAACCCGGACACCAAGCGGTTGTACGTGCATCTGCTGGATTATCCATTGCAGCACATTGAATTACCGGGATTAAAAGGCAAGGTAAAGTATGCGCAGTTGTTGCATGATGGTTCAGAGGTGAAGATGAAAGGTACAGATAAAGGTGCGCTGGTACTGGATTTGCCGGTTCGGAAGCCGGATGTGGAAATACCGGTGATTGAGCTGGTGATGGAGTAAACATTACAAATATCCTGGAGCGGAGCGCTGTGTATGGTTGTACACGGCGCTCCGCTTTTTTATGCAGATACCTGCCATGATTGTGTGAAGCGCTGACCATGTTTTAAATGATTAACATGTTGTCCTGGTGGGAATTATTTCTTTTTGTGAGAAAAGGTATTATTTTTAGTGCACCATTTCTTTATTGTTAAACATTCGGGATGAAGCGCTTTAGCCGGGTTTTCTTGTATGCCGGCAATATTTCTTCAGCTTCAGGATACCGGTTTCGCTGGTATAACCACCTTATGTAGCTCGATTCTGTAATGGGAATGCAATATTGGAAAAGCGATGATGCTTTTTGTGTGGATGGGTTTTAGCTGTTATAGTAATTGTATGGATGCATGTGTAAAATAAGTGGTTGGCTGAAGGGGTGGAAAGGAACAAACCATGACTACTTTTCGGGATTATGTGAATCAGTTCCGGAAAATCAAATTTGAAATAGTACAGGCGAAAGCGATAGAAAAATGCCGGAATTGGTTAAAAAATAATATATATGATTAAATATAATTTGTTAGAATTGCGGGAAGAAGCAACTTTCAAGCAGTTGATAACTAGTTGATTGTAATGCAGTTAATCCTTAAGTTGTTGATTTTAACCACGTTAGTTGTTAGTTTTTTGTCTAATATTGAACAAATTGTATATTAATATTTATTGAAAAACCATATACGTATCCGATTGACTACTGCTTGTAATTGTATCAAATTTGTTTGGGGTATGGAAACCGTGTGAACTTTCCATTATACAAAATAATCAGCCATACCAACTTCCAGACTTACGGTTTAAAATGGAAGATTTTCATACGAAATATACATAACCCAAAAAGAATAATATGAAAAAAGTGCGGCCTTTAAATGCTGGTCATTTAGGAGAAGGGAAGATTTATGAGGTTGCGGCATTACACAATGAATCAACGAACGTGTTACAACAATTAGCTAAAGATATCTGTAACCTGGTTTTTATGGATATAGAGATACCTGGATTGACCGCGATAGAAGCTGCGAGTATTGTAAAAGCTGCATATCCGGATATAAATGTGATTTTGCTGACTTTGAATGAGAAGGGGAAATCTTTGAAAGAGATGCCTGTTCAGGAAGAGGGGCTGGCGGTGGACCACATACCACCGGTATCCCTGTCAGAGTTTATTACGCAGGTCTATGAGACTGCGATGCAATCTAATCTGGTCGCAGTCAACAAAGTGTTGGCATTTTTCCGGAAAGAACGTGCAAGTTATCACGATCCTTATGGCTTATCACCCCGTGAAAAGGAAATCCTGCGGTGCCTGGTAAGCGGTGATACTTACAAACAGATCGCTGAACACTGCCACATCAGTGTAGGTACTGTACGTTCCCACATTATGAACATCTACCGCAAACTGGATGTGAACTCCCGATCGAATGCCATTGTGAAAGCGATGAAAGAAAATTTGGTGTAATTTCCCCGGATGCCTGTTAACGGAATGTAGTAAAGTCCTAATTGCCAACTGCCTGACCCGCGCCAGCCAATCAGCCAGCTTCTTCTGAAAAATCAAGACACCGATAGCCATGTAAAATGGCTGTCAGTCCGGTTTTTGCCCTACAGGCTCAAAAAACACCGATAAAAGACAAAATAATAGTGAAAGTTATGCAACCGTTTGCATAACTTTCACTATTCTATTTTAAACCTGCTGTACACACGTTATGAGAGAAACACCAGGCAGGGAAAATAGAACCCGGCAGGCCAGCAGAAACACCGATACGTTATGAAAGATCAACAAGATAAACAGGCCTGTTTTAAGGGAGAAAACAACGATTGAAAAAGCCGGTCATCAACCAACCGGCCAAACACAAGGTTACCAACAGGAGAGATACAATAGAAACGGCCCAACACCGGCCGCCGGAAGGGTTTACCTGGTCAACTTAAAATAACAACCTATTAAACAGGAATATGAAAAGAACAGGATTTTGGTGGATGTTATGGGGCATATTATTATGCAGTCAACTTTCCCGGGCGCAACAATCAGCACGGATTACCCAGACATGGGAATATCTTAAAGGAGACCTGGGCGGGATCTGGGAAGCCGTCAGGCCCGCTACGGAAGGCAGTCCGGAATCAGTGCCCCTGTGGCAAAAAGTAACCCTGCCACATTGTTTTAATGCCACTGATGCTGTCAGCCCCGAAGACAACTACTACGAAGGTCCCGGCTGGTACCGCACTTTGCTGGATATAAAAAATCCCTATACGCAGGGCCGTACCCTGCTGCATTTTGAAGGTGCCGGACAGAAAACTACCGTATACGTATACACGACAAAAGTAACTTCCCACACCGGCGGCTATGACGAATGGACCGCGGATATCACTGAAGCTGTCAATCGTTTCCTGCAATCACCCGAAGCCAAACGTTTCAAAGGAAAAATACCGGTATCTGTTCGTTGTGATAATACCCGTGACCTGGAAATGATCCCTTCCGATATGTCTGATTTTAACGTGTATGGCGGATTATACCGGTATGTTAATCTCGTATATGCGCCGGCGTTATCTTTCGAAACGCTGCAGTTACAGGCACAAACCGATCCTGCCGGCAACAGTGGCACTCTCACTGTCAGCGCCGCTTTCCGCAATCCCGGCAACCTCTCCAAAGGCACGCTGGAACTGCGTGTACTCGACCCGCAAAACAAAGTGGTCAAAGAGGTCCGCCAGGAAATCAGTATACAGCAAGGGATACAGCAATTGGCTGGCATCTCCCTGAAAAAACCGGTATTATGGTCACCTGACCAACCTCAGTTATATACTGTCCATGCAACACTAACGACTGCTGCCGGAACCGCCCAATGGACCGACCATACTGGCTTTCGTCATTTTGAATTTGTGACACATGGCCCCTTCCTCTTTAATGGTAAACGCCTGCTGCTGCAAGGTACCCATCGCCATGAAGACCACGCCGGCGTGGCTGCTGCCATGACAGAAGACATGATCCGGCAGGAAATGCTGCTCATCAAAAAAATGGGCGCCAACTTCATCCGCCTGGGACATTATCAACAGTCACGCACTGTACTGGAACTCTGTGACAGCCTGGGTATTCTCGTATGGGAAGAAATTCCCTGGTGCAGGGGAGGTCTCGGTGGTGAAGTATATAAAGAACAAGCCAGGAGAATGCTCACCAATATGATCAGCCAGCATCGCAACCATCCGGCCGTCATCCTCTGGGGACTGGGTAATGAAAACGACTGGCCCGGCGACTTTCCCGAGTTTGATAAACAGCAGATCCGTGCTTTTATGTCGGAACTAAATGCACTCGCTCATCAGCTGGACAGCACCCGGAAAACAACCATCCGCCGTTGTGATTTCTGTAAGGATATTGTAGATGTGTATTCCCCTTCTATCTGGGCGGGCTGGTACCGTGGCCGTTATACGGAATACAAACAGGAAAGCCTGAAGGAAATAGAAAAAGTACCACACTTCTTCCATGCAGAGTGGGGCGCCGACAGCCATCAGGGCCGCTTTGCAGAAGATCCTGAAAAGTTTGTCAGACAAGTAGCCACCGGCAAAGGTGCTGATGAACGCAGCGGCGACTTCGCCCTCAGCGGCGGCAACGCAAGAGCTTCCAAAGATGGCGACTGGTCAGAATCCTATGCTGTCAACCTCGTAGACTGGCACCTGAAGGAACAGGAGACTATGCCACAGCTGACCGGCACCGCTTACTGGGTATTCAAAGATTTCTCCACACCACTAAGACCGGAAAATCCGGTGCCCTATGTCAACCAGAAAGGTATTGTAGCAAGAGACCTTACACCCAAGGAAATATATTATGTGTTCCAGTCTTACTGGCTCAAAACCCCTATGGTCCATATTTACGGGCACAACTGGCCTATACGCTGGGGCAGGGAAGGAGAGGCTAAAGAGATACGTGTATACTCCAACTGTCAGGAAGCAGAACTGTTTGTGAACGGTAAAAGCGCCGGCGTGAAAAAGCGCAACAGCCAGGATTTTCCGGCAGCAGGACTGCGCTGGAATGTACCACTGCAGGCCGGCAGTAATCAGGTGAAAGTAGTGGCCCGCAACGCCAAACAAACCATCACCGATGAAGTAACCTGGCAATATCAAACCGATACCTGGTCCAAACCTGTAAAACTGATGGTGGAAGAAGATAAAACGTTTAGTGGCAACAACACCAGAAAGATCTGTGTAAAGGCAGTGGATGAAAAAGGCGTACTATGCCTGGATGCTGCCAACGAGATTACTTTTTCGCAGGCTGGTGATGGTGCGTTACAGATAGATCAGGGCACGGCCAGCGGTTCCCGCAAAGTGCAGCTGGCCAACGGTCAGGCCTGTATCTACCTTCAGACAGGCGGCAACAAGGGAACAGCTGTAGTAGCAGCCAGCGGCAAAGAATTACAGACAGGGCTAACGACTATTACTTTTTAAGAAGACTCAAACACAACGCGATAAATGAAAAAACTTTTTACCGGGATAGGGCTGCTGATTTTTTCATGGCAGGTCAACGCCGCCACACCGGCGGATTCCCTGCTGAAGCTCTGGTACAGACAGCCCGCCAAACAGTGGGTCGAAGCATTGCCTGTAGGTAACGGCCGTATAGGAGCCATGGTTTTTGGTGGTATACAACGGGAAGAGCTGCAGCTCAATGAAGGTTACCTCTGGTCCGGAACACCCCGTAACGGCGACAATCCGCAAGCCAAGGAAACACTGCCACTCATGCGGCAGCTGCTGGTCGAAGGCAAATACATGGAGGCAGATAAGCTGGCCAAAAAAATGATGGGCACCTATAGTGCCCGGTATGTTACACTGGGCAGCATGTTCATCGATAATGATGTGCCTCATGATGCGATGAATTACCACCGGGAGCTGGACCTCACCCGTGGCATCAGCAAAGTATCTTATACAGCAGCCGGTGTGGATTATACCCGCGAAGTTTTTTCCAGTTATCCTGCGCAGCTGTTGGTAATACGTTATACCGCCAGTAAACCGGGCATGCTGCGTTTTCATACCGCTTTCGCCAATCCGATGCCGCATACCAACAAAGTGGTGAGCAACCACTATCTGGTGATGAAAGGCCGTTGTCCCGAATATGTGGCCAGCCGCGCCTATGAGCCCCGGCAGATTGTTTACGGCGACAAGGGTATCAATTACGAAGTACATGTGGATGCCCGCACTACCGGTGGAAAAGTGACCACGGATACAGCTGGCATTACGGTGTCCGGCGCTACAGAAGCAGTGCTGCTGGTATCTGTAGGCACCAGCTACAAAAGCCCGGAAGACTGGGCAGGCGATCCTGCTGCCGCCGCCATAGCTCCTTTGAAAAAAGCACAGCTCCTCCCTTATAAAACATTATTACAGGCACATCTGGCAGACTATCAGCGTCTTTTCAACAGGGTAAACCTTAACCTGGGCACAGATGGTGGAGAACAGCTGCCTACCGATGAGCGTCTGCAAGTATACACGAAAAATGGTGGTAACCGCGATCCCCAGCTGACGACTTTATTGTATCAGTACGGCCGTTATCTCATGATCGCCGGTTCGCGTAAGGGTGGCCCGGCCATGACGCTGCAAGGCTTGTGGAACAAGGAAATGCAGCCACCATGGGGTTCCAACTATACCATCAATATCAACACCGAAATGAACTACTGGCCTTCCGAAACAGCTAACCTGTCGGAATGTGGTCAGCCACTGTTCGACTTCATTCATAAGATGGCTAAACGCGGGCGTGTAACCGCTACCGTTAACTACGGAGCGAAAGGATGGACAGCCCATCACAACACCGATATCTGGGCGATGACCAACCCCGCCGGCGGTTTCGACTTCGGGGATCCCAATGGTAACCCTAAATGGGCGATATGGCCCATGGGCGGGGCCTGGCTGAGCCGTCACCTGTGGGAGCATTATATGTTTACCGGTGATAAACAACAACTCACGCAAATGTATCCTGATCTGAAAGGGGCTGCGGAGTTTATGCTCGACTGGCTGGTCAAAGATGAGCAAGGTCGGTGGGTAACCAATCCTTCCACTTCTCCCGAAAATAATTTCCTCATCAAGGATAAGCGGGAAGGCTCTGTGAGCATTGCATCCACGATGGACCTGTCTATCATCCACGACCTGTTTACCAACACCATTCGTGCAGCGGCAGTGTTGGGAAAGGATGCAGACCTGGTGGCCCGTATAAAGGATAAGATGAAAGATATGTATCCATTCCAGGCAGGCCAGCATGGCCAGTTGCAGGAATGGTATAAAGACTGGGACGACCCGAATGACACACACCGCCACGTATCTCATGTGTATGGCCTGTTTCCGGGTAACTTTATCAACCCTCGCCGGGATGCGGTACTCGCGGCAGCGGCTAAACGTAGCCTGCTGCTGCGCGGCGATGGGGGCACCGGATGGTCCAAATCCTGGAAGATCAACTGGTGGGCACGTCTGGAAGATGGTAACCACGCTTACACGATGCTCAACAAACAGTTGTTCCTCGCTGGTGGTCAGGCTGTGAGCGTAGCCGACAACAGCGGTGGCTCCTATCCCAATCTCTTTGATGCACATCCGCCCTTCCAGATAGACGGCAACTTCGGCGTAACCTCCGGCATCACTGAGATGCTGCTGCAGAGCCACGATGGCGTAGTACAGCTGCTGCCCGCCCTGCCGGACGCATGGCCTTCCGGCAGCGTGAAAGGATTGAAAGCCCGTGGTGGTTTTGAAGTAGATATGGAATGGGAAAACGGACAACTCACTCATGCTGTAGTACGCTCCGCACTGGGCGGCAATCTGCGGGTGCGCACCAGCAGACCTATACAGATAAATGGTGCTACATCCGGAACCGCTACCGGCAATAACAACAACCCTTTTTATCCACTACCGATCCCTGTGAAAACAATCGTAAAAGATGCCGGTAAACTGGCCGAACTGTCTCTTGAAAAAGTGTATGAATACGATGTGCCTACAGTAGCAGGGAAAACCTATGATATAAAATGAGCCTTAAAAAAACATTACTCAGTATAGCCGTTAGCGTTATCATCTCAACAACTATGGCCCAGGTGAAGGGAGATGATGATGGTATCCTCGCCCAGCAGGCAGCTAACCGCGACAAAGCAGCCATCGACTCAGCCGTAAATGGCTGGTGGACAGCCTCTATGAAGGATCATGCCAGTCGTATTGCCTGGTGGCGGGAAGCTAAATTCGGATGTTTTATCCACTGGGGCGTATACTCCGTAGCCGGTGGAGAATGGAATGGTAAGAAGGTAGATGGATATGCCGAACACCTGATGCGAAAAGAAAAAATCAGTCGCCAGGAATATGCAGATAAACTGATCAGTCATTTTAACCCGGAAAAATTTGATGCAGATGCCTGGGTGAAAATGATCAGAGATGCAGGGATGCGTTATCTTATCATCACCGCCAAACATCACGACGGAGTTGCCATGTATCCCACTGCTATCGGTGATTACAGCATCAGCCGTTCTCCTTTCAAACAAGACCCGATGGCTGCCCTGTCTGCCGCCTGTAAGAAATATGGTATCCGCTTTGGCTTCTACTATTCCCATGCCTTCGACTGGGAACATCCGGATGCACCAGGCAACGATTGGGACTACAACAATCCCGGTGGCGATAAAAACCTGCATGGAGGCGCCACCTGGTATGACGTACATCCCGAACTGCTGCCCAAAGCGGTAAAATATGTCAATGAAAAATCCATCCCGCAAATACAGGAGCTATTGCGTAAATATCATCCTGATATACTCTGGTTTGATACACCGCATAAATTACCGTTGAGCGAAAACATCCGCATCCTGCAAGCGATACGGGCTGTGGATAAAAATGTGGTGGTCAACGGCCGCCTGGCCCGCAGCGGCAGCATTTCCTTCGGCGACTACAAAAATACTTCCGACAGGCCGGCAGAGTTTTATCCGGTTGATGGTGATTGGGAAGCGATTCCTACTACCAATGAGTCTTACGGTTATTCCCGTTTTGATAACAGTCATAAACCGGCTGCTTTCTTTATCCGGCTGATGTCCAAAGCTGCCGCCAGAGGAGGCAATCTGCTGATGAACATCGGCCCTGAAGGCGATGGCAGCATCGATCCGCGTGATACCGTTATCCTCCACAGCATCGGTACCTGGATGCAACAGAACGGTGAAAGTATTTATGGCACGACCGCTACTCCTTTGCCGGTGCAGCCCTGGGGCGAAACCACCCGTAAAGGCAATAAACTGTACCTGCATGTATTTCAATGGGGCAACCCGCTGTATGTAGGTGGTCTTGCCGGTAAAGTGGAAAAAGCTTATTTGCTGACTAGTAAACAGCCGTTGAAAGTACTCCGCGTAAATCCGAAAGATATCAGTATCAGCCTGCCGGCAACAGCGCCGGACAGTAGCTGCAGCGTGATTGTGCTGGAAATGAAAGATATGAAAGGCGATGCTGTGAGAGTGCTGGATACCCGCAATATTACCAACGTGCTGAGAGCCTTCGATGCTACACTCCACGGCAAAGGCTTCGGATACGGCGACGGTAAAAAGGCTGCCTACTTTGTACAAGGCTGGAAAAAAACGGATCAGTATATAAGCTGGAAAGTAAGGACTACCCGCGATGCAGTATTTAAAGTCGGCATCAAATACGCTACAGATCAGCCTCCGGGCAATACTTACGAAATACACATCGGTAAAAATGTTATCCGTGCTGAAGTAAATGCTGCGAAAAAACAGGAGATCATTACACAGGCATTGCAGGAAGTTAAGCTGCCCGCCGGAGAATACGAGATCACGGTGAAACCCACGCAGATCAGCGGATCGGAACTGATGAAATTATTTGAAATCACTATGCAACCAAATTCTTAATCGTTATGAAGAAAAAATCCCTGGTGCTCATGGGCTGTTTTCTGCTCAGCAATATGCTGGCGCGGGCAGGCGAAACAGACCGGTTTATTCAATCGCTGAAAGCAAGTCCTGCTACGGCTTTTCAGACCAACGGCGCGATGGCGCCTGCTACGGTGAAGGTAGTACGAAAATGGAACGGAGAACTTTGTGATGTTCGTGTAGTCAATACCGGTAGTACCCCTGTGAGGTTGAAAGAAGTGGTGCTGGGAGCAGTAGGTAAGGTACTGGCACCGGCTACGCCTTTTTATGCAGAAGGTTTTCAGATGCTCACCCAAACTGCCGGTACACTGGCACAGCCCCAAACGCTGGGTAACTACACCGATGCAGGGCATTATAAAATACCACAGCCGGAAGGATATCTGGCGGTATACAATCTGTTGCGCCTGTATCCGGCCAAAGATGCGCAGTTACTGCTGGGATACACTTCCAGCAACCGTTTTGTAGGTAAGTTTTATCTCTCTGCCGATACAATCAAAGCGGTGGTAGATCTGGAAAACCTGGAACTCGCCCCTGGCAGGGAGTTTAAGCTGGAAGAGCTGATGGTGCTAAGTGGAAAAGACGGCAACATCCTCCTTGATAGGTTTGCTGATCGTATTCATCATTTTCATCCGCGGCTGGAATTCAAGGCCCCGCCTACCGGATGGTGCTCCTGGTATTGTTTCGGTCCTAAAGTGACCGCACAGAATATTTACGATAACCTGGATTATATCAAAGCCAATATACCCAACCTCCGATACATCCAACTGGATGATGGTTACCAGCCACATATGGGTGACTGGCTGGCGGTAGGTAATTCCTTTGGTGGCAATGTGCAACAGGTATTGCATACTATCAGGGATAAAGGTTTTGAGCCGGCCATCTGGGTGGCACCTTTTATCTGCGACAGCAACTCCGTTATTTTCAAAGAACACCAGGACTGGCTGGTGAAAGACAAAACAGGTAAGCCGCTGCGCAGCGACCTCGTTACTTTTGGCGGTTGGCGCCTGAAACCCTGGTATGTGCTGGATGGTACTCATCCACAAGTACAGCAGCATTTTGAACAGTTGTTCCGGACCATGCGTAACGACTGGGGTGTCACCTATTTTAAGCTGGACGCCAATTTCTGGGGTGCTATCCATGGCGGTGTTTTTTATGATAAAAATGCTACCCGGGTAGAAGCTTACCGTCGTGGTATGGAAGCTATCATTAAAGGCACCCGCGACGCCTTTATTCTCGGTTGTAATCATCCGCTGTGGCCTTCTCTGGGGCTGGTGCATGGTTCCCGCAGCAGCATGGATATTAAACGCACCTGGTCTGTATTTGAACGTTCGGGCCGGGAAAACCTGTACCGCGCCTGGCAAAACGGCCGTCTGTGGTGGAACGACCCGGATTGTCTTGTGCTCACCGGCAACATGCCCGATAATGAATTTAATTTCCATGCAGCACTGATATACGCTACCGGTGGTATGCTGCTGAGTGGCGACGATCTTACCAAAATCACGCCCGAGCGCCTGAATATGCTGCGTAAGGCCGTGCCGCCTGCAGCCAGGGCTGCAGCATTTGCCAATACTGATTTTGAAGTGGGAGAAGTCAAAACTGCGGAAGGAAAACAAGTGGTGTTGCTCAACTGGCAAACATCTCCCAAAAAATTAACGGTAAAACTGGATAAACCCTGCGAAATACTGGACTACTGGACCGGTAAAAGCCTGGGTAAACACAGCGGCAGTTTCACCATGGAAGTGGCCGGCCACGATGGTAAGGTATTGACGTTTAAATAATAAAGCATTCATCAGCAAAGGCTCAAAGAGCGCTCCTATCGCACTTTGTGTCTTTGCTGTTTCTCACAATTGTATATTATGCGATACAGCTTCTTAATACTGCTTTTGCTGCCTTGTCTGCTGCAGGCCCAATCACCGTATCTGAGCCGGGTTTTGACGGATACCCGGCCAATTATACTGGAGCATGCCAAATGGGCTTTGCAACAATCCCCAAAGACGATTACTGCGTATAGGTGTGAGCGTAGTGCCGGCGGTAAACATGATTTTTATTCGGAAGGGGATTACTGGTGGCCGGACCCGGTGAGTACCGACAGTCCTTATATACAGCGGGATGGGCAAAGTAATCCGGCCAACTTTGTGGCACATCGGCAGGTGATGATCCGTTTCAGCCGGGTGATGGGCGCGCTGGCAGCAGGATATGTGGCCACCAAAGACAAAACCTATCTGCAGCGGGCATTGGTGCATGCCAGGGCATGGTTCATCAACAGCGCCACCCGGATGAATCCCAATCTGCTGTATGCACAGGCCATCAAAGGCAGGGCTACCGGAAGAGGCATCGGTATCATTGACACCATTCATTTTCTGGAGGTAGTGCAGGCATTGCGTATCATGGAAAAAGCAGGGATGATACCTCCGGCAGACCTGGCGGCCCTCAAAGGCTGGTTCGCCGATTATCTGCAATGGATGACCACCCACCCTTACGGAAAGGATGAAATGAATGCCAAAAATAATCACGGTACCTGCTGGGTGATGCAGGTGGCTGCTTTCGCGCAATTTACCGGCAACCAGGAATGGACAGACTTTTGTATCAACCGTTACAAAACGGTGCTGTTACCTTCTCAGATGGCCGAAGACGGCAGTTTTCCACAGGAGCTGCGGCGTACTAAACCTTACGGCTACTCGTTGTTTAATCTCGATGCAATGAGCACCATCTGTCAGCTGCTGAGTGATAAGGACCACGACCTATGGCGCTATACTGCTGATCAGCAGCGTAATATGGGCAAAGGCCTCACTTTTATGTATCCCTATGTAAAGGATAAAAGTACCTGGCCTAATGATAAAGATGTGATGTATTGGAGCGAATGGCCGGTGGCACATCCCTTTTTGCTCTTTGGGGCAAGCGCGTTCAATAATGAAGAATACTACCGGCTTTGGCTGTTGTTAAATCATGATCCTCAGGTAGAAGAAGTACTGCGTAATCTGCCCGTTCGTAACCCTGTGATTTATTTGTGATTAAGAATTTTTTTTAATATCTTTAAAGTCCTATGAAATAAAAACTTTAGAGGTATGAGTTGGATGAACGACTTGTATGTTATTTACCAGAAACTGGATGCCAACAGTTGTGAAGAGGTAAAAAATGATATACTTAAAGCTCAGATAGATGGCTGCACCAGGGGAGGGATCTACTTCCTGGTTTTACAGCAGCTTTTACATATTAAAAGGGAAAAGGCCCCTGTTTATGAACTGATTAAGGTTGAAGTGGAGAGTTTTATCCATTACAGTAGCAGACCATATCTGCTATCCGCCTAGTTCTTCTTTCAGTTTCTTCACTTTGAGATAGTTGGCTGCCTGGGGTGGTATTTTAAGTAACCAATCCAGACATTCCTGCTTGTGTCCTTCCTTGAGATAACTCAGCGCCAGATAAAAGGCTGCTTCGTAGCGCAGGTCACTGCTTTCCTGATATACCTGTAAGAGGTCTGTTCTGGCTGGTTGCATCTGGTTAAGATCTACTTTGCAAACACCCCGGTAGTATCGGGCGTAGAGGTTGCCGGGATGCTGTTGCAATACCTTGTCCAGCAGCATGATCGCATCGCTGAAGTGGCCGCGGTTGAATTTTTGGATGACTTCTGCCGGCACCCGCAGGCTGTCCGTGTCGGGCACCTGCATTTCCGTAGAGGCAAACTGTTTATAGAAATTTTTTCTCCAGGGACTGATGTACAGCATAATGGCCACGCCTGCTGCAAATATCGCGATGAAGATCACGGTGTTACGTATAGGCGTGGGAGTACTGTCTTTGGGAGAAAACCAGGCGTTGCGGTGAGAAAACAACAGATGTTGCAACTCATCGCGGGAAGTGTCTTTGCATATGCGCTGGGCCAGCAACTGCCGGAACATGTCAAAACGTTTGACCTGCAGCATGAGTGCAGGGTCTGATTTCAGGCGGGCATCGAAATCCTTTCTTTCAGTTGCCGGCATCAGGCCGGAGAGGTAGCGGTCACTGGCTTGCATGTCTTCATCAGACAGCATGCCCGGTTTCTTTTTTTCAAGATCCTTAAAAAGAGAGAGGTAGCAGTCGCATCTTCTGTCAGTCAGTTCTGCTACCGGAATCTTGGTTTCTACCGCGATATCTTCCTGTAAATGGTCAGCGAGCGACCATCGCAGCAGTTCTTTGCAACTGTCGCTGAGTTGCAGGTAATAGCTGTAGGCCAGCCGTCTTTTTTCGCCTTCACGCAGCACTTCTTCCATATCCAGCATATCGTCGCGGCTAAGGGCGGCATTTTCCTCTGCTTCCAGGCCGGCTATACGTTGTCCGTGTCTTTCCAGTTCCCTTTCCCAGATACGTTTGCAGAGCAGCTGCAGAAAAGGCTCAAAGGAACTTACCTGCAACGGATGACGCCGTGCATAAAAGTAGATGTCCATCAATGCTTCTTCGAAAATATGTGCTGCGTCTTTGACAGTGCCGCTCTTTTGCAGGATAAAACGTTTCTCTTTGGATGCGAATCGCTGGTAGATATCGTCTATTACGTTTGGGGTGTGGTGCAGCAAGCCCTCAATGTAGTCCTGGTCATGTAGTGTTTCAGGTGACATACCTTTCGTTTTTGCCTTTTCGTCTGTATTAAAAATATTAAACCTTCCTGAGGTAGCCTAATTATTTATTCTGTGCGCAGGCTTTCGTATATTGCCGGTTATACCGATTACCAGCCACAGGACAGTAACAGTAACCTATGCTTCAGCCTATACCAGCTATTGACGAGCTGATTATGCATTTTATCCAATCCCCGCAGGACCCTGCTTTACAGGCATCTGTTGCGGAATTGGTAGCCAACAGCCCAGAACATGCCCGCTATATTGAAAGCAGGCTGCAGGCATGGCTCATGAAAGATATTGAGCCGGCTGCACTGACTACCTTGACGGTCAAACAAGCTTCCAGACCATCTGTACTGCATGCCATCAGACCATGGATGTTGGGTGCCGTGGGCGTTGTCATGGCAGTAGTCCTCTTCTGCTGCTTCCGGAAAACACCCCGAAAACTGCGAGCCTATACCAACTCCGCCACTCATATCGACTCTGTACGGTTACCTGATGGCAGCCGAATCGTGTTAAACAAAAATGCAGCCATTTTGTACGATAAGAACCACCAGGATCACAACTATGCGGAAGTGATGAAAGGAGATGTTTTTTTCGATCTGCGGAAGCAAACACCCTGTACCGTGGTAACGCCGGGTGACTATACGCTGAATGCCGCTGCAGCCGCTTTTAATGTGCACGTGTCTGCTACCGGTGCCGTGGTGTTTGTATCACGGGGTAAGGTAACCTTATCAGGTAAAGCAGCAGATGATATGGTTCTCCCTGCCAATACACTGGTAACGCTTGAAGAGAAAAAAGCCACCAGAAAAAAACTGGCCAGCCAGGCACCACTGGCCTGGAAAACAGGCATGCTTCGCTTCCACAATATCGAAGCTTCGGAAATACTGGACGCTGTCAGTGTCTGTTACGCAATACAAATCTCCGTACCTCCTTCTGCAGAAAAACTGCTTCACAAAAAACTGACCATCGACCTCAGAAAAAAATCAGAGCGGGAAATGATCTCCCTGTTACAGAAAAGCCTGTCTGCACATCTCGCTAAAGACAGCACAGACAGGTATTACCTCACACTTAAGTAATCATAAAAAAGGCATAGGTAGTCTGCTGGCACCGGTAGGAGCAGGCCATAAGCTACAGTACAGTATATAAGTGGTAAATGGAGAGTGGGTAATTATAGTTTCAGGCCGGCGTGCAGGCGCAGCAGTACCTGTTTTAAAGTGGCAATATCTTCTTCCCCGATTGTTTCGATGTAAGTGACTTCAATTTCCCGGATAGATTCTGAAGCGTCCATCAGCAGCAATTTTCCTTTTTCAGTGAGGAAGATGAGGCTGGCGCGGTTGTCGGTTTCATGTTTACGTGTGGCGATATAACCGTCTGCTTCCAGGTTTTTGACCACTTTACTCATGGCTTGTTTGCTGATGCGGGCTTTTTTAGCCAGTTCATTGTTGATAGTGCCTGTATCGTCGATATTGATCAGTACTACCATATCGCTGGGGCGGAAGTTGTGGTAGCCCAGTACCAGCAGTTTTTCAGTTAATCGCTGGTCGAGGTCTTTTTTTACGAGGCTGAGCAAACGGCCCAGGCTGGAGGTTCTCCGCGCAAGGGAGGCCTCGTATCTTTCATCTGTGCTCATGATACTGTGTAGGTTTAGTATGTAGGTTTAGTAAGGTCGAAACAACGAAGGGCTGACATGTGTTGTCAACCCTTCGTTAAGTATGATAAAGAACAGTGCTGTTTGTACGCGTAATCAGCCATTACGGTATGGTTTCAAATATGCTTTCTGCCCTGGCGTAGCATCTCAGTCCGACGATGGTATTGCTTATCCCCACCTTTACTCTTTGTGCAGACCTGATGCTGGTAGATGTCAGTCAATCAGAGCCTAAGGCCCCGGCTATACCCATTTCCAGGCCCCGCAGTTCAGCCAGTCCGCGCAGGCGGCCGATGGCGCTGTATCCCGGATTGGTTTTTTTATGCAGGTCATCCAGCATCTGATGCCCATGATCCGGCCGCATAGGAATGGAAACATTGCGGCGTTTCATGGTGAGGAGGATGTTTTTTACCACGGCAAACATATCTACGTCGCCTTCCAGGTGGTTGGCTTCATGGAAGTTGCCTTGTGCATCACGCTGGGTGCTGCGCAGGTGGATGAAGTGGATATGATCACCCAGTCGTTCGATCATACCAGGCAGGTCGTTGTCGGCCCTTACGCCATAGGAACCGGTGCAGAAACACAGGCCATTGGCAGCATAAGGTGCAGCGATCAGCAGCTCCCGGGCATCCTGCTCCGTGCTCACGATACGGGGCAGCCCAAAAATCGGGAACGGAGGATCATCCGGATGGATGGCCAGTTTAACCCCTTCTTCTTCTGCTACCGGCGCTATCTGTTGCAGGAAATAGAACAGGTGCAGCTTCAGCTGGGTGGCATCAATACCTTTGTATTTGTCGAGTGCCGCCTGGAACTGCTCAAGTGTAAAACTTTCTTCAGAACCTGGCAGACCGGCAATGATATTTTTCTGTAACAGTTGTTTCTCTTCCGGTGTCATGCTGTCGAAACGTTCTTTCGCACGGGAGATCTCCTCTTCGGTATAATCTTTCTCCGCGTTGGGACGCTTCAGCATAAACAGGTCAAACACCATAAAGGCATCTTTCTCAAAACGCAGTGCTCTGGAGCCGTCGGCCACTTCGTAACTCAGATCGGTACGGGTCCAGTCCAGCACCGGCATAAAATTGTAGGTTACGATGTTGATACCACATGCAGCCAGGTTACGGATAGATTGCTGGTAATTGGCAATATACTCCCTGAACTGTCCGCTCTGCGTTTTAATATCTTCATGAACGGGAATGCTCTCCACTACAGACCAGGTAAGGCCTGCTGCTTCGATCAGCGCTTTACGTTGTGAAATTTCCTCTTTCGTCCACACTACTCCATTGGGAACATGGTGCAATGCTGTCACGATTCCGGTAGCGCCGGCCTGTTTTATATCAGACAGGCTTACCGGATCATTAGGTCCGAACCATCGCCATGTCTGTTCCATTCTCAGCATAATGCAATATTGGTTTTAGTAATATCCAAAACTTATGAATCAAACCCCAAAAATAGAATCTATCAGCAGATAATCAAAGTTTAAATATCAAAAGCTGATGACTCATCATATCAGTTACTCGATCAGTACGATCATCAGGTCCATCACATTGGTTTGTGTAGGCCCTGTAATCAGCAACCCGCCTGCTTTTGAGAAAAATGTCCAGGCATCGTGCTGTTGCAGGAATTGTTGCGCATCCAATTGCATTGCCGCCGCTTTTTGTAGCGTATGATTGTCTGCAATGGCTCCGGCTGCATCGGTAGGTCCGTCTGTTCCATCTGTACCTGCGCTCAACAGGGTGATGCCCTGCTGTCCGGCCAGGCTGATAGCCGCTGCCAGCGCCAGTTGCTGATTACGTCCTCCTTTGCCGCTGCCGGTGACATGAACGGTCGTTTCTCCGCCCATCAGCAGGCAACCGGGCCGTGGCCCATTGTATTGTATAGCTGCCTGTACCAGTGCTGCTGCTACCGTATGTGCTTCACCGGTAGTGGCAGAGGATAACAGCTGCGGATGATATCCCAGGCTGCGGGCCTTTTCTGCTGCGGCCTGCATGGCAATACGATTAGTGCCCACCAGATAGTTATGCACATGAGAGAAACCTTCGCCGCCGGGCTTGGGGGTATCGGGTATCCTACCCGCCACGCCACTGTCGAGGTGATGGCGCAGACTTGCCGGCACCTGAGGTAACAGCTCATATTTTTCCAGTATGGCCATGGTGTCCGCAAAAGTAGAAGGGTCGGGAACTGTAGGGCCCGAGCCGATCACACTCAGATCGTCGCCTACTACATCGCTTAATATCAGGGAGCATAACGTGGCCGGATATATTTTTTGTGCCAGCCTTCCCCCTTTGATTTGGGAGAGATGTTTGCGCACGATGTTGACATCATGGATCTCTGCTCCGCTGGCCAGCAATAGCTGAAACACTTGTTGTACATCTGCGAGGGAACAGCCTTCCGGCACATCGGCCAGCAGGGCAGAAGCGCCGCCAGATAACAATAGTATCACAAGATCGCCTTCTTTTGTACCGACTGCTATTTCCTGAAAACGTTGGGAGGCGGCTACACTCCGTGCATCCGGTACAGGATGTCCGGCCTCCAGCAGGTCAAGGTGCTGTAAAGGCAAACCATGGCCGTATTTAGTGACGACCAGTCCTTGCAGGGGAAAATGTGCTGACAGGAGCTGCTCCAGCTCCTTCGCCATCGCAGCGGAAGCCTTGCCGGCACCGAGTACGATCACACGGCCGCCAGGGGGCAATACATAATCATCTCCCGAAATAACAACGGTAGTAGCATCACGTACCGCTACATGTCTGCGTACCAGTTGAGTGGGATGCACAGCAGATACGGCATGCAGGAAAATGGTCTTTATGTCCCGGATGGCTGAAATGGTGATGTTGGTTTTTTGGGATGATGGACAATGAATAACAGTATAACAACGATTTTGTTGTATCGCTATTCACGGGCAGCTTGTTTACGCTGCCTTTTTTTCTCCATCTTGGCTTCGAGATGCTCTTTTTTGCGCATCTCCCAGTCATTCCATCTTTTATACTGGGTAGCAGTGAGCACGTCTTTAAACCGCTGGCTGCGTTCAGAGTCCAGGGCTTTCAGTTGCTGCATCCGCTCTTTTTTAGGAAGTTCTTTATTGGTATGGATCACATCAATGCGTCGGATAATGTCTTCATTGATGGCATAGATCTTCTGATATTGATCTCTGTTGAGGCCTACCTGTTTGGATATCTTATCACTGATTTTGTCTGCTCTGCCTTCCACTCCCCACCGGCCTCCCAGAGAGGTGCTGTCTTTGGTTTGCGCAGCAGTGGTCAGCTGGAAGCCTCCCAGGAGGCAACACAACAAAAGTGCCGTATAGAGTGAGAATATCTTCATAGTCAGCAAGTATTATATCAAATTTAGACAAACTTAATGGGTAAACCCTTTTCAAATTATCCCTTTTTCGTGTTAATGCAAAAACTTATTCGGCCCCGGAACCGCTACCACTCATAAAAAAAAGTGCTATTTGCTATCTCCCCGACTAATCATTTATTACATTTAAGCCGAGCAACTGAATCTAAATCGAAAAAACTGTTGTACATGAAAAGAGCTTTTGAGAAACCCGGGAGGGCTTTGCTATCCCGTGGCGTCGCCTATGCCCTGAACCGGCACCGCAGCAAGCTGCTGGTGTTCTCGTTACTGCTGGCTGGCTCCTATGCCCATGCACAGGAAACCTATCCTGTTAATGGAATTGCGGACCCTAAAGATGGTTGTTATGCATTTACCCATGCCACCATCATTAAAGATGCACAGACTACCCTGAGCAACGCCACACTGGTGGTACGTGATGGCAGAATTGTGGATGCCGGCCCCGCCGCCGTAATCCCTAAAGATGCGGTGGTAGTGGACTGTAAAGGAAAGTACATCTATCCTTCCTTTGTAGACATTTTCAGCAGCTATGGCCAGGCTGAAATTAAACGCACCGGCGGCTCCTGGAATGCAGCACCACAATTTCTTTCCAATACCAAAGGCGCCTATGGCTGGAACCAGGCTATCAGAAGTGAAATCAATGCAGTAGACCTCTTTGCTGTTGATGAAACTAAAGCAGCTACCCTCCGCGAGGCGGGCTTTGGTACAGTGGTATCGCAGCCAACAGACGGTGTGGCCCGTGGTACCGCTACGCTGGTGACCCTCGCCAATGGCAAGGAAAACAAAGTGATCATCAAAGAAAAAATAGCAGCCGGCTATTCTTTTGATAAAGGCAGTTCTACCCAGAACTACCCCAGCTCACAGATGGGTTATATCGCCCTGCTGCGCCAGACTTATCTTGACGCACAGTGGTATAAATCCCAGCCGGCTAAAGAAGGGGTTAACCTCAGTCTGCAGGCCTGGAATGCCAATCAGCAGCTGCCCTCCATCTTCGAGGTAAAAGATAAATGGGATGCCCTCCGTGCCGACAAAATCGGCGATGAATTCGGAGTCCAGTATATCATCAAAGCCGGTGGCAACGAATATCAGCGTATGCCTGAAATAGCCGCTACCAAAGCCACTTTTATCCTGCCGCTCAATTTCCCGGGAGCCATCGATATGGAAGATCCCAACGATGCCCGTTTTGTGTCACTCACCGATATGAAACACTG
The DNA here is from genome assembly GCF_018255755.1 of Chitinophaga sp. HK235. Classification (NCBI taxonomy): domain Bacteria; kingdom Pseudomonadati; phylum Bacteroidota; class Chitinophagia; order Chitinophagales; family Chitinophagaceae; genus Chitinophaga; species Chitinophaga sp. HK235. The sequence goes on along the minus strand of NZ_CP073766.1, from coordinate 4,277,955 downwards.
GGAAATGGCCCCTTCACAGCCCGCCGCTTTTGAAAAAGCGAATATCCCTTTCTGTCTGACTGCCGCTGACCTGAAAGATGTGAAGTCTTTCCTGGGCAGCGTACGCAAAGCCATCGAGTATGGCCTGAGTGAACAGAAAGCACTGGAAGCCCTCACCAAAACACCTGCCACTACTTTAAAAGTTTATGATAAAGTGGGAAGCCTGGAAGCAGGCAAACTGGCCAACTTCCTCATCACTTCCGGACCGGTGTTCAATGAAAATACGGTGCTGCTGCAAAACTGGGTGCAGGGCAATCGTTACCTGATCAAGTCAGACGCCTGGAACGATATCCGCGGTGTTTATACAATTAACCTGACACCTGGCAACAGCATTAAAATAGAAATAAAAGGTACACCTGCAGCGCCTGCAGTGGCTGTATTGCAGAAAGACACCGTTGCCGGCCGCATCGACATCAACAATAAGCTGGTGACCCTTTCGCTGCCGCTGGCAAAAAATGCCCGCAACAACATCCGGTTGAGTGGTCTGATCAGCGATAACGGCTGGTCCGGTACAGGCATTGATACCGCGGGTAGCGCCATCAGATGGAATGCTGTATTCGCCGGCACTGCACCTGCCAAAGCTGATTCTGCAAAGAAAAAAGCAGCAGTGGATATGGGCCCTATGTATTATCCATTCAGTGGATATGGCTGGGATAAACTGCCACAGCAACAAGACATCCTCATTAAAAACGCAACTGTCTGGACCAACGAAAAAGAAGGCAGGCTGGAAAATACCGACGTGCTGGTACGCAACGGCAAGATCGCTCAGATAGGTAAAAACCTGGCTGCTGGCAATGCCCGCGTGATTGACGGTACCGGCAAACACCTCTCTGCCGGTATCATCGATGAACACTCTCATATCGCTATTTCCAACGGTGTCAATGAAGGCTCTCAGGCGGTGACCGCAGAGGTACGTATCGGTGATGTACTGAATCCGGATGATGTGAATATCTACCGTCAGCTGAGCGGTGGTGTTACTGCCTCTCATCTATTGCATGGCAGTGCCAACCCGATCGGCGGACAGTCACAGCTCATCAAACTGCGCTGGGGCCAGAATGCAGAAGAATTAAAAGTAACTGGATGGGATCCTTTCATCAAATTTGCCCTGGGTGAAAACGTGAAGCAGTCCAACTGGGGGGATCGTAACACCGTTCGTTTCCCGCAGACCAGGATGGGGGTAGAGCAAGTATATGTAGATGCGTTTACCCGTGCCCGTGACTATGAAAAACAAGGTCCCGGCAAACGTCGTGATCTGGAACTGGACGCGCTGGCGGAAATTCTTAACGCCAAACGTTTCATCACCTGCCACTCTTATGTGCAGAGCGAAATCAACATGCTGATGCATGTGGCAGACAGCTTCCACTTCCGCGTAAATACCTTCACTCATATTCTGGAAGGCTACAAGGTGGCTGATAAAATGAAAGCACATGGCGCCGGTGCTGGTACCTTCGCTGACTGGTGGGCGTACAAAATGGAAGTACAGGACGCCATCCCGTATAATGCAGCCATCATGCATAAGGTAGGTGTGGTGACCGCCATCAACTCCGACGATGCGGAGATGGCACGTCGTCTTAACCAGGAAGCCGGCAAAATCGTGAAGTACGGCGGTGTACCTGAAGAAGAGGCCCTGAAAATGGTAACGCTCAACCCTGCGAAGCTGTTGCATGTAGACAGCCGTACAGGCAGCATCAAAGTAGGTAAGGATGCCGATCTGGTACTGTGGAGCGACCATCCGCTGAGCATCTACGCTAAAGCAGAAAAAACCATTGTAGACGGTATCGTGGAATTTGACCGCGATTACGATCTGCAGCTGCGTCAGCGTATTGCGGCAGAACGCAACAGACTGACACAGAAACTGCTGGGCGAAAAGAAAAAAGGCACTCCTATGCAGAAGGCTTCTTTTGCACCGGATGAAATGTACCATTGCGAAGACCTGCAGGGTGGCCACCAGGAAGGTCTGGGATTAACAACAGGTGCTGGGTTCTAAAAAAATAAAATCATGAAAAAAAGCATATATCTACTGGCCCTGGCTATTGGCGCACAAACTGCCTATGCACAGGAGACCATCTCCCCGGCAGGCCCGCAGGACAAGCCGGTATATCTTACCAACGCCGTGATCCATGTGGGTAACGGTCAGGTTATCGAAAACGGCACGATTGCTTTTGCCAAAGGTAAAATCACGGCGGTAGGCGCCAGCGTGCCTGCTGCAGCCAGCGACGCCACTGTGCTGGACATGAAAGGGCAACATGTTTATCCGGGTATCATCGCCCCGGAAACCAAACTAGGCCTGGTGGAATTTGAAAGCGTACGTGCCACCATCGATGCCAGGGAAGTGGGTGAAATCAATCCTTCCATCCGTTCCATCATCTCTTACAATACAGATTCCAAAGTGATCAACACCCTGCGGTCCAACGGTATCCTGCTGGCCCAGGTGACACCTGAAGGAGGTCTTATAAGTGGTACTTCTTCCGTTGTGCAACTCGATGCCTGGAACTGGGAAGATGCCGCCTACAAAACAGATAACGGCGTACACTTTTATATGCCTCGTCTGGTAAATGTCGGCTCTGGACGTGGTTTCCGCGGTCCTCAGCCCAGAGATCCGGTAAAAGAAGGTCTGGAGCAGATTGAAAAAGTGCGTATGTTTTTCCGCGAAGCAAAAGCTTATCAGCAGGAAAACAAACATACAGCCACTAATCTCCGTTATGAGGCCATGCGTAAGCTGTTCAACAGAGAACAGAAACTGTTCATCCACTGTGAACTGGTAAGGGAGATGCTGCTGGCGATTGATTTTGCGAAGGAGTTTAATGTAGAAGTGGTGATTGTTGGCGGAGCAGACTCCTGGCAGATTGCAGACCTGTTGAAACAAAACAACATCGCTGTAGTGCTTACACAGCCGCATAGTCTGCCTCTGATGCAGGACGATGATATCGACCAGCCTTATAAAACCGCTGCACAGCTGCAGAAAGCAGGTGTGTTGTACTGTCTGAGCAACGAAGGTTTCTGGCAGCAGCGCAACCTGGGCTTCGAAGCCGGTACTGCCAGCACTTTCGGACTGAGCAGGGAAGAAGCCTTGTCTGCTGTTACGCTGAATGCCGCCAAAATACTGGGAATCGATAAAATCACCGGTACTCTCGAAACTGGCAAGGATGCCAATATTGCGGTGAGTGCCGGCGATATGCTGGATATGAAGTCCAGTATCATCACCCGCGCTTATATCCAGGGCAGGGAAATCAACCTGGATAACAAACAGCATCAGCTGTATGAAAAATACCAGAAGAAGTACAACATCAAATAGTGGTTGTATATTAAGCAGAAAGCCCCGGACATGCTGATGTCCGGGGCTTTCTGCTTTTATGATAAGTTGTTTTAAACAGCTTTTACGAGGAAATAGTTTTTTCCTTTCTGCAACAGGATATATTTATCCCGGAGGAGAGAGCTGTTGTCGATAATCATGTCTATACCAGGCACTTTCACTTTGTTAACGCTTACACCGCCACCCTGTACGGTTTTGCGGGCTTCACCCTTGCTTGGGAAGATACCGGTTTCAGCGAGGAAACTTACGATATCCTTACCTGCTTCCAGATCGGTTTTGGGAATCTCATGCTGAGGTACACCTGCCATTACTTCCACGAGGTCTTCTTCAGACAGGGCAAGCAGTATCTGGGCGGTGTCTTTATTAAAAAGAATAGAAGACGCTTCTACCGCAAATTTGTAGTTGTCTTCCCCGTGAATGAAAGTAGTCACTTCCTGTGCCAGTCGTTTCTGTAACAGACGTTTTCCCGGGTCTTGTTTGTGTTCTTCGATCATGGCATCTACTTCTGCCTGTTCGAGGAAGGTGAATATTTTGATATAACTTTCTGCGTCTACGTCTGTAGTGCCAAGCCAGAACTGGTAAAAAGCGTAGGGGGAAGTACGTGTTGGGTCGAGCCAAACGGTGCCCTGTTCTGTTTTACCGAATTTGGTACCATCTGCTTTTTTGATCAGCGGGCAGGTGAAGGCAAAAGCCTGTCCCTGTGCCTTACGGCGGATCAGTTCTGTACCGGTCACGATATTGCCCCACTGGTCGGAGCCACCCATCTGCAGTTTACAGTTTTTGTTGGTATACAGATGATAGAAATCGTGTCCTTGTATGAGTTGATAAGTGAATTCAGTGAAAGACATCCCGTTGTCGCCTTCGATTCTTTTTTTCACGGAATCTTTGGCCATCATATAGTTGACGGTGATGTGTTTACCCGTATCGCGGATAAAGTCGAGGAAGGAAATGTGTTGAAACCAGTCGTAGTTATTCACCATTTCCGCCGCATTAGGTTTGGCAGGATCGAAGTCGAGGAAGCGTTCCAGCTGTTTACGGATACCGTTTACGTTGCGCTGAAGGGTTTCGTCATCGAGCATTTTCCTTTCTTCTGCCTTGAAAGAGGGGTCGCCTACCATACCGGTAGCACCGCCTACCAACGCCAGAGGTTTGTGTCCTGCCTTTTGCAGATGCACCAGCAGCAGGATAGGTACGAGGCTACCGATGTGCAGCGATTCTGCAGTAGGGTCAAAACCAATATAAGCAGTGGTCATTTCCTTTTGCAGTTGCTCTTCAGTGCCAGGCATCATATCCTGTAGCATACCCCGCCAGCGTAGTTCTTCTATCAGATTCATGATTCAATAACAATTTTTGCAAACCTACACAAAATTGTCTGAACAGGGGGAGAGAAGCTGATTTTTCGGTGCGTTGCAGAAATGCTGTATTTTTAAATCTGACTCACTGCCAGCGGATGACAGTACGGTTTATTCACTAGGTTATACATTACCTCCAAACCTAATTTATTATGAGAAAACTATTGTTTCTGATGGCGGCATTGCTGATGGCCGCCTCATCATGGGCACAGGACTGTGCCGGGTATTACTATCTGCTGAACAATGCGGAGGTGGAAATGACCGTATATGATGCTAAAGGCACTGCCAGTGGAAAAACGATCTACAAAGTAAGCAATGTGCATAAAGAGGCTACTGGTACTGTTTCTGATTTTACTGCCACCATATACGATAAAAGCAACAGGATGCTCACCACCAGTGAAGGCCGCTTCAAATGCAGTGGCGACGGGGTGGCCGTAGACATGAAAGTGGGCATGCCTTCCATGTCCCAGTTGAAAGACCTGAAGATGGAAGCCAAAACAACCAACGCCTTCCTGGATTATCCGGCCAGTATGCACATCGGGCAGGAGTTGAAAGGCGGTGCATTTGAAATGGCAGGTAATGTCAGCGGAATGGATGTCAGTGTTAATTATGCTATTACCAACCGCAAAGTGGCAGGCAAGGAAAAAATCACCACACCGGCCGGTAGCTGGGACTGCTATAAAATCTCCTACGACCTGGCTTTTAAAATGCAGATGATGGGCACCGGTGTACCCATGAAACTCAATGCTGTGGAGTGGTTTGCTCCGGGATTTGGGGTAGTGAAGACATTGTCATATATGGATGGCAAGGAGGCAGGAGGGACGCTGATTACGGGATTTAAGAAATAAAGAGAAAGGGCCATGCAACTTGCATGGCCCTTTCTCTTATGATATCTTTTTACATCCGCCTGAGGCATTTGTTGAGGCTGTCTCTCCAATATGGAACATGGATGCCGAATGTTTCTTTGATTTTTTCCTTGTTCAACACGCTGTAGGCAGGCCTTGCAGCGGCTGTCTGGTATTTGTCGGAAGTAACCGGTAATATGGTAGTGGTGGCCGCGGTGAGTTCCTTGATGGTAACAGCAAAATCGTACCAGCTGGTAACACCTTCGTTGCTGTAGTGATATACGCCGCCGGTGGCCGCATCCGGGTTGCCGGCTTTGTACTGCAGAATGTCCAGCAGTGCAGTAGCCAGGTCGCCCGCATAGGTGGGGGTGCCTGTCTGATCGAATACTACGCTCAGCTCCTGTTTTTCCCGCATCAGTTCCTGCATGCGTTTAAGGAAGTTGACCGCATATTCAGAGTACAGCCAGGAAGTACGTACCACGATGGTATCCGGATTATAGCCCAGGGCGGCAGCTTCTCCACGCAGTTTGGATGAACCGTAGATACTCTGCGGATCTGTTTCATCATCTTCCCGGTAGGGAACATTCTGTTTACCACTGAAGACATAGTCAGTGGATATATGGATCAGCTGAGTGCGGTGTTCGGCACAGATTTCGGCGAGTAACAGCACTGCCTGGAAATTAAGCAGGAAAGCTTTTTCCTCTTCGGATTCTGCTTTGTCTACTGCCGTATAGGCGGCACAGTTAATACAGGCATCTGGCTGGTTGGCGCTGAAGTAGGCAGACAGAGCATCTGCATCGGTAACATCCAGTTCAGTTGCATCCAGAAATATCAGGTTGAACTGAGGATAAGCGGTGGCCGCTTTTTTCAGCGACTGACCTAACTGGCCGTGGCCGCCGGTAACAAGAATATTTTTCATAACAATAATCAGCTGTTAAAACACAAAGTTGTGGCTAATATCTGTCAGTCTGGGTAATGCCAGGTCTTTATCAGAAATGATCGCATTGTTCAGTTCTATGCCCCAGTCAATGTTCAGGTCCGGGTCATTATAAATGATCCCACCTTCACTGCCTTTATGATAGAAGTTGTCGCACTTGTACATCACCTCAGCAGTTTCGCTGATCACCGCATAACCATGGGCAAACCCTTTGGGTACCAGCAGTTGGAGTTTGTTTTCTGCACTTAATTCGATCGTGAAGGACTTGCCATAGGTGGGAGAACCTTTCCGGATGTCCACTACGGCGTCAATGATTTTTCCTTCCAGTACTCTCACCAGTTTGGTCTGGGCATAGGGTTCCAGCTGATAATGCAAACCCCTTAATACGCCGTAGGTAGAACGTGCCTGATTATCCTGGATAAATGTGTATTCAATGCCGGCATCACGGAAAGTATTAGCGTTGTAACTCTCGAAAAAATATCCGCGACTATCTCCGAATACTTTAGGCTCGTATACTAACAGTCCGGGTAAACCTGTTTCTGAAAAGGACATGTTTAAAATAATTACGAATTACGGATAACGGATAAGGAATATGGTGATTCAGTATCCGTTATCCATAAATTATCTTTTTTGGTATTGCTCCTGGTAATATTTCTGATAATCTCCGCTGGTGACATGTTGCAGCCATTCTTCATTGGTCAGGTACCAGTCTACTGTTTTTTCCAGTCCTTCTTCAAACTGGAGAGAAGGCTCCCAGCCCAGTTCCTTGTTCAGCTTGGTGGCATCGATGGCATAGCGCAAATCGTGTCCGGCGCGGTCTTTTACAAAAGTGATCAGCTGGGCAGAGGTCCCCTCGGGACGTCCCAGCTTTTTGTCCATGATACGGCACAGCAGCTGGATCAGGTCAATATTTTTCCATTCGTTGAAGCCGCCGATATTGTATGTTTCACCGATCCTGCCACGATGGAAAATGGTATCAATGGCGCGGGCATGATCATTTACGTATAGCCAGTCACGTACGTTTTCACCTTTACCGTATACTGGAACAGGCTTGTTGTTTTTGATATTATGGATGGCCAGCGGTATCAATTTCTCCGGGAAATGGTGGGAACCATAGTTGTTGGAGCAATTGGAAATAATGGCCGGAAGGTGATACGTATGATAATACGCCATCACAAAATGGTCTGAACTGGCTTTTGATGCGGAATACGGAGACCGTGGATCGTACGGGGTGGTTTCATGGAAGAAACCTTCCGCTCCCAGAGAGCCGTATACCTCATCAGTAGATACATGGTAAAACAGCTTGTCATCATAACTGTCTTTCCAGTATTTACGGGCGGTGTTCAACAGTACAGCCGTTCCCAGCACATTGGTTTTGATAAAAGCCAGCGGGTCCATGATGGAGCGGTCTACATGGCTTTCTGCTGCCAGGTGGATCACTCCATCAAACTGGTACTTCCCGAAAAGCTGATCGATGAAGGCCTCATCTGTAATGTCTCCTTTTTCGAAGATATAATTGGGCAGGTCTCTTACATCTGACAGGTTTTCCAGGTTACCGGCGTAGGTAAGGGCATCCAGGTTTACAATCTGGTAGTCAGGGTATTTGGTAACAAACAACCGTACCACATGTGAACCAATAAATCCTGCTCCGCCTGTAATAAGTAGTTTCCGCTTCATGAAATTATTTCAGTGCTTGTTTAAAATAGTCGTAGGTGATTTTTAAACCTTCCTTCCTGCTCACTTTCGGCTCCCATCCCAGCAGGGTACGGGCTTTGGTGATATCGGGCTGCCGTTGTTTAGGATCATCCTTAGGCAACGGATGGTATACGATTTTTTGTTTGGACTCAGTCAGCGCGATGATTTCTTCTGCAAACTGATTGAGCGTGATCTCTTCCGGATTACCGATGTTCACTGGCAGGTGATAGTCACTCAGCAGCAGACGGTAGATACCTTCTATCAGATCATCTACATAACAGAAGGAGCGGGTTTGTTTGCCATCTCCGAAAACTGTCAGGTCTTGTCCACTCAGTGCCTGGCTCATAAATGCCGGTAATGCGCGGCCATCATTGAGGCGCATCCGCGGGCCGTAAGTGTTAAAGATACGTACGATCCTGGTTTCTACGCCATGGAAGTTATGATAAGCCATGGTAATGGATTCCAGGAACCGCTTGGCCTCATCATATACACCACGTGGTCCTACAGGGTTTACATTGCCCCAGTATTCTTCTGTCTGTGGGTGTACAGCAGGGTCGCCATATACTTCAGAAGTAGATGCTACCAGTATACGGGCTTTCTTTTCCTTGGCCAGGCCCAGCAGGTTATGCGTGCCGAGCGAACCCACTTTCAGGGTCTGTATCGGCATTTTGAGATAATCTATCGGACTGGCAGGAGAAGCAAAGTTGAGGATGTAATCCAGTTTACCCGGAACATGGATAAACTTGGTCACATCATGATGATAGTATTCAAAATCCTGTAAGGGAAACAGGTGTTCAATATTTTTGATATTCCCGGTAAGCAGGTTGTCCATGGCTATCACATGAAAACCTTCTTTGATAAAGCGATCGCACAGATGCGAGCCCAGGAAACCGGCAGCACCGGCTATCAGGATTCTCTTTTTTTCCATGTATTCAAGGTATGTGGTGATGGTTAAGCAATAGTGACACGGCCTACACTCTCATAGTGATATCCCATCTCCTTCATACGTGACACTTCAAACAGATTGCGGCCGTCAAAGATAACTTTGTTCTTCAGAGAAGCAGATATTTTATGGAAATCCGGCGTTCTGAAAACGCTCCATTCGGTAGCGATGATCAGCGCATCGGCGTGGTCCAGGGATGTATACTGGTGTTCGGCGTACTGTACTTTATCACCGATCAGCTGTTTTACGTTTTCCATGGCTTCAGGATCAAATACAGTAACGGTGGCGCCGGCAGCTACCAGGGCATCGATGATGTACAATGCCGGAGCTTCCCGGATGTCGTCTGTATTGGGTTTGAAAGCCAGGCCCCACAGCGCAAAATGTTTGCCTTTGAGGTCACCGTTAAAATAAGCTTTGATCTTAGGGACAAGGAACAGCTTCTGCCGTTCGTTCACATCCATCACAGCATTCAGTATCTTAAAATCGTATGCCACATCCTGGGAAGATTTTACCAGGGCCTGTACATCTTTAGGGAAACAACTGCCGCCATAGCCGATACCGGGAAACAGGAATCGTTTGCCGATACGATCGTCGCTGCCGATACCCCGGCGGACCATGTCTACGTCTGCACCTAGTTTTTCACAGAGCACAGCGATTTCGTTCATGAACGAAATTTTGGTAGCGAGGAAAGAGTTAGCAGCGTATTTGGTCAGCTCTGCGGACTTCTCGTCCATGTATATGATCGGGTTACCCTGTCTTACAAAAGGAGCATACAGTTCGCCCATGATCTTACGGGCTCTTTCAGAATTAGTGCCTATCACTACGCGGTCGGGCTTCATAAAGTCGTCTACTGCTACGCCTTCCCGTAAAAACTCAGGGTTAGACACCACGTCGAACTCCGTTTTACAGTTTTGAGCGATGGCAGCGATGACCTTTTCTGCTGTACCCACCGGTACGGTGCTTTTGTCTACGATTACCTTATAGTCTGTCAGCAGTTTACCCAGTTGGTCCGCTACTTTCAATATAAAAGAGAGATCGGCAGCACCATCCGCACCAGGAGGTGTAGGCAGGGCGAGGAATATCACTTCCGCCTCGCGGATACCTTCTTCCAGGCTGGTGGTGAAAAACAGACGTTCTTCCTTGAGGTTACGTTCAAACAGCTTCTCCAGTCCGGGTTCATAGATAGTAACCTGACCGGAAGACAGTTTTTTTACTTTGTTGGCATCGATATCTACGCAGGTAACTTCATTGCCTGTTTCTGCAAAACAGGTACCGGTTACCAGTCCTACATAACCAGTGCCTACTACTGTAATCTTCATGCTGGGGGATTGTTTAGAAATGATTTGACAGAGTGAATAATGTGATCTAACTGATCTTTGTCCATTTCAGTGTGTATCGGCAAGGAAATCACCGTTGAGGTGAGACTATCGGTTACGGGTAATTCAAAGGTAGCACCACCAAATTGCTCGAACATTTTCTGACGGTGGGCTGGTACTGGATAGTATATCATGGCCGGCACCTGTTTTTCCTGCAGGTACTGCTGTAGTTTATATCTGTCGGCACCATGCAGCTGCATAGTGTACTGATGGAACACATGGTAGCTGTTGGCCGCACGGAAAGGTGTAGTGATCTGCGGCATATCAGCAAAAGCGGCATCATAGGCGTCTGCAACGGCACGACGGGCTACGATATACTCGTCGAGCAACGGAAGTTTGATCCTTAATACAGCTGCCTGCACGGAGTCGAGACGGGAATTAACACCCACTACATCGTGATAATAACGGGCAGACTGGCCGTGGTTGGCTACCATCCTGATTTTTGCCGCCAGGGCGTCGTCGTTGGTAAACAATGCGCCACCGTCGCCATAACATCCCAGGTTTTTGGAAGGGAAGAAGGAAGTACAGCCAATATGGCCGATAGCACCCGCTTTCTTCACACTGCCATCCGCAAAGGTATAGTTGGCGCCGATAGCCTGTGCGTTGTCTTCAATTACATACAGGTTATGTTTGGCGGCAACGGCCATCAGCGGCTCCATATCTGCCACATGACCGTAAAGGTGTACCGGAACGATCGCCTTGGTTTTAGGGGTGATGGCTTTTTCCACAGCAGCCACGTCGAGGCAGTAGGTCTTAGGATCAATATCCACAAAAACAGGTTTCAGCCTTAACAGCGCTATCACTTCTGCGGTAGCAATAAAAGTGAATGAAGGGGTAATCACTTCATCACCAGGCTGCAGGTCCAGTGCCATCATGGCTATCTGTAAAGCATCGGTGCCATTGGCGCAGGGTATCACATGCTTGATGTCCAGGTATTGCTGCAGCTCGTCCGCAAATTTTTGCACCGCTCCACCATTAATGAAAGCAGTACTCTCCAGCACTTCCTGAATGGCAGCATCCACCTGCGGTTTAATCTTCGTATACTGGCGTTTCAAGTCCACCATCTGAATAGGCACCATATGATATGTATATTTTTATTTTGTTTAAAGTGTGCAAATTTACAAATTTTGGGATTGGGTGAGGATTATCTTTGCAGGACGTTTAAAATTCAGTAAAAGTACGCAGGCTAATGTTGGCAAAGGCTATTTATAATACAGGGATTCAATTGTACAAGGCAGGTGTCTGCCTGGCAGCCATGGGTGGCAAAAAAAAGGCATCTTTATGGCTGAAAGGCCGCCAGGACTGGCAAACACGGATGAGGCAGGCCGGCCTGGGCCAGCATCCGGTCATCTGGATACATGCTGCCTCCCTGGGAGAGTTTGAACAGGGCAGGCCTGTACTGGAAGCACTACGCCTCCGTTACCCCGGCTATAAAATTTTGTTAACATTTTTTTCGCCCTCCGGATATGAGGTCAGGAAAGACTATCCCGGTGCCGATTATGTGTTTTATCTGCCCCTCGATACCCGCCGTAATGCACGCGACTTCGCAGATATCGTAAAACCTTCGCTGGCCATTTTTGTCAAGTACGAATTCTGGTACCATCTCCTCACGGAGCTGTATATACGAAAAATACCCGTTCTGCTCGTGTCCGGTATCTTCCGCCAGGACCAGCTTTTCTTCAAAGGTTATGGCGGTATGTTCAAACAGCTGCTGCTACAGCTGACCCACCTCTTCGTACAAAATCAAAATTCGCTGGAACTGCTGAAAGGAATTGGTATCCACCATGCCAGCATCAGCGGGGATACCCGGTTCGACAGGGTAGCAGCATTGCTGACCGAACAACAGACCTTGCCGCTGATAACACAGTTTGCCGGCCATGATAAGCTGTTGGTTGCCGGTAGCACCTGGCCCGAAGATGAACAGCTGCTGGCTGCCTGGTGGCAACAATCATCTCATCCCGGCCTGAAACTGATCATCGCCCCCCATGAGATTCACGAAGGACATATACGGCAAGTGAAAACATTTTTCCCCCAAGCGGTCACCTATTCAGCATTAAAAGCCGGAACTGCTGATCCCAATGCAACTGTTCTGATCATAGATAATATCGGAATGCTGACCACCTTATACCGGTACGCTAATATTACCTATGTAGGTGGCGGATTCGGGAAAGATGGTATCCACAACCTGTTGGAGCCTGCCGCATACAGCAAACCCGTTATTATAGGCCCTGAATACAGCAAATACTTTGAGGCAGTAGAGCTGGTGGCCCTGCATGGGGCGCTGGTAGTGCCGGAGCTGACTAACCTGCAGGACTATATGAATTTACTGCTGAATGATCCGGAGTTTTATGGGAAAACCGCTTCCATAGCCGGAAACTATGTAAAGGACAATAAAGGGGCTACCGAAAAGATATTACAATATATTCAGGAGAAACGTTTCCTGAGCAAGGAATAGAAATGTTTTACCAGGTGATGGTCATCCTGCCATCCCTGTATGATCTTTATCTCCCGCTGTATCCAATAATCCGCTTCCTGCAGGGTGCTGCATTCGTTGATGGTTTTCACCGAACGTTCATAAAGATCGGTGTCTCCCCGGAACAGTTCCTGGATAAACTGGTACTTGTCGTTGATGCCGATAGCGCTGCGCAGGTCTTTTACCGGCATTTCGCCCAGTTTCTGGGCTACCTCCGGCTGTTGCTGACGAAAACGGTCATTGAGGGAAGTACCGCTGTTGTTGCCTACCAGTTCGTTGAGGTCTTTGCGGAGAGCGTGTGTGTCCGGCTCATAACTGTTTTTAACAGCAGTGATGGTGTCTACCTGGTCAAACAGTGTAGCGGGAACCGGTTTTTTTTCAGGAGCCGGAGACTCTTTGAAAAATGGCTCCAGCAAGGGTTCCCGGACAGGGGCAGGTATTTCCTGCGGTTCGGGTTTGCTGGCCACCGGTGGGGGAGCAGGGCGTGCTATAATCACCAGTTCCGGTTGGGAAGGGGCAGGATCTGCCACCACAGCGGATTGTGGATAACCTGCAGCCGGAACTTCCGGTTTATCTGCCGGTAATGTTGTAGTTTGCGCTGCGGTTGTAACCGGTGCGTTCATCACAGGTTGCTGCATGGGCATAATCACGGCAACGTGTTGTTGTCGCTCCTGAGCCGCCTGCTGGTGTTGTTTGTTACGCATATGCAACACCTCTGCCTGCAACAGCTGTACATAATAGGATATAGCCTGCAGGTCTGCACCGGAATTTTTCAATTCCTGCAACTTCTCAATTAATGCATTTATTTTTTCCATGCCTTAATTGTTAATGCTTAGTGATGGGAATTATTTTAGTTGTATAAAATTAGCGTATTTTAATTAATTAATAATCAAAATAGTACAGTATGTTTATTGAACCTTCTCTTGCAGGAGGACGGAGGGGCTGGATTGAAGTGATTTGCGGCTCTATGTTTTCCGGGAAAACGGAAGAATTGATCCGCCGCCTGAAACGTGCCCGTATCGCCAATTTAAAGGTGGAGATCTTTAAGCCGGTGGTAGATACACGTTATGACGAAGGTAGCATTGTATCGCATGACGAAAATAAAATTGTTTCCACCCCGATAGAAAATTCCCAGCAGATACTGTTGCTGGCGCAGGAAGTGGATGTGGTAGGAATTGATGAGGCCCAGTTTTTTGATGCAGAGTTGCCCAATGTTTGTGATCAGCTGGCATTACGGGGTATCCGTGTGATAGTGGCCGGCCTCGATATGGACTATACCGGCAAACCTTTCGGTCAGATACCCTTTATGCTCGCCAAAGCGGATTATATTACCAAGTTGCACGCCATCTGTGTACGTTGTGGTAATATCGCCAACTATTCCTTCCGCAAATCAGCAGAAACAGAAACGTTGTTGCTGGGGGAAAAAGACTTGTACGAACCCCTTTGCAGGCATTGTTATTACGAAGAGAAAATCAAAAAATAGCTGGAGCCCTTTCCCGTTACCATTGACAACAGTAACGGGAAAGGCTGTATCAGGCGGTTTGTTTAACCTTAAAGGTGAATTTTTTCTGGGTGAGATAACTGAAGATGACCACCAGCGCGGTTGTACAAATCTTACCCACGGTAGGATACAGGTGGATCCTGTCTACAAACAACTTCATCAGGAAGTAGTTGAGCAGGATGCAGATACCTACGAGCACAAAGTAGCGGAACAGTTGCACCCGTCCTCTCAGGTTGGATTCAGAAAAGACTACATATTTACTGAGCAGGAAGCCGGTAGGAAAGGTAACTGCCATTGACATAAAGAGGGCGGCGATATGTGCGCTGATGTCAATAAGTGGCAGATGTACCATTTCTTTCTGCAGCACAAAATTGTAGCATATAAAATATAAAAATATATCCAATACCGTATTACTGCCTCCACAGGCAAGATAGCGGAACGTTTGCCGCGGCATTACCCGGGCAAAAGGCTGGTAGAAGAAATCAATTATCTGTAATATAATCCTGCGTAGCATGATGAAATTGGCGCAAATTTAGTCGTTTTAGGATTTCCGCGGACTGTTTTATTCTTACCTTAACATATTCCTTTTTTTCCAGGCAGATGAGGGCTGAGCATTATTACCGGTCGGTTGTTGTAAAGCTACGTTTTGTTGCTGCCATACCTGTGCAGCCAATACTGCAGCGAGTTTTTCTATCTCCGGACGCTCTTCCAGCAAGGCTTGCGGCGTATAATATTTATTGATAAAATTGGTATCAAAACGACCTTCAATAAAAGCAGGTTGTTGCAGTGCCCAGTGTCCGAAAGGCAGCGTGGTGCGGATACCTTTCACCTGATATTCTTCGATGGCCCGCAGCAGGCGGTGGCGAGCCTCTTCCCGGTTGCTACCCCAGGCAATCAGTTTGGCGATCATAGGATCGTAGAAAATAGGAATATCCATACCCTGTTCGTAGCCATCATCTACCCGTACGCCATAACCCTGTGGACGGATATAGGTTTCCAGGCGACCAGTGTCCGGCAGGAAGTTGTTGGCCGGATCTTCGGCGCATATACGCAGTTCTATGGCGTGTCCGTTGATGGTGAGGCTTTCCTGGGTAAAGGATAGTTTTTCCCCACGGGCTACCTTTATCTGCTCTTTTACCAGGTCCAGGCCGGTGATCAGCTCTGTTACCGGATGTTCTACCTGCAGACGGGTATTCATTTCCAGGAAATAAAAATTCAGCTGTTCATCCACCAGGAATTCCACGGTGCCGGCACCATAGTAATTACAGGCTTTGGCCACATCTACGGCACATTGTCCCATAGCGGCGCGGATGGCCGGAGTAAGCACGGACGAAGGAGCTTCTTCTATCAGTTTCTGGTGGCGTCGTTGTATAGAACATTCTCTCTCAAAGAGATATACGCAGTTGCCATGGTGGTCACCCAGTATCTGTATTTCGATATGCCGGGGAGAGCCTACATATTTTTCTATAAATACGGCATCGTCGCCAAAGGCGCTTCTGGCTTCACTTTTGGCCAGCCGTATCTGTTCTTCCAGTTCTTCGGGAGCATTGACCACCCGCATACCTTTACCACCACCGCCGGCGGAGGCTTTGATCAGGATAGGGAACCCGGTTTTTTTAACTACTTCCTGTGCTTCTTCCACACTACGTAGGGGAGTTTCCGTACCAGGCACCATCGGCACTCCAAAGCGCTGGGCGGCCTGTTTGGCGGCCAGTTTGCTACCCATAATCTCTATGGAGGCGGCAGAAGGGCCTATAAAGGTAATACCGGCATCGGTTACCTGTTGGGCAAATTGTGCATTTTCACTCAGAAATCCGTAGCCGGGATGAATGCCGTCGGCTCCTGCGGCTTTGGCCACCTCGATGATCTTCTGCCCCAGCAGATAAGACTGGCTGGAGGGCGCAGGCCCAATACATACCGCTTCATCGGCATATTGTACAAAGGGCATCGTACGATCGGCTTCAGAATAAACAGCAACTGTCTTGATTCCCATCTCACGGGCAGAACGCATAATACGTAAGGCTATTTCTCCACGATTGGCTACCAGGATCTTTTTCATGCAAAAATTTTAACAAGCAGCTAATATACGAGATTTACGATTGATAGATTTACGATTTATGGATTTGGCGATGTGGACATACTTTTTGCGTATTCGTGTTGAATTCATATCCCTAAATCTCTAAATCCCTAAATCCTAATTCGTACCTTCGCCCCCTGTATGAAAAATACCGTCCACCAAATATTTACCCTGGTAAAAAAAGACCTGGTACTGGAGCTTCGCCAGCAATATGCTTTTTATGGCGTGTTACTGTATATTATCTCTACTGTGTTTGTGATCAATCTGATGATGGGCAAACCGGATGATAAGCTCTGGAATGCTCTTTTCTGGGTAATCCAGTTGTTTGTGGCGGTAAATGCCATTGCCAAAAGCTTTATGCAGGAAAACAGGGGACGGCTGCTGTACTTTTATTCGCTGGTATCTCCGCGGGCTTTCATTGCGGCCAAACTTATCTATAATGTGATCCTGATGATGCTGATGAGCCTGATCGCCCTGGTCTGCAGTTTTATGTTCCTGGGTAATCCGCTCACCAATACCTTTTATTTTGTGGGCATCGTGTTGCTGGGTGGTACCAGCCTGAGTCTGCTTTTTACAGTACTGGCGGCTATTGCAGCCCAGGCCAACCATAACGCTGCCCTGATGGCGGTGATGGGTTTCCCGCTGATGATGCCCATGCTGATGTTGCTGGCCAATGTTTCTCTCTCTGCCTTTGTAACGGTATATCAGCCCGGACTCCCCAAAATGTTTTTCCTGCTGGGCGGTATGGACATCCTTATCATCGCTTTGACCATGGTACTGTTCCCTTTCCTGTGGAAAGACTGATTTTGAAATATCGAAATATTTCGGGTACTTATATAAACGGATTTTAACGGGTTATTCATGATATTGGATAAACTTAAAATCGCGTAAAATCTTTGCGATTAAGGATAAAACGTGTAGGTTTGCCCCGGAATATAGCTGTTAAAAATGGCCAGACATTGGTGGAAAGCATTAGCGATACTGCTGCTGATTTACGTAATTATCGCCGGGTTCACTATTAAGATACCGATCATAGGGACCAATGGACAATCATCCCGTGGATTGTTTTTTCATGTGCCAATGTGGATATGTATGTATACCATGTTCACCATCTCCGTTGTCAATTCCCTGCTCTTCCTGTCAAAATATGATCTTAAAAGAGATGTATATGCCTCCAGCGCTGCGCGGGTAGGCACCTTTTTTGGCGTGCTGGGATTTGCAACAGGCTCTTTATGGGCCACCTACACCTGGGGAGGCACCCTCACGGATGATCCTAAACAGATGTGTACTGCCATCGCCATCCTGATTTATATGGCCTACCTGGTATTGCGCATCTCTATTCATGACATCGACAAAAGGGCCCGCATCTCCGCGGTCTTCAACATTTTCGCTTTTGCCCTGCTCATCCCGCTGACCTATATCATCCCGCGCATGGTTGACTCCTTGCATCCGGGCAGTGCTACCACACCGGGCTTTGCTTCAAAGGATACCGATGGTGGTATGAAAATGGTGCTGTATCCTGCCTTCATCGGCTGGACCCTCCTGAGTGTATGGATCTATACCCTCGTGGTTCGCTACAAGAAATTAGAGCTTAAAAATATTTTTAAATGATCAACAAAGCGTTTTCATGCTGCCTGACACTCACCCTGTTACTGGTGTCTGTACTGGCAAATGCTCAACAACAGGATACAGAGTCAGGGGCCGTTAATCAGTTTTTTCGCAGCAATGGTAAAATATATGTGATCGTTGGCGTTTTGGTGATCATCTTCCTGGGAATCATATTATTCCTCATCAACCTGGACAGAAAAATTACCAGGCTGGAGCAGCGGGAAAAAAATAATCCGTGATAATCTAATCATTATACCAAAACAATACATATTATGTCGCAAGATCAGCATTATAGCTTTTTCCAGAGTGTGGAAAGAAGTTTCGACAAAGCCGCTGTATTCACCAGATGGGACAAGGGTATCCTGGAGCAGATCAAAGCCTGCAATGCCGTTTACCAGATCAAGTTCCCGGTAAGGATCGGCGATACCGTTCAGGTAATTGAAGCTTATCGTGTACAGCACTCTCACCACAAACTGCCTTGTAAAGGTGGTATCCGCTTCAGCGATGAAGTAAACCAGGATGAGGTAATGGCACTGGCTTCCCTGATGACCTACAAATGCGCGATTGTAAACGTGCCTTTCGGTGGTGCTAAAGGTGGTCTTAAAATCAATCCCCGTAACTATACTCCTTTCCAGCTGGAAGCTATCACCCGTCGTTATACTGCGGAACTGGTAAAGAAAAACTTTATCGGCCCCGGCACCGACGTTCCTGCTCCTGACTACGGTACCGGTGAAAGAGAAATGAGCTGGATACTGGATACCTACATGAGCCTCCGTCCAGGTGAAATCGACGGCTACGGCTGTGTTACTGGTAAACCAGTATCTCAGGGCGGTGTACGCGGACGTACAGAAGCTACCGGCCTCGGTGTATTCTACGGCCTGCGCGAACTGTGCAACATTAAGGAAGATATGGACCGTCTGGGCCTGTCTACCGGTATCGAAGGCAAAAGAGTAGTGGTACAGGGTATGGGTAACGTAGGATATCACGCTGCCAAATACTTCCACGAAGCAGGTGCTAAAGTGATCTGCCTCATCGAATGGGATGGCGCAATCTTCAACGAAAACGGCCTGGATCCTGATGCTGTGCTGAAACACAAAAAAGCAACCGGCTCCATCATCAACTTCCCCGGTTCAGCTAACCTGAATAAAAATACCGACGGTCTGGAACTGGAATGCGAAATCCTGATCCCTGCCGCACTGGAGAATGTGATCGATAAACACAATGCTCCCAATATCAAGGCAAAAATCATCGGTGAAGCCGCCAACGGCCCACTGACACCGGAAGCAGACGAAATCCTGAACAAAAAAGGCGTGATCGTAGTACCTGACATGTTCCTCAACGCAGGTGGTGTAACCGTTTCCTACTTCGAATGGTTGAAAAACCTGAGCCACGTACGTTATGGCCGTCTGGGCAAACGCTTCGATGAAAACATGAATATCCACATTCTGCAAACCATCGAAGAACTGACCGGTAAAAAAGTATCTGATAAAGAAAGAAAATTCATCGCACACGGTGCAGATGAAGTGGATCTGGTTTACTCCGGTCTGGAAGAAACCATGCACGCCGCTCTCCACGAAGTACGCGATGTAATGATGGCCAACCCGCAGATCCACGATATGCGTACCGCTGCTTACGTAGTAGCCATCAACAAAGTAGGTGCCGCTTACGAGCAACTGGGTATCTTCCCTTGATAATTTTCTTCAGTTATTTATTAGCTATTTATACATGCAGCGAAGATCTTCACGGATTTTCGCTGCATTTTTATTTCAGCCCTGTCAGAAGGAGGGGATTTCTTCCAGGAACACCCACCTTTGTTCGGCAGGCCGGTAAGTGCAGCAAAAGGTATGAAGACCGTTGGTCATCACCAGATAGGTCGCAGGAATTACCATATGATAACGGACAACCTGCTCCAGTGTTTGCTGGGTAATGGGCACGTTCATTTCCTTACATTCCACCAGCATCCAGGGTTCCATCCGGCGGTTGTAGATAACGATGTCGAACCGTTTTTTCAATTCTCCCAGCATGATTTCTTTTTCTATGCCTATCAGGGAAGATGGATAGGACAGGGTTTTGACGAGATAGTTGAGAAAATTCTGTCTTACCCACTCTTCCGGTGTCAATCGGACATACTTCTTCCGGTAGCGGTCAAAGATCAGCTCTTTGTCCTGCTCCCGGCTGATCCTGAAGTCCGGTGGCGGAAAGTTAATGGTAATCAATACTAGAATATTTGATGAGTGCGAAGATAGGGGGATAATATGGAGAATAGCGAATAAAACCCTATATTTGCGTGTCAAAAGGCTATGAAGACAAAAGAAGAAATTGTAGCTAATTGGCTTCCCCGCTACACAGGAGAAAAACTCGAGCACTTCGGGTCTCACATCCTCCTCACCAACTTCAGTAATTATCTCACCATGTTTGCCGAATGGAACAACGTAGAAATCGTTGGGGTGGGAAAACCTATGCAATGCGCCACTGCCGGCGATATTACCATTATTAACTTTGGTATGGGTAGCCCCGGTGCCGCTACCGTAATGGACCTGCTGAGCGCCATCTCACCTAAAGCGGTATTGTTTCTGGGTAAATGCGGCGGACTGAAAAAGAAAAACGCCATCGGCGATCTGATACTGCCTATTGCGGCTATCCGCGGTGAGGGTACCTCCAACGACTATTTCCCTCCTGAAGTGCCGGCACTGCCTGCATTTGCGCTGCAAAAAGCGATCTCTACCACCATCCGTGAACAGGGCTTTGACTATTGGACCGGTACCTGCTATACTACCAACCGCCGGGTATGGGAACATGATGCAGAATTCAAACAATACCTGGAACGTATAAGGGCCATGGCGGTAGATATGGAAACTGCCACCATCTTCTCCGTTGGATTTTATAACAAAATTCCTACCGGTGCCCTGTTACTGGTTTCTGACCAGCCGATGATTCCGGAAGGTGTTAAAACGGAAGAAAGCGACAAAAAAGTGACCACCCGGTTTGTGGAACGTCACCTGAAAATCGGTATCGAATCGCTGCAGAAGCTGATCGAAAGTCACCAGACTGTTAAGCACCTGCGTTTTTAGAATTGTTGTATCTTCCAGCCATGCATTCAACCCGGCTAGAGATACAAGACATGGAAGTCACCTTCCAGGCACATGATAAAACCGTTAAGGCTGTAAACCAACTGAACCTGTCTGTAGGCAGGGGCGAGATCATAGGGGTAGTGGGAGAATCCGGTTCTGGTAAATCGGTGACCTCCCTCTCCGTGATGCGTCTGATACAGGCGCCGGGAAAGATCTCGCATGGGAAAATCATCTATCACCATGCAGATGGCAGGGCTACAGACCTGGTAACACTGTCTGATACTGCTATGCGGGCCTATCGTGGCAATGAGATTGCCATGATTTTTCAGGAGCCCATGACCTCCCTCAATCCGTTACATACCTGTGGCGCACAGGTCACAGAAGCCATCCGGCTGCACAAAGGTGTTTCGTCGAAAGAAGCCCGTGAGCAGGCGGTTGCGCTATTTACCCGGGTAAAGCTCCCCAACCCGGCCACTATCATGGACCGTTATCCGCATGAACTGTCCGGCGGACAAAAACAGCGGGTGATGATCGCCATGGCCATTTCCTGTGAACCCCGCCTGTTGATTGCCGACGAGCCTACTACCGCATTGGACGTGACGGTACAGAAAGCCATCCTGTTGCTGCTTAAAGAGCTGCAACAACAGATGGACATGAGTGTATTGTTTATCACGCACGATCTGGGTGTAGTAGCTGAACTGGCAGAGCGGGTGGTGGTGATGTATAAAGGTAATATCGTGGAAGAGGGTCCGGTTCAACAGGTATTTCTTCATCCGCAGCATCCTTATACCAAGGGGCTGCTGGCCTGCCGGCCTCCGCTGGACAAGCGGCTGTCGCGTCTGCCGGTGACCCGTGATTTTATGGAAACGGATGCCGAAGGCCGTATACAGGAGAAAGCCGGGGCCGTAGCAGAAGTGGTGAATGCCCTGGTGGTGAGCGAAGCAGCTCAGCAGGCACGGCACGCGCAACTGGCCGCTGCCAGTCCTCTGCTGGAAGTACATGGTCTGCAGACCTGGTTTCCGGTGAAAAAAAGCATTACCGGTAAAGTATTGGAATGGTACAAGGCGGTAGATGATGTCAGCTTTTCTGTTGTCAGTGGGGAAACGCTGGGACTGGTAGGAGAGTCGGGATGTGGCAAAACCACGCTGGGCAGATCTCTTTTACGGTTGATAGAACCAACCGGCGGGAGTATTGTTTATAAAGGGCAGGACTTACGGAGTTTGTCGTCTGCAGGGATGCGGGCGCTGCGTAAGGATATGCAGCTCATCTTTCAGGATCCTTATGCTTCCCTGAATCCGCGGAAGTCAGTAGGGGCGGCTATCCTGGAGCCGATGCAGGTACATGGGCTTTATGGCGATGAGCGGCTGCAGCGGGAAAAGGTGATGGAGCTGCTGGAAAAGGTGAACCTGCTGCCGGAACATTTTAACCGCTACCCGCATGAGTTTTCCGGTGGACAACGTCAGCGGGTGGTGATAGCCAGGGCGCTGGCGGTTGATCCATCGTTTATTATCTGTGATGAATCGGTGGCGGCGCTGGATGTGAGTGTACAGGCGCAAGTGCTGAACCTGCTGATCCGGTTGCGGGAAGAGTTTGGCTTCAGCTGTATTTTTATTTCGCATGATCTGTCGGTGGTGCGTTTTATCAGCGACCGGATGATGGTGATGCAGAAGGGAAAGATAGTGGAGATGGGGCCGGCAGACGAGGTGTACAATCATCCGCAACATCCTTACACACAACAGCTCATTTCAGCCATACCTAAAGGGATTTAATATATAGGTTACTGATTATAATGATTATAGGTCATTTTTTGACGGAATAAGGAATAATCAGTACCTTTGCAGACTCTAAAATTTTTTATTCATACCGTAATATGAAACTATCACAGTTCAAATTCGATCTCCCTTTAAACCTGATCGCACAGCACCCTTCCAAGACAAGAGATGAATCACGCTTAATGGTGGTAAATCGCGTTACCGGAAAAATTGAACACAAAGTATTCAAAGACATCCTGGGTTATTTTAATGATAAGGATGTGATGATTGTGAACAATACCAAGGTATTTCCTGCAAGGTTATATGGTCGTAAGGAAAAGACGGGAGCCAAAATTGAGGTTTTCCTGCTGCGTGAGCTGAACAAGCAAAATCGCCTGTGGGACGTAATTGTTGACCCGGCACGTAAGATCCGCGTAGGCAACAAATTGTATTTTGGTGACGACGAGTCACTGGTAGCGGAAGTGATTGACAATACTACTTCAAGAGGCCGTACCATCCGTTTCTTATTCGAAGGCAATGATGATGAGTTCAAACAGGTGCTCGACACCCTGGGTGAAACACCGCTGCCTAAGTATATCAAACGTAAACCGGAAGAAGAAGACAAGGAACGTTATCAGACCGTTTACGCCAAATACGAAGGCGCTGTGGCAGCACCTACTGCTGGTCTGCACTTCAGCCGTGAGTTGATCAAACGTCTGGAAATCAAAGGAGTGAAATTTGCAGAAGTAACGCTGCACACTGGTTTGGGCACTTTCCGTCCTATCGAAGTGGAAGACCTGAGCAAACACAAAATGGATGCTGAGTATTTCCTCATCGACGAACATGCCGTGAAAGTGGTGAACAAAGCCAAGGAAGAAAACCGCAGAATCTGCGCGATCGGTACTACCTCCGTACGTGCCGTAGAATCTTCCGTAACGGCGCAGAACCTCCTGAAAGCGGCAGAAGGCTGGACCAACACCTTTATCCATCCTCCTTACGATTTCGCGATTCCAAATGCGTTGGTGACCAACTTCCACCTGCCGAAAACAAGTCTGTTGATCATGACCTGCGCGTTTGCAGGATACGACCTGATCATGGAAGCTTATCAGCAGGCCATCAAAGAAAAATACCGTTTCTTCAGCTATGGCGACGCCATGCTGATTATCTGATAACGACGGATTACAGTTATTGACCTGGATGCCTGAGAGAAGAGTGACTGAAATAATTATTTCGCACTGGTCTTCACTCAGGCATTCTTGATTTAAATACAGTAGTACGTATTCCTTTTTATGGAGAGAAAAAAGATAGCTATCATTGTTGCCGGCGGCTCCGGAACCAGGATGCAGAGTACCGTTCCCAAACAGTTTCTCGACCTGGCTGGCAGGCCGGTATTGTACTATACCATTACTGCTTTTGCCCAGGCCTACCCCGATATGGAAATTGTGCTGGTATTACCGGAAAACCATATCAGCCAGGCCAATCATCTATTACAGTCATTTGAGGATATGCCGGCCATAACGATCGTGAAAGGAGGGGAGACCCGCTTCCATTCAGTAAAGAACGGGCTGCAGCAGGTGAAGGACAATGCGGTGGTGTTTGTACATGATGGGGTAAGGCCGCTGGTGTCCCCTGCGTTGATACGTACCTGTTATGAAGCTGCATTAAGCCATGGTAGCGCTATTCCGGCAATTGATATGAAAGACAGTATCCGGGAAGTGTCGGGAGATAAAAATATGGCGGTCAACAGAGACCGTTTCCGGATTATTCAGACGCCGCAGACTTTTCTGTCGGAGCTGATATTGCCGGCTTTTGAACTGCCTTATGATCCTTTGTTTACCGATGAAGCCACTGTGGTGGAGCGTTTGGGGCAGCAGATACATCTGGTGACGGGAGAGGAGTCAAATCTGAAGATTACCAAGCCGCTGGACCTGGTGCTGGCGAAAGCCTTCCTGCAACTGTGATTTTTATGATTTGACTGAGCTCCTGATGTGTTTTGTTGAGCACTCAATAAAAGGTATCAGGAGCATCAGCAAAATCACAGTTATATATCGGAGTTTATTTTCTGGAGGATCTGATGGGCCACGTCGAGTGCCTGCAGACCATCTATAGCGTTTACGGCTACGGGTTTGTTTTGCAGGATGGCGTCGCGGAACAGTTCCAGTTCCATACGGATGGCGTTGGATTGTTTTACCTCCGGATTATCGATAGCAATGGTTTTTTTGCCGCTGTTGGTTTCGATATCGAGGGTAAAGAGGCCTTCGTCTTCCGGTGTTTTTAATTTGATGATCTCTGATTTTTTATCCAGGAAGTCGATGCCGATATAGGCGTCTTTCTGGAACAGGCGCATTTTGCGCATTTTTTTCAGGGAGATGCGGCTGGAGGTGAGATTGGCTACACAGCCATTATGGAATTCGATGCGTACGTTGGCGATATCGGGAGTATCACTCATAACGGCCACACCGCTGGCGGAGATACGGCTTACGGTAGACTTTACGATACTGAGTACGATATCGATATCATGGATCATGAGGTCGAGTATCACGCTTACATCGGTGCCGCGCGGGTTGAATTCTGCCAGGCGGTGTACTTCGATGAACATGGGTTTCAGATCATAGCCTTTCAGGGCGAGGAAGGCGGGGTTGAAACGCTCCACGTGTCCTACCTGGAATTTGATATTGGCTTCATCTACCAGCTTTACCAGTGTTTTGGCTTCCTCCATGGTGTTGGTCATGGGTTTCTCCACAAAGATGTGTTTACCATTGCGGATGGCCAGTTCACATAACTTGAAGTGCAGGGTGGTAGGGGCTACAATATCGATAGCGTCTACTGCCATGATCAGTTCTTCCGGTGTCTCAAACCGGGGGATATTGTATTGCTCTGCTACGCTGGCGGCGTTGGCATTGCTGGGATCGTAGAAGCCTACTACCTCTACATCTTTCATGGTGGAAAGTTGTGAGAGGTGTATTTTACCGAGATGTCCTACCCCGAAGAGTCCTATTTTGAGCATATTGGATCTTAATAAATAAATGCGAAAGTAAAGACATTTGGTTATTTTTTGACTTTTATATCACACCTTCTTCCACGAGGCTGCAGTAGCCTGTTTCTGAAACGATGATATGATCGAGGACGTCGATATCGAAGAGCTGACCGAGTTCTTTTATTTTGAGGGTGATCCTTATATCGGCCTGGCTGGGGCGCAGGCTGCCGGAGGGGTGGTTGTGGCAGAGGAGCAGCTTACAGGCCTGTGCTTCCAGGGCTTCCCGGAATATGATGCGGGTGTCTACTACGGTGCTGGTCATGCCGCCGGTGCTGATACAGCGGTAATGCAGCACTTTGTTGGCCTGATTGAGGAACATCACATAAAAGGCTTCGAAGTATTGGTCTGCCAGGAGGGGTTTAAAAAAGAGGGCTGCATCGGAACCGGCACGGATGACGGTTTTTTTGTGGATGAAGCCTGCCTGCCGGCGCCGGGCGAGCTCCATGGCGGCCAGGATGGTAACAGCTTTGGCACTGCCCATGCCTCTGAGCTTTTGCAGCTTCCTGGCATTGATCCTACCCAGTTCGGAGAGGTTGTTGTGTGCCAGCTGCAATACTTCCCGGGCCAGGTCCAGTGCTGACTTGCTCTTATGGCCGGTATGAAGGAGGATGGCGAGTAGCTCTGTGTCGGTGAGGGCGGAAGGGCCGCTGTTAAGCAGTTTCTCCCGTGGTTTTTCAGTATCTGCCCAATGGCGTATGGCCACATGGGACTGTGTTTTCGGGCTAACAAACATACTTCGGGGTATTTCTCCAAATATAAATCACCCTTTCGAATCTTTTTTCATTTCTCCCCACATTTTTTCCATTTCCCGGTATTACTTCCTTTATGAAGAAAATGTTATTTCCTGCCGGAAAAAGTTTTAAATAA
The DNA here is from genome assembly GCF_018255755.1 of Chitinophaga sp. HK235. NCBI lineage: Bacteria > Pseudomonadati > Bacteroidota > Chitinophagia > Chitinophagales > Chitinophagaceae > Chitinophaga > Chitinophaga sp. HK235. The sequence goes on along the minus strand of NZ_CP073766.1, from coordinate 4,251,070 downwards.
AAAATGAAAATTATTCCTCCTTATTTATTTAATATGTGGTTATTATGAATTCTGTTTTTTGTGTATAAGATATTTGAATGAAAAAATTTTCGTGCTGGTAGCCCCAAAAATCATAGTTTTGCCACCTCTTTTCTACTAGTATCAGCAGTATGCAACCTTCAGTAAAAATCTTCACAGGCAACAGTAATCCAGCGTTGGCCGAGAAAATTGCCAAAAGATATGGCAATGGCCTCAACAGCATTGGTAAATTAAAAATTCAGAAGTTCAGTGATGGCGAGTTTCAGCCCGTTTTCCTGGAAAGTATCCGTGGTGACTATGTTTTTCTTGTGCAGGGTACCAATGCCCCTTCAGATAACCTGATGGAGCTGCTGTTGATGATCGACGCGGCCAAGCGTGCATCAGCAGGGTATATTACCGCTGTGATCCCTTATTTCGGGTTTGCGCGGCAGGACAGGAAGGACAAACCCAGGGTAGCGATCGGGTCTAAACTGGTGGCCAATCTGCTGACTTCAGCAGGCGCGAATAGAGTGATTACCATGGATTTGCACGCTCCGCAGATTCAGGCGTTCTTCGATATCCCGGTAGATCACCTGGACAGTTCTGCTATTTTTATTCCCTACATTGAGCAATTAAAGCTGGAAAATCTTACCTTTGCGTCCCCTGACGTAGGTAGCACCAATAGGGTGCGTGAAGTGGCGTCCTACTTTAATGCTGAGATGGTTATTTGCGATAAACATCGTAAAAGGGCCAATGAAATAGCATCCATGGTAGTGATCGGTGATGTGAAAGACAGGGACATTGTGCTCATTGACGATATCTGTGATACAGCCGGTACGCTGTCAAAAGCGGCCAACCTGCTGAAGGAAAAAGGAGCCAGAAGCGTACGTGCTTTCTGTACTCATCCGGTTTTCAGCGGTAAAGCGTATGAAAACATTGAGAATTCCGTACTGGAAGAGGTGGTAGTATGTGATACTATTCCTATCCGTCCGGAAAGTTCCAAGGTTAAAGTGGTATCTGTGGCTGACCTGTTTGCAGTGGCCATCCGCAATATGCACGAAAACAAATCCATTACCAGCCTGTTTGTTCACAGTCAGCGCCGGCAATAACAACGTTTTTTAATAATTCATATAAACTGTTTAAGCAATGAAAACAATAACCATCGAAGGACAACTCAGGAGCGAATTCGGCAAAAAAGCCACCCGCCAGATCCGTTCTGAGGAAAAAGTGCCTTGTGTTATTTACGGGGGTGCGGAAACTGTAAATTTTTCAGCTCCTGCCAAAGAATTCAAAAACCTGGTGTACACTGCTGATTTCCAGCTTGCAGAAATCAAACTGGACGGTAAAGTTTACAGATGCGTACTGAAAGACCTGCAGTTCGACGTAGTTACTGATGAGCTGGCTCACGTTGACTTCCTGGAACTGGTAGAAGACAAACTGGTAACAGTGACGCTGCCTATCAAACTGGTTGGTTCTTCCGTAGGTGTGAAAGCCGGTGGTAAACTGGTTAGCAAACTGAAAGCGCTGAAAGTTAAAACCCTGCCTAAAAACCTGGTTGAAAACATCGAAGTAAACATCGATAACCTGGAACTGAACGAAAACATCCGTGTAGAAGACGTGAAAGTAGAAGGTATCGATATCATCAACTCTCCTCGTATTCCTATCGCTTCTGTGGTTATGACCCGTCAGCTGCGTCAGGAAGAAGCTACTGCTGAAAAAGAATCTAAAAAGAAATAATCTTTTAGAAAATATTCTTCGAAAAGCCTCTCTACTTGTAGAGGGGCTTTTTAATTTTGAAATATTATGAAATACCTGATCGCCGGTTTGGGCAACATAGGGGAAGAATACCGTCATACCCGCCACAACATTGGTTTTGATGTGGTAGATGCTTTTGTTGCCAGCCATAACAGCACTTTTCACAACGACAGGCTGGCCGAAGTGGCTGAATGTAAATGGAAAGGAAAAACGTTTATCGTTATCAAACCTACCACTTATATGAACCTCAGTGGTCGTGCCCTCAAATACTGGATGGACAAGGAAAAGATCGCCCCTGAAAATCTGCTGGTGATCATGGATGAGCTGGCCCTCCCGCTGGACGTGATCCGTTTGCGCCCTGGTGGCAGCGATGCCGGCCACAACGGCCTCAAGAGCATTCAGGAATCGTTGGGTACCAGCCAGTATCCGCGGCTGCGCTTCGGTATCGGCAATGATTATCCCAAAGGCAGACAGGTGGATTTTGTACTGGGCAAGTGGAAAAACACCGAACTACCGGTGGTGCAGCAAAAAATCGACAAATGTGGTGAAATTATTGAAAGTTTTGCCAGCATTGGGTTGGCCCGCACCATGAATGAGTACAACAAGCTGACTTTTCCCCTGTAAAGTAAATTTGCAAATCTGCCGGCTATCTGCTTAATTTATCTTTTAAAACTAACGCATTATGAAAATTATTTGCGTAGGCAGGAACTATGCTGACCATGCCAAAGAACTGAAAAACGAAGTACCTACTGAGCCGGTGCTGTTCATGAAACCAAAGAATGCACTGTTGCAGAATGGCCATCCTTTTTATTACCCGGAGTTTACCACCAACCTGCATTATGAATGTGAACTGGTATTGCGCGTAAGCAAAAACGGCAAACATATTCAGGAGAAATTTGCAGACAAATACTACGATAAAATTTCTGTAGGTATAGATTTCACCGCCCGTGACCTGCAGGACAAACAGAAAGCCAAAGGTTTGCCCTGGGAGATCGCGAAAGCCTTTGATAACTCAGCGTTGGTAGGTAATTTTATTCCCATTACGCCGGAAATGGATAAAAAAGATATTAATTTCTGCCTGTATAAGAATAAAACGCTGGCACAGCAAGGAAATACCAAAGACCTCCTTTTTTCTTTTGATTTCCTCGTTTCTTATATCTCACGGTTTTTTACCCTCAACATCGGCGACCTGATTTTCACCGGCACCCCTGCAGGTGTAGGTCCTACCGTTATCGGCGATTCTTTTGAAGCGTTTATTGAAAACGACAGCCTGCTGGAGTTTACCGTAAAATAAATTTACAGGGGTATTTGACGGCAGTGCCGGTCAAATACCCTTGATCATACCTTTCCGGGAATATTATTGTAGATCGTGTCCAGTATCCTGGTGAGCTCTGCATAGTCGGCTTCTGTCAGCGATTTCCAGCCTGTTTTGCGCATTTCATACACCAGTGGTTTTACCTGTTTGTATTTCTCTGCCCCTTCCGGAGTGAGTTGAAGGTATATCTTCCTGCGGTCATAGGTATCGGCCTCCCTTTTTACCAGCCCCTTTCTTACCAGTAATTCAATAATACGGGAAACTGTCGTGATATCCTTGGAGGTATTACGGGCCAGCTCGTTGTGGGTTGTTTTTTTGTGCTTGTACAGATTTTCCACCAGCAACCACTGATCTACCGTGATATCCATCTGTTGAGCATCAAACATTTTCTGCCAGTAGTTGCGCAGTTTTTTCAAGGTAGCATCCAGCTTAAAAAAAGAGGGATTATTGACAAAAGTATCAGCCATATTAATTAATTTGCAATAGCAACAGTTGTATTAGCAACTATTTTGCTTAACCACCATCGTCATCACCAAAACAGTTTTACGTGTTTAAAGATAGTACAAGCGTTTCAACTTTAAAAGCTGGGGCCTCTGGCCAGGATGAGAAGAGGAGCGAGCTGGCGGAATTATTGTTTGCCTACCGGTTGATGTGTCAGGCCGGCCATATGGCAGCCACCTACGAGGCCAACCGGCCTATATGTAAATACGTACATTCTACTTCCCGCGGGCATGAAGCCATACAGATCGCTACGGGCATGCAGTTGAGACCCTGGGATTTTGTAAGCCCCTACTACCGGGACGAGAGCATGCTGCTGGCCATGGGCTTTGAGCCTTACGAGCTGATGCTGCAGCTGCTGGCCAAAGCGGACGATCCCTTTTCCGGCGGACGTTCCTATTACAGCCACCCCAGCAGCCGTCGGAAAGACAAGCCACAGATACCACATCAAAGCAGCGCTACCGGCATGCAGGTGATCCCCACCACCGGTATGGCGCAGGGTGTGCAATATCTGGAAACCATCGGCTCCGACCTCCTGAAGACAGGCCCCGACGGGGAACTGCCGGTAGTTGTCTGTTCTCTGGGGGATGGCAGCGTAACGGAAGGAGAAGTGAGTGAAGCATTACAGTTTGCTGTACTCAAACAACTGCCTATTATTTATCTGGTACAGGACAATGACTGGGGTATTTCTGTTACAGCAGCAGAGGCCCGTGCCATGGACGCCTATGAATACGCTGCCGGTTTTAAAGGGCTGGAACGTATGCAGGTAGATGGCAGTGACTTCACCGCCAGTTATGCCGCCATGGAAACAGCCATCGGCTATGTACGGCAGGAACGCAAGCCGATCCTGGTGCAGGCCAAAGTGCCGCTGCTGGGGCATCATACCTCCGGCGTACGCAAGGAATGGTACCGCACACCGGAAGACCTGGAGAAACATGCTGCCAACGACCCCGTGCCCAAACTGCGGGCCTTACTCCTGAAACATGGTGTGGCAGAAACCGATCTGCAGGCAATAGAACGCACTGCCATAGAAGATATTGAAGTTGCTTTTACAGCAGCGGTAAAAGCGGCAGAACCGGCACCGGAAACAGTGAAGGAGTATGTGTTTGCCCCGACTGCCGTTACGCAGGAATCCGGTACCCGTACCCCTGCCAACGGCAACAAGGTGGTGATGGTAGACGCAGCACTCCACGCAGTGGAAGAAATCATGCAGCAATACCTCGAAGCCATCTTCTTTGGCCAGGACGTGGGTAAAAGGCTGGGAGGCGTATTCCGTGAAGCAGCCACTCTCGGCGATAAATTCGGAGACCACCGTGTATACAATACTGCTATCCAGGAAGCTTATATCATTGGTTCTACCGCCGGACTGTCTGCTACCGGCGTAAAACCCATCGTGGAAGTACAGTTTGCTGACTATATCTATCCGGGCTTTAACCAGCTGGTAACCGAGATCTCCAAGTCCTGTTACCTGAGCCGGGGCAAATACCCGGTACAAACACTGATCAGGGTGCCGATAGGCGCTTATGGTGGTGGAGGCCCTTATCACTCCGGCAGTGTAGAATCCACGCTGTTGAGCATTAAAGGCATTAAAGTGGTGTATCCTTCCAATGCCGCCGATATGAAAGGTTTACTGAAAGCGGCGTTCCTGGATCCCAATCCGGTAGTGATGCTGGAGCATAAAGGGCTGTACTGGAGTAAAGTACCTGGTACCCAGGATGCGATGACCATTGAGCCGGCAGCAGATTACGTACTGCCGCTGGGCAAGGGCAATGTGGTATTACAGGCACACCCGAAAGATGTACAGCAGGGTAATTCCCTGTGTATCATCACCTACGGTATGGGGGTATACTGGGCAAAAGCTGCTGCCCGTGCCTTCCCGGGTAATGTGGAGATAATAGACCTGCGTACCCTGTTCCCACTGGATGAAGAGCTGGTATTCAATACCGTTAAGAAACATGGGAAATGCCTGCTACTGACGGAAGAACAATTAAACAACTCCTTTACCCAGGCACTGGCCGGCCGTATACAAAAAGCCTGCTTTAAAGAGCTGGATGCGCCGGTATATATGCTGGGAGCACTGGACCTGCCCGCCGTAGCGCTGAACATGGGGCTGGAAGCCGCTATGCTCCCCAATGCGACCAAGGTGGAAGCCATGATAAAAGAACTGTTGTCCTACTGAAAACCAACCGGTACGTCAATGAAAAAGGCCCTGTCCATTATGTGACAGGGCCTTATGTTTTATGAGGGGAAAGTTTTTACCAGAAGGAAGTAAAACTGATCGATGGTTTATCCACACTCGTAAAGCTGATCAGCAATCCATCGGGATCATCTACATAACCCAATGTGAAACGGTTCCTGGACAACATGTCTGTAAGGGGCTGTGCCTGTACTTTTACAGCATTGCCATTGGCGCTGGACACCTCTGTGGTGAATGGCTGCATCACAAATGAATATACCCCGTCTGCTGTTTTAGTGTATTTAAAAGTGTATTTGCCAACGTATTGTGCAAAGTAGACGTTCATATTGAGTATTCCGGCATCGGTCTGGAAGTCCATCACTACTTTGGACATAGGCAGCCCTCTGGCTTTGAATTTAGTGGCTGCATCGGTCCAGATGGCCTTAAAATCAGCGGTCCAACCAGGAAGCGGCAGCAACGCCGGTTCCGGTACAGTCAGCTGGCCGGAAATTTCGCCGCCCAACAGATAGTGGACCGGGATCACCGGTACAGTGGTAGCTGTCAGGTATACCTTGGTATTGTTGATGGTGGCGTAGAAGTTTTTGACGGTGTCGTCCCAGGTAAAGGCGGATACGCTTTGATTGCCGATAACCACCGGATAACGCAGGGCAATGCCGGTGAGCGTATAGGCGAAACCGGTACCTGATGAAACCCTGGCATTATTATTCACATAAGCAAACCCACTGGTTTTATTCTCCAGACTGAAGTATACCATGGTGTTGGTATTACCCGGCTGGAAACCGAAAAAGGCAGCACTGCTGATATAGTCGTTGGTGATTCCGGCGCTGGAGCCCAGTTTGCCGGCAGCATAATCTGATTTTACCTGAGCACTGGCTTTGATCAGCTTCAGTTCATCGCTGTATTTGTTACCTATTAACAAAAGGGTGTCTCCGTTTACAGCGTGAAAGGAGTAAGCAGTATCCACCGGCCTTTTAGTGCTCAGTTTGATATCTGCCAGCTGAGAGCCTTCTCCGATGCTCAGTGTAGGATTGATTTTTTGTGAGATGGCTACGCCAAAGCGGCTCTTGCTGGGCGTTGTGGCGGAGGCGGGGTTGTTGTCGGTATACAGGGTTACTTCATTTTTGCTGTTGTCGAGCTGGAAGTAAACGCTGAAGAGCTGACTGCCGTCTTTGGGTTTGAGTGTACCCACCCATCCGTTGGTGGCGCTGCCCAGCACATTTTTGAAGGAGTCGAGTGTCTGGGCTGGGTCGGGGAAGGACTTTTCCACAGGATTGCTGATGGAGCTGTCTTTCCGGCACGAAGCCAGCACAGTGGCACAGAGCAGGGTATATAAAGCGAATTTTTTCATTTGAATTGATTACAGATGATGAAATTATTTGAGGGAACCGCCCATGATGAAGGCAGGATCGTCTACACCTATCAGCTGGGCCATCTGAGTGTTGCCCGGCATGGAGAAGTAGTCTACCCGGTATTTACCGGTACCCAGTTTGTCCAGTATGCCTTTCATGGCAGGATAGATCAGGGAAGGAATTTCTCCCTTGATATCCTGCATGGCAAAGCTGAAGTGACCATCTTTGTTTTTGGTATAGTCAAAAATGTACATGCCGCTGAAATTATTGGGCGCCTGGGTAACCCTGACATTTACACCCATCAGCTGGGACTGTGTATCGAATATGATATCGATACCTGCAAGTTGCAGGTTCGGGAAACCCAGATTGGGCATCTGTGCTTTGGCTGCATCCCAGAGTTTTTTGTAGCCGGGAGAGAAGGCACCCTGTGTAGCATCGGAGGTCACGATCTGGTCATACCCAATGCCTAACAGCAGATGCAGGGCGAATATCGGCCCATTGGCTTCCTGGAATTCAATGTTTTTTCCATTTCCCTTCAAGTAGAATACCTGTTTAACAGGATCAAAAAAGGCTTCCTGATAGGTATTCTTATCTATCTGAAAAGGATTTTTGGTCAGAAAACCAGTCAGCGTGTATGCGTAAGGGGTAGACTCTGTTTTCAGGTTACCATCCTGTTCGTATACCAGCGAAAATGTGCGGGAATTGGGGTTAACCACTGTCTGTATTTTTTTCCCGTCGGCAGTGGTGGTATACAGGGTAGAGTGGCCGGCTACATAATCTTCCACGGCATCCCGGATATAGTTGAGGCCTCCTGCTTTATAGGCTGCCTCTTCTCCGGCGCTGGCCCTCACCAGGATCATTTTGCTCATTTTAGCATTACCGGTCATGAATACGGTATCGGTGCGGGTGGAATCGTACCCGAATTCAAAATCCGAATCATAGCCACGGCCACGGATACCGCCAAACACGTTTTCATTGGGATCAGAGAGCAGGTGCAGATAATTGTAGGTATCAAATACGAGCGATGGCCGCTGCATAGCTGCCATGCGATAGGAGCTTTCAGACTGGTTCTGCCCCGTTGCGGCGCTAAGGTCGCCCAGCATATTGACCCGGTTATTTTCTCCGAATTTAAAATAGAAGCCAAAGCCCTGTCCTCCTTCGGGGAACAGATAGGCCTTCCAGCCGTTGGCACCGCCGGTCAGCTGTGATTTGTAAGCCTTGAGTGTGGTGTTCATCCGTTCTTCCGGTTTTACCCCGAAAACAGAACCATCATTGTCTTTGCGGCATGCTGTAGCAAAGGTGCATAACAACAGTCCTGCTATGATAACTTTTTTCATATATGCTTGATCGTTATAGTCGTTGTTACAAAAAAAACTACCTGATTGCCTCGGCAATCGCAGTAGCGGTTTTCAGTTGCAGGCTGTCAAAATCAATCTTCCAGCTTTTCTGGAAATAGGTTCTGACAATCTCTGCTTTCTGTCGGAGCATATCTTTTCCGGTTGCGGTAGTTGATTTGTTGACTATTTTTTCAAAACCGTCTTTACCTTCTGTGAGCATAGTGGACGCCATTTCCACAAAATCCTCATCTGCCTTCGAACGGGCATAAGGAGTGATGAAACCCAGGTCCAGTGCCTCCTGGAGGGAAGTGTTGTTCCAGGTCCCCGTATATCCGCTGGGAGTCAGGGCTTTGAATTCTCTCGGATAAAAGATGGTTTGATGCATGATATGTGCAAATTCATGATGGATAGTGTGCAGCATGAATTTTACAAATGCTTCATCTTTCTGATTAAAATCGTTTAGGCGTAACAGTTGTATTGTTTTTCCGCCTTCTGCTTCACCCAGGGTAATGGTTCCGTTGGAGTTGAACTTGGCGCTTCCTACGAGTACAAACTGTTTGGGGCAGTATTTGAGGAAGAAGGGCAGCCCTGCTTCTTTCACATAGGGATCTATCCATGTTTTCCGGATGAGGTCCATCACGGGGATCACTATATTTTCCTTAACGGGAACGAGTGTTTTATCTGTTGACACTGCGAAAGGGTCCCATTTGTATTTTATTTCGATGTTATACGGTTTGGTATAATTATCGGTGATCCAGTTGTCCAGTGCGGTAGGCGCCTGGTTGTTCTCCGGGAACAGGTTGGATACGTCGAGATTTTCTTTTTTACTGCAACCAGCCAGGGTGATGAGGCCGGCGGCTAACAGGGTGATGATATATCTGTGTTTCATATAATCGGATTTGAAGGGTGTTTTATCTGGGATTTAATTCCAGGCCGGAAAGCTGAGCTTCCTGCGGTATCTGAACCATACGGCGTGGGTCGTTGGGACCCAGCACTATTTTGGTTTTGCCATCGAAGGAAACGTGGGTCACCGGTAGTTTGTGGCGGAGTATATCGAACCAGCGTATGCCTTCAAACATGAACTCTATCCGTTTGAAATGCAGGATAGTTTGGATGACAGCGGCGCGGGTGTCGATGGTGCTGTAATAGTTGCGCACCTTGTCGATGTTCAGGTTGTGGGTGGCTGCGTTGTAGCGGGTGATACGCTGGCTGAGGAAATCGTTGACATCGGCCAGGGCTTCATCGAATTTGCCCAGTTCTGTAAGTGCTTCGGCCCTGTTGAACAATACTTCTTCAGCAGAGAACAAAGGCAGCATATCCCAGCCGTCACCGATGTTGGCGTTCTGGTCTACCCGGATAAACAGTTCATAGAATTTAGGAACGAAATAATCTTCTGTTCCCTGGTAGTATACTTTGTAGCTTGCTCTGGCACCTGCGGGGTTGTCGAGGCCGTTGATCATGCCGCCCAGCGCGGGATCGCAGCCGTAGCGGTTGGAGATCAGCGTTCTTGCCCACCATGACTGTGTTTCAGCCAGCAGCAGGTTGGCTTTCTGGGTAGCTCTGGTATATTCTTTTCTTAACACCAGTTCTTCCATGTTATTATACACCGTATTTACCGGGCGAAGGAAAGACAATGCTTTTCCACCGGGGAAGGTAAGGTTGGCATGTTCCACTACTTTGGCGTAGTCTTTTTTGAAGAGATAAAAACGTGTAGCGAAAGCATGGGCGGCCGTGGTAGTGAAGTGATAGGCCGGAGCACCTGCATAGGAGTTGTCATCAATCAATGGCAGGCCTTCTGTCAGGTCTTTTTCTATCTGTTCGTATACGTAGGCAACTGTTTTCCTTTCATATTTATCGACCACTACAGTTTCGGGTTTGGTGACATAAGGGATACCCGGGTCTTTGGCGGCGGTGGCTGCATCGTATGATCTGGAGAAGATGGTGACCAGCATAAAGTGGGCGTAGGCCCTTGCTACCAGGGCTTCTCCTTTGGAGGCGCTGTAGGCGGCTTTATCGGAGGCGTTGTTAATAACTTCCAGGGCCTGGTTGGCAGCGGCGATGGCGCCATAGGCTCTTTGCCAGTAGAAATCCGGTGAGTCCTGGTCCCTGTCTGATGACACCTCCCAGAACCAGGGCTGTGCATTTACGCGGGTGGTAACGGCGGTGCCTTTGTCGTTGGCATTGTCTGACATAGCTTCCAGGAACGGGATATAGTTGGCCCTGGGATAGGCAGAGGTGAGGAGTTCAGCCACTTTGGCCGGGCTGTTGACATCGGTACGAAGATCAGGTACCTGTTCCAGGTATTTTTTACACCCTGGTGCAATAGCCATCACTACTAACGCTGATATATATACGAGATTTTTTTTCATATCCAAAACTTTCATTCAGGTTAAAAACCAACTTTTACTGACAGGGTGTATTGCTTGGGAACAGGTAACGCTACGCCTCCTGACTGGAAGAACTCAGGATCCTGGCCTTTCAGTTTAGGGTCTGCATAGATCAGCCATGGGTTGTTGGCCACCAGGCTCAGAGAGGCGTTGTTAAGACCTATCACGGAAGTGTATTTCAGCGGCAGGTTATAACTGAGCGATACCTGTTTCAAGCGGATAAAGCCTCCATCAGCAACACGGGATGTTGAATAGTTATAGGTATAATAGGGCGTAACACCATTTAACTGATTGATGACACGCACGTCAGACAAAGCCGGAACATCCGTATAACGTTCATCGCCGGTCATCATCCAGCGGTCCAGGAACTCTTTCGGCATAGCCGTCAGGTCAGTATATCGCTGCTGGAAGGATGGATTGAGGCGGATCACATTGCCTGCGCTGAAAGTAAATAGAGCAGAGAAGATGAAGTCTTTGTATCGTACGGAGTTGTAGAAACCACCGGTAAGTCTGGGATCTATCGGGCCCTGATATTTCAGGTATTTGATGGCATCACTCTGGAGGTTTACCTCGTTTACTTTTTCTCCGTTTTCGTTGACAAAAACAGGGGTACCATCCAGGGAAGACAGTTCCTGCAGGTCAATGGAATAGAGGCCTCTGTAAGGACGGTCGATCATAGGGCCGCCATCAGCGCCGATGAGGTCCCAGATATTGGGATTGGTTTTGAGGTTGGTGATTTTGTTTTCGTTGTAGGCAGCGGTGAGCTGGCTTCTCCATCCCCAGTTTTTCTGCTGGATGATGTTGCCGCCAACAGTGAGTTCCACCCCATGGGATTTCATATCAGCATAGTTGGCATTTTTGATGAACTGTCCGCCGATACCGGAGGTACGGATAGGGCTGATAAGATCGAAGCCATCGCGTTTGTAACCATCGATGGTGATGTTGAGTCGGTCTTTAAACAAGCCCACATCGATGCCTATGTTGGTTTCATATTGTTTTTCCCAGGTGAGCTGTGAGTTTTCGAGGTCGGCGATATTGATCACAGACTCGATTTCCGGCAGATAAGGGCGGTATGTTTTGGCGCTGCGGGTGATAAGACTGGAGTTGGTGGCTTTGCCTTGCAGGCTGGCGGTGAGGCCGTAGGTAGCACGCAGGGTGAGGCGGTTGATTTTATCCAGTTGTTTCATGAAGTCTTCTGTATCGATGTTCCAGGAGCCGCTGATATTCCAGGTGGGCAGCCAGCGGGCGGTACGGGATTTACCGAGCAGGTTGGAGCCATCGTAGCGGATGGTACCGTTGATGTTGTACTTGCCTTTATAGGAATAGGCACCATTGGCCATGTAGGCGAGGAAACGATCATAGTAGTTTTGCATGCCATAGAAGTCGAAACTGCTTTCCACGGCCTGTTTCACAATACGTGGATCTACATAGGGCACACCACCTTTATCGAACTGGTAACCATAACCATTGGAGAATTTGTTCTGACGGTTGGCATACCTTAATTCCTGTGAGGCATAGGCTACGAAGATGTGCGTGTTGTTGTAGGTTTTATTCCATTCCAGGGCATTGCGAACGTTGTAGCTAACGAGGTAGTCATCGTTGGTATTATAAAAACCACCGTATGGCAATACGACTACCGGATAGGCTTCCGGATCATCCGGGTTGCGATAGAGGAATTTATTTTTGCTGACTACGTCCGCATTGTCGGCGGCGCGGTAAGCCATGGCCATGTTGGAGTTTTCCCTTACTTTATGTTCCCTGTTGGTTTTGGCATAGCGCAAAGCACCGAGGAAAGAGTATTTCAGGGTAGGGGTGATTTTATAGGAAGCTTCACCCTGGAGTTTGATATCCACCATGGTGAGGTCGAGCGTGTTGTTATTGAGCTCATTGATGATGTTGAACGGTGCGAAATTGCGCCGGAAAAATTCCTGGTTGCCCTTTTCATCATAGGCTGTGAGGGTGCGGCTGGTATTGAGGGCGTAGCTGAATGGATTAATATCAAAATCGCGGTCATATTTACCTTCTACGGGATTGCTGACCCTGCCGATGGTACCAGGCGCGCGCTGGTCTCTGATAGATCCCTGGGTGATGAGGCCTACGGTGAATTTGGGGGAGATGTTGAAGTTGGCGCGGGCATTGCCGGTAAAGCGTTTTACCTTATCACCGATACTCCAGCCGTTGTCGTTGAGGAAACTGGTAGAGAAATACAGTTGTGTTTTTTCAGTACCGGAGGAGATGCTGAGGGAGTGTTCCTGTAACAGGGAGTTGCGGAACAGTACATCGAACCAGTCGGTATTGGCCAGTGCATATCTTTTCAGGAATTCGTTCCTGCTTTTTTCATCGTTATAAACAGTTCTGTTGTTGATGTTTTCTGCGAGTTTGGTAAACACGCCACCATCAGATCTGGTGGCCATATCTCCGTATTGCAGGAATCCTCTGCTTTCCATGGATTTGTACACAGACATCTGATCGGCAGAGTTCATGATATTGTAATCCTTGTACGATGGTTTGATATAAGTAGAGAAGTTGCCGGTGTAGGAGATGAGTGGTTTACCTATCCGTCCTTTTTTGGTGGTGATCACTACTACGCCGTTCATGGCGCGGGCACCGTACATGGCGGTGGCGGCGGCATCCTTGAGGATCTGAAAACTTTCGATATCGTCGGGGTTGAGGCCGGCCACAGAAGAGCCCAGGAGGGTGGTGGGGTCACCGGTAGAGAGCTGTTCGTTAGACACATTGACCACATCTTCCAGTACGATACCATCCACTACCCATAATGGTTTGTTATCACCAGTGATGGAGGTGGCGCCACGGACGCGGATTTTAGGGGCTGCGCCGAAGGTACCGGATACGTTTTGTATAGACACACCGGCTACGCGGCCTTCCAGCATGCGGCTTACGTCGGTGATACCATCACGTTTAACATCACTGGCTTTCAGGGTGTTAGCCGAACCGGTGAAGAGTTTGCGGTCGATGGTCTGATAACCGGTTACAACTACCTGGCTCAGGTTGGTCACATTTTCTTCCAGTGTGATGAGGAGATGTTTGTCGGCAGCGGCTTTTATTTCCTGTGATTTAAAGCCTATCATACTGATGACGAGAACGGCGCCGGGTTTTACCTTGATGGTGAATTCTCCTTTGCTGTCGGTGGCGATACCGTTGCTGGTGCCTTTTTCAACGATGCTGATACCTGCAACGAAGTTGGTTTCACCGTTTTCGCTGCGGGTGCCTACGCGTCCTTTGACGGCGATGACTTCCTGCTGGGGCGCGGGTTTTTCGGCCGGGCGGGTGAGCACGACTTTATCACCGATCACTTTACAGGCGATGCCTTTGCTTTCGAGGAGGGCAATGGCTTGTTGCATGGACAGTTTATCGGGGTCTATTTCAACGTTCATATTTTTGTTGATGACGGCGGCATCATACACGAATACGACATTGTACTTTTTTTCCATCCTGCCGAGGATGACTTCCAGCTTCTCTTTGTTCTGCTCGTTGTTAAAGGGAGCGGCCTGACTTTGCAGGCAGGCAGCCGCTAAGAGGGCCAGGAGTAACTTCGATTTTGGTCGCTTTTTTTTGTAAAGGATTTCAAACATCGTATATATAATTATAGGTTAAACGGGTTGCGCGCATGCGTAGACGCGACCTCCGGGGGAGGGCATCTCATAGCCTGCAGATAATAATTCCGGTTGCATATCCGGATGACGGAATGCTGTTGATTTCAGTTGACATGAGGGTTAATAACAAAGGAGAAAGGCCTGCCTGATGGACAGTGGTTATTTTCCGGTGATGATGATTTCCCGGTTGTGTTGTACCACTGTTATCGGGTAGGTGGCTTGTAAAACTTCCAGCACTTCTTCCAGCTTATTATTTTTAAATGTGGCATTCAGTTTTTTGACAGGTATTTTACCCTGCAGACTGATCTGTACCTGATAAAGGGATTCTACTTTTTTGCATACCTCGGCTAACGGAGCGTCGATGAATACCAGTTCATGGGTGATCCATGCGTCCGCATTGCTGTTGATGGCGTTAAACTGTTCCAGGGTACCTGTGACAGGGTCGTAATTGATACCTTCTCCTGCGATGAGAATGGTTTCTGGTGTGTTATTATGTCCGGATACAAAACTGATTTTACCGGTTTTAACGGTGACGCCTATACGCTGGCCGTTCATCCGGATGTTAAAGGAGGTGCCCAGTACGGTGATGCTGGACTGGCCTATTTTTACGATGAAGGGATGGGTGTCGGGAGCGATGGAAAAGAAGGCGGTACCCTGTTCCATAAAAACGGTGCGCTCCTGCTGCATTTTTTCCGGATAACGGAGACGGCTATACTTATCAAGGTATATGCGGGACTGGTCCTGGAGGCGCAGTGAGTCCACGGCGGCCAGGGTTGCTTTCTCTTTGTAAGAGGTGTGACTATACGTATGATAGCACCACCAGGCGGCAGCTATAACGGGAATGGTGATGGCGGCTGCGCTGAGCCATCTGTAGCGGCGTTTGGGAAGCTGATAATCTGTTTCTTCCGGGGGCAGGGCTTCCTGCAGGCGAATGATGGCCGCCTGTGTGTCTAGCTGGTCGAGTATTTTCAGGTCGGGAGACAGCTGCCATAGCTGCTGTACCTGGAGGAATGCGGCTTCGTGCTCGGGGGATGCCGAGATCCATTGCCGTATGGCCTGTTCCAGTACGGGGTCCTGTGGGTTATTCAGGTATTTTACCAGTTGCAGCCAGTTGATCTGTTCTTGTTCCATTACGCTAGCCTTTGTGTATTGATACAATTAAGAGAAGGGGATACCCCCAGTGTTGGGGAAGAAATTTTCACATTATTTTATGTTTAATATGTTTTGAGTTGCTTTATAGCCGGGAGAGCAGGTCTCCGGCGAGGAGGGCAAAGAGTTGCATAAGACGTAAATTGGTGGTATAGTCGCGGGAATTGTCCTGGCGATAGAAAAGATTTTCGCGGAGGATTCTCAGGGCGTTGATAATGTGGTTTTCTACAGTTTTTTCGGATATCTGCAGCTGTTCGGCGATCTCGCGGTATTTGAGGCCATCGAAGCGGCTCATCTTAAACACTTTAGCGCATTGTTTGGGGAGTTTTTCTATTTCCTGGTAGATGCGCAGTTTAAGTTCCTGTTCTTCCTGCAGGTTGTGCAGGTAACTGTCTGTCAGCGATTCAGCGATGAGTGAATGATGTCGGGCTATATTTTTTTCTCTTTTGAGATAGTTGATAGCATGGTTGATGACTGCTTTGTACAGATAGGCACGGAGCGCACCGTTTTCATCCAGTAATGAGGGTTGTTCCCATATTCTGATAAAGACTTCCTGCACCAGTTCCTGGGCGATGCCTGCATCTTTAACATAACGGAAAGCGGCCATGGCCAGTTCCTGGAAATGGCGTTCATATATGAAGGTAAAGGCTTGCCTGTTTTTTGCATGAATTTCCCTGACCAGTGCAGCCTCACTCAATTGGGTTATATCGCTGGTTCTCACCATTAGTTTCCTACTCTTTTCCAGGTATCGGGGTATAAGGTATAAAAAAAACATGAATTGATTTAAGAAAGAAAAAGAAGCAGCACATGTTCCTATAACCGTGTGCGTTATTCCATTTTTTTCTTCCTTTTTCATGATAACCGGTAATATATCATCAACCTTAAAAAAAATTGCAAAAACGTTTTAGTTATCTGGAAATAATTATATTTTTATGATCGGAGCTGTAGTGGAAAGACCTAAAGTATGTAGAATAATATGCCAGCTCAAAACAATCTGGATCTAAAAAATCTAATCACTTGTAATGTAGTGCTGTAAAAATGAATGTCATGGTGAAAAGCCCGGAATGCTAAATCGATTGAGCATTTATCACATTTCACGTTAGGTAGCCATATTTTTAAAGCAAGAACAGAAAACACGAAAACAAAAGACACCCTGCTGATGGCTGGCAGGAACAAACAGACATTAAAAAACTCTAAAAAAATTTGACAGAACACGTTATCAAAAAGCACTTGTTGATACTATAATGGTACCACGGCCATTATGCATCATTTTTTCCAGGTAATCAGGCGTAATATGTAGTGATGTAGCTACCCTGTGCTGTGTATGCAGCCGGTCCACCGCCTGTCCCCCTTTATTGTCTTTATCTGATTCGTTCCAAAATAAACATTGGAGGGATAGTGGACCCTTTTTGCAAAATCGTTTTAGCAATCACCTTTTTAATATAGAACCTTTATTAACCAAAAAACAACATGTATGAAGAAAAAACTGACATTCCTGTTGCGCGTAAGCCTGCAGAGCAGCTTCCTGCTGCTACTGTCGCTGCTGGCTTTCTCCCAGGGAAAAAAGATCACCGGTAAGGTGTTTGATGCACGGGACAATACGCCGCTACCCGGTGTATCTGTGCAGGTAAAAGGCACCTCCGTCGGCACACAGTCCGGTGCCGACGGCAGCTTTACCCTCAATGTACCCGGTAATAACAGCACCCTCATATTTTCATTCATTGGTTATACACCCACCGAAAAACTGGTAGGCAACGCTACCATCGTCAACGCCGCCCTCGGCACGGATGTAAAATCACTGCAGGACGTAGTGGTAATCGGTTACGGTACACAGAAAAGATCAGACGTGACCGGCTCCGTTACCTCTGTAAGAGCAGCAGCCCTCCAGGAACGCCCCGCTGCCTCTATCAACCAGGCGCTGAGCGGACGTATGCCCGGTGTGCAGGTGAGTACCAACTCCGGACGCCCCGGCGGTCAGACTAAAATCCGTATCCGTGGCTTCAGTTCCATCAACACCACCAACAACCCGCTCTATGTGGTAGACGGAGTAGCATTGCCAATAGGTAACCAGACACAGAACAGCAATGCCATCGACTTCATCAACCCCAGCGACATCGAATCCATCGAAGTACTGAAAGATGCCTCCTCCACCGCTATCTACGGTGCCCGTGGCGCCAACGGCGTAGTGCTGGTGACCACCAAAAAAGGTACTGCCACCGGTGGCCGCGTAACATACGATAACTACTTCGGCCTTAACACACCAGGCCCTAACCGGGTGAAAATGCTCAATGCCAAAGAATACCTGGACCTCGAAACACTCGGCTGGAAAAACGCACAGATATACGATAAAGCCGGCTGGGACAACGGTAACTACGTAAACAGCAATCCAGCCCTGAAAAGGACCGATTCCCGTCTGTTTGATAAAGACGGTAATCCACTGTACGATACCGACTGGTTCAAGGAATCTATTCAGCATAAGCTCTCACAGAGCCATCAGCTGGGCTTTACAGGTGGTAACGCCGATAGTCAGTATGGCCTCTTCCTGGGATACCTCGATGATAACGGTCTGCTGCTGAACTCTTATCTGAAACGTTACTCTGCCCGCTTCACCATCGACACCAAAGTGAAAGAATGGCTGAGAGTTGGCGGCTCCCTCAGCTACAACAACCAACAGGAGAACCTGGTGGACATCGGTACCGGCGGTCTCAACTCCGTGCGTATGATCACTGAAGCGTTACCTTTCCTGCCCGTGAAATTTGCAGACGGCTCCTGGGCCAACAATAAACTGTATCCCGGTGCAGAAGGTGGCTCCAACCCCGTACAGATCCTGACAGACAGAAAATATCTCCTCAACACACAAACGACCTTGGGTAACGCCTACGCCAATATCAGCCTGGCAAAAGGCCTGGAACTGCGCAGCGTATTGGGCGCCAACATCGTAACCCGCGGCCGCAACGAATGGAATGGCCGCTCCCTGCTGGATATCTCTGCTTCCCAGAAAGGTATTGCCATCATAGCCAATGACCGCGAATCATTCTGGTCATTCGAAAACTACCTGACCTATAATAAACGTTTTGGTACTGACCACTCCTTCACTGGTATGGTTGGTATGGGCGCCTCCGAAAACAACTATTTTGGCTTTAACGCAAGGGGAGAGAACTATTCCACAGATTATTTCGAAACCAACAACCTGGGTGCCGGTTCGGTGATACCTGCCAGTGGCGTAGGTTCCAGCCGTACCCGGTTTTCATTCTTCTCCTACTTCACCAGACTTAACTATAGCTACAAAGACCGCTACCTCCTGACCTTCACCGGTCGCCGCGATGGTTCTTCCCGCTTTGGTAAAGTGAAATACGCCAATTTCCCTTCTGCGGCACTTGCCTGGAGAGTATCTGAAGAACCGTTCCTGAAAGGCAATAATGTCTTGTCTAACCTGAAGCTGCGTACCAGCTATGGTGTGACCGGCAACTCTGAAATTCCTCCTTACCAGTCACTCGCTACGCTGTCTGCCAGCGGCACCTACGCTGGCGTGATTGGTGGTGCTAAAGTACAGGGTGTTGGAACCGGAAGACTGGCTAATCCGGACCTGGTATGGGAAAAGACAGCACAGGCCGATTTCGGTGCTGAGATCGGTCTGTTGAAAAACAGGATCAATCTGGAAGCAGATCTTTACTATCGTAAAACAACCAACATGCTGCTGGATGCGCCCGTACCCACCACCAGCGGGTATAATACCATCCGCAAGAATATCGGCTCCATGGAAAACAAAGGGCTGGAACTGGCGCTGAATGCACTGGTGATTGACGGTAAGGATTTCAGCTGGAACTCAACTTTCAATATCTCCTTCAACCGGAACAAAATCCTGTCACTCGCTACTCCTGCAGACATCTTCGGTGTAGGTGGACCTAACTTCACCAACCAGACCAACATTCTGCGTATAGGCGAGTCCGTTGGTTCCTTCTGGGGACTGGTTAGAGAAGGTACCTGGAGCGAAGCGGAAAGAGCAGAAGCTGCCAAATTCCAGAGCTACCGCGGTGGCAACACCATGCTGCCAGGTGATATCAAATACCGTGACGTGAACGGAGACCACATCATCAATGATGCTGACCGCATGATCATCGGTAACGGTAACCCCAAAGGATGGGGAGGTTTCATCAACAGCTTCAAATACAAAAACTTTGACCTTACACTGGAACTGCAATACATGTACGGCAATGATGTGCTGAACATGTCCCATCACTCCGGAGAAGACCGTATCAGCATCGCCAACAGCTTTAAAACCGTGCTGAACTACTGGACTCCTACCAACCAGAACACACCGATTGCCGCACCTCGTCCGGTAGCTGCCGGTTATGTGACCAACGTAGACACCCGCTGGGTAGAAGATGGCTCCTTCCTCCGTGGCAAAAACCTGTTGATCGGTTATACCTTCAGCCCTGAAATGGTACAGAAGATGCATCTCAGCCGCCTGCGTATCTGGGCTTCTACACAGAACTTCTTCCTGAGGACCAAATTCAGCGGCAACGATCCGGAAGTAACTACCTATGGCGACTCATTTGCACAGGGACAGACCTTCTTCGACTATCCCAAACCCACTACTTATCAGCTGGGATTAAACGTGGCGTTCTAATTTGTTCAGTATTCAAAAAGACTTTATCATGAAGAAAAATATCATTAATAAAACAATACAGCTGGCGCTCTGCGGCGCTATGCTGATGGGTGCGGGCAGCGGCTGTAAAAAATTCCTGGAAGAACAGGATCCTTCCAACCTGGGCCCCGACAGTTATTTTACTTTGCCCGAACATGCTGATGCCGCTATCTATGCGGCCTATGCACGCCTGCGTTTTATAGGAGAAGGCGCCGGTATTTTTACCAACAACTACGCCTTACTGGACGCACCTACCGGAACGGTGGTCACTAAAACAGCCCAGAACTCCGACCTGAATAACCTGTTGGGACTGGTGTATGATGGTGACAACCTCCAGATCGGTAACTGGTGGAAAGGGTTGTATAAAGAGATCGCGCAAACCAACCTGGTGCTGGACAATGTGCCGAAAATCAATCCCATGGACGAAACAGCCCGCAAAAAAGTATTGGGTGAAGCCCGTTTTCTGCGTGCCATGGCTTATTTCTATGCCGTAAGGATGTGGGGTGATGTGCCTTTGATCCTGAAATCACAGACACCACAATCGGCTGATTTCTCACCTAGCCGTACCAGTGCTGAACAGGTGTATAACACCATCGTGGATGACCTGAAGACTGCAGAAGCAGCTGGCTTGCCCTGGAAAGACAATACCGGCCGCGCCAGCACCGCTGCCGTTAAAGCGCTGCTCGCCAAAGTATACCTCACCATGGCCGGTTTCCCGCTCAACAAAGGACAGGCTTATTACAAACTGGCCGCAGACAAAGCGAAGGAAGTGATCGACTATGCCAATACGCATACCAGCGACATCGGCCTGTTTACCAACTACGACGATCTGCACACCGTGGCCAACAACAACAGGCTGGAACACCTGTTTGAAGTGCAGTACCTGAGCGGTGTGGAAGAAAATCCGTTGCAGACGGTGATGCTGCCCAACAACTCCCAGCCGGATATTTCTGCCAAAGGCAGCGGTCAGGGAACAGAGGTGCCTTCTCCTTCTTTTTATGACTCCTATAAAAAGTTTGAGCCCACCGACAAACGTACCGACCAGCAACAGTTCTTTTATACTTATTACTTCTTCAAAGGAAGTGGGGATACTATCAAACTGGGTGCCCCCTATATCTACAAACACTTTGATGTGACCTGTCATGGTGCTTCCGGCAAACCCGGTACCGGCGTTAGCAACCTGAATGTGCCGATGATCCGTTATGCGGAAGTATTGCTGATGTATGCAGAAGCACAGAACAGGGCAGATGGGACTCCTAACGCAGATGCATATACGGCATTGAATGCCATCCGTCAGCGTGCCAACCTGCCTGTTAAAGCTGGTTTGAGCCAGAGCGATTTTGAACAGGCCGTGTGGCGTGAACGCTGGCATGAGCTCTGTTATGAAGGTGTGATCTGGTTTGATATGCTGCGCCTGCGCAAAGTATACAACGAAGACACCAATGGTTTCGACGACTTCGTAGGGCATGCACTCAAAACCAATGGCGCTGTACTGGCTAAGAAACATCTCCTGTATCCGCTGCCTGTATTTGAAATGAAAAATAACCCGAACCTGAAACCTCAGAATGAAGGATATTAATGATTTAGGGATTTAATGATTTAGGGATTTAGGGATTTGAGTAGACCAGTTTTTCAGTTCACTCAAATCCCTAAATCCCTAAATCATTAAATCCCTAAATATTTTATGCTTTTTCCAGTGTGAAGTTAACCGCTGTGGTGAGGCGTTTCATGGCAATGGCCAGCTGGTTTTCAACAGTTTTGACGGAGAGGTTCAGTACAGTGGCTACTTCCTTGTAACGAAGCCCATATTGTTTGACCAGGATGTACACCATTTTACATTTGGGAGGAAGTTGTTCGATGGTATATTCCATTTTGCGTATCATTTCAGCGGAGATCATAAGTTGCTCCGGATCGCTGTCAAAAGAAATTTCCAGTTTATCATCTGCGGTAATGGCTACCTGTCTGGTAGTAGCTTGTTTACGCATATGATCGATTGCTTTGTTTTTGGCTACGACAAAAAGATATACCTGCGGATTTTTAATGTCCGTTAGTGATTGTCTTTTTTGCCAGCAATGCATAAAAACATCGTTCGTAATTTCTTCTGCCACTTCTTTGGAACGGGTGAGCGAGAAGGAAAAACGCAGTAGTTTTATGAAGAAATGATTGTAGAAAGCTTTAAAGGCTGTCTGATCATTGTTCGCTGTGATGTTTTTAAATAATTCATTGATTATACCCTGATCCATCCCTTGTAAGCCACTGATGTTGGTTGCAATAATATATAACGCAGATTACGCTAAAGTTAACAAAATAAATTGTCTGGTAATTTTTTTTGTCGCTGGTATTTTTTTGTCGTAGAATGATATTATCCGCACCAATTCAGCATTAATCGCTGCTATACTGGGAAGCTATTTTTTGCAGGATATCATAAACATCTCCTGCGTTACCTTCCTGATACCTGCGCGCCCAGAAAGATACCAGCCATACAGACAGCCGGTTGGCATATTGATCTCCCCTGGCCAGGGCCGGGTCGATACTGCGCAAACTGCCCGTCCATGCGATATCTGCGATATAGGCTTCTGCCTGTGGTTCCCCGTTGTTGGAGCCCTGTTTCATTTTTTCGTATAGTCCGGTCAGTGATTCCCGGTACCCGGATTGTTGTTGCAACAGGTCGTGGGTGGCTATTAATTTATCTACATAATAGACGGCCCGGGAACTACGGTATACTGCCTGTGGCAAAACCTGATGAAAGTATTCGCTAAAGTGGTCGAAGCAGGCTTTCAGCAGGTGGCCGTCCCGGCCTGTAAATTGAAAGATGGCAATGACGGGCGCCAGGGCATTGGTATGATATTGCTCGATGGCCTGTTCAGGCGTTAAGGGGTCCTGCTGTGCAAAGAGAGCCCGCATCTCCAGGCCCCAGTTCAGCATCAGGTCGGCAGGGTGACCACTGTTTTTTCCCAGCTCCAGCCGGTCATAACAGATAAACTGCAGCGCGGCTCTTATGCTGTCTGATTCCGGTTCAGGACCCTGCCATGGATTTTCTGCCTGGTTGCTGGCGGAAGTGGCTGGAGAAGCACCATCTGTCACCAGCGTGCCGGCAGCAGCGGCTTGTACCATCTCAGCGGCGGCCAGCTCCTCTGCCGTAAGCGGAGTAGGGGCAGCATCTCTCACCCGGGTATAGCCTACCAGTTTATAGGCAGCGAAAATAACCGACAACATCCCCACCACTACCACACTACTAAACACAATGCTGAGAGCCCGTTTGCTGGCCCACCACCGCTCTATCAGCCACCAGCAGACACCCAGTAAAAAGGCACCGGCAATGGCCACTCCTGTGAATACGAATGTTTCCGGATAAAAATTTTTTTCCGAAGCGGATGCTGTATGTAAATACCGGTAGTCAAAAAGAAAGATGAAAAGAAAAGCTACAATGGATATCAGCAGGTTAGACAGAAAGACCTTCTTCCAGAAATGATTTTTACGTGTATCCATCTCCGTTCCCTTCCGGCGAAACAGCCGAATGATACCATATAATATGCCAGCCCATAAACAGCTGGTGAGCAGCCATACGACAGGTGTTACAAACATATCGCATAAGCTGTTATGCTGTTCACCCGGAGGCAGTGCCCCGGGCAGCGTATCCAGCTGGTACAGCCATCCAAAGGGCAGGCTGATGATTTCGTATTGTGAGGCTATCCGTATGCCGGCATCTTCCATGGCCATGGTATCAACGTGGATGGCGCCAAGAAAAGAAGTGCCGAAAATGCCGGCTATCAGTAGAATTTCAATAATGATGATGTACTTGAATAGTTTGTTTTCCATAAGTGATAGGCTAACCTGTACAAATATATATTATTAAAAAAATTATTCAGAAAAGGTAAAAAAAGAAGAACAGGCTTTGGGGGTTTTTGAAATTATTTTCGTCCTTCTGTCGTAACACGGATTAAAAATAAATGATCGAGGGTAACCGGATAAATATTTTGATGGCCAGGAAGGTATCCGGAGAGGCCAGCGCAGCGGAATTGAAAGAGCTTGAAATGTTGCTCATGCAGTTCCCTGAATTACAATATGCTTTTACCATTGTAGAGGATATAGATGGCGTGGGGCCTGTGAACGGGTTTACTGCTGAAGAGGAAGCCCGGCTGGCCAGCGAAGGACTTGACCGCATGAACCTGTTCCTGCAACAGGAGCAGGAACATACTGTGGTAAAACGTATCTCTCCCTGGAAGATGTGGACGGGCATCGCCGCCAGTATTGCAGTGTTGATCTCCGTTTGGGCCATATGGCCGGTGACACCTGGCAAACAGGCTTTCCGGAATGAAGTAGTTACTAAAACAGGCTCTAAAACCAGTGTGGTACTGCCGGATGGCACCACCGTGGTGTTGAATGCATGCAGTCGTTTACAATATGATGCTACCCGCTTCCTGAATGGAGAAAGGGAAGTAGGGCTTACCGGAGAAGCTTATTTCGATGTAAAACATGATCCTGCACATCCTTTTATTATTCAGACAGGTCATGTGAATATACGGGTGTTAGGTACTGTATTTAATGTAAAAGCCTATGCCGAAGATGCAAGGATCGAAACAACGCTCCTGAGCGGGAAAGTAGAGGTCAGCTTCCCCGAAGGAAAAACAACAGGAGGCCGCAAAACTGTGCAGCTGCAGCCTGAACAGAAACTTATTATTGAAACAGAACAGGACAAACCAACAAGCGTCAATAAAAAGAACAACTTTAGCATTACGCCGGTAAAGAGTGTCATCACGATGGCAGGTGATGATCCGGCAGCGGAAAAACCAACAACAGCCTGGGTAAATGACCGCTTTGATTTTGATAATGTAACATTTGAACAACTGTCGCATGATCTGGAACGCTGGTACAATGTGACCTTGCAGTTTAAGAATGACCGTTACAAACAGGAAGTATTTACGGGTGCTTTCCGTAAGCAGGGCATTGAAGATGTGCTACAGGCTTTACAATTGATGTCGGGCTTTCACTACGAAATGAACACGAAGGAAAATGTTATCTATATATGGTAAAAGCGGACTAACTATTATTTGATTATTGAACTAAATCTTATTGCCGGCATCTAACGCGCTACGGTGCAGGCATCCGATAATTTTTTGCGGACAGCAAAAAGGGAAATGCGGCAACATTCCCCTTTTACAATGCTGGCTAAACAACGTAAACCGATTCGCGAGAATCCGGTAATGGCTTATTATTTAACCTAACGAAACAAATTTATGAAAAAAAGCTATTGGTGGCCTTCTGATATTCCCCGGCGGAATATGAGGAAACTGTTATTGCGTATGAAACTAACCTCCGTATTGCTTTGTGCCGGGTTTTTACAGCTTAGCGCACATGGATTTTCGCAGGAGCGCATCAGTGTTAATTATCACAATATTAACATTGGAAAGCTGCTGAATGTGATCGGGCAGAAGAGTGACTACACTTTCCTGTATAAAAATGCCAGCATTCCTGACCGGAAGATCTCTATTGCCATGAAAGATGCTCCGGTACGCGATATCCTCGATAAAGCACTGGAAGGCACCTCTCTGGGATATAAGGTCATGAAGGATAATCTGATCGTGATCCTGGAAGCCGGAGAAACTGTTGCCAATGTGTCTGTTAAAGGCCGTGTGACTGATGAGTCCGGTCAGCCGCTGATCGGCGTGACTGTACTGGTGAAAGGTACTACCCAGGGTGCTAAAACAGATGTTGAGGGCCGCTTTAAAATGGAAGTTCCCGAAAACGCCATCATCGAGTTTTCCTATGTTGGATATGAATCACAACAGATGAAAGCGAAAGATGGTGCTATATACAACATTGCCCTGAAAGCCAATTCCAGCGGATTGAATGAGGTAGTGGTAGTCGGTTATGGCAAACAAAAAAGGGTGAATCTGAGCGGTGCCGTAGACGCCATCTCCGGCAAAGAACTGGAGAGCCGTCCTATCTCCAATATCAACAACGGTTTACAGGGTCTGCTGCCCAACCTCAATATCACCAACACCAATGGCCGTGTTTCTTCCGCTGCCAAGTTTAATATCCGCGGTATGACTTCTATCAACGGTGGAGATCCTTTTATCCTGGTGGATAACATCCCTTTCACCAGTGACGAAGTATCCCGCCTCAACCCCGCCGATATTGAAAGCGTGACCACCCTGAAAGATGCAGCATCTGCTGCTATCTACGGCGCCCGTGCCGCTTTCGGTGTGGTGCTGATCACCACCAAATCCGGTAAAGACGGCCGTATTGCAGTAACTGCCAACAGCAACTATGCAGTACGTACACTGGGACTGGTACCTAAAGTCATTACCGATCCGCTCACCACCATGGATTACAAACATGATGCAGCTACACCGCTGTATGATCTGTATCCTGCTGCTGAAAGGGCTTATGCGCAAAAACTGAAAGACGATCCCTCCTTACCTAATGTTATTGTCAACCCGACAGATAAAACCAAATGGAGCTATTACGGCACTACCGACTGGCTGCATGAAGTATATCAGAAATCTGCGCCAGCCTACAATGCCAACTTCAGCATCTCCCGCGGTGACGAGAAACTGAACTACTACCTCTCCGGTGACTATTATTCACAGGATGGTATGCTGCGGTATAACCCAGACAAATACAACCGCTACAACATGCGGGCAAAAGCCACCTATACCTTTAATGAACGCGTGAAAATAGGTACCAATACCATGTATACCAATACGACCTATGCTCAGCCTTCCAGCACTACTGATTACCTGTTTTTCCATAATGCCAACCGTACACCGTCTTTAAGTGTGCCCCGTAACCCGGATGGTACCTGGACTTCCGACGGTGCTGCCCTGCTGGGTAACCTGCAAAGCGGTGGCCGTTCTACCGATACCTGGAGCGAGTTTATGACCACCCTCAATGCAGAAATAGGACTGATCAAGGATGTATGGACGCTGAAAGGTGACGCTACTTTCCGCAGAGGCAATGATGTGGGTAACTCCTATATACTGCCTGTGCCTTACCGCAAAGGACCGGACCAACCTTTTGAATATACCAGTGGTAATAAATCTTCCGCTGAAAATAACTCTACAGCTGTAAAGTATAACGTTTACAACTTCTATACTGATTTCCATAAAACTTTCAACAAAAAGCACTACGTTGGAGCACTCGCTGGTTTTAACCAGGAATACCACTACTATAGCTTCTTTAATGTTGTAAGGCAAGACCTGATCAGCCAGCAATATCCATCACCACAGCTGGCTACCGGTAATATCACCGAAAAACAATCCATCGAAGACTGGGCTGTAAGAGGTATCTTCTATCGGCTGAATTATATCTATGATGATAAATACATCGTGGAAGTAAACGGCCGTAATGATGGTTCCTCCCGTTTTCGCAATGACAACCGCTGGGGCTTCTTCCCATCTGGTTCTGTGGGCTGGGTACTCTCTAAAGAAAAATTCTTCAGTGGTATCAAACAAAACGCAGGTATCGACTTCCTGAAACTGCGCGGTTCCTACGGTTCCCTCGGCGATCAGCAATGGGATGCTTACGGATATATGCAGCTGATGAAATCAAAAAACATCAATTCCGTACTGAATGGCCAGCTGCCAATAGGCGTGTTTGCTCCTCAACCGGTAACAGCTACCTATACCTGGCAGACTGTAAAAACAATCAATGGCGGTATCGATATCTCCCTGCTGAAAGAAAGATTATCGTTTAGCTATGACCGTTATACCCGTTATACAAACGGTATGTTTGCTAAAAGCCAGGAATTGCCTTCTGTATACGGCGCTAAAGCACCCAGAACCAACTCTGCTGACCTGAAAACAAGAGGTTGGGAAATGACGCTCTCCTGGCGCGATCAGTTTAAAATCGGTAAAAATGACTTCAGCTACGGAGTTAGATTACTGGTGGCCGACAGCCGTTCCTTCATCACCCGTTACACCAACCCAACCGGTACACTCGAGAATTACGACGCCTCCAACCTGCAGGACAGGAACTATTATAACGGCCAGGAAATCGGCGATATCTGGGGGCTCGAAACAGAAGGTTTCTTCCAGAACGAACAGGAGCTGAAATCACATGCCGATCAAAAGAAAGTGGGTTCTGATGATCAGAAATACCTGTTCTATGTAGGTGACCTGAAATTCAAAGACCTTAATGGTGATGGCGTGATTGACTACGGTGATAATACTGTTTCCAATCCCGGCGACAGAAAAATCATCGGTAACAATGCTCCCCGTTTCCCTTACAGCATTGACCTCTATGCTTCCTATAAAGGTTTCGACTTCCGTGCACTGATACAAGGCATTGGCAAAAGAGACTGGTACCCTAATCCGGGCAATCACTATTTCTGGGGCGTATATGCACAACCCTGGACCAACGTTCAGGTACATAACCAGGACAGATGGTCTCCGGAAAACCCTAACGGTTATTTCCCGCGTCTGAAATCCTATATCGCGGAAGATGC
Source organism: Chitinophaga sp. HK235 (assembly GCF_018255755.1). Classification (NCBI taxonomy): domain Bacteria; kingdom Pseudomonadati; phylum Bacteroidota; class Chitinophagia; order Chitinophagales; family Chitinophagaceae; genus Chitinophaga; species Chitinophaga sp. HK235. Next base: position 4,222,375 of record NZ_CP073766.1, on the reverse strand, counting down.
TACCGAACTGGGTGCACCACAAACCAGATACCTGCAGAATGCGGCTTATACCCGTCTGAAAAACGTAACACTGGGTTATACACTGCCCAAGTCACTTACTGAAAAAGCGAAGATCGCCCGGTTACGTTTTTATGTCAGTGCAGAGAACATCTTTACCATCTCTCACCTGAAAGCCAACATTGATCCGGAAGGACTGGACGGCTCCGTTTATCCTTATCAGAAAACCTATTCGTGCGGATTGAACCTGAACTTTTAATGAAAGCTAAAAAGTGCAACATGAAAAACAAACGGCTTATTATACCATTCCTGATACTAGGATGTGCAGCGGTGTCCTGCAATAAGGATTTCCTGGAACGTCTGCCACAGACAGAGATTTCTCCCGAAGCCTATTTTAAGACACCCAAAGACCTGGAGACTTATATATACGGCCTGTATGATGAGAACCTGTCTGCTCCCTATGATGACAACAACTCCGACAATGTCTCCGGTAATACTGGCGGAGAACTGGATAAACTCGTACGCAACACCCTGGACCCTACGACCGTAGGAGGATGGGATAACTGGAACCAACTGCGCAATATCAACTTTATGCTGGACAATGTGGGCAAAACACAGGGCGATCCGGCTGATATCAATCATTTTGTGGGTGTAGCACGCTATTTCCGGGCAAGATTTTATGCTGAAATGATCGCCCGTTATTCTGATGTGCCCTGGTACAGCCATGCAATGAACGACGTAGACCCTTCCCTGTACAAAGGACGGGATCCTCGTGCAGCGGTGGCGGATTCCGTACTGGCCGACCTGCAGTTTGCCGTGGATAACATTAAAGTGGATAAAAAAGATAACGGTACCCGTGTCAATAAATTCACTGCGCTGGCGCTGATGTCTCGCTTTTGCCTGTTTGAAGGCACTTTCCGCCGCTATCAGCCGGAACTTAAACTGGACAATACCGCCGATACATGGCTGAAAAAAGCGGTATGGGCCGCTGATCAGATTATGACCAACGGCGGATATGAAATATACAATACCGGCAGGGGTGGAGCAGATTACCGTGATCTGTTTTCAAGCCTTACGCTGAGTGGTAACAAGGAGATTATCCAGTGGCGCGACTATCCGCAGAGCCTGGGTAAAGGCAACAATACCCATACTGTATTAGGCTGGACCTGGTCGCTCAGCCAAAGCCTGGTATACAGCTACCTGATGAAGGACGGTACTCCCTTCACTTCACAGCCTGGATACGACAAGATGGGCTTCGTGGCTACCTTTAAGGACCGTGACCCTCGTTTGGCTGAAACCGTGTCCTATCCTGGTTTCTCCACCACACAGGATGCTTCGTTGTACATCCCCAAACCTAACCTGGGTGCATATGATCAGCTGAAATTTTATCCCCGCGATCCCAAACAGCGTGGTGGATGGGATGCGAACTATACCGCATTGCCGGTATACCGCTATGCTGAAGTGCTGCTGAACTTTGCTGAGGCCAAAGCTGAACTGGGTGAGCTGTCACAAGCTGATCTGGACAAGTCCATCAACCTGCTGCGTCGTCGTGTGCAGATGCCGGACCTCAACCTGGTGGCTGCCAACGGCAATCCTGATCCGGTGATGAACAACCAGTATACCATCAATAGCGCCAATAAAGGAGTGCTGCTGGAAATACGCCGTGAGAGAAGGGTGGAAATGGCCTGTGAAGGTTTACGCCTGAAAGATATCAACCGCTGGAGAGCTGGTGCACGTATCAAGGAAATACCGGCAGGGATGTATGTACCGGCACTGGGTGGTATCGATATGAGCGGTGATGGTGTACCGGATATCGCTATCCTGCCCAATACTACAGATACTACTTCCATTGCAGGGCTGCCTGCTGACGTGAGAGCAAAGCTGAACCGCTTTTATCTCGTGGATAAAAACGGTGCAGAAAACAACTTCTATCTCGAAAACGGTACCAGCGGACATATTCTGTTTGCCAGCGACCGTGCAGGCCGTTTTTTCAAGGAACCACAGTTTTATTACCGTCCTATTCCCAAACAGCAGACCGTATTGAACGATAAGCTGAAGCAGATCATGGGCTGGTAAAATAAATTACTGACAACGAATTACAGATTGCGAATTTTACGTGGTGATTTCAGCGGATTCTTATTGTTTCATGTTCGCTGGATAACCACGGTTCGTAATCTGTAGTTCGTATTTTTTATTTACAATGACAATGAAAAAAACTTTGCTCACGCTCCTGTCTTGTTGCTGCCTGCAAACGCTGATAGCACAGGGATTTTCAGGGAAAGTGTATTCAGATGGGAATGCCAACGGCAAGCAGGATGCAGCCGAAGCCGGTATTCCGGGTGTAAGGGTATCGGATGGACTGACAGTGACTGTAACAGACCAGGGAGGTAACTTTCATCTGCCAGGACATGCCAGGGCGCGGTTCGTATTTATCACCACTCCGTCAGGATACAGGTCTACCAGTACATTTTATATCCGCACCGACAGTGCCCTTACAGCCTATAATTTCGGACTTCAGCAGCACAACAGGCCCACGAAGGATAAAGCAAGGTTTGTGCGGCTGGCAGATACGGAAACAACCCAGTTCAACAGCTGGATGACCGAAGCGAAGGAATATGCCCGCAATGAAGACGCCGATTTTATGATCCATACCGGCGATATCTGCTATGAAAAAGGAATGGCCTTTCATGCCCAATATGTTAACACTCAAACGATGGGGCTACCGGTATATTATTGCATCGGTAACCACGACCTCGTAAAGGGCCCTTATGGCGAGGCTTTATATGAATCGCTCTTTGGCCCTGTATTTTACTCCTTTGAAGCCGGTCCGGCCCATTTTATCGTAACACCTATGCGTTATGGCGACTACCAGCCTTCCTATACCGCAGAAGATGTAGTAAAATGGCTGAAGAATGATCTGGCACATACAGATCCTTCCAAACCGGTGATTGTATTTAATCATGACCTGCTTACCTATGATACCCTGTTTGCTATCCGGGCGGGCAACGACAGCATTAACCTTAATGAGCATAACCTGAAAGCCTGGATTTATGGACACTGGCATATCAACTTTGCCCGTACCCATGGCAACACTGATATCCGCTCATTGTGTGCTGCCCCGCCACCGGATGGCGGTATCGATAACTCCGCTTCTAATTTCGATGTGATAGATATCGATCCTAAGGGTATTTCGTTGGTGCAGCGCCGTTATACCTATGTGGAAAACCAATTGGCACTGGTATCTCCGGCAGCTGGCGGCGTAGCTTTCGACCAGGATAAGATGGTGATAAGCCTCAACGCCTACCACACCGCTTCTCCCGTTAAACAGGTGCGTTTCCGCCTGTACGATCAAAAAGGCCACCTGGTAAAAGAACTGCCGCTGCAACAACAAACAGACTGGAACTGGCGTGCAGCCACAGCAACACCGGTGGGTAAAAACGACGTATATACGGCCACGGTAGAGGCTACCCTTGGCACAGGCAGGGTATTGTTTGTTCGCGATACTTTCCGGCTGACAAAAACTGCATTGCCTGCCACCACTGGCCCTGAATGGCCGGAAGTGTTACAGAACGTACAACGTACCGGTGTCGCGGGTGCTGTTACTGCCGGGCGTCTGCAACTAAAATGGACGGCCAATACCGGTGGTAATATCTGGAAATCATCTCCCATCTGTGCAGGCGGTCGTGTATTCGTGGGCACCATCGATGATGAAAATAATACCCGTTGCAGCATTATCGCACTGGATGCCGCTACGGGCAAACGTCTCTGGCAGTTTGCTACCGGCAATTCCATCAAACACAGTATGAGTTACAGTGAAGGGCTGTTGCTGGCCACCGATGCAGAAGGTACTACCTATGCGCTGGATGCTGCTACCGGCAAGTTGCGCTGGCAGCACCAGGGACCGCATAAATCACTGCCTGCCTACAATTCAGGAGGATTGATACAAAACGGTATCTACTACACCGGTGCAGGCAATTATCTTCAGGCACTGGATATCCACACTGGTCAAGTGAAATGGACTAACAAAGACTGGGCGGGTGGCGAAGGTACGCCAGCCGCTATGACTTATCGTAACGGTCAGCTGATCACTTCCTCCAACTGGAGCCATCTGTATGCCCATGATGCTGTTACCGGTAAGTTGCAATGGAAACGCAGTGATGAAGGGATTCGCTTCCGTAGCGGTACCGCAGCGTTTTTTGATAACCTGCTGTATGTGCACGGCATCAATAAATTGCATGTGATTGAGCCGGCTACCGGTAAAACAGTGGACAGTATACCGGTAACGGCTGAACTGAAAACCATGACTGCACCGCTGGTAACGCCGCAGTACATCATCACCTGCACAGCCAGGGGCGGAATGATCGCCTACGATAAAGCAACCAAAGCACAGGTATGGCAGTTTGTGCCGGGAGAAGCCCTGTTTTACACGGCTCCTTATACTTCACCAGCTTCTGCTACGATAGAGTCTACGCCTTTGCTGGCGGGCAACCGCCTCCTGGTGGGGGCTTCCGATGGATTTGTGTATGTAGTGGATCTGGCCTCCGGCAAAGCCGTGAACCGTATTGCTACCGGGGCACCAGTGTTCGCTGAAATGGCGATTTATAACGGTATGTTATATGTGGCCGATTTTTCGGGGAATGTAAATGCTTATCGGCTGTAATAGCTTGTAGTACATAGTAAAAAGAGAAAGCGGAGATCATTGATCTCCGCTTTCTCTTTTTACGTTATGTTCAAAATGTGCTACAGAACTACATAAGCTGGTCGTTGGCTTTAGCTGCTTCTTTTGCGGCAGCCTGGCTATCACGGGTATTTTTCTGCACGGTGATGGCGCCGAAAACACTCAGCAGGAAGGCGAAGGCATAGAAGCCTTTTTCGCTGGGGAGGAGTGTGGCATTCCACAGTCCGATGATCAGCAGGAGAATGGTGAGCAGCATAGATACCCAGCTGATGCCGTAATAGATGTCTGTTACCGGAATACCTTCAAGTCTGTCACGTACACATTTTTGTACGGATACAGCAGCAAAAAGGCCATACATCAATACGGTAAAATAATAGCCTTTTTCATTCAGCTGCATGTTGGCATTCCACAGCCCGATGATAAATCCGAGGATGCCTGCAAACAGTGCGACCCACGAGGCTGCGATAAAAGCGAGTGACGGTTTTTGTTTCATGGAATACTTGATGTTAAAAAAAGGGATGAATGTTGGCGATACAAATGGCGGTGTTAAAAAATTATAATATAAGTATACTATTTATTTCTGATAAGTGCATGCTATGTTGAGGGGAAAAGATACCGGGTTATATAAATAAAAAAATCCCGGGCATTACCCGGGATTTTCTTTTGTAGCGAGGAGCGGATTCGAACCACTGACCTTCGGGTTATGAGCCCGACGAGCTACCTCTGCTCTACCTCGCAATGAGGATGCAAATGTAGGCAATAAAATCAAACTACAAAATTTAACGCAAAATTTTTTTGCAGTGAATGGGTAATCTATCTGTCTCTGTTAGAAAAATATATAAATAGCGATTTGATGAAATCCTTTGTGGTAGCTTGTTTTGTCGAGTGCGTGCTAAAGTGGATAACTGTTGTTGATAGCTAAAAAAAAATTAAGAATGCAGTGTCAACAGTGTTGATATACCTCTAATCAGATATCAGAATAGGTTGTAGGGCGCAGAAACAGTATTTCAGATTTGGATACATTATGGCTGTATTCCTGCATCGCAGATAGTTTTTTCCACGCAGGATCGGCTGAAAATGCTTTCCAGTGAGCATCACGGTCTGCCTTGTTATTGAAGGTGGTCATATACATCAGGTTGGGCATTTTACTGCCGGAGATGACGGACCCGTAAAACACCGCATTAAATCCCAGTTGTCGAAAGATGCCGATTTCATCGCCTTCGTTAAACATCTTCACTTTGTTGACATGATATTGTTCGGTAGGACTTTCATAACTGCGTAATTCGTATATCCGTTCACTTTGGGGTGCGGTGAGTGAAGGAAGTGTCATCATGGGCATACCGCTGAAAGCCTGTAACAAAACGGACTCAAGGCGGCTATAGGGAATATCATTGTACGCTGCCTGGAGATAGGATTGTCCGGCCTGCTGATAGGCTTTGTCTGAAGACAGTTTTTTGTCGAGGCTGATGAACTGTTCCATATTCCGGAAAGGTACGAGCACATAGATCCGTATTTCGGCGGTGTCTGCAGTTACTGGTTTGAAAACCCCTACGGTTTGGATGCCCGCACGGTGTAGTGCTGGTAAATAGGCTGTTTGAAGAAAGCTGTCTACGCTGGCTTCCTGAGCCGCTGTTTTGAGATGATAGATCTTTATCTGATAAAATTGCCGGTCTTTGGCAACCAATGAAAGAGTGCCCAGCAGCAGGGCTGCCAGCAGAAACGTGGAAAGTCTCATGTGTGAGTAATATTTAGTCTCAACAAAATAATCGATTTCAGAGAGCTTTAATAGTCCTGCGCTGAAAGCATTAATTTTGGCGAATACAGTATTATTCTAAAAATTGATATTATGGCGGATCCGGTCATGTTAATAGAACAAGCGAACAACCGTGGTACCATGTACGCGGTGGTAGAACAAGACGACAGAACGGCTTATTTTTATCTGTATCCTTCCGAACTGCTGGCCAATAAGTATTCTCCAAGGCCCTGCTGGCTGCGTAACCTGCAACCGGCGCCGGAGAAAAAAGATATTGCGGCGATGAAAGAAGGCATGGCTCCCATGCTGGAAGCCCGTTTTTGTAATCATCCTGAAGGCAAAGCGCCATTAGAGGCAGCGCTGATCAATATCGTGTGGATGGAAGAAGGTGACGGGGCTTCTCTTTTTTATGACGGAGAGCTGTTGGGCGTAATCCCCGGCTGGACCCTGTATTCAGACGAGCGCTCCGTAGCTTATGCGGCCGATTGTATCGGTGCTGAAGATGACAGCATGATGTTCCCGCTGGGTACTCCGGCCACCAACCAGCTGCACCAACGGGTAGCACAGGCCACTGCTTTCTGGGACGACTGGACCAGCGAAACCAACCAGACCTGGAGCATCCTGCAGCAGGAGTTCCTCAGCGCCTACGAAGCCCTGCTGGGGCCGGTAATACAATATTACGCCATAGATGGTGACCAGTGGCCTCCTATGGGTATGGCGCGTTTTGAAAAAGATGAAGTGGTGTATCTCCTGACACTAGGCGTGAGCATCCGGCCTATGCCCTGGGTGGAAATCCTCTATAGTGACAAGGCTCCGGGCTTCCGTCGTATGGAGCTGGCCCTGGCCATCAGCAAAAAAGACTACTCCGAAAAAGAGATCATGAACCTGGCCGGTATCGTATCGGGAATCGCAGACAGGCCGTGGAAACAGGTAACCTGGCTGGGAGAAGGGCATACTATCAGCTCCAGTGAGCTGCCGGCGCCTTATGAAAGCCTGGTGCTGTCGGCTGCATTATATAATGGACCGGCTATTGAACTGCCGAAGGTGTACAACGACACCGTGAATCTGTACTGGGTATCTCCGGTTACAAAACCGGAACGACTGTTTGCACATGAAAACCCCAATGGTGGCTATGAGCTGCTGGAGAAAATGATCCATCACGGTATTAACCATATTATACAACCCAGAGAGCAGGTAGTAGCCGGTTAACGGCTGCTACCTGTTACAGGGAATATGTCGGCCGACAGGCTTCTCAAAGCCTGTGCTGCGGCTGGTTTTATCAATACATAGCTGTGACCGTTAAACGCCTCGCTGTTGTCAGACACCTGATAAAGGAGGTAGGGGAGGCCATGGTCGCTCAGCGCCTTATTAATAGTCTTCATCACTATTTCACCGGGGAAGTCGGCTGCTTCGTCCGAAGCAGGGACCCGGTAAATCTGTTTGTTAAACATAAATCCGGAAGATGGTTGCTGAGTACCATTTCGCTTCTCAGGTAATTGTGCAAAAAATAATTTATTGCGGGGAAGCATTTGCTGCAAGGCTCTTTGGGTGCCGGTGAGCAGGCTGTATAGATTGTCCTCACTATCGAAGCAGGCCGGTGAGCAGGAGAGTGCTTCACGGTAACCTGCTGGATTTTGCTCCCGGATAGTTGCCTGCAGCAGGGCGGTGTTTCCGGCTGGCAGTACCTGATGCTGCTGGCAGATAGCTACAAAAGAATCTATTTGTGTTTTGCTGAGCCTGGAAGAAAGCTGGAAGTAGTCGCCTGGATAAACTGCATAGTCGTAGTCGCCCGGACTGCCGTTGTAACAGCCTTCTATCCGGTCAAACAAATAAGGAGATTGCAGCAGTGTGGCTTGTTGTTCGGTGAGCAACGCCAGGAAAACGGTATCCGGCTGGGGCTCGTAGCGGGTAAATCTGTTGGGCGTGATGAAATAAAAGCGCCGGTTGTCGTGTTGGTCTTCCAGATAATGATTGAGAAACTGGAAATTTTCCGGCCTTATCCAGGATTCAAATTCTTTTTCATCGATCGTTTCTTTATACAGCTGATTGTTGAGCAGCAGGGTGGCCGACAACAGTTTGGCGGACCTGCTAAGTGCCAGTTGTTCCTGATAAGGGTAGAGACCGTTGTTGCCGGGCTTTTGTTTGTGAATCCGTATATCCGTTGCTGTTAGTGAAAGTATTTTCCGGGAAATTTTATCTGTGACTGTTTTGAATACGGCCTGAATAGATGCGGGCGGTATGAGGCCATATTCATTTTGAGGGATAAAGTCGTATGGTTTTATATCTGTGGCTGTATAGAGCGGCACTGCATGGTTGCAGCAGCTGAGTATGTCATCGGAAGAAAGCAGGGTGAAGGGTTTATACCGTGTAATGATTTGGATTTTTTGCGTGTTATCTATGAGACCTGTCTGTTGCAGGCTGTCGAGGCGGTGCAACTGTTGCTCACGGAGATAGGGATATTTATCAAGATAGGTGATATACTTTCCCAGTTCCTGCAGGAAGGAACTATGATGGGTGGTGGCATAAATATTTTTACCGTTACTATAGTATTGTTGAATGGCGTGGTCGCTGGCAGGGAGGAAGCCGGCCTGCTGGAAAATGGCGACCCAATTGAGATAGGGTGCGAAAGTCTTCACTCTTTCTTGTTGGGCTTCGGGTGTATCTGTCTGATCGTTGACTGAAAATTCCACGGTGGTGTCTTTAAACAGTGGTATCATGGCCGGTCCAAACCAGCCGCCAATGCGGCTTACCAAGATAGCCAGGGTATTATTATAGCTCAGATCGTTTGTATAATTGAAGCGATAAAAGTCGGTAGCAAGGAGCAGAAAGTTGAACAGGTCCCGGCGGGAAGGAAACTGCTGTTGCAGGAATTGTTCTTCAGCAAACTGTTCGGTGTGGCCAGACCAGGGGTAGTGGTCAATATGAGCGAGGGAGTCCAGGAGGGCAGGCGGGATGCGGGTTTGACCGGGTATCCTGTCGATGAGGCCTGCATCTGCTACAAAGACGGATTGTGTAATCCCTTGCAGGGCAACGGTATCCAGGCCTTCGTATAATTTCAGGGGTTGTCCTCCGGCAAACCGTATCAGTTCATCCCGGCCGGTAGCCGTGAGTACCTGTTGGTCTGTCAGTGAACGGGCGATGTCTGTGACGGTGGTGAGGGGAAGTTGCTGGGCATGGGTGCTAAAACGGCTAATCAATAACAATGTCAATAAAAGATATTTCATGCGGTCTATGGTAAAGTTTGACCGAAGATAGCAGTTGTTGCCCATAAATAAGAGGCATTTTATATAGGCAATTATTTGAAGATGATTTTGTCGGAGGGGATGAAAAATGCTGTTGGATTGGGAGAAACGGGATTTTTTTATTTTTTTTCGGAAAAGCTGTAACGAAAGTTCATGGTGTGCTACTAATGATGTAAATGATTTGAAATATGAATAACATCATGATCGTCATCCGGGGGCACACATAAGGCATTGTACCGGTTCTGGCCGGAAAGAATACCACTAGTCTTGTATACCTATTTTGTACTAAAAGCTATCCGACTTGGAAAATAAGGAACAGGAATTTCTTGCACACATCGAAAAAAACAAAGGCATCATTCACAAGATCTGTAAAATGTATATGGATACGGCTGATGATCAACAAGACCTGTTTCAGGAAATTGTTTATCAGCTGTGGAAGTCCTACGGATCTTTTCAGCATCAGAGCAGCTTTTCTACCTGGATGTATCGCGTGGCCCTGAATACGGCTATTGTTTTTCTGAAGAAGGAAAAGCGGCAACTGCAGACCTCGGATGCAATGCCGGAATATCTGGCAGTAGAAGAACAACAATGGACAGTCAGGGAGCAGCAGTTGCATCACTTTTACAGGGCAGTCCAGCAGCTGGAAAAGCTGGAAAAGGCGCTGGTGTTCTATCATCTGGAGAACTACTCGCATAAAGAGATTGGGGAAAACCTGGGCATATCGGAAGTGAATGCCAGAGTGAAACTCAATCGGGCTAAAACAAAATTAAAAGAACTGATAAAACAACAAGGTTATGAATTTTGATGATATACAATCTGTATGGAATAATGATGACGACAACCGTCATATTGTAGTGCCCGGCAATCTTGCAAAGATCAAAGCAGTGGGGCAGCCGGTGGATAAGATCAGGAAGATGATGCAGCAGGAAGGCATAGTTCAGCTGTTATCTATCATTATACTGGCTTTTTTTCCGAAGTATTTTGGAATGGACAGGACTACGCAGTCAGCTTATTATTGTCTGTATGGTGTGATGCTGGCCATCAGCGGATATTACTTCAGTAAATTCCTACTGTTTTACAGACGTTTAAATTCCAATATGTTGACTACCAAAGACCATTTGTACGCGGTATATTATGATATCAAACTGAATATAGAGATGTATAGGTCTTGTACCTATAGCATACTGATGCTGGCGCTGGGCTTTGTGACGGTATACGGATTGGTGGATGCTAAGTTGGCCAGATTCTTTGCAGACAGGCATATTGAGGATATCACCATCATTACTGTGATTATTGCATTTGTGACGTTTACATTGTTGGTAAGCCTGTCTATGGAGTGGTGGATAAAATTATATTACGGCAAGTATCTGAAGGAAATAAAAGCAATCCTCGATCAGTTGCGGGAAGAGGTATAAAAAAATGGATTTTCGGATGTATTTTCCCGTTAACCAATGCTTAACGGGAAAATACGTACAAATACCTGTAATCCTTTTCTATGGCTTGTTTAGAGAGTTTAAAAACGAGTATGCCATAAAGTTGTTAAAAGAATTTTAAAATGATGATGACGGTCATCTTTGCGAAAAGATTTTAACTCTAATATTGTGTCATAAACCCCTGACTAAAAAATGCGCATTTCAGTCTCAGGATGCTGTTTTCTCAAAACTCTTTAAACCCAAAAAAAATGAAAAAGCTTATTTTATCTGCAGCTTTTGCTCTTGCTGCCTTTGCAGGTTACGCCCAAACAGGTGCCGCTCCCGTTGCTGATCGTCGTCCTGATGGTCCCGGATGCTGCAATTTTGACCTCGCTTGTGATCACGCTGTGGTTCTTGTTAGCCTTTGTCTGGAAAACATCATTGAAATCTGTCCTCCACTGGATATCTTAACTGCTAAGTTCGATTCCAAGGACGATTATAACGAAGGTCAGGTACTGGAAGACTTCTTCGGTCACCATACCAGCACTTTCTCTGTAAGTTCCAACAGGAACTTCAACGTAACTATTAAATCTGCTTCCCCCAACTTCCTGTATGTTGGTCCTGGCGGTGGCAATACAACAATGCCTTGCGGCACACTGTCTTACAACCTGGCCAGCAATGGCACTGGTGGTACCAACGCAACTCCAATGACATGGAATCCGCTGACAGTAGCGGCTGCTCCATTGATCAACAATGGTGTTCATGGTTTAAATAAACCTTTTGGTCTGAAATTTAAAGCAGATCCAGGATGGGACTTTGCTGCTGGTTCTTACAACCTCGGCGTTATTTTGACTGCAACACAGTTATAATACCTAAGATTGGACGCTTAAGTAAGCCTTTTCTCCGGAAGAGGCTTACTTGCCCCAAAAATCTTCATGCTGGATATTTCGTTGGATATTTTGTTGGATGTTTATTGGATGTATGTTTTCTATCAGATGTATGTTATCTATAAATGTTGGATGTTACCTCAAATAAATTGGATGTTACCTCATTAAGTTGGATGTTACCTCACTAAGTTGGATGTTTTTTGCGCTAGATATAATGTTCGATGTCAAACCCCCTGTCAGCCCGATGAAATGGTCGTTACCCATATTGTATGTGTTATGGCAGCTTAGCTGTAATCTCTATAGCCCGGTTGTATTCGGGCAGGGAGCCACCGGTTTTGCAGTAACCGTCAGGGACTCGCTGACTGCCAATAAAAATAACCGCTTCTTATATAATAACATTAAGATTTTCAATAAGGATAACCGGGCACAATCATTTAATTTATCGGTGACGGTCCCGGATGGCTGGCGGCTAATGGCCCCTGCAAAGGTGATGAGCAAAGTGCTGGAAGCCGGTCAGTCAGAGATTATACCGGTTGTGCTGATGCGGTTGCAGAATGCACCGGCGTCCTGGGAGCCGGTGAAGGTGCAGGTTGATGCAAAAGCTTATAAGTTTTATATAAAAGCGGAACCCATCTGTGAGTTTTATGTTACCCCTATTACTAATGTCGTCACGTTGAAAGGTCAGGAAAAGGATTTTAAAATAACGCTCCGGGTAAGGAACACCGGTACCATACCCGGAACGTATCTGACCAATGTGAGAAATAATAATCTTGAGATCAATAGTTCTAAAGCTATCCGGCTCACTCCCGGTGCAGATACGATATGTACTTTTTCCTACACGCTGAAGGACAAGGCCATAAGCAAGCTGATGACGGAAAAACTGAACGTAAATGTTACAGACACCTCAGGTGTTAGTTATATGAACTACGTTAAGCTGGAAAGGGCACAGCATGAACGAAAGGAAAAAGAATCCCCGTACCCGATATTTCCGCTCTGGTTCGAAACAGGCGTTATGATATGGGGAAAGCAGGTTAGTTACTATGGTGGTATGCACGGTGAGATCCCCATTGGTGACAACAAGCTTTCCTTTTTTTACCGGACAAAACAATACGGCCTCGGCAATACCCTGGAAAAAAATGTGTTTGGCTTCGGTTATCAATCTAAACACTGGGATCTTTATCTGGGCCATATGAGCGATATCAAATATTTTTTCACCTACGGAAGCGGGGGAAAACTTACTTACAGATCCAACCCCAATACGGTATTTACTTTAAGTGTTACCAAGCATAGCGATTTCATGACCTACTACATGAATGATAATATCACAGGTACGGCAAAATATTCCCTCAAAAAAATAAATATCCTCCAGGGAGTATCTGCAGACTTTGATCATGGTCTGCATCGTACCGCTTATCTTTTTAACAATGAAGTACAGTTATTCAATACAGAGAAGGTGACGCTGGGGGTGAATGCAGGTGTAGGAATAGACCATTATCTGCGCAAGGTGGCCGGTTTTCCGGACAAGCCAGGAGCCGCACTGGGATATAATTTCTCCTATAGAGGTAAAAGGATTAATTTTTCCAGCATGATACAATATAATGGTGATTATTACCCGGGACTTAACAAAGGACTGTTGTTCCATTCCCATGATGTAAGCTGGAAGTTTAAAAACAATGCACTGGGTATTTTTTATCAGTACAACCGGTCTGGTGTAAATACGCTTCGGGACACGATCTATAATACGGATGCATTTAAATTCAATTTCACCAAGTATGGGCTGAAATACAGCAATTCTTCGATGAACAGGTCTTTGTCACTAAGCACTGGCTTTTTGGAACAGAGCGCTTCGGTTGCAACTACGATGCCCAAATATATATTCGGGGAGGTATCTTTCGGACAACGGGCCGGCAAGAAATTTAACTTCATCCTGAACTCGCTCAGCGGTTATAATAGCTCTTACGGGACCAATAAAAAGCCTGTATTATTGACTAATACAAATGTCTCTGCAAGTTATAAGTTTTTTGGGGTGAAGGGGAATTATATGCAGCAGCCGATTTTTGACAATACCACCGAAAAAAACTTTCTGCGATATGTTCAGACAGTGCTGGCAGGGCCTTATCTAATGTTCAATTTGTTTAAAAGAGTAAGGACAAATGTTTATTACAATTTCTCCAAATCGCTTTACGATAAAACCATGTACCATCAGATAGGCGGTAATATCAACTACAGTGGCGGCAAGAACGGACTGGATGTAAATGCCTCTGCCATGGTGCCACTGGAAACAGGAAGTTTGACACCTAATGGCCTGAGTGAGAAGTATATCAGTGTATCAATTATTAAGAAGTTTAATGTCCCATTAATTTTCAAGAAAAAGTATTATACCTTAAACCTTTTACCTTTTTTTGATGTTAATGCTAATGGAATCAAGGATGCAGGAGAACAGCTTATCCCTAATCTGCAGATCAGTATCAACAGCATTCCCTTTATCTCAGATGAAAGAGGCTCTATTTCCTATAGAAATGTAACTCCAGGTAATTATAAATTGGATTTCGGAGGAGCAAACAATGTAAAAGGCGTCATTCCTGCATCAGGCATCATCCAGAGTATTCCGGTCAACAAAGATGTCACTGTTTTCGTGCCCTTTAAAAGGAGCAGAGTGATTACAGGGAGTATCGTGATCAACTCTGACTCTTTAGCTAAAAGCAACTTCCCTCGCAACAATATCAAAGTAATCGCAACAGACAGTACAGGCATGCTGTATAGCACGCTGACAGATGATATGGGTAGTTATTTTCTCAATGTGCCCGCCGGCAAATATGCGGTTTCGCTTAATCCGGAGGCTTTCAATGAAAAAATAAAACCCAGAATACTATCCTATACAGTAGATGTAGGCATACAGCTGGAAGCAAAGGCAGACTTCGAAATTGTAGATAGAAGCAGAATGGTCAGGTTCTTTCGCAAAACGGAAAAGTAAATGTATCCCCAAAATATTAAACCCCATTGTTATGAAAAACAAGAGATTGATTTGTTTGAGTATGCACCCCAAATCGTGATAGCTCTATTCTTATGATAACCCCGAAAGATTATTTCTCTTTCAAGAAAATTTAGCCATATCTCCAATGCTGAGTCGTTTGTTGAAACGAGCCTTGTATGTATTGTCATGTCCTAATTAATTCAGTAAAGATGAAAAAGGTAATGATCATTGAAGAGGAAGCTGATTGTAAACATTCATTAACCCCGATTATGCATTCTTTTAACCCCGTTGCTACTGTAGACGAGCTGCTGAAAGCGCAGGTCGATGACGGAAACGTAACAAGCGTTAAAAAGAAACGCATCATCTATTCGGAAGGGAAAACTGCAGCGTCCATTTTTTATATCCTGAAAGGAAAAGTAAAAACCAGTAAATGGAATGAAGAAGGAAAAGAGCTGATCACCGGCCTGTATCATGAAGGCGATTTTATCGGATTCAACGCTCTGCTGGATAGCGGCAGATACCGCGAAACAGCTGAAGTGATAGAAGATGCAGAACTCATTATTATTTCCCGGACTGATCTGGAATATCATTTTGAGTATAACAGTAGCTTTCTTCGCAAGTTTCTGGATATACTGGCAGCAAACATTGCCGAAAAACAGGAGCAGATGCTCAGAATGGCCTACAGCCCGCTCCGTAAAAAGGTGGCTGAAGCGCTGCTGATCACATACAAAAAGTATAATCCTTCCAATAAGGGCGAGTTCAGTATGAACATCAGCCGCTGTAATCTGGCAGCCCTCGCCGGCGTAGCTAAAGAGTCGCTGATACGAACCCTCGGTGATCTCCGTGATGAAAATGTCGTTCAGATAAAAGATGGAAAAATTATTATAACGGATATAAGAAAGCTGGAACATCTGATCTATTGTTCCGATGGGAGATCGAATATTTAGTTAAGCCTTCAATCCCATATTATTATGAAACAGTTGATTCTATTATTCCTGTTGTTCAACTTTTTGCTTGCCAAGGCGCAAGATTCTACCGGGAAAAAGAGCGCAATACCGCGGCTCCCTGTTGATACCAGTAAAACAGGGGTGCCCGCCAGGATGCCTTCCGCCCTTGCCGGTAAAGCACCCGCCGATACCAGCAAAAGAATAGGTTTGGTGATTAAACCATCCACCATTGATTTTAAACTGAACAATGGGCAAACGGGTACCGCCCATGTTTATATAGTAAACCATCTTCCCAAGAAGAAACAGTTTACAATCTATCTCAGCGACTGGGTCAGAGACTCCACCGGAGCTCATACGTACACACCGCCAGGCTCCATTGAACGCTCCTGCGCCCGCTGGGTTAAACTGAATAAAACATTTATAGAAGTAGAGCCCGGACAGACATACGATTATGATATTAAGATACAGGTCCCCGATTCGACCGCTTCTATCAAGGAAATGAAATGGACAATGCTCTTCTTCGAAACAACAGAAGAACAGGTGGTAGAAGGGGCAAACGGACTGAAAACAAACATAAATAACAAAGTAAGGGTTGGCATCCATCTTTACCAGACACCGCCATCCCTGACCTTTAAAGATGTGAAAATACTGGCCTTCGATAATAAATCCGATAATGACAAAAAGAAATGTCAGATCGTATGCCAGAACACAGGGACTACACAACTGGAATGTACCAGTTATATAGAACTGTCCAATGTCGCTACCGGCGATAAAACAACAGTCAACGTACCGCAGTTCCCCTTGTTTCCGGAACAAAGACGTATCGTTGAATTTGAACTACCAAAGAACTTACCTAAAGGAAAATACTCACTCGTAGGAGTGATCGACGCAGGAACAGACGTACCTATGGAAGCTGCACAGGAAATGATAGATATCTGAACTGTATCCACTTAGAATCTGATCCGGCACTATTCTTAGTGCCGGAAATTTTTTTTGAGAAAGTTGTAACGAAAGATTATCTGCATCTACTAATGATGTAAATAAATTTTTAAACGATGAACAATCTGCTCAAAAAAATTATCCTGACTACCGCTGCTATATTTACAATTGTTGCTACTCACGCTGCCATTACTCCCGAACCCACCGAAAAAACTGTACTGTGGGAAATATCCGGCAACGGACTCAATAAACCTTCCTATCTGTTTGGTACCTTTCATATGCTCTGCAAGGATGATTTTCTCATCAGAGAAAAAGTAAAAAAAGCATTCGGCAAAACAACCCAACTGGTTATCGAATCCAACGTCTTTGATCCGGCAGAACTTAAAGTGGCACAAGAGGGCTTTACTTCCGATGTGGCACAAAGTGCCAGGCTGACCAAAGAACAATACGCCCTGGTAGATTCCGTTGTCCGCAGGAAACTCAAGTTTTCCCTCATACAGCTGGATCATTACCGGCTGAGCGCGATCCTTTCCTTTTTATCCCAGCAGGGATTTGAATGTGCCAACCCACAAAGCTTTGAAGCAACCTTGTATAAAGAAGCACAAGAAAAGAAAATGGGATTTGCCGTGCTGGAAACCATGAAAGAGCAGGTAGACTATGTGAACAAAGGTTTTACGGACACTTATTTCTTTAAATACCTCAATACGCTCGACAGCCTGAAAGCCAATACCACCCGGATGGCCGGTGATTACAACCGGGAAGATCTTCAGGCTATCTTCGCACAGATGGACGATCCAGAAATGATACACTGGGTGCTCACTACGCGAAATATCAACTGGGCCAACAGAATGCCTGATATGATGAAAGAGAAAAGCTGCTTCTTCGCGGTAGGTGCCGGCCACCTGGGTGGTGAATCCGGCATGATCAATCTGCTGAGAGCAAAAGGATATAAGGTAAAACCAATCATGAAATAACGCTTCATGCACTGCAAAGCCGGAACACTGTTCCGGTTTTTGTTATTAACGGTGATGCATAAACGGGAAAATGACACCGACAGTTTTTTTATGGACGGTTATTAAAATAGCGGCTGACACCGTATTTTGTCATCATTTGATTGTACTGTATGCGTAAATTTATCTTGTGTTTGCTGGTGAGCCTTCCCATGTATGTAGCTGCCCAAAAAAAGGACTCCACCATTAAGGAACTGAAAGAAATTGCTGTTGTTTCCAAAAAGAAGACAGTGGAATTTAAGGATGGGAAAGTAGTGTATAATGTCAGCAATAGTGTGAATGCGGCGGGGAGTAATGCACTGGAACTGCTGAAACGCTCTCCGGGCGTAATGGTAGACCCTACTAATGGCATCTCTTTAAATGGTAAGTCCGGTGTAACAGTGTATATCGATGGCAAGCCCAGTTATATGCAGGGCGATGCACTCGCTGCACTACTGAAATCATTACAGTCGGCCAATATACACAGTATAGAGCTGCTGCCCAATCCGTCGAGTAAATACGATGCAGCCGGCAGCGGCGGTATCATCAACATACGCCTGAAAAAAAACACAGCCGCCGGCTTTAACGGCGATATCGCTGCCGGTATGCATTTCGGGGAAACACCCAAAACAGAAGCAGCCCTTAATCTCAACTACCGCAGCGGTAAATTTAATCTCTATGGTAACTACAACCATTATTTCGGTTACCATAACATGGAATACGACTTTTACCGTATTCAGGAAGGAGAGATCACCGATAACCGCACCCGCGATGTAGATATGCGCAATCCGGTGAACTTTAAGGCAGGTATTGATTATAACATCAGCAGCCGTCACACCATAGGCCTGATGATGAATGCTAACCTGTATTTCGGGCCGGGCATGACCAACACCACCACCTATCTGCATGATGCCGCTACAGAAAAACTGCAGTCCATGCTGAAAGCCACCAACGATTATTATTCCCAGAAACAAAACTGGAAAAACTACAACTTCAACTACCAGTATAAAGATACCTCCGGCCGCCTGTTCACTACAGACCTCGATTACGGCTATTATCGCGCCCGTATCAAAAATATACTGTACAACCACTTTCTCAAAGCAGACAGTGTAACAGAAACGGATAAATATACCCTGCGCACTTTCAACAACAGTGATATCAACATCTATGGCGTTAAAGCTGATTATGAACAACCGCTGCATCATGGAAAACTGTATGCCGGTGTCAAAGGCAATGCGGTAATCAGTGATAACTGGGTACAGATTTTTGATGTGAAGAATGATGTGGATTATCTGAATGATCTGAAGAGTAACACCTTCCGTTATGAAGAAAGAGTGTATGCTGCCTACCTGATGGCCGACCAGCAATGGGGCAAATGGAAATTACAGGCTGGTGTGAGAGCCGAACAAACCACGGCTGATGGTGTATTAAATGCTAAAAGTCTGACTACCGCTAAAGATACTGTACAGCAGGTAAACAACCGTTACCTGGACTTTTTCCCATCCATGCAGCTGTCTTTCCTCCAGTCGGCTGAACATAACTTCACCCTGCTGTACAACCGGAAGATAGACCGGCCCACCTATACCGATCTGAATCCTTTCAGTTATCAGCTCGATGAATTATCATCCTGGCAGGGTAATGCTTTTCTGCGCCCACAGTATTCCAACAGCGTTACGCTGGGATACAATGCCACCGGTATACTGGCGGCTACGTTAACGTATACACACAGACAGGATATGTTTGTGCCGGTAACAGACAGCATATCAGGTAATAAAATGGTGATGACTCCCAAAAATGTGGGTTCCCAGCATCTGCTGTCCCTGAATGTTTCTTCCAGTGTGTCTCCTTTGCCCTGGTGGAATATCACGGCCAATGTGAATGTTTACCACAAACAGAATATCATCAGTTTTGATGAGCTGCGCAAAGCTACCCTAAGCGTCAATACCGTGCTGCTGAATATACAGCAGGTGTTTGATCTCGATAAAAAGACGCAGGCAGAAATCAGCGGTAACTATCAGTCTCCGGACATCTACGGCGGTTTTCAGCGGAGTAAGCACAACTGGCAGGTGAATATCGGGGTACAGCGTAAAATACTGAAAGGTAATGCTACCGTCAGGGTGGGTATCAATGATCTCTTCCAGACTTACCGTTGGTACGGGGTTCGTGACTTTGATGGACTGTACTACCGGAACCGTGGGATGGAAGATTCCCGTCAGTTGAGGCTGGGCTTCAGTTATCGTTTTGGTAACCTAAAACTCGCTAAATCAAGGGAGCGCAGCTCCGGATTGGAAAACGAATCCAGAAGGGTAAAATAATAGCAATAAACATTTAATTTAGCGGTCTAAAATCGAATATACTAATGAAGTATCTGATGTTTGTGGCCGCCCTTTTTGGAGTATTGCGCCTTTCTGCCCAGGAAGAGTCCGAATACAGGAATCCCAGTAAAACAAGCCAGGCTTATGGCGACTACAGAGGAAAAAAAACAGTGCCGCCATACGGACTGGCAAAAGTAAAGGCGCTGATTGACAAGACCCCTTTCGGTGATGATGAGAGCCTTCGGCTCAGCAACAAGGACTATATGGCGCTTCCCCTCCGGGAGAAGTTTACCTACCATATGATCCATGCTGAGATCTCTGCTCAGAACTGCGATGTGCGTCCGCCTATACAGGATGAAGATAAGAAGATATTCGGCCAGATGGCAGAGGGTTTTAACGAGTCTGTCTGGAGCGAGCGTCAGACCAAGTTTCTGGTCAGCAACCGGGATTCCGTGATGGCACTGGTCAAAGAGTCAGTAAACCGCAGCAAAAGAATGGGTGCCAATTATAAAATGGCGATCACAGAAGTCAACGGATGGGAAATGATTCCTTTTATCATTGAACTCTACAACGCAGACCATAAAGACCGGGACTTGCTGACCCTGTTGATGCTGCTGATGAAAGACAATGAATACAAGCCTTTCATGACGTCGCAGTCGTACCGTAAACTGTATGGTGATGACGCCAATTATCAGTCTTACATTGATTTTAACAAGGCTAATGAAGACCTGATCATACAAAGGGCCACTGACTTTTATAGTACCCGCGGCAAATGAAGACGTTCCTGAAATATTGTTTACAACATATTACCCCGGTCCTGCTGATGCTGGCCGGGGTAAATGCTGTTAAGGGCCAGTCTCCTGCCTTTGTGCATGTGCCGGCAGGAGAGTATAGGGTAGGGAAGAAGGATTACCCCATGAATCCTTTGCGGACTGTACATACCAATGGGTTTGATATAGCCGCCACAGAACTTACCAACACTGATTTTGAAAAATTTGTACAGGCCACTGGTTATATCACCGATGCGGAACGCCTGAAAAACGCGTTGGTATTTGAACCTGGTCTTCGCGAATTTCGCTGGCTGGAAGATAGTACCGCTTACTGGCGTTATCCCAATGGCATCAGCCGGGGTGATATCACCAGTAAGATGAATCATCCAGTGACCTGCATCAGTTACCGCGACGCCATCGCCTATTGCCAGTGGGCCGGCGTAAGACTGCCCACCCTCGATGAATGGGAGATCGCTTCCCGTGCAGGCGCCAGCACTACCTATTTTTGGGGAGATGATCTATCGCAGATATCCACCTATGCTAATGTATGGCATGGCCGCGACCATCTTAATGCCGATAGCAGCGATCAGTATATGTATACCGCTCCAGTAGCCAGTTTTAAGCCCAATCCCTGGGGACTGTACGATATATACGGCAATATCTTCGAATTCTGCGAAGGCCGTGTGTCCACCGATGAAAAAAACAGCCGTGTAGTGCATGCCCGCGGTGGCTCCTGGTGGTGCAGCAAAAACTCCTGCAGCTTCTTTAACTCCGTAGATATCGGACGTGTAAAACGTGGCGCCTCCTTTAGTAATCTGGGGCTTCGGGTGGTGAAGAAACAATAGTGGCATTTATATGAACGGTAGCCATCATATGCAGCTTCATTAATACCTTGCTGGTATCAACTGATATGCTTATGAACAAGACTGTAGCAAGTATCCTCGTTCTATTACTGGGCGGTGTGTTCACCTCTTATGCCCAAACTAAAGCTGATTCGCTCGCTATCCGGCAGGCAGCGCTGGACTACATTGAATCCCAACACAAGCCGGACTCCGCACAGATGGCCAGATGTCTGCATCCGCGGTTGGTAAAACGTACTTTCTGGAAGTATCCCCGACAGTCAAAAGAGTATCTGCGTGAATCGCATGCCGATGAAATGGTGCTGCTGGCGGCCTCCTACAACGTTAAGGGTGACAAGTTTCTGGCCACTCCCCGGAAAGAGGTGGTGTTGCTGGACGTCAGTTCCAATACAGCTTCTGTAAAGTTGTATGCTGATGACTGGATTGATTACATGCACCTGGCGAAACTCAACAACGAGTGGAAGATCGTGAATGTGTTATGGCAGTTTAATGATGTTAAAAGACACCAGTAAGGAGTAGAAACGTATTGAAAGGGAGATACCGGTAAATGGTATCTCCCTTTTTTATTTCGTATAACCGTTTCAGATAGAAATACCCTGGTGAGTTCTTTGGCGCTGCGGTTGGCTATGGTCCGGAGTCTTCTGCTACCGTGTAGTCACAATTACTTCTACGTTCATGCCTGGCCGTAGTAACCGGAGTGCGGAGGCCGGTCCATGCAATAGTATCTTTACCGGGACCCGCTGCACTACCTTGACGAAGTTGCCGGTGGCGTTATCTGGCGGCAACAGCGCTGTCCGGGCTCCGGTGGTGGCTGCAAAATTGTGAACGGTGCCTTCCAGGTGCATATCGGGATAGGCATCAACCCTGATCTTCACCGGCTGGCCGGACTGTATATGGGCCAGCTGTGTTTCCTTGAAATTAGCGGTTACATACAGATTGTTTTCATCTACCACGGAGAACAGTGTCTGTCCGGGTTGTACAAGCTGTCCACGCTGTACCCTTCTCTTGGTGACCAACCCCGATACCGGTGCGGTTATATGGGCGTATGACAGCATCAGCCGGGCATAATCCACTGCTACTGCTTCCTGGCTGACAGCAGTATGTGTCACCTGCAACTGTGAACGGTTGTTATTGATCTGTAACAAGGCGGTATTGTATTGGTCGTTGGCAGCTGCATAGTTGGCAGCAGCGGCGTCGCGTTCTGTCTTTGCCTTATCATATTGCTGTTTGGGAACGGAGCCGCTGGTAACTAGTGCGGCGTAACGGGCAAAGTCCTGTTCGGCCTGCCAGAGCCGGGCCCTGGCGGCATCAGCCTGGGCTTTGTAACCCGATGATGCTGCCTGGGATGTTTCTATCTGTGTGGCGGAAACATCAATGCGTGAACCGGCCACTTTGTGCGCAGCTAATGCCTGGTCCAGTTTCAGCCGGTATTCTCTGTCTTCCAGTGTGATGAGTAGCTGGTCTTTCGTGACACGCTGGTTGTCTTCAAAATAAATGGAGTCTATATAACCCCCGGCACGGGATACTACCATGCTTAAATCACCATCAATTTGTGCGTCATCGGTTTCCTCGTGGCTGCTGTAATACTGGTAGCGGTTGATGCCGATAAAGATACCAGCTGCTGCCAGTACCAATAGCAGGACGGGTATCACTATTTTAGGCTTTTTTGTTTTTTCTTCCATGTGATATGTTTTTAGTGTGATGTGGATAAATTACCGATGGCTTTTGATAACCTGAACCACAACAGGCTGGCATCTGAACGCGCTATTTCCATATTGGTAAGTGTCTGGTATAACCGGCTGTCGGCATCGATCAGGTCTGTCACAGAAGTGATGTTGTTTTTGTAACGGTCTGTCTGTATGCGGTTATTCTCGGAAGCCTGATCAATGGCGGTCTGTAGTAGCTGTATATTGCGCAAGGCCTGCCTGTAGCGCTGATAACAGGTGCTAACTTCCCGGCTGATGGCTTCTTTGATCACGTCCCGTTGAATGGTGGTTTGTTGCTGTTGAATTTTGGCGGTAGCGATTTTATGCTTGTTGTACCATAGGGATGAGAAGTTCCAGGCAGCGGTGGCTCCAATAGACACGGGCGTGAGATAGGTGCCGGCAGGAGGGATAAAGGCTGCTCCGCCATGTATATAATCTGCAGTAAGGCTACCATGGAGGGTGGGCAGTTGTTCTGCTCTGATACTGCGAATATGGGTGTCGTCGAGTGCTGATTGTACAGCAGACTGTTTCAGTTCCTGCCGTAAACGGAAGGCGTCTTCCAGAAACTGTTCCAGCGATGTACCGGCGTTATCCGGTGGTAAGGTTGCTGCCGGCTCTATGATTGTATTTTCCGGGAGCCCCAGTAATATGTTCAGATTGTATTGCAGCACCTGCCGTTCTGATTCAAGGTTGGAGGAGGTGATGGCTACTTCCGAATGCTGTAGCCTGAAACGGAGCACATCATTTTTAGTCACGATACCATGTTCGTACAGATCGTTGGCCTGTTTAATAAGACTGTCGATGGCGCTCAGGTTTTGCTTCGCCACTTTTATACTGCTGTTTACCTTGTAGAGATCGTGATATATTTCTGCGATGGTATACACTACTTCGCTGGTATGCCGCTCCAGGTCCAATGTCGCGAGTTGGGTGAGCAGCAGTGCTGATTTACGGGCATATCGGAGCTGGTTGCCGCTATAGATCGTTTCCCGGATACCGGCATGGGCGGTGTAGGTTTCGCCCCGTTTGCCCAATGCCCAGTTGAGATTCCCTAATTGGATACGGTCTGCCGGTACTTCCATATGACTGAAGGAGGCGTTGATGTTTCCGGTAGGCAGGCTGGCATCTTTGGCCTGTAAATATCGGCTCATGGTTTCTTCGGTCCTGGCTTTGTCCAGCCGGAGTACCTGGCTGTGGGCTATTCCCAGACTGATGGCATCAGTAAGGCTGAGCGGGCGTTGTTGCCCGTAATGTTTTGATGGCCACCAGGTGATCAGGATGGTACAAAACAGTATATGCCATTTTTTTCTTTCGATCATGATTATGTTATTATGTTGGAAGATTAGTGGATATCGGCTACGGGTAAGGTTTTTCTGGTTTTCAGAAATAAGACGAAAGGCACACAGCTTAAAAAAAGAAATCCGATCACGATGTATACGTCCATGTAGGATAGCAGCGTGGCCTGTTTGCTGACTACCATGTCCAGCAGTTTATAGGCGTGTCCGGCGGCCATGTCTTCATTGAAGCCCTGTGCCTGAAAAGACCGTGTTGCCTGATGTATGCGCTCGGAGGTGCTGGCTGCATCGGTGCTGAGATGAGACAACAGGTTGGTGCGGTGCAGCATATTTCTTCGGGCAATAAACGTAGTGATGATAGCGATGCCAAAGGAGCCTCCCAGTTGCCTGGTCATACCGGTAAAGGCCGCTCCTTCTGATAGTTCCTGGGTTTTGAGGGAAGAGAAGGCAATCGCGCTGATAGATAACAGGATCATATTAAGCCCGAAATACCGGAATATCAACACATAGAAAAATACGTTGAAGCTGGTGTCCGGCGTTAGTATTTTAGAACTCATATAGCAGTTCAGAAAAAAGATAAACATGCCCGCACTCATCATATACTGCGGTTTTACACCTGCTTTGAGAAGTTTGTTGGTCAGTGGAAAAATCAGCAGACTGGAAAGTGAAGTGAGGCAAACGAGCAGTCCGGCATTGGTAGCCGGCCAGTTTAACTGCGACTGGGTAAATAAGGGAACAATAAAGGTAGACCCATACGATCCGAAACCATAGATAAAGGAAAATAGCGTGCCTGCTGCCAGATTCCTGTTTTTCAACACTTTCAGGGATACTATCGGATGATGGTAGGTAAGTTCCCGCCAGATGAACAGGACAGCTGCAATGCCGGCACTAACAGACAGGGTGGTAATAGTACGGTTGCTGAACCAGTCTTCTTCCTGTCCTTTTTCCAGCACATACTGTAAAGACCCCACCATCAGGGTCAGTAGCAGAATGCCGGCCCAGTCTACTTTTGCTGCTGGCAGTTTATGATCGTAATGAGGCGAACGTATATATTGCATTGTTAGCAGGATTGCAATGATGCCCAGCGGAATATTAATAAAAAAGATCAGTGGCCAGCTGTAGTGATCGATGATATATCCGCCGATTAGTGGCCCCATTGCAGGGCCTACGATTACGCTCATCATAAAGATAAGGTTGGCGGTGCCTCTCTTTTCTACGGGATATGATTCGGTGATGATGGTTTGGGAAGTGGCCAGCAGGGCGCCGCCGCCGATGCCCTGGAAGAATCGGAATAAGGCCAGTTCGGGAATACTGGTGGCCATACCGCACAGCAGGGAACACAGTGTGAATAGGAGGATGGATGCCGCGAAATAATTACGCCGTCCAAACTGCCGGGAAAGCCAGCTGCTCATTGGAATCAATATCACATTGCCGATACCATAAGCAGTTACTACCCAGCTGACCTCTGATAAAGTGGCGCCCAGATTGCCCTGCAGATCGTTGAGTGCTACATTTACGATGGTGGTGTCCAGTAATTCCAGTATGGCGCACAACATGGCGGTGAGGGTGATGACGACTCTTCGCAGGCCATGCTCTACGGTTGTTGCTTCCGGTTTCATCTTTTTTTGAAGGCAAATTTCGCCGGCCAGCGAAGGAGAATAGTTTGAGAAAAGGATTTAAAAGTTTGCAAAAGGGATAATTGTTATTTTTACAGTATGTACCTGGATGCTTTATTACCACACGCCCAACTTGTCAGGGAGAGCGAGGCCAAAGGCTTTCGGCAGGCATGTTATGCTATGGTCCCGGAAACAGGCCTGGAGGGAATTTTCGAATACACCGCGCTGGAAGGATTTGAAATCAACTACAGCAATATCACAGTGGCCAGGCATACTGCCGTGCAACTCAATGCCTCAAAACAGTATGTCGAAATGCATTTTTCGCTGAGTGGCCGCTTTCTCTCCCGGAATGAGAAATTGATAAAACCATTACTGGTAAAGGATTTACAGCACAGTCTTTTCTCCGTACCCCAAAACCTTACCTCCGGTTTAGAGTTCCAGTCGGATAAACGGCCGCTGGTAAAAGTGGATATTCTCTTCAACAAAAATTATTTTGAACATATTGCTCACGAAGACTGTGCGTTACATACCACTTTGCTGGACAAGCTGGCCTGTAATGACAGGATGCCGGCCGATATCGGTATGATGGATGTAACTCCCCATCTGCTCAGCGTTCTCACCGATATCATCACCTGCAAACGTACCGGTTATTTCGGCAGAATGTTTCTGGAAGCGCGAGTATTGGAACTGTTTATGCTGCAAACGGAAGCACTGCAGGAAGCGCTTCCTGGTAAAGGATGTGGTTATCTGATGGACTTTTCCAGGGATATAGAGAAACTCTATTTTGTGAAGGAGCTGATAGATAAAGAACCGGAAACAGACCATTCCCTGCAAAAGCTGAGCCGCCAGGCCGGCCTGAATGTATTTAAGCTGAAAAACGGCTTCAAAAGCCTGTTTGGCGATACCGTATTTGGATATATCAACAGCCTTCGTATGGAGAAAGCCAGAAAAATGCTGCTGGAAGGTGCACCCATCAATACTATTGCCTACCAGCTGGGATACAGCAGTCCCAATAACTTCAGCACTGCCTTTAAAAGAAAGTACGGCATAACCCCCGGAAAATTCAAAGCCTGACAAAAGAGCCGTGATTGAAAGCATGGAGATGCCTTACGGTGAGCATTGCACAGAAGTGGAAGAAAAAAAATGGTACCGGATCAAATATATGCGGGGACAGGAGAAGTTGTTGTATACTAAGCTCTGAGACCCTGTCAGTTATTGCAGAAAAAAGCAGACGTTTTCCTTCAAGGAAAGTGCCTGCTTTTTTTATACGAAAAAAGAAAGAAAACGAAAGTTTACATAACGTTAATGTTAAATAAGTGAAACTCTCTGGAATTCGCTCTACTTTGGCGGCCGCATTGCGTACTGTACTAAATCAACATTTAACAAAAGTTATTATCGCGCGGTAACTAAAGCTTAAATCAACCTTCACAATGAAGAATTTTCTACTATTCTTCGTCATCTTCGTGATGACGGATACCGTACTTTTTGCCCAGCAGAAAAAGATCACGGGAACGGTGAGAGAACGCGCGGACAATACGCCTCTTCCCGGCGTAAACGTGCGTGTAAAAGGTACTTCAAAAGGCACACAAACCAATTCTGAAGGTGCCTATACCATTTATGCAGATGAAAGGGACACACTGATGTTCTCTTCTATTGGTTTACAACCACACCAGGTGATCGTTGGTAATCGTGTAGTCATTAACGTGATAATGGGAAGTGATGTAAAACAACTGGATAATGTAGTTATTACAGCATTGGGTATCAAACGCGAGGAAAAGGCACTGGGATATGCTGCTACTGTTGTTAAAGGAGAAGACCTGACCAATGCCTTGTCTAATAACTGGACAGATGCCTTGTCAGGTAAAGTAGCCGGTTTGAACCTGATCCGCTCCAATGGCGGTCCTACCGGTTCCAACAAAATCATTCTGCGTGGAGAGAACAACCTTACCGGTGAGAATGAAGCCCTGATCGTAGTAGACGGAGTGGTCATCAACCACGGAAGTGGCCGCCGTACATCTATCAGCGGAGAAACTGCCTATGGTACCAACAACGATAACATGCCTGCCGACTATGGTAGTGGGCTGAATGATATCAACCCGGAAGATATCGCCTCCATCACAGTGCTGAAAGGTCCTGGTGCTGCGGCTTTGTACGGTCAGCGTGGTGCCAACGGTGCCATTATCATTACCACCAAATCCGGCGCCAGCAAAAAGAAAGGACTGGGTATTACCGTTAACTCAAACAATGCTTTTGAGCAGGTAAACCGCTGGCCCGATCTGCAATATGAATATGGTCAGGGTTTGGATGGATCTGACTATTATTCCTATGGAGCTTCTCCCTCCGGTGCAAGCACCAGTGGTACCAGCTCTTCGTATGGTCCCCGCTTCGATGGTCAGCTGTTTTATCAGTATGATCCATTGACACAGGCGCAGGGTAAAACCAAAACACCATGGGTGCCCTATAAAACACTCAACTCATTTTTTAATACCGGGGAAACCTATACGAACTCCGTAAGCCTGGATGGTGGAACAGATAAAACCACTGCCCGCTTCTCTTTCACCAATGTTAGCAATAAATGGATCATCCCTAATACCGGCTATAAACGTAATAGCCTGGCTATGTCGGTAAATTCCAAAATCAACGACAAACTGCAGGTGTCATCCAAAGTAAACTATACCAACAAGTCCAGTGATAACCTTCCTGGTGTTGGTTATGGCAACCAGTCGCTGATGTACTGGTATATTTTCTGGCAGCCTAATGCAGATATCAACTGGCTTAGAAACTACTGGGTAAACGGACAAGGCAACAAACAGATCAAATATCCTTTCAGTAGCTATCCTTCCAACCCGTTTGCAGTAGCTTACGAGTATCTGAATAAATCCAACAGGCATAATGTTACCGGTAACTTTACCGCTACCTACAGCTTTACCAAAGAGCTCAGCCTGCAGGTAAGATCTTCTATGGACCTGTCTTATGAAATGCGCTCCCAGCAACGTCCTTACGGTGCCGGTGCCAAATACGCCAAAGGCAGCTTCCGTGCTCAAAACATTTTCTCTATGGAAGCTAGCAGTGACTTCCTCCTGAGATACGCCAAAAAGTTCAACAGCGATTTTGATTTCTCTGCAACACTGGGTGGAAGTACGCTGCGCAACAGTTACAACCGCGATGAGAACCGTGCAGACTCGCTCACGTATCCTGGCGTGTACACACTGGCCAACGCTGCTGGTCCTCTTGTGACCATGCCCTGGAAGTCAAAATATGCGATCAACAGTATTTACGGAATGGTGACCGGTGCCTATAAAAACTACCTGTTTGCCGACCTGACCGCCCGTCAGGACTGGAACAGCGTACTGGCAACACCTACCCGTACCGCCAACTCCGGATTCTTTTATCCATCCGCCAACCTGAGCTTTGTATTGTCAGAGGTAGCGAAACTGCCTGCTGCCATTGATTTTGCCAAGCTGCGTTTCTCTGCCTCTGGTGTAGGTAGTGGTGGTACTGTACCTTATACTACCGCTTATTATTATTCACCTGCAGGAAGCCTGTACAGTGGTGGTCTGATGATGCCTTCCACACTGGCCAATCCAGACTTGCGGCCGCTGCGCACCATTACCTATGAAGTAGGTACCAACGTAGTGTTGCTGAAAAACAGACTGGGCTTCGATGTGGCTGTATATACCGGCCGCACCAAAGACCAGATCCTGAAACGCTTTACGGACCCGGCTTCCGGATACACCAATGCCATCATCAACGGTGGACTGGTTGTTAATAAAGGACTGGAAGTAGCGATTAACGGTACTCCGCTTACTACCAGAAGTGGTTTTAAATGGACTTCCAACTTCGTTTTCTCTACCAATAAAAATGTCATCAAATCCCTGCCCGACAGCTCTATCGTGCTGCAAACCGGCCCTGTTGGCGGCGGACAGATCGTGGCCACCGTAGGCGGCAGCATGGGTGATCTCTATGGAAGAGGTTATCTGCGTGCTCCGGACGGACAGATCGTATATGATCCTAAAACCGGCGTGGCACTGCTCACTACCGATGTGGTATACCTCGGCAATACCATCCCTAAATGGAAGATGGGCTTAACGAATAATTTCTCCTACAAGCAGTTCAGCTTCAATATCCTCTTTGATGCACAGTTTGGTGCTGTAGCACACTCCCTGACCCATTATAAACTGGCAGAACAGGGTAAAACTACCAACACGCTGCCTGGCCGTTACAGCGGTATCATTGGTAATGGCGTAGTACAAAATGAAGATGGTTCCTACAGAAAGAACGACGTCATCGCTACCAATATCGATGAATACTACCGTTCTCACTATGGTCAGGATAACGGTGAAGGAAACACTTTCAGCACCGACTTTATCAAACTGAGAGAAGCACGACTGGATTATACGCTGAAACCTTCTACCGCTAAAAAAATCGGTCTGCAGCGTTTAACCGTGGGCGTTTACGGTCGTAACCTGGCTATCTGGTCACCATGGCCCATCTTCGACCCTGAATTTGGTACCCTCAGTGGCACAGACATCATCCAGGGCTTTGAAATCGGGCAGTTCCCATCTACCCGCACCTTCGGTTTTAACTTAGTTATTGGCCTCTAAAAAACGGATATGAAGAAGTACATATATATCATAGGATGTGCTGCTGTAATGTTCAGTACAGTGCTCACTTCCTGTAAAAAGAACTTTGAAGAAATCAATACCGACCCTAACAGTACCGAACACGCACTGCCACAGCAGCTGCTGGCGCCGGCACTGGTAAATACCCTTTCCGCCAACCTCAACAGAAACAGGAACTTTAACAATGAGCTGATGCAGGTAACGGTGGATATCAATGACGCAGAAGGTAAGGTATTCCGTTATGATTACCGTTCCAGCTGGTCAGATTATCTGTACACTGCCTGGTATAGCAGGCTTACCGATTTCAAGGCGATGTATGCAACGGCAACGGATACACTGACTTCTAATCAGTCGTTCCAGGGTATCTCCCTCATCTGTCAGTCATGGGTCTATTCCCTGCTCACAGATACCTATGGGGACGTACCTTATTTCAAATCCAATATGGCTAAGGACAGCGCTATTTCCTATCCGCCTTTCGACCGTCAGAAGGATATCTACTTTGATATTTTCAAACAACTGGAAAAAGCCAACGAATTGTTGAAAGGAAACGTTAGCATCCCCGGTGGCAGTGATCCGGTGTATGGCGGCAATATCGGCAAATGGCGCAAGTTCGGTAACTCCCTTTATCTCCGGTTATTACTGCGTTTGTCCGGCAAAGCAGAAGTAGCGGATACCTGTATTAAGAAGATTAAGGAGATGGTAGATGTGAACCCTACCCAGTATCCGATCATGGCGAACAACGACGAGTCTGCCATCCTGCGCTGGACGGGCATGGGACCGCTGGTGTCACCGTTGCTGAATGTACGTGAACAGGACTTCAGATCGCCAGGTATTGCCAGCTTCTTTATAGATCATCTGGCTGCCTGGAATGACCCGCGCATCGATATCCCTACCTATGGCGCCAATGGTTATAACAGATGGGCCATTGTCCCCTATAGTGGCATGTACCAGGGTGTTCCCAGCGGATACGCACCAGGAGAAAATCCTCAGAAGAAGGCTTACTTCAACTCCTATGTGTCTACCTCCAGCGCGCCCAGTCTCATGAACGACCCGATGACAGGCATGATCCTGAACTATCCGGAAGTATGCTTTATCCTCGCGGAAGCTGCTGCCAAAGGATGGATCAGCGGAGCTGCAGACCAATACTATAACAACGGAGCGATGAACTCCATCACGCAATGGGTACCTAAATTCACCGGTCCTATTACCAACTGGCTGGCGGCTGCTGATATTCAGTGGATCGAATCCGAAACACTGGATCAGAAGATGGAGAAAATACATCTGCAGAAATACTATGCGCTTTTCCTCACCGACATGCAACAGTGGTTTGAATACCGTCGTACCGGTCACCCGGTGTTGCCGAAAGGAAATGGTCTGAAAAACAATGGTATCATGCCGGCAAGGATGACTTATCCGGTGTTTGTACAATCCGCCAACCCCGGCAACTATAAAGCTGCCGTGGCAGCACAGGGAGCGGACCTGATCTCTACCCAGGTATGGTGGCAGAAACCGTAATGCAGGAAAAATTATTGTGCAAAAAAGGTAAATAATGAACAAGATCAATATCAATATATATTTCTCTTTATTATGCTCCCTGGTGTTTTTATGGGGATGTAAGAAAGAAAGTTATCCCGGTGGGGAGATCAGTCAATATATCGGTATTCTGGATATACGGACTTTATATAAAGGCAGTGATGTGACTTTGACCCGGGAAAATATGGACGGATCCGATAAACTGGCCGCTGTAGTGGTTTCTGATCATACCGGTGGTAATATGCCTGCCGGTTTGCTGGTGGTACAGGATTCCCGCCGCCTCTCCAAAATCAGAGGTATTAGTATCGCACTGGGTGCAGATGCTGCAAAATATGTACCCGGCGATTCCGTGATCATCAATGTGGAAGGTGCTGTGCTGAAAAGAGTAAATGGTATTCTTCAACTGACCGGTATCAACAATAGCGCTGTTACCAAAGTGGCTTCCGGCCTCAAAATACCGCTGAACCGGGTTACCTCCAGTCAGTTGCTCGCTTTTCCGGACAACTATGAAAGTACACTTTCAGTGGTGATTAAAGGTGGGCTGGATCCGCTGCCACCAAGTCCGGTAGCCATCCGTGGCGAAAAGGTACTGACTGATGGTTTTGGTAATGTTACAGTGCACACTGAAAATACCGCCACTTTTGCGGACAATACTGTGCCTTTCCTCGCCAACTATTTTGGTATCGTGTTTAACGCACCTTCCGGTGATACGCTGGCCCCGCAGTTGAGACTGCGTTCCGCAGATGATGTCACCGTATTAAGTTCTGCTGTTACACTCACACCACTGGTAATCTCCGGATTTGTAAACGATCCGATCAGCACAGATGCCAACTATGAATATGTTCAGCTGCTGGCAACACAGGACATCGACTTCTCTGTCACTCCTTATTGCCTGGTAACAAACAATAATGCCAACGCCTCTACGCCGACAGGTTTCCCTGTCAATGGCTGGGCCACCGGCGGTCTGCGTTCCTATAAAATCAACATTACATCCGGAAAAGTAGCTAAGGGTAAGTTCTGTTATGTAGGAGGTACCACCAAAATGATCATGGGAGATAAAACTACTGTGCTGAGTGATGCCAACTGGGTAAAAGTGACGGATTATTCCAAGGTGGATGGTGATGACTTTGGTACGAAAACCGGCAACCTGCTGGCCAATAGCGGCAACGCCTTTGGTATTGCTGTATTTGCCGGTACTAAAGTTACAGCCGCTACTGTACCGGTAGATGCTATTTTCATCAGTGGCGGTGGTAGTATTTATTCGGCAGGCCCGCCTCCCGTAGGATACCGTATTACCAACAACGACTTTTACGATATCAAAGATCCTATCACCCTGAAGGACCAGCCTTTCTTTAAGGCAGGAACCAACAGTGTTTTCCTGTCGTATCTTTCAACAGATGGAATTTTTGTTAAGCTGGGTGGTGTTTACAATCCTTCTTTAGGTAGATGGGTAAAAGCCCGCACCCAGGTTAATACACCGATTACTAAAACTTCCGTACTGGCAGAGATAGAAGAAAAAGACGTTACTACGCTGAAATAATATTATCTGATTCAGGACCGGGGCCACTCTTGATAAAAGGGTGGCCCCGGTTAATTTTTAGGGGAATTACCCTTTACCAGGATTCTTCCGTCTGATTCAGAACACTATTGGATTGTTCTTCACTTAAAAGCTGTGTTCTGGCTTCTTTCAAATAGAAAAGAAGATCTCTAAGTTGTTCTTTTTTGTTGTTATTGCTAAAAAATAAATATGCAAAGGCGCGCATTAACAGTGCCCATAACAAAAAGAAGGCTATTCCAAGAATGAATACAACACGCAGGTCTTTCAATTCTGTTAGGCTATAGACTGCCGGGCATAATGTCAGTAGTGAGAGGATGGTTGGTATTGAGGCAATCTGCTCCAGTTGTGGGTTTTGACTGGTTTCTTTCAAGTCGTCTGTAAAGTCTTTAATGAGATAGTCGACTTTTCTTACTGTAGATAAATTGCAGGAACGAATCAGTAGAAGAGTTTCCTTTATCCTGATTTTTTTGACGACTGATGGTAGTTTTTTTGGAGAGCGAACTATTTCATTGTAGTATCTGGCCAATACTATGCAATCCCCTTTCCTACTGATTTGTACCCTCTTGTAAATAATAATGACAGCTATAAGTATTAATGCACTTATGCCAAAGAGGTATATAATGGATTTATTTTGGCCAAAGTAAACCATGATGCAATACCCAATTATAAAAATTGGAAAGAGTAGTATTTTTAGCCTCCTGAGTGCGTTCCTCATTTTAGGAGGATATTTATCCTCAAAAAGTACCCGGGAACTGCATTTTTCATTAAACTGTTCAAGTATAGCCGTTTTCATGTGATGGTAGTTTTATGAGTACAAACGAAAACGACCACCCTGGGGTTGTTAATTAATGGTTAGATACCAAAAGGCCTCATACTTCTGCCAGAAGTATGAGGCCTTTTTTATAAGAAAAAATGTTACTGTTAATATCCCGGATTCTGATTGATATTAGGATTGGCACTTGTTTCTGCTTCCGGAATAGGTTGTAATCTCCTGAAGTCTGTTGTTTTCACTGTCGGATAACTGGTATATCCCTTTACGCCCATGTTCTGCCGGGCTATTTCTGCATTGGTTCTGGTGAGATCAAAGAAACGAAGTCCTTCAAAGGCCAGTTCTTTGCGTCTTTCACGGAGGATAGCATCTGTCAGTGATGTGCCGGTATAGGTGTAGGCGGTGAGTTTGTTGTCTCTGTTTTGTGCTACCTGGTTGAGATATAGCAAGGCGTTCGGTTCGTCACCGAGTCGGGCATAGGATTCGGACAGCGTTAGTAATACTTCGGCGTAACGCAGGATCTTTATTTCATCTTTATCGGTTTTGGCGGCATTCTGGTATTTATTGACGAAGTAAGCCTGGTAACTGCCTCTGGTACCGTCAATAATCAGTCCACGGCGTTTATCCGTTGCCGTATATAACGCATAGGTATCATCTGTCACCAGCAGGTCGCCGAGGCCACTGCGGGAATAGATGTAATCCAGTCCTTCCGGACCGTTGTTGGCGGCGGCTGAGTTGTTAAGCTCGAAGATAGATTCCAGTTTATCAGTACGGGCTGCAGCGCCGCTCCAGTAGGCATTGAAGCCGGCATCATCGGCTGCAAGGGTATAACCACCGTTTTTTACGACCAGCAGCGCGGCATCGCGGGCATTGGCATAGTCGCCTTTGTAAAGGTAGGCTCTTGCCTGCAGTGCTTTTACGGCATACTTCGCAATGAAGTTGGAGCTGGTAGCATGAATAGCAGGTGTTACATCCGGCATGATCTTGTAGGCACTGTCGAGGTCACTGATGATCTGGTCATATACCTGCGTTACGCTACTGCGTGCGGGTGTGATAAAGGCTCCTCCTATATCGGTGGAGCGTGTAATCAGCGGAACACCGTCGGCAGCAGGTTTCACGGTATAAGGTGTCGCGAACCAGTTAACCAGGTTTAGATAACATAAGGCTCTGATGGCATAGGCTTCTCCTCTCAACTGGTTTATATTGTTGTTGATATTGAGACGGGCACCAATGATCCGGTTGGCCTGCAGGATACTGTAGTAGCTCTGCGACCACAGTAGTTTGGCTTCCGGGCTTCCAGCTACAAAAGTATAACTGTACTGGGTAAGCAGCCTGCTGGAATTGGTGCTGCTGAGATATACGTTGTCTGCCAGCAGATCACCGAATACCACTGCATTTCGGCCAAACAGGAAATAGTTGTCCAGGTTGCGGTATAAGCCTGCCAGTGCTTCCATCATATCGCTGTCGGTAAGAATACCTTTTGATACCGAAACGGAAGTGGACGGCTCTTCATCCAGGAAACTTTTGCCACAGGAAGAGATCAGCACCATGCCGGCAAGCAGCACTGACAGATATATGTGTTTGAATTTGTTTTTCATCATATAGAAATTTTAGAATCCGACATTAATCCCAAAAGTGAAAGTTTTATACTTCAGCATGTTCTGGTAATCAAAGCCAGAGTAGCTGACTTCGGGATCAAATGGCAGGCGGTCGTCGAAGGTTTTTGTCCATAGATTGGTGCCACGTCCGTATACATACAGTTTGTTGATGCCCAGTCGTTTTGCAAGTGCTATTTTGCTGAGATCATAACCTATGCTGAGATTTTGTAAGCGGATATGATCACCGCGATACAGCCGGTAGGTGCTGGTGGAATTATCGGTAGTGGTGGAGTATTGGGGAACATCTGTTTGCTGGCCGGGAGTGGTCCAGCGATGGTCATAGATGAACTGGTACTTGTTGTAGGTGTAATAGGCGCCGGAGGTAAAGTATAGATCAGATGCACCGTATACCCAGTAACCCAGGTTATAGTTGAAGTCTACACCCACACTGATGCCTTTGTAGGTGAACATATTGCTGAAGCCGCCCACATATTTGGGGATGGATTGGCGGTCGAGTATCACATAGGCTGCTTTGGAGATATCGGTGGTAGTGGTACCATGACTGCCATCTGTATAATACAGCGGACTACCAGTTTGCGGGTCTACGCCTGCAAACTCCTTCAGGTAATAGTTGTTGAAGCTGTATTCTTCCTTCAGGTAAAACATGTCATTGCGTTCCGGAGTACCTTTGGGGAGCCGGGTGATCTCGTTTTTGTTAAGTGCCAGGTTAAAATTGCTGTACCAGTTGAAGTCTTTATATTTCAGTACATCGCCTTTTATAGTAAATTCCCAGCCTTTGTTGAGCATAGCACCTACGTTCTGGCTTACGCTGCCGAAACCGGTGGTGAGTGAGGTGTTCACGGCGCGGATAAGTCCATCGATATTATTGCGGTAGTAGTCTATGGTCAGTATAAAACGGTCGTTGCTGAAACCGATATCGGCGCCAATATCAAATTTTTTGGAGGTCTCCCAGCGCAGGTCGGTATTACCGATGATGGAGTACTGGCTGCCATTGTAGCCGGCGTAACTGTAGCTGCTGCTGTAATTGATTTGTGGCATCCAGTCGTAGTTGCCGAGGTTGGCGTTGCCGGTGGTGCCATAGGATGACCTGAGTTTGAGTGATGAAAGGATATGCTGTTGCTGGAAGAATCCCTCTTCATGCATGTTCCAGGTACCGCCCACAGCATAGAAGCTGGCGTTGCGGTTACTGCTGGGAAACCGGGAAGAGCCGTCTCTGCGGAAGGAGGCGTTGAGTGCATATTTGTTCCGGTAGTTAATGCCGGCATTGGAATACAGGGAGGTGAAGGCATAGTTGCTGTATTGACCATAGGCCCCTACGGCAGTGGCAGCGTTGCTGAGGGCGGTGAGGTCTTCATGGGCAGATGGAAAACCGTTGCCTACGGCTGCCAGCAGGTATTTTTTGGACTTCTGGGCTTCATAACCAACGGAAGCCGTCACATAAAAGTTGTCATATCCGGGTATATTGTAACGGTAGTCCAGCTGGTTGCGGGTGAGCCAGTTGAAATAACGGGAGTAATAGTTTTTGCTGGTGCCGCCGGCGGAAACCCCATCACCCATGACGGGGTTCAGGAAAATAGTTTCCTCGAGTGTATTGTAGTCCACACTGAAATAGCTGGTATAGGTAAGTTGGTCCCATATATTCCATTTCAGTTTGGTGTTGCCCAGTACTCTTGTTTCAGAGAGACGTTTGCTGTCGTTTTGGGCGATCCATAAAGGATTGTATACGCCCGGGAAGTTAGTGTTGCCACTCAGGCTGGTGTTGATAGAGCCATCGTCGTTATAGGCCAGCTGAAAGGGTCTTAATACGCGGGCGGCATAGGTAGGATTACCGGAGTATTGTGTGCTGTACGGCGTGTTCTGGTCTACGTTAGACACATTGACGCCGGCAGACAGCAGGAAACGTTTATTGATCTGATGGTCGAAGTTGATCAGGCCGGAGATTCTTTTGAAATCGGCGCCGATAGTGGTGGCTTGCTGATCGAAGTATCCCGCGGAAGCAAACAGTTTGGTTTTTTCTGTACCGCTGTTGACACTTACATTGTATTGTTGCTGGCGTCCGTTGCGGGTTACGAGGTCGTACCAGTTGTTGCTTTTGCCACTGTTTAGACCGTATTTGTCTGCCAGGTCTTTTACCTGAGCATCGGTATAACCGGAGTTGGTGAGACCTTCTTTAAACAGTTCCGCATATTGGCCGGCGTTGAGGGGCTGACCTGCCTGCGGCAGTCCTATAGGGCTGGAAGTACCTGCCTCTGCGTCGGCTCTGACCTGTGTTTTGCCGAAGCGGCCTCTTTTGGTAGTGATTACAATAACGCCGGTGCTGCCACGGGAACCATACAGGGCAGTGGCGGCGGCATCTTTCAGTACATCGATGCTTTCAATATCGTTTTGATTGATGCCGGCAAGTGCGTTGGAGGTGGTGACAGTACCTGATAATGCGCCGGAGTTGACGATCATGCCGTCTACCACAATCAGTGGATCTGATGACAGGGACAATGATCCCAGGCCACGGATACGGATGTTGACGTTGGCGCCGGGTTGTCCGCTGGTCAGTGGAGCCGATACGCCGGCTACTTTTCCCTGTAAGGACTGCATAAAGGAGGAGAAAGGTTTGTTTTCGAGCGCACTTCCGCTGATAGTGCCGATAGCACTGGTATTGGCGGCCCTGGTGGTGGTACGGTAACCGTCTGTTACGACTACTTCGTCCAGCAGGCGTATGCCTGGCTTAAGTCGTACATTGACAGTGCTGTTGCCTGCTTTTATTTCCTGGGGGAGATAACCCATCATGCTGAAGAGCAGGACAGCGCCGCGGGGTACCTGTTTAAACTGATAATGGCCCCCTGCGTCGGTGGTAGTGGCTTGTGAGGTGCCGGATACTTTTACGAGTACACCCGGCATGGGAGTGCCGCTGCTGTCTGTGATGATACCACTCACGCCCACTGTGTCGGATAGGTTGCGGAAGGTATTACCGGCAGCGGATGCCCGTAGGTTGCACAGGAAAAGGAAAAACAAGGCTAGCGTGGCCATCAGCGGCCATCTCGGAATACCAGGTTTACGGGTGCCTGTGGGAAACATGGCATAGGTATTACCCCTGGTATGGATGTTGAAAACCATATGTTTTAATTACAGGTTAAAAATAGAATCCCCCGGACCGGATATACCGGCCCTTATGTTGGTTGCTTAGGTCTGTGGTTGTACCGGCATGCCTTTCCCGCGTTCAGTGTTCACATAAAAATCCTGTATCAGTTTTTTGCTGATGATAACATGAAATTCAATATTGCTGGTATGACGGATGTTTAAATCGGCAGCCAGAGAGAATGCCGGTTTTGTTGGTTGATAATTTTGATAATTTCCCCGCTGGCCAGGAAAATGCTCCGGTGGTTTGCAGGATCGTATTAATTTATTTGTATACGAATATACATGTATTTTGTATACAAAAAATTAATTTTTGAGAAAAATGAGATGACTATTGTTCTTCCTATTAGTTTAAAGAAATATCTGAAATGATAAATTAAGTAGCTATTTTGAAGAAATGTTTACTTGATTTATATTGTTTTGTATACAAAATGTATATATAATTGTAGTCTGCTTAAGCCGACCGTTTATCTGTGAATGTAATTATCAACCAGCATGTGTACCATGAAAAATTGCAGCCGATCAGCCTTCTTCCTGTTGTTATTATTATTAACGCTCACCAGCCTGGCACAGCAACAATGGAATGTTGATAAGGCAGCTTTCAATCCTAAAACCACCGAAATCATCAAAGGCTCCGGTAACATCAGATGGGCCACCCTGAAAAAGAATACCTCATACGATCGCACCACCCCCGACCTGACCTTTATAGTAGACATCCCACGGGAAGGTACCTACGAAATGACCACCAGGGCCACCACCGAACAAAACATGGATACCCTCATAATACAAGGGAAAGTACCTACCATACTCCTGAAAATACAGGTCAACCAACAACGGCCTACACAACGCATCGTATTCGATTCCTGGAACCACGGCGCCCAGACAGCCGGTAAATTCGACCTGAAAGGAAAACAACAGAAAATCAGCATATGGCTACCCAAAGGTGTCCGCCTGCAATCCATCGGACTTAAAACATATACACCCCCTGCAGTGCCTGTCGCCGCCCAACAGTATAAACCCGCTATCATTCCGCCGTCAGCAAGACCCCGGTTATGGCTGAACGAAAAATCATTACCTATTGTCAGGGCCCGGCTCAATACCGGCGACAACCAACCCGCCTGGAACAAAGTAAAAGAAGCTGCCCTACGGCCTTTCCCTTTTGTCTACAATCCCCAACAGGAAATATTTTACAATGAGGCCGCAGAGAAAGC
Organism: Chitinophaga sp. HK235; assembly: GCF_018255755.1. Classification (NCBI taxonomy): domain Bacteria; kingdom Pseudomonadati; phylum Bacteroidota; class Chitinophagia; order Chitinophagales; family Chitinophagaceae; genus Chitinophaga; species Chitinophaga sp. HK235. The sequence continues at coordinate 4,181,554 of NZ_CP073766.1, read as the reverse complement.
CGCCGAAATGAAAGCTTTCTACTACCTCATGACCGGCGACAAAAACATCGGCAGCGAAGCGGTACAGCTCATGGCGCACTACCTCACCATGCTGGAATTCGGCAATGTAAAATATGGGGATATCACCCGCGAAGTAGGCCGTGCCATCTATACCGGGGCATTGGTATACGACTGGTGTTACGATTTGCTCAGCAGGGAGGAAAAACAAATACTGTATCAAAACATGATGCGACTGGCCCGGGAAATGGAAATAGGCTGGCCTCCCTTCGATAACAGCGCCATCAACGGCCATGGCAACGAAGCACAAGTCAACCGCGACCTGCTGGCTATGAGCATCGCCATATATGACGAAGATCCGTTGCCTTATCAGTATACTTCCTACGTCATCCTGGAGCAGCTGGTGCCCATGCGCCGGTTTGAATATGCCTCGCCCAGACATAATCAGGGCGTGGATTACGGCGCTTATCGCTTCGGATGGGAAATGCACGCCGCCTGGCTTTTTTACCGCATGACCGGACAGACCGTATTTGACGACAATATCAAAAACCTGCCTTCCTGGTGGCTGTACATGCGTCTGCCGGACGGTACCATGTTACACGATGGGGATATGTTCAGCGTAAGGGCTCATCGCCGGCCTAGCTACTGGAAACAACCTCAGACCATGCTCCTCAGTTATGCTTATGCCAACGATCCGCTGATAAAGGGAGAATTTGAAAGAGAGGGCGGTCTGCCCGACAACCCCGTGTTATTCCTGCTGGTAAACGATCCCACGCTGAAAGCCGATACCAGCCTGCAATCGCTTCCGCTCACCCGGGACTTTGGCCCGGTGATAGGTGGCATGATTGCCCGCACCGGATGGAACAATACTCCCGGCAGCAATGATGTAATCGCTCAGATAAAAGGAGGGGGCTATCATTTTGGTAACCATCAGCATGCGGACGCAGGCAACCTGCAGATATATTATCACGGCATGCAGGTGGGAGATATTGGTCTGTATCTGTCTTACGGCACTCCCTACGATTTTAATTTCAATAAACGCTCCGTTTCCCATAGCATGATGCTGGCCAGAGATCCTGCAGAACCGCTGCTGTTCCGGACAACAGCCAATGACGGTGGCTCCCGTTTTAACCAGCGTTTTCCGGTTACCCCGCAGGAAACTACTACTGATCCATGGTTTAATTACGGTACCGTGTTGTCCGCTGCTTATGGTCCCTCTACCCAAACACCGTCCTACAGCTACTTTATGGCTGATCTGACTGCAGCCTATACGGATAAGATGAGCAGTTATGCCCGTGGTTTCTGTTTTCTGTCGCTTGGCAGAGAAGACGTGCCGGCAGCCATCATCCTCACCGATGATATGACGACTGCTCAATCTTCCTTTAAAAAATACTGGCAGATCAATACACTGAAAAAACCGGCACTTACACCAACAGGTTTCCAGCTCCATAATGAAGAAGATAACGTGACCGGCTATACGTATGTGGACATGCTCCTGCCATCCGCTGACAAACGCAATGCAGTGGTCCTGGGCGGAGACAGTGCTGCCAGCACGTTTGGGGCTCCGTATGTTGTCAACGCAGCTAATCCTGAAGCAAATGGATATCGTATCATGGTATCTCCCAGTGAAGGAAATAAACGGGACCGTTTCCTGACAGTTTTTCAAATGGCGCAGCAAGGAGCTGCTCCATTGCCGCTGCACTTTTATGAAACAGCGCAGTGTTATGTGATCTCTCTGGCCAACCGGCTGGTGGTGATGCCCATCGGTGCCCATATGATAGATAGTACCTTGCAGCTCTCCATCCCTGGCAACGGGGCCTGTGAGGTAGTACTGAACGGCATGGCACCGGGCTTCTGGAACATAAAAGGAAAGAATAATGCTGTGGATATCAATGTTAATATTATCCCCGGAAAAAACACCTGCGCTTTCCAGGCCGCTGCAGGAGAGGAATACAGCATTTCGCCCGGTCGCTCTTATGAAGGAAAGAGTAGGAAGTTACCCTAATGTTTGGCCGGAGATAGCCACCAGTTGTTTTATATCGGTGATACAAATCTTTTTGCCGTGCGTAGTCAGTATGCCGGCTGCTTTAAAGGAAGAGAGCAACCTGGCTATATTCTCAATGCCGGTGCCTACCATATTGGCCAGGTCACTGCGTGAAATCTGTACCAGAATATCTTCTCCGGGAGCTGTCTCATCTTTGAACTTCTCCCGTAAAACAATCAGTGTAATGGCAAGCCGCTCTTTGACGGAGCGCTGGGTAAAGGCAGAGATTGTGTTGGACAGTACGGTAAATTCGTGGCTCAGTGTTTTCAGCAGTCTGCGTGCCAGTACGGGGGAGCTGTTCAATAGCTGCAGAAAATCTTCCCGGGGAATGAGGGCAATCACACTGTCTTCGATGGCGGCCGCAGAATCAGGATAGATACCGCCGGCCAGCAGGGCATGATATCCTACCAGCTCACCGGTATTGGCAACATAGATGATCTGCTCCTTACCTGTTCCGTCTGCCCGGTATTTTTTTACTTTTCCTTTTTTGATATAGAAGATGTTGGTAGCGATTACTCCTTCCCTGAAAATCACTTCCCCTTTATGATAACGCAGGTCTGTCATCCGGGAGCAAAGGAACGTGTATTCCTCTTCCGGAAGACCAGTTAAAATAGACTGTGATTTAAAATTCCATTTATCAATGGGAAAAAGGCCTGCCAAACTCATCTGTAGTGGATATGATCAAAGGTAACTTTTAATTTTAAAATGCTAGTTTTGGGTGCTATGAGCATCCGGGACATCTTTCCAATAGACAAATGGAATTTCAGAAGCGAATCGGTGCTCGCCGATCTGCCGCAGGAAGTGTATGAACTGCTGATGGCTCACCGCGAAGAACGGAAATATAAGAAGAATGAAATCCTCTTCCGGGAAGGAGCTTTCCCTTCGGGTATTTTCTATATTGTCAACGGGAAAGTAAAAAAATATAAGGCAGATAAAGATGGCCGGGAACAGATTGTTTACCTGGCCCATAGCGGGCAACTGCTGGGTTATCATGCCGTGCTCTCAGAAGAGCGTTATCCGGATACGGCTGCTACTATAGAAGACAGTACTATCGCATTTATCTCCAAAGAAGATTTCCTGCGTGCACTCGATCAATCTCCTTTACTTACTACCAGATTGCTGACTGCGCTCAGTCACGAATTTGCTGTATTGGTCAATAATCTGACCATGTTTGCGCAAAAAACAGTCAGGGAAAGGCTGGCACTGCAGCTGATCATTGTCCGGGAAAAGTTCAGAATACAGGGAGAAGAGGAATTGCCGGTAGTCATCGATTTGAGCAGGGAAGACCTGGCCAACCTGGTAGGCACCGCCAGAGAAAATGTAATAAGAGTGCTGAAGGAATTCAAAAAAGAAGGGCTGCTCGAAACCCGTGGCAGGAAGATTATTATCAGCGATATCAACCGACTGGTGGATATTGCAGGGCAGCCATAGCGCGGCGGACTTTATGCACCATCTTTAGCATCCGGATGCGGAACAGATCGTAAAACACGGTTATCACCAATACACTGGCCGGCAGATAAAAAGTGGCATAATGTAGCCGCAGAAAAGCATAACCCCCAACGATACCACCTGCCAGAAAAAAGAAAATAATCACCAGGCGAAGCGTCACCTTTTTGCGGATATCTGTCTGATGATGTTGTCGTGTGGATAACAACGTGTACAGATCAATGCCCAGATCGGTGAACATACCTGTCAGGTGAGTGGTGCGCACCACATACCCGGAGATAGCCGACACCAGCGCATTTTGCATGCCCATGGCAAAAAGAAGGCTCCCCGCAAAATATTCAGTTTTAACGATACTGTGATCGAAAGTATGGCCCAGGCTGCCTACCATGACGAGGATGCTGATTTCACAAAGTATAGGAATCACATACCGCCATCTTTTGAAACGCCCTGTTTTGTTGACACAATAACTGGAGAAAAATGCACCTACCAGAAACAGCAGTAACCATAAACCTACCATGCGGGCGGCCCGGAAGTCGCCTGTAGCGAGCTTCTGGGCCAGCAACGCTGCATGTCCGGTGACATTGGTGGTCAGTACGGCAAAGGCGAAAAGCCCTGCCGCATTGACCATGCCGGCTGTGAAACATAACAATATAGCCAGTCGTAGGTTGTGTCTGTAATTTCGTTTCTTTCCCGTATGGCGTAACATAGGGTCAACATTTTCAGGGTCTTTTGATCCACATCTTTAAAAGGAAATCTACACTGGCATCTACGAGCTGATAATCAGGCGGGATCTCATCTTCCATGCTGTGAAAGGTGACAACCCGTGTTCCCGCAGGCTTATATAACAGCCCCTGAAACATTTGCCGGCAGTAATAATGATACAGGCTGGCAGAATATTCCATGGTATGATCAATATGTCCTTCGTCTGCCAGGTTTTCGAAGAAGGCATTGTAAAAATAGAAGTGATCAAAATCATCAAAATCTATCTGGGTAAAATTACCATTTATAAAATGCACATTTTCCAAACCGGTATGTTGTTGCGCTGCCTGTGCAAAATGATGTAACTCCTTCCGTTGTTCGATACCATAAAAACTAGCCTCCGGATGATGATAGCCACCTATCAAACAGAATTTACCAACGCCACTGCCGACGTCCAGTATTTTTTTTCCCTCGCCTCCGGCCAGAAACCTTGCTGATTTCCGGGCCACCTCTACCGGCGTCCAGTGACGCCTGGACAGCTGCTGTATCCGCTCCGGATATAACCAGTCAAAAGCTGCATCATTAACAGACCATACAGGTCTCACTGTAATATCTTCCATGTCTGGACGCAAAGTTAGCGGTAGTGGCTTTCGGCAGTGGTGATACTTTTCAATAAAAAAATTGCAAAAGATCACTTTATAGATGGCTATGGACAGTTAATATCGGATAAGAAGAAGGTAATTTTGGTAAAGGGAACCCATTGATTTACACCTAAATTTAATAACTTGGAAAAAAATCAACCATAATATTAATCGCATCACTGGCTGTTTTTCATAGGAAGCCGGTATGTTTTATTTGTTTAGCAATTGCCAACCGTCCTACTATATGATGATGAAAAGGCCCTTTTCAGGAAAGTGGCCGAGGGTGATGAAGGGGCCTTCAGGGTACTTTTTGACCAGCACTGGGATACTGTTTACGGTGTAGCACTGGCACTGACCAAATCAGCTGCCATGGCGGAAGAGATGGCTCAGGATGTTTTTGTGAAAGTATGGCTGAAACGGGAAAAACTGGCAGGAGTAGACAACTTCGAAGGCTATCTGTTTATCATCGCACGTAATCATATCTTTAACACATTCAGGAGAAAAATCAAATTCGAAGCTTTTACCGATCATCTGCTGGACTATGCTCAGGCTACCGTGGCAGCCACTGATACGCCCGACAAACAGCTGCTGTGCAATGAACTGGAAAAACTGGTGGAAGAAGCCGTAGAACAGCTGCCACCACAACAACGCACCGTTTATTGTATGAGCCGTCAGCAGGGGCTGAGCCAGGAGGAAATTGCCAACACCCTGCACATCTCCCGGCATACTGTCAAAAGCCATATGAACAAAGCGCTCCATATCATCCGCACTTATCTCCGCCACCACGCGACCATAGAAATGCTGCTCATCTGCTATTTCCTGGCCGCCCGCACCCGCTGAAATTTTTTTTTATTACCACTCATACCACCGCATTTTTCTGGTGTCTTTATTGAAAACAGCACCATCGGCTAAAATGGATCAGACACATTTGAAAGAACTGTTACAACGATATCTTAATAATACCCTTGCTGTGGAAGAACTGGAAGAATTGATCCATTATCTGAAGCAGAAAGAACAGGAAGAAACGCTACAGCAGGTTATTGAGCAGGCTTTGATCAGTAAAGCTTTTGCAGCACCGGCAGACGATGCACGGAAAGATCAGATCTTCCAAAACATCCTGCAGAAAGCAGCTGAACAGGCACCATTACACGATCAACCACTACAACCGATAAAACGCAGGACAGTCATGTGGAAAGCTGCTGCTGCCGTGCTCATTTTAATAGCTGGTGCTACCACATATTGGGTAACAGGAATCCGGCAGAAAACGGCGCCCATAGCAGCCTATCACAAAACAGATGTGCCGCCAGGAGGTAATAAAGCTATGCTTACCCTTGCAGATGGTACCCGTATAGAACTGGACAGTGCCATCAAAGGAACACTGGCCAGGCAGGGAGGAGCCACTATCCAGAAAACAGGTAGCGGGCAGCTGGACTATGATATGGTAAATCAGTCTGCTGCAGCGGTAGGATATAATACCGTGACCACTCCCCGTGGTGGTCAGTACCGTATCGTACTACCCGATGGTACCAAAGTATGGCTGAATGCTGCATCATCCCTGCATTTTCCAACCGCCTTCCACGGTCACGAACGCCGGGTGGAACTCACTGGGGAAGCCTATTTTGAAGTGACTGCCAGAGAAGCCCAGCCCTTTAAAGTAACTGTACAGGAAATGGAAGTACAGGTGCTGGGTACCCATTTTAACGTAAACGCCTATACTGATGAATCCTCTATTAATACCACACTCCTGGAGGGTCGCGTAAATGTGGCCCATCAGGGGAAAGTGGCCCTGCTTAAGCCTGGTCAGCAGGCACAGGTCAATGATCATATCAGGGTCGTGGAGCATCCGGATATAGAAACACTCATGGCCTGGAAAGACGGGCGTTTCTCGTACAACGGAATGCCATTGGAAAATATCATGCGTCAGATAAGCAGATGGTACGATGTAGAGGTGGTGTTTGAAGATAAAATCAGTGATACTTATAGTATGGAAATATCCAGGGATATGCCCCTATCAAAATTATTACGCTTCCTGGAATTGAGTGGGGGCGTGCATTTCACCGTTAATGAAAAAACAATCATCGTAAAAAAATAAATCCGTTCTAAAGCCTGATGTATGGTGCAATAAAAAACCGGGTTGTGTTCGCGGCACTTCCCGGTGGATTGTTGGATCAGTACACTTATACAATCATTTCGGGACTGCTAATCGTTTACATCCAAACTTTGACAAAAGTATGCAAAATGTTCTTTGTAATTCCACTTTTCTGAAAGGCTGCCACGGCCTGCTACCACGCCATTCAACGGGATTTCCGGCCAAAATCAGATTGATAATGAAGTTGACAACTTTTCTTGTCCTGGTATTCATGCTACAGGTCCATGCCGGCACGAATGCACAGACAATCACGCTTTCACTCAAAAACGCTCCGCTCAGGACCGTATTTAAAGAGATCAGCCGCCAGGGCGGCTATAACTTTGTCTATAACAACAACCTGCTGCAATACACCGGTAAAGTAGACATTGAAGTAAACAATGTACAGGTGGATGAAGTGCTGAAGCGCTGTTTCCGCAATCAGCCTGTCACCTACGAGATCATCGATAAAACGATCATCATCCGGAAAGCCGCCACCCCGGAAAATGAACGCCCTGCAGCGATGGCCGCAACCATCAAAGGCAGGGTGACCGATGAACAGGGACAACCCCTGATCGGTGTATCCGTACAATTGAAAGGTACCGCCATCGGTGGTGTTACAAAAGAAAACGGAGAGTTCCAGCTTTCCTTGCCGGACAATGCTTCCGGCGTACTCATCTTTTCTTTCCTGGGCATGGAAAAACAGGAAGTACTGATCGGAAAAAGTGTATTCGTTACCGTAGTACTGAAAAGACTGGTATCTCAGCAACAGGAGGTAGTGGTAGTAGGTTACGGTACCCAGAAAAAAACAACCCTCACCGGCTCTGTATCGACCCTGAAAGGAGAGGAGATGGCAAGAGTGCCTACCGCCAACGTTTCCAACGCCTTCGCCGGACATATCCCGGGTGTGATTGCCAACAACCGCTCCGGCCGTCCCGGCGATGACAATTCCCAGCTCTCTGTCAGAGGCTTCAACTCCTTCAGCGGCGGTACAGCTCCCCTGATCATCGTGGATGGCATCCCTGATAGAAACATCGACCGGCTCAATCCTAACGATATCGAAAGTGTGACCGTCCTGAAAGACGCTTCTGCAGCCATTTACGGCGTGCGCTCCGCCAACGGCGCCATTCTCATTACTACCAAAAGAGGAAAGGCCGGTAAGCCGTCTATCTCCTACGAAGGCAGTTATGATATACAGCAGCTCACCAGAATGGACCACCGTGTCAACTCCTGGCAGTACATGACTTATTACAATGAGCTGAACGGCTACCAGGGCCAAACTATTCCCTATACCCAGGCAGATATTGAAAAATATAAAGCCGGTAATGATCCTAACTATACCAGCACCGACTGGCAAAATGCCGTTTTCCGTAAAAATGCACCACAAACCAATCACAGCATCTCTGTAAGAGGTGGCAGCGAAGCCATCAAGTTTTTCCTATCCGGCCAATACCTGTCACAACAAAGCAACTGGCGCAACAGCGACGAAAACTTCAAAAACTATAACCTGCGCTCCAATATCGATGCGGCCATCTCCAAAAATCTGAAGCTCACACTTGATATTGCCGCCAGGAAAGAAGACCGGACGTATCCGGCCAATTCTGCCGGGAGCATTCTGCACGAAACAGTAAGCATGTATCCTTTTATCCCTGTACACTGGACAAATGGTCTGCCTTCTGCTGGTGTCTCCAACGGCCGGAATCCCTATACCATGACGTCTTCTGAGCCGGGCTATGATAATGTAACTGACCTCTTCGTACAGCCTAAAATAGGTTTCGACTGGCAGCTGCCTGCTCTTCTCAAAGGCTTGTCGCTTAGTGGTTATGCAGCTTTTGATTACCATCAGCGCAGCGAGAAAATTTTTAACCGCCCCTGGGATGCCTATACCTATAGCCTTTCTACCAATACCTACAACAACCAGAAAGCCAGCACCACTCCGCTCAGCCTCACACAGGATGAAAGGAGTTATAATGAGAATACCTACTTCTACAAAATAGCTTTCGACAGATCTTTCGGTCGGCATAATATCAGTGCATTTGCCGGTTATGAGCAAACTGTTTCTTCTTTCAGAAAAACACTTGCTTACAGGAAAAATCTGCTCAGCGATCAGCTCGACCAGCTTTTTAGCGGCGGTACAGTTGATCAGAACGCCATGGGTAGTGCTACGCAGGATGGCCGCGAAAGTTACCTTGGCAGGATTTCCTATTCCTATGCTGATAAGTATCTGGCAGAAGTGGTGGGCCGTTATAATGGTTCCTTTAACTTCCCTAAAAACAGCCGCTGGGGCATGTTCCCGTCAGTATCACTGGGATGGCGTATCTCTGAAGAACCATTCTTTAAAGACAACGTAAAATTTGTGGATAACCTCAAATTGCGTGCTTCCTGGGGATTGATGGGTAACGACGATGTAGCCAAGTACCTGTACCTCGCCCGTTATTCGCTCGCAAGCAATATGAGTACCGACTATTTTGATTCCCCCAAAAACTACTATACTTATTTCGGGCCCGGCTATACTGAAACAACAGCACTCTTCCTGGCTTCTGTACCTAATACCGGCATTACCTGGGAAAAACAGGATACCCGTAACTTCGGTATAGACGCGGTATTGTTTAATAACAAACTGAGTGTGACCGTCGATTATTTCCGTAACCTCCGCAAAGATATCCTGGCGCCGCGCAATGCTTCCGTACCGCTTTATACCGGGCTGGTACTGCCAGACGAGAACATCGGCAGAACACTGAACAGAGGTTTTGATTTTATCGTCAACTACAATGGTCAGGCACATGCCGTGAAATATAACGTCGGATTTAACTTCACCTACGCCAGAAACAAGGTGCTGTTCCGTGATGAAGCACCCAATATCCCCGACTATCAGAAGAGCACCGGCCTGCCGATTGATTCCTGGCTGGTATACGAAACAAAAGGTATTTACCATACACAGGATGAGGTGGACGAGTCGCCGCATATGGCCGGTGCAAAAGCCGGTGATCTGTGGATCGTGGATAAAAACGGCGATGGAGCTATCACTAAAGATGATCAGGTACGTATCCCGGAATCCGCTTCTCCGCAGATAGTCTTCGGTATCACTATGGGCGCCCAGTATAAGGGGCTGTCGGTAGATCTGGTATGGGCCGGACAAGCTGAAGCCAAACAATTGATCCTGCCGCAAATGCAGGGTGCAGTAATTGCACCACCCCAATGGCTATACGATGGTCGCTGGACAGCGGACAATCCTAATGCCGAATATCCGCGGGCCTTCAATTCCAAAGATCCCAGGAACTCCGTGTACGCCGACTTCTGGCTGCAGGACGCTTCTTTCATCCGGCTGAAATCTGCTCAGATTTCCTACGCTGTCCCTAAAAATCTGTACCGCAGCATCGGTATCGAAAATATCAGGGTATTCGTGAGTGGTTTTAATCTTTTCTCTATCGACAAAATGAAAAAATTCAACCGCGATCCTGAAACCAATAATATCACCGGTATTAGTTATCCGCAGACCCGGATTTACCGTGCCGGTATCAGTATCGGTCTGTAAGGCCCTTATATCATATTCATTACCTTCAAATCTAACTACTGTGAAAAGAATATATTGGAGAATAGGTGCTGCATTATGTACCGTATTGTTTTTAGCGGCCTGCCAGAAAAATGTGCTGGATAAAGTACCACTGGATTCATTCTCAGATGAATCTGTCTGGAAAGATATAAAGCTGGCAAAAGCATTTGCTGATTTTCAGTATAACATACTCCCTAATCCCGGTCATTACTGGAATAACCTGACCAACCGCTCCTGGGCGCTATCATCTGCTACTGATGAAGCTATCAACCGGTTCGATGATTATAATGCGTCCATTATGAATACCGGTTCCCTCACACCCGACAATCTGGGGAATTTTGATATCTGGGGAGAAACCTATAAAAGGATACAGGACTGCAACCTCTTTCTGTCTAAGATAGATGGGGTACCGGGTGATGATGCGCTGCGCAGCCAGCTGAAAGCGGAGATTACCTACCTGCGAGCCTTTGCCTATTTCAGGCTGGTCAGCGATTATGGTGGTGTGCCACTGGTAAAGAAACCTTTTGACCTGCATAGTAATTTTGAAATGTCCCGCAGCTCATTTGAAGAATGTGTTGCTTTTATTGTTGCAGAATGTGATGCAGCAGCTGCTGTGCTGCCGGTAAGCTATAGCACCGGTTCTCCTGATCTGGGCAGGGCTACCAAAGGTGCTGCACTGGCCCTGAAGTCAAGAGTGTTGTTATATGCTGCAAGCCCGTTCTGGAATCCTTCCGGCGACAAACAGAAATGGCAGCTGGCTTCAGACGCAGCCAAAGCAGTGATTGACATGCCTGTTTACCAGCTGTATACCGGCAGTTATGCTACCCTCTTCACCTCCCAGAACACAGAACTCATCATGACCCGCGGCGGTAACAAACAATACCGCTGGGATGCTTTTCAGGGTGTGGAAATGTTCCTTGCTCCCAATGGTTTCCATGGCTGGTCATCCTTTGCTCCCAGCCAGAACCTGGTAGATGCCTTTGGTACTGCGGATGGTAAAGATATCACAGACCCTGCTTCCGGATACGATTCGCAAAATCCTTATACCAACCGCGATCCTCGTTTCTACAACGATATCATCTACGATGGCAGACCATTCGGTCGTCCCGATTTCTGCAAAGACCGTTACAGCGCAGGACATAGCAATGTGGTGGAAGCATATGAAGGTGGCCTCGACTCCCCGAAGGGATGGGACACCTGGAATGCCAGTCTCACCAGATACAGCTTCCGGAAATACCAGGATACTACCTACAACTATAACACAGACCTGCAGACAAATAAGTTCTGGGTCATCGCCCGGCTGGGAGAAATATACCTGAACTATGCAGAAGCAGAATTTAATCTCGGTCATGAAAACGTGGCCCGGCAATACCTGGACCTGTTAAGACACCGCGCCGGTATTGTGAATGATCTGCCCGGAAGCCTCGCCGGCTCCAGCCTGCAGAAAAAAATACAAAACGAAAGACAGGTGGAACTGTGCCTGGAAGGCCATCGTTATTATGATGTACGCCGCTGGAAAATTGCAGACGACACAGAAAACAAACCACTGGGCGGCATAGTCATCACTAAAAATCCGGATGGCTCCAAAACCTACGCCTACGTTAAGGTACAGGACAGGGCATTTAAGCCACAACATTACCTGCTGCCTATCCCGCGCGAAGAAATCAGAAGAACCAATCTGCCTCAAAATCCAGGATATAAATAATAACCATTAAAGCGGTAGCATGAAAAAGCGATGCATGCTGATACTATTACTGGCAATGCTGGGCGCCTGCAAAAAAAGCAGCGCCCCGGCCGGTAGTAACGGGTCAGACAATCAGATACAGCTCTCCGTGTCAGCGCCGGAAGCCGGTTATGTATACGTCGATGGTGCATATACTGGTAAACAGGCGCCTGGCACCATTGCAGTAACAGCCGGAAAACATATCATCAGCGTGGCACTGCAAAATTCATATCAGTACCTGCGTAAAGAAGTGAATGTCACCGGTGCTGCTTCAGTAGCCTTCGTTATGACAGACAAGCCCGCCCCCAAGGTATGGAAAGCCCTCTGGATAGGACTATACGAAACCAAAGGCATCACCACCAGCGGTGAATGCAGCACCCACTTTTCCAAAGATGAACTGGACCAGGGGTATGGTTTCTTTCAGTGGAGTCTGCAACAACACTTTGAGAAATATACTTACAATACCATCCACTGGGATGTGGAAAGAAAAGATATTGAACTACCGGTAACGCTTACACGCTCAAATGATAACTGGTTTACGGCCGAACCTTCTACTATTTCAGGAATACTGCCTCAAATACAGCCAGGAACATACGATTGTGTGTTTGTATTCTGGCGGGAGAGTGAGGCTGCTTGTAGCTTTAAGAGCGGCTACTTCGGCCTGGCCTGGACAAACCCGTTGAAAGAAAATATCAAAACAGGTTATGTCACAGTGAAGTTTGATGCCGGTACCAGTATCACCAACAAAATCAGCTACTACAAAACCAATGATCCCGGTGTATGGGTACATGAATGGTTGCATACAGTAGGTGAAAATTTCTACCAGGACAAAGGGCTGCAACTCCCGCGCAAAGCTGGTGACGGGCTGGTGGTACACGCTGCGGAAATGTATAACTATACCTTCCCCTGGATGGACTGGTACCGTGATTTTATGGGTGGCAGGGTAGTAAACAATTCCGGAACCCCACGGTTCCTGGGTATCGGGCCTGAAGCCTTCCTGGGCTGTTCCGTCAGGGAAAAAGCCATCAATAGTTGCAGGGATTAAATACGTAAATCATCTTCATAAAATATGAAAAAACTGCTGATAGGCATGCTGGCATTGGCGATGGCCAATACCGCTGCGGCACAGAAATTTGAAGGGCTGGCCCCAACACCACCGATGGGCTGGAACACCTGGAATACTTTTCAGACTGCCATCAATGAAAAAATGATCATGGAAATGGCGGACGTGCTGGTTTCCTCCGGTATGAAAGACGCCGGTTACAACTACCTGGTCCTCGATGACGGCTGGATGACCATGGAGCGGGATAGCCTCGGAAACCTGGTCCCCGACCCAAAGAAATTTCCACATGGTCTTAAAGCGGTAGTGGATTATGTTCATGCGAAAGGACTGAAGTTCGGCATGTATAACTGTGCCGGTACTTTAACCTGCGCCAAATATCCGGGTACACGTGGTTACGAGTATCAGGATGCCCGCAACTATGCGGCATGGAACATCGACTACCTGAAATACGACTGGTGCAATACCCACGGCATCAACGCCAAAGAGGCTTATACCACTATGAGCAATGCCCTGCGCAAAGCCGGACGCCCTATGATTTTCAGCATCTGCGAATGGGGTGTCAACAAACCCTGGGAATGGGGTGCCCCTGTAGGTCAGCTCTGGCGCACCACGGAAGACATCTACCAGGTTTTCGACTCTGTACATAGCCACGGCACCTGGGATGCGCTGAGCGTTATGCGTATCGCCGATCTCCAGGATTCCCTGCGCCGCTACGCCGGTCCTGACCACTGGAATGATCCGGATATGCTGGAAGTAGGCAACGGGATGACCTATGCAGAAGACAAGACCCATTTCTCCCTCTGGGCCATGATGGCAGCTCCGCTGATGGCCGGCAATGATATCCGCAAAATGACAAAGGAAACAAAAGAGATCCTTACGAATAAAGATATCATCGCCATCGACCAGGACCCGCTAGGGATACAGGGATTTAAATATTCAGATAAAGACAGTCTGCAGATATGGTTCAAACCATTACAGCATGGTGACTGGGCCGTTTGTTTCCTGAACAGAAGCAGCCATGATGCAGCTGTCAGCTTCAACTGGAAACAAACACCTGTAGTAGACAATGTCTTTCATCATACTTTAAATACAAACATTCAGTACACCCTGTACAATGTATGGACAGGTAAAAACGAAGGCACTACCAAAAAACCTTTCAGCGCTACTATAAAACCGCATGATGTAGTGATGTTCAGATTAAAGCAATAGCAAAGACAAATGAAAAACCACTTACTGGCCCTGTGGATCACCTGTTGCAGCATCGCTGTGCAGGCGCAGGGCCCCACTTTTACCACCACCGATACCGCTATGCAGCAGGCCTGTAACTGGGCCTTCCAAATGGTACAACATTACCGGGGCAACCCCGCCGACCCTGTAGGACCCTGGTATGAAGCCGCCCTGCCATCCCGCAACGCTTTTTGTATGCGTGATGTGGCACATCAGACCATCGGCGCCGCCATCTGCGGCCTGGACAAGGAAAACCGGAACATGCTGACAGCCTTCGCCCGGAATATTGCCGCCAGCAGAGACTGGTGCTCTTTCTGGGAAATCAATAAATACGGAAAACCTGCACCGGAAGACTATCGGAACGATAAAGAATTCTGGTATAACCTGAACGCCAACTTTGATATCATCTTCGCTTGCTGGAAACTGTATACCTGGACAGGCGACAAACGTTACATAGAAGAACCGGTGTTTGTCAATTTTTTTGAGAAAACCATCCATGAATACATCCATCAATGGAACTTACAGGCAGACTCCCTGTTGACACGTCCGCTGCATCCCAATGCCCCGGCACCTTTTAACAAGGCTGATTATTTTCATCGCTGCCGTGGCCTGGCATCCTATGTGGAAAACGTACCAGACCTGAAAGCAGGTGTAGACCTGATCGCCACTATTTACCGGGGATTACTGTCGTATTCATCTATCTTAAGCTTACGGGGAAACACCGCAAAAGCCGCCCTGTACAAACAGATGGCAGAACAGTACCGGGAAAAAATTGATCAATACTGGTGGAATGAAAAGGCTTCCCGTTATTATACCTGGTATAACGGTGCAGGGCAATTCGGAACGGGTGAAGGTGAAATGTTCCTGCTTTGGTTCGATGCCCTGAAAGATACCGCCAGAAGCCGTCAAACAATCACTCATCTTATTTCCACACCCTGGAATGTGGAAACTACGTCCTATCTCCCTGTAATACTGTATAAGCAGGGCTACTGGCAAAAAGCCACTGACTATATCCTGCAACTTACAGATAAAGCCACACCCAGAAGGGAATATCCGGAAGTATCCTTTGGCGTAGTGGAAGGCATCGTCAGTGGACTGATGGGAATAGAGCCTGATGCGCCCAGTCAGCGTATTACAACCCTATACCGCGGAGCTACAGGAAACAATACCACCCTGGACGGCCTCCATATACTAAACACGACCATTATGGTCAACCATGCTGATAAGAGAACCATCTTCCACAACAAGGGGAAACAACCACTGTTATGGAGAGCTGCCTTTGCAGGTAATTATGATAAAATTATCCTGCATCAGACAGCCAGACGCGCCAGTCATCGGAAAGACAATAGCGGGAACATGATTTCATATACTGATGTTAAAGTAAGAGCAGGAGAGAAGGTGAAGGCAGAAGTGAATTGAGAAGATGATGCGAAGAATAAGCGGCCTAATCTACGCATGTTTTGCGTAGATTAGGCCGCTGTTGCAAAGAAAAAATGTTATATTCTAGGCAAAATGTTTATTTATCAATTGAAACAACGGCCTGACTTTCATTGGGATAATGAGCAAATTGTTGCACTACTGGCTGAGGTGCGCTATCGGCAAGGAAAACTGCTTGGAAGGATGGAAGGGTGGGGATTTCCCTTGCAGGAAGAAGCCACTCTCCAGACCCTGACGATGGATGTGCTGAAATCGAGTGAGATAGAAGGTGAGATACTGGATCATGATCAGGTACGTTCCTCTATTGCCCGTCGCCTGGGGATAGAAGTTGCTGGCCTTATCCCGGCTGACAGGGATGTAGAAGGAGTTGTGGAGATGATGTTGGACGCAACACAACATTATGCTCTTCCTCTATCCGATGAACGTCTGTTTGGATGGCATGCATCATTATTCCCTACAGGGCGCAGCGGTATGCATAAAATTGTTGTCGGCGCCTGGCGTAATAATAGTAAGGATGACCCTATGCAGGTGGTTTCAGGCCCTATGGGAAGGGAGAAAGTACACTTTCAGGCTCCGGATGCTGATATACTGGATATAGAAATGGCCCGGTTTATAGATTGGTTTAATAAAGACGAAAAGATAGACCCCGTAATAAAGGCAGCTATTACCCATCTTTGGTTTGTAACAATACATCCTTTTGATGACGGAAATGGACGTATGGCACGTGCACTCACCGATATGCAACTCGCAAGAGCTGATGGAAGCCCCCGGCGCTTTTATAGTATGTCAGCACAGATTAGAATCGAAAGGAATGATTATTATGATATTCTGGAAAAAACACAAAAAGACACCCTGGATATTACTGCCTGGATGGAATGGTTTTTAAGTTGTCTGCATCGCGCTATCGTAGCGACTGACAATACACTGGCTGCTGTGATCAGAAAAGCAAAGTTTTGGGAGAATCCGGCTACAAAATCTATTAACGATAGGCAAAAAATGATGCTGAATAGATTATTGGATGGGTTTCATGGAAAACTGACTTCTTCCAAATGGGCTACAATTACCAAAACATCACATGACACAGCGATTCGTGATATCCAGGATTTAATAGAGCGCGGGCTATTGATTAAAGGGCCATCAGGAGGAAGAAGTACAAGTTACATCTTAAAGGAGGAAACAGACACTTCTTCCATGTAACCACGATTGAGTTTAACTCACGGCTCTTTCTCCAGGCTATTGATATAAGCTGGGGGTGTCACTCCCAACTGTTTATGGAAATAGCGTGAAAAATTAGTCTGCACAGGACAATCCTCTTCGGTGCAGACCGGTAGAAGTGCTGCGACAGGCAGTTATCAACATGAATGAAACAGTGAACCAGAAGATGATAGATTATGTGCGGCTGATCAGGCTGGATAAGTAAAAAAGATAAGGGAGGTTAAAATTGTTGCAGATGTATTTTTTAGATTAATTTGCCGGCAATTAACCAAAATCGGCTGGTTATCTGACCTTATGCCAGCGCTCATAAGAGTCATGTAGCCGCACCGCAACCAACATCTTGTGTAATGCTTTTTAATTCTATTGGATTCGCTATATTCCTGCCTATAGTATTCATCCTATACTGGTTTGTTGCAAACAGAAATCTAACCATCCAGAATATGTTGTTACTGGGGGCCAGCTACTTCTTTTATGCATGCTGGGATTGGCGTTTTCTCTTTTTACTGGTTTTCTCAACGTCACTGGACTATTATACAGGGCTGAAAATGTCCGATGCCAAAAGCGTCAACATAAAGAAAACCTGGTTCTGGATCAGTATTATTGTAAATCTGGGGTTCCTGTTCTTCTTTAAATACTATAACTTTTTTATAGCATCTTTTGCAGATGCGCTTGCCCGTTCAGGGATACAAGTCAATCCGTGGACATTGCGAATAATTCTTCCCGTTGGAATTTCCTTCTATACTTTTCATGGCTTGTCTTATGTAATAGATATTTACAAGGACAGAATTAAAGCAGAACGTAATTTTGTGGATTATGCTGTTTTTGTCAGTTTCTTTCCGTTGCTGGTGGCTGGGCCTATAGAAAGAGCCACCCATCTGTTACCTCAGATCAAAAAACAAAGAACATTCGACTATGCAAAGGCAGTGGATGGCTTACGGCAAATCCTTTGGGGATTATTCAAAAAAATCGTGATCGCTGATAACTGTGCTGTATTTGCCAATGAGATGTTTAACAACCCCGCTGATCATTCCGGCAGCAGCCTGGCACTAGGTGCCATATTTTTCACTTTTCAGATCTATGGAGATTTTTCCGGTTATTCCGATATAGCGCTGGGTACAGCCAGACTGTTTGGAATAGAGCTGCTGCAGAATTTTTCGTTCCCTTATTTTTCGCGTGATATCGCTGAATTCTGGCGACGCTGGCATATTTCACTTTCCACCTGGTTCCGCGATTATCTGTATATCCCGCTGGGAGGTAGTAAAGGTGGCACGTGGATGAAAATAAGGAATACATTCATCATTTTTATCGTCAGCGGTTTCTGGCATGGTGCTAACTGGACTTTTATCGCCTGGGGAGCACTAAATGCGCTTTATTTTCTGCCTTTATTACTCACCAGCAAAAACAGAAATAACCTGGAAACAGTAGCCCAGGGAAAACTGCTTCCTTCCGTTAAAGATGTGTTCAATGTTTCGCTTACATTCAGCCTGACCGTGATAGCATGGGTATTCTTCAGAGCAAAAAGTATAGAAGCGGCATTTTCCTATTTGTCAGGAATGTTTTCCTGGTCGCTGTTTAGTAAACCGGATATCCAATCCGGCCACGCCGTGGTGATTCAGCTGGTATTGATTACGCTGTTTATGCTGGTAGAGTGGTGTGGCAGAGAAAACAGGTATGCAATCGAAACATTGGGGCTGAACTGGAAGAAGCCCGTCAGATATGCTTTTTATTATGCTGTGGTAATAGCTGTTTTCTGGTTCGCCGGAAAAGAGCAACAGTTCATCTATTTCCAATTTTAAGGTCTTCATGAAAAAATTTCTACTGAAAGTATTTTTATTCATATTTCCGCTCATTGCTTTAATGTATCCGCTGGATATACTCTTGTCCCGTGGCCTGAAAAACGCAAATGGAGATATAGGTGAACTGGAGGTGATGCGGGACATATATGATGGCCGGGTAGACTGTGATATTGCAGTATACGGTTCCTCACGGGCATGGGTGCAGATCAACCCAGCCATCATAGAGGATTCCCTGCACAAGCGTGTATACAATCTGGGTATCGATGGTCATAACTTCTGGTTGCAATATCTTCGTCATCTGGAATATCTGAAACATAACCGCAAGCCGGGGCATATAGTCATGTCGGTAGATGCATTTACGCTGCAGAAAAGACCGGATTTATACCAGCTAACCCAGTTTATGCCGTATATGCTCTGGAATGAGAATATTTACAGGTATACTTCATCGTATGAGGGTTTTAGTAAGACCGATTATTTTATCCCTTTAATGAGATATGCAGGAAGAACAGAAACGATGGATATGATTGCTGGTAGCCTTAGAAATGATATTCCACCATACAGACAAAAAGGATTTCGTGGTATGGATATGGAATGGAACGATGATTTCGTTAACGCCAAACGAAACAATGGACAATATAAAATCCGCTTCGATACCGCCAGTATTGCATTGTTCGAAAATTTTATCAAAGAGTGTAGCCGAAACCACATTGAACTGGTACTCTTCTACGCTCCCGAACATATCGATGGTCAACGGTTTATTGCCAACAGAAACGAACTTTTAAAGCTATACAATCAATTCTCCCGGAAATACAATATACCCTTCTTCGATTTCTCCAATGATGAGCTCTGTTTCAACAAAAAATATTTTTATAATACCATGCACCTCAATAATAAGGGCGCTGATCTGTTTACAGCACGATTGGCAGGTAGGTTGAAAAATCTTATCACAACTGAATCCCGACAGTAATGAAGCTACTATCTGAGAACGAACTGATTTGGTCCCCTGTTGTCGCTAACAACAGAATGAACCGCAAGCGGATAGCAAGTGGGGTAAACAGTTATGAAAAAGAATTAAATTTTAATCCGGAAACATATTTAAATAACTGCCTGAAACAACAAGAGCAGGTAAAATGGCTGGACTTATGCTGCGGAGAAGGCAATGCATTGTTGCAATACGGCGAAACTATTGCCGGTAAAGGACTTCAGGATCGTGTTGTACTAAAGGGAATTGATCTTGTTGATCAGTTTCAGCCAATTCCATCGACTATAAACTGTCTGCAATTTGAAATCAGATCGCTGGTCAGCTGGACAAGTAATGACCAGTATGATCTGATAACCTGCGTACATGGACTGCATTATATCGGTGATAAGCTGAAGGTATTGCTAACGGCTTTAAAAACATTGGGAAAACAAGGTGTATTAATAGCTAATCTTGATCTGAATAACATTAAGATTGAAGACGACCGGAACGATCAATGCCTGAAGAAACTGTTTCGGGAATATGAGATGACATATAATACCCGAAAGAAAATACTGATGTGTAAAGGGCCTCGAAGTATTGACCTGAGGCTGACATATGTAGGCGCAGATGATAAATCCGGACCGAACTATACCGGTCAGGAGGCTGTGACTTCCTATTACAGATAAAAAAGACTACCTACTTCGTTTTATAGAAAAAACTCCCTTCTTCAACCGTGGGCTTCCAGTTTTCGGCTTTCAGGTTATCTACCTTCAGATTGTCAAAAAGTTTTTTGCTCCCGGTGATTGTCATGGTGAACTGGTTTTGATCATGTATGTTCTTTTGATCCAGTATATAGCCCACCCGATATTCGTTTTCCGGGACAATCTTCTCGATCAATGGGGTTAAAAAATCACTGATGGTTTTAGGACTGGAGAATGTGCCCGTGTTTGGAAATTGTATCTCAAAACTACCTTCATACCTGAACTGAGGACGGTAGGCAAAAAGAAAAGTCGTGTCAGATTTTTGTTTGGCTAAATACTGTTCGTATTCTTCCTTATTTGAAAATGTAACCCTTTCCATTTTGTAATCAAATGGATATTTCTTACTGAGCTTTTTAATCTTTTCAATATCAAATTTGTAGGTGTGCCCGTCGTACAAGGCACTTTTCAGGGTTGGATTCACAATCCAGGATTCTACCAGGGTGTAGTTTTGAATGATGCTGATAAAGAATGGCGAACTTTCCATTGCATTTTGTACTTCAGTACCTGTGGTAAGTTCTTTCATCACTGTTTTTATTTCCGCAGGATTATCCAGATAGAAATTCAGATACTGATAAGTTTTTGCTTTGTCATAGGATGGATAGTATCCTATGAGTTTGGTGTTGTTGTCAACCTTTAATGTGTCGAACATTGGATGCTCCTGTGCTGAAAGGCTTAGGGATAAAGTGAGGGTGGCAATTAAAAAAGCTGGCTTAAGTATAGGTTTTGTTTTCATGATACTGTAGTTGTCTATATAAGATAAAAGAAGATGGGCATATAAACAAATGCACTGTAGGATTGGTACCACCGAAAGCGAATCATAACTGTCACAGCGTTAACTGCCAGGATGGACCTGCCGGGAGATTTTACTTGTAGTTTTTATTGCGCAATCTGTCCTTTAAATACCACTAAATACAATGAGCAATACGAGATGAGCTGTACCTCAGGAATAACATTTGTGCCCGGAACTGGAATTATGCTCATCTGAGGAAGAAGTAATGTTAAGTATATCGAGCGTATCAATAGGGCCTGAAGATGGCTTGGATATTGCAAAAAAATCCTTCCAGGTCAGTTTGTTTTAACCAACATTGATAATAAAATAATTCATATGCCGAACAATGGTGAAATAAAGGTTGAACTGAAAGGTGGGCCACAGCTGACTGCGATGCTGAAGGTACCTGAAGCTGCTAAAGGATTGGTGATTTTTGCACATGGAAGCGGAAGCAGCCGATTTAGCCCCAGGAATAATTTTGTGGCGGATGTTCTGAATGAACATCAGATGGCAACCCTGCTTACGGATCTTTTAACACCTTCAGAAGATGTAGTATTTGAAAATCGCTTCAACATCAATCTTTTGAGTAATCGGCTCATAAAAGTATCAGAATGGTCGATGGAACAAGCTGCCCTGCGACAATTGCCTGTTGGTTATTTTGGTGCGAGCACTGGCGCTGCAGCGGCTTTGCAGGCTGCTGCACTGAACAAAAGGATTGAGGCTGTGGTAAGCCGTGGTGGCCGTCCAGATCTGTCAAAAAATCTGTCACAGGTACAAGCACCAACATTACTGATCATCGGTTCGCTGGATACCGCTGTCATTGAGTTGAACAAACAAGCCTATGATGAGCTTCGGTGTGAAAAGAGAATGGAGATTGTACAAGGTGCTTCACATTTATTTGAAGAGCCCGGAACCCTGGACAGCGTATCCAATCTCGCTGCTGATTGGTTTGAGCGGTATTTAATCAGGAACGGGAAGTTTTCTGGCAGCCCACTTTAAAAACCTGTTATGTACTTTATTGATCGATATGATGCAGCAATGCAGTTAGCAGATAAATTAGAAAAGTACAAGGGAGAAACTGGTGTAGTGCTGGCTGTGCCGAGGGGAGGCGTTCCAATAGGCTATTACCTGGCTAAGCACCTGGATTTTGCGTTGGACTTGTTGATGGCCAAAAAAATAGGTCACCCTTTGCATGAAGAGTATGCTATCGGTGCAGTGGGATTAGAAGATGCCTTCATAGATGAGAGGGACAACATACCCGATGAATACCTTAAAGTACAAATTGATCTTATCCGCCTTGAGCTAAAAGAGCGTTATAGGAGATTCATGGGTAGAGAGGAGCCCATGGATATAAGGGGCAAAACAGCCATCGTGATCGATGATGGAATTGCAACAGGCAGAACTATTTTAGTCACCTTGAGAATGCTGCGTAACAAGCAACCCAAAAAGCTGATAGTGGCCGTTCCTGTTGCTTCTCAGGAAGCCACGGAGCGAATCAAAAGGGAAGTGGATGAGTTTATATGTTTGTATACACCTGCCCCTTTCTACGCGGTAGGGAGGTTCTACCAGAATTTTAGACAGATTGATGATGAGGAGGTGATGACCCTGTTAAGGGAATTAAATGAAAGAGATAGACGAACTGAGTAATACACAGAGATTCCGACTGACTGGGGCGCTTTTATACTTTTACCATATAAAAAAGTTATTTTATGCCAGAAAAGAAAACAATTGAACGAGCAAAAAAAGCAAAACGTGAGGGGAAATCTCCCAGCACACAAGCGGGTGAATTTGTACACGAGGAGATAAAAAAAATTCGTAGAGGTGAGCATGGAGCGAGATCGGCGAAACAAGCTATTGCAATAGGCCTGTCAGAAGCCCGTCGCGCAGGAGTAAAACTAAAACCTCCGAAAGCCGGGACCGTATCTGAAAAGACCCGGAAAAGTGCAGAACGGGCCTATGAAAAAGGTCAGAAGCATGAACCGATTTCAAAAAAACGTTCAGAGGCAAGAGAGAAGGCTTTGAAGAAAGAAAGCACTGCTGCGGCTTCCCACACCGCGCTCTCACGTCAGGCTCATGCCGCGGCCTCAAAACGGAGTAAGTCCGAACGCTCTGCTGCTGCTAAGAAAGCTGCAAAAACAAGAGCCAGGAAGACTACCAGTAAGGTTTGAGAACAGTATAAAAAACGGTGCCTCATAGAATCATTGGAGTGTTATGCCATTCTGAGTGGAAAAAATACGTTATCCTTATACTGATCTTTTTATAAAAACAGTATTTTGTGACATAACATTTATTTCACGAATCTCCTTTGTACCATGATTTATTTAACGCAGCTTATCTACATACATCCTGGGAAAGAAGAGACGTTCCATCAATTTGAAGATTTGGCCTTGGGCTTATTGGAAAAATATCATGGTAAATTACTGTTAAGGCTGAGGCCTTCACAAGAACAACTGATAGCCGGTGAGCAGGAAATGCCTTATGAGATACACCTTGTGAGTTTCGCTACAGAAAAGGATTTTGATGCATTTAAACAGGACAAGGAACGAGAACACTTTTTACATCTCAAAGATGCGTCCGTGAGTAAAATATTGTTGATCCAGGGAGCTGCTTTATAGATCAATAACTCTTTTTAGGGGAAGTAGACTTTTGATTACAGGGAGGATGATTAGATTTTATGGAACGTTACCATTACTTCAGACAATTTCACGATATCAGTTTGGCAGATTATCATTTGCTGACAGAAAATCTGCAACTCCGCTCATTTAAAAAAGGAGATTTCATTACTGTGCCCGGACAGATCCAACGGGACCTTTACTTTGTAAAAAGCGGAGTACAAATGGCTTACTTCGAGGGCGACAAAACTTATGTCATTGACTTCAGCTATTTCCCTTTCTTATGCGCCATCGCCGAATCCTTTTCGTTTCAGGTACCTTCCAAATACTTTTTATCCTGTTTGACAGACAGTGAATTGGAGTATATCAGTTATGAACAGCTACAAAAGCTGCTTGACCAATCCCAGCAAATAGAAAGACTCTTCAGACGAATGATCGAAGCTATGTTGGCAGACATGGTTGACCTTCATATTAACCTGCGGGCTATGACCATAGAAGAACGGTACAGGGCATTTTGCCAGAGAAGCCCGCAACTGCTGCATCTGGTGCCACACAAGTATATTGCTTCCTATCTGGGTATAGACCCGACGAATTTTAGCAAGCTATTCAATCAGGTGAAATTTTGATCTTGGTGTAGACCAAGAATTGTTTGCCCGTCGCTTCCGAGCTTTGTAACAAACAAACCCAAAGCTAATGAGTACTATAGAAACCCGTGGAAGCTATGCAAATGTAAACGGACTGAAAATGTACTACGAAGTGCATGGACAAGGAAAACCGCTTCTTCTCTTGCCCGGGGCAGTCTCCGGAGTCAGTACTGCCTTCGGAAACCTGATCCCGCTACTGGCAACAGGCAGGCAGGTCATTGCCCTTGAATTTCAGGGCTATGGACATACGGTTGATATTCCGGAACGCCCGCTTTCTTATGAGCAATTTGCAGATGACGTTATTGAATTACTGCATGTTTTGAATATTAGAGAAGCAGATATTTTTGGATACAGTACCGGAGCGGGAGTCGCACTGCAGATTGCTATGCGCAAACCAGCTCTTGTCAGTAAACTTATCCTGGCTTCCGTTACCTTCAATAGCAGTGGGCGCCATCCGGAACTCATAGGATTGGAAGCCTTGCTTACCACCGAAGGCATGAAGGGTACTCCCTATGAGGCAGAATATCTAAACACTGCTCCGCAGCCACAGGACTGGTCTCAGCACCTTGCGAAAGTAACCGTATTTAACAAAGAGATACAGGAGTGGTCAGTCGATGATATTCGAAAAATTAAGGCTCCTGCATTGATTATCGCTGGTGATGCAGATATTGTTCGGCTGGAGCATGTTGTGGAATTGTATAAACTATTGGGAGGTGGTAGTATTGGTGAGCTATCAATGCCCGCTTCACAACTGGCCATATTACCCGGAACAATGCATACCGCATTAACAAAGAAAACTAATTTATTGATGGCAATGATTCCCGGTTTTCTTGAATTAAATACCACACACAGTAAGCCTCTTCAGCCATGCTAATAAATTTGCGCCATAATGCTTTAGCAGTTTTTTGATATCTCAAATTCACATAAACTGATCTTCCGGTAAACAAAAAATCCGGCTCTTAAAGTGAGCCGGATTTTTTAAAAAAGAGAGGGATTAATAGTACTCATCCTAATACATGATGTGCCAACACTCTCTGTACTTCATATACATTCACTGATTTATTGAACGTCTTCACAATACTGGGCGTTGCTTCACTGCTCACCCAGATCTTCAGCTCCGCATCCAGGTCGAAAGTACCGGCTGTCTCCACGCTGAACCGGCTGATACTCTTATACGACACACTTTTATATTCCGTTTTACTACCTGTAAGGCCCTGCTTATCCACTAATATCAACCGCTTGTTCGTAAAAATAAAAGTATCCCTGAACAACTTAAAGCCTAACTCTATCACTTCTGTATCAGTCAGCAGTTTACCATATTCCTTTGCTAGTTCTTCCTGACTGACTGTTCCTGCATTGCCCAGTAGCGCTGAAAAAAATCCCATAGATAATATTTTTTAGGAAAGATATAAAAAGATGGTCAACTAATATGCTGGTAGAAAGGTACCGCATTAAAACAAAGAATCCGCAAACCGTTTACTGTAAAAGATTTTCGGATTTTAACCTGTAGTGAGATCGGGCGAGTTATTTAACTCATTCCTATCAGACCTGTTGTCTTTAAGTTGCTTGGTTAGTAAGCTGCGTTTGGATATTTCTTTTAACTCGCGCGACTCTATTTATTTTTGTTAAATAATGAATATTTGCCTTATCTGCATCGCCATTTTTAACATTGAAAAAGTTGTTCCTAAAGCAACATAACCTGTTGCTGCTCCTGCTGAATCCATTAGGATGTTCAAACCTAAATCAATTATATTTTCACTTTTCTTTTTTTTGTTTATCTTGTTAGTTACCTCAATATTGTATTCCAATATCTTTTGTCTTCGCTCCTCATCCGATAACTCAGCAAGCGATTCAATTAATTTTTTACTATTTGGAATGAACTATATTTTTTGATAAGACTTCTTCTAGCTCGACTATCGGGATATAATCATTCACTTCTATTACATCAATAAGATTTATAGGAAGAATACCAGAGTTGATTTTCCGTTTGTTCTCTAGGAATGAGCTAATCCCTTTAACAGATGCACTTTTATAAAAATTCAACATATCACCCATAATATGAGCATAGAAGGAATCTGAATAACCATCCTTTGTCTTGAAAGGAAAATAGATGGAATTTAATGAATTGGCAAGATGAATACTGGAGGCATTTACGGAAAATTCAAATGATAAGTCCTACATACCAGGGATAATAGAGTTCCTTGCAGGGGGCTGTTTATTGAATTTTCATTTTTGTGATTTGACTTACCTTGGTCTATATTCCCCTGAAGCTACCTTGTAAGAAGTCTTTAAGGTATTGTAATGGGCTTTTCTATAAAATAATTGCTAAGATCTATTTAGTTGGGCACTTAATAAATCTTCTGGCTCTTATCATTGAGTAACTGATGAAATATGAAAGATGATTTTAAAGTAGGTGGGTTACTGGCCTTAAAAATACTTGCTAACCTAATTATAGCCGACATGCATATTAGATACGACACATAAAACAGATACAAAATGAAAATCCCATAGAATTTTGATTCTATGGGATTTTTTAACTTTTCGTAGCGAGATCGGGACTTGAACCCGAGACCTCAGGGTTATGAATCCTGTGCTCTAACCACCTGAGCTACCTCGCCATTTCCGTCTGTCTTGAACAGTCATTCTCAAAACGGGAGTGCAAAGATAACGGCTAATAAATGAAAAATCAAAATGTACAGTCCGTTTTTTTTATATTTTTTTTTCCTGATCATCGGCTGCTTCGGTTGATGGGGTGCTGGAATCCTTTGTGGCAGCACCTTTCCACTTGAGCAGCACTTCTTCTTCGATGGAGCGGATATGCAGATCACGTTGTGGGAAAGGAAGTTCTATGCCGGCTTTGTTGAGAGCGTCATAGATAAAAGTCAGCACCCGGCTTTGTAGTGCGCCGGCGTTGCCGAGGTCGGAGATCCAGAAATACACCTGGAAATTGATGGCGTTGTCGGCGAACTGGGACAGCTGTACAACCGGTTCTGGCGAGGCGAGTATCCCTTCCTGGTCGGTGAAGGCGCTTTTGATGATGGCGGTCACCTGTTCGATATTGCTGCCGTAACCTACGCCCAGCATGAAGTTGACGCGACGGGCACGGTTGGTCAGGGTCCAGTTGATGAGTTGTTGGGAGATGAGGTCGGCATTGGGTACTACAACGGTAGAACCGTCATAGGCGGAGATTTTACTCGAACGGATACCTATCTCTTTTACAATACCGGAGCGGGGACCAACCTCTATCACATCACCTACTTCTATAGGTTTTTCAAAAGCCAGGATGATACCGGATACGAGGTTGTTGACGATGTTCTGTAAACCGAAGCCAATGCCTACGCTGAGGGCGCCGATAACGATCGTGAGTTTGTCCATGGGTATGCCAGAGGCGGCGAAGGCCAGCAGAATACCGCCGGCGAGTACGGCCAGCCTCAGCAATAGCAGCGTGGAGCCAAACCGTGGTTTCTGTGTCGGGGTGGCGCTCTGGCCGGTATTGCCAAACATATAGGCGATCAGCTGGGAGGCTACAAAGGCAACCCATATGACCAGCACAAAAATGATCACGCTGCTGAAGGTGAAGTCTGAATTGCCGATATGGCGACTGGTAGAAAGAAACTGGCTGATATCGGCAGAAATAGCATCATACAGATAAAGGTTGCGGGCTACGATGATGAGCCAGCCAACGAAAGCCAGCGCGGTCAGGAATGTCTTCAGTTTGGTTTGCACATCCTGGTAGTCCATAAAGGAGATGAAAGTGCTGGAGTTTTTGTTGGCTTCTACCTGGAGAAAAACCGCTTCCAGTAATATCTTCACCAGTACATAAAGGTTCAGGGCCATAACAGTATTCACAACCGCGCTGGACCCGAAAATCTTGGCGCTGCCTACACGTGCCAGCAGTACCATCAACAGGGAGAATGCACTGGTGGCGATGAATATCTTGATAACAGGCCGGGTATATTTTGGCTGGGCAAAACTAATGAGGGTGGTTTCCTTCAACAGGCGGAAACCCAGCAATATACAGAGAACAGCGCTGATGAGCAGGCCCCATTGCTCGGCATAAGTTACTTCTATCAGCAGGTTGTTGAGAGAATAAACGAACAGCAGTACCATCAATAGTTGCCAATGCCGGAACAGTGTTTTGGGTAGATCGGTTTTGAAGAGATAGGTGAGCGCAAACATAGTGAGCGCCCAGATGATCTCGGTGTAAAGGATAGGGTAGCGGACAGACAGTACCGATGACAATGTAGTCACGAAAATAATGGTGCAGGCTATCGGATGCCGGTGTACATACCGGGCATGCTGCAGGATGGCTTCCGCCTCCTGTTCAGGATGGTTGCGCCGCACATGACGCACATTACTCCGTATCCATAAGGCAAAGAGGGTGGCAAGGAGTATCCATACGATGAATATCGGCCACTGTATGGAGAAGAAGATGGTCAGCACACGGGTGCTTTTGTGAAGAGAACGATGTACTACCGGAAAAAATTCCAGTGGGTTGATACTGTCGCGATGCGGTTTCCAGATGTAGCGGTAGTCCTTCGAAAACATATCGGCAGAAAACTGCTCCAGCCGGTAATCACTGTCTTCCAGCAGATTGGACACATCAATATAGCGGTTGGCGATCTTGTTTTGCAACAGCCCTATTTTGATCAGGTTGATTTTATTGGCACTGTCTACTGACCGGTATTTGACGATCAGGCGGGTGAGTTGTCCTATGTAGAAGCCATATAACTCATCTTCTGCTGGAATACTGCGCATGGAGGTATCCTGGCGCAGGGAATGTAGCGTGTCGTTGATGGCTACCAGCTGGTTATAATACGAAAAGAGATTGTTCTGCCAGCCGCTGAGTTTACGCTGTAGTTGTTCGAGCATCACCTTGTTGGTGTAAATATCGTTGACGTTGGGAGTACGCCCCAGCCCGGCGATATTCTCGCGGATAAGTGCCAGGGATGTATCTATCAGCGGTATCTCCTTACTGATGTTTACAGTGTCGAATCCGCGGCGCAGGCTGCTCATCAGCTGATTGAGCAGCAACGTATAACTTTCTATCCGGCTGATGATAACTGCAACAGCGGTATCAGATTTTTTGAGTTTGGAGGTGTCCTGGGCCAGCTTGCTGATATTTTTGCGGATAGTGGCACTGTCTATGGTCACCATGTGAATAGTGCCGGGGATGGGGGTGTTTTTTTTGCGCTGCGCGCTGAGGGGTAAGGTGATGATCAGCAGAAGGAACACCAGCAAGGGCCGGCAGCAACGCTGCAATATGGATATAACCTTAATGGACATATGAATAGTGTGGGAACGGATGATATCCCTTACAGGAACGTTTTTTATGCCTAAATGTTTGACACGCCAGAACATTTCCTTTACCTGTCCGTTAAGTTTTTGGGGCATATGCCCTGAATGCTTGTGAGGTAGATATTTACGCAGTAATTTGTAGGAATCGAAAACTCGTTTATGAAAAGAGAAGCTATCGTTGCAGCCCTGAGAAAAGACCTGGAGCCATGGGATGTTATTGTGGCCGGTGGTGGTGCTACCGGCCTCGGTGCCGCCCTGGAGGCTGTCACCAGAGGATATCGTACCCTGCTGCTGGAACAGGCCGACTTCGCGGCCTCCACTTCCAGTAAAAGCACCAAACTCGTACATGGAGGTGTCCGTTACCTGGCACAGGGCGATGTGTCCCTGGTAAGAGAAGCCAGCATTGAACGTGGCCGCCTTGCCCGCAACGCCCCCCACCTCGTCCGTAACCTCAGCTTCGTTATCCCCACTTTCAACGCCTGGGAAAACATAAAGTATACGATCGGCCTTAAAATGTACGACTGGCTGGCCGGACATCTCAGCCTTGGCAAGTCGGTACACATCTCCCGCAAGGATACCCTGGATAAACTCACTACCCTGAAAAAAGATCACCTCGCCGGCGGCGTCCTGTACCACGATGGCCAGTTCGATGACAGCCGGCTCGCCATCAACCTGGCCCAGACCATCTCCGATAAAGGCGGCACTGTGCTGAACTACATGAAAATCACCAGCCTCCGCAAGGATGAAGAAGGAAATATCAGCGGACTGACGGTAAGGGATACACTAAATGATGGCCCGGAAATTTTCCTCAATACCAAAGCGGTAATCAATGCCACCGGTGTTTTTGCAGATGATATCCTGGAAATGGACAACCCCGACGCACCGAAATCCATCGCGGCAAGTCAGGGTGTTCATGTGGTACTCGACAGCAGTTTCCTGCCCGGCCACAATGCACTCATGATACCGTCTACCAGCGATGGCCGTGTGTTGTTTGTGGTGCCCTGGCACAATAAGGTGGTAGTAGGTACCACGGATACACCGGTCAATCACATCAGTCTCGAACCCCATGCGCTGGAAGCTGAAATCAACTTTATCCTGCAAACAGCCGGACAATACCTCGTCCGGGCACCCCAACGCAGCGATGTACGCAGCGTATGGGCAGGCCTGCGACCACTGGCTGCTGCCAGAGCAGAAGGACATAAAACCAAAGAGATCTCCCGCAGCCATAAAATCATCGTGGCCGCCTCCGGCCTGATCACTATCATTGGCGGTAAATGGACTACCTACCGCCGCATGGGGGAAGATGTGCTACATCAACTGGAAAAATCCCTGCGCTGGAAACAAACAGAATCCCAAACCCAGGAAATGCTGGTTCATGGCGCCACTCCTAATGTCAACTGGGACGATCCCTGGTATTTCTACGGCAGCGATGCACTGCATCTGCATCAGTTGGTAGCCACCCAGCCTGATATGCAGGAAGTACTGAGTGAACCATATCATATTTTAAAAGCACAGGTAGTATGGGCTGTAAGAGAAGAAATGGCCCGGAATATTGCGGATTTCCTGGCCAGAAGGGTACGCCTCCTGTTTCTGGATGCCAGGGAAGCTTTACGTATAGCCCCCGCCGTTGCCGCTATCATGGCAACTGAACTGATTAAAGATGAACGTTGGGTAAACGAACAACTGCAAACCTTCGAAACCCTCGCCAAAGGGTATATTTTATCCTGATGGATGATTTAGGGATTTTGAGAAAATCTCTCAATCCCTAAATCACAAAATCGTAAATCAAAAATCTACATCCACTTTACTTTCTCTGCCAATGGTTTGATTCGTTTTCCTGGTTGTGCCGGTTCGTCGGTATAACCCAGGTAAAAGAATCCCAGCACCTGGTCATCATCTCCCAGGCCCAGATAATCCTGCATGGCAGGGTGGTAGGTCATACCACCTGAACCCCAGTAGGCGGCAATGCCCTGAGCAGTGGCACCCAGCCACATGTTCTGCACGGCACAGGATACTGCTGCAATTTCTTCTATCACAGGAATTTTAGGATTGCTGCCCCGTTTCATGCAGATGGCAATAACATGAGAGGCCAGGTTACCCTGGTCTTTCAGTTTGTCGTAGTTGCCGGCGATGAACTTGTCGGCAGCAGTATGTTGTTTGTACAGGTCGGCATGGTCAGCACAAAACTGCTGCACTTTGTCTCCACTGTAAACAATAAAATGCCAGGGCTCTGTATAGCCATGGGTAGGGGCCCAGTCAGCCAGCTGCAGCAGCTGCTGTATAGTATCGTCAGCCACTTTTTTACCGTTCATGCTGGTGGGCTTCACCGTACGGCGGGAGGCAATTATTTTTTCCAGATAACTGGTCGTTGTATTTACTTCCATGATCTTGTTTTAATCGGTTAAATGTTTTCCAGAGCGGTTTTCATGTCTGCCGGTAGTTTCATGACTTTCCGGAGGTTATAGTCAAAGCATATCATGCCGGTTTTGGCATCGGCGATAGTAATGGACTGGCCATTGCGCTGGGTGGTAATATGATAGAACAACTCGAAGCCAAACGGACTGTATTCCCCGGCGGCCATCTCCACGGTGAAGATATCTCCGTGAAAACCTTCGCCTTTATAGGCAACGGCCACGTCGGTCATAATCAGGCCGGTATGGGCTTCAAGGTCCAGTTCTTTGTAGCCGGCCTGCTGCACGAACTGCATACGGGCTTCGTGCATAATAGACAGGATGGCATCATTGCCTACATGTCCTCCATAGTTAACATCCTGTATCCTGATGGGTATCGTTGTGCTGAATCCGAGTTTTTCCGGTAAGTCTATTTTTATTCTTGCCATTATTTTTTAGGTAGATGGTTTTGATTTAGAGATTTTTTGATTTATGATTTTTTGATGTAGGGGATGATTTCATTTTAAATCCCAAAATCCCGAAATCAAAAAATCCATAAATGATCAGGCGGGTAATGATTGCAGGAAGGCTACGAATTTCTCGAAGGCCCGGCCCCGGTGGCTGTATTGGTTTTTTTCTGTCAGGTCCATTTGGGCAAAGGAACGGTCAGCTCCTTCCGGAATAAAGATGGGATCGTAGCCGAAGCCTTTTTCTCCCATGGTATGGGTGCTGATATGCCCCTGGCTGACACCTTCAAACTGGTATTCCTTGCCGTCCAGTATTAGGGAGATGACGGTGCGGAAACGGGCTGCCCTGTTGGTGATACCTTCCATTTCAGTCAGCACTTTGGCAATATTGTCGGACGCCAGCTTCTGTTCTCCGGCATAGCGGGCGCTTAATACACCCGGAGCGCCCTGAAGGGCATCTATTTCCAGGCCGGTATCTTCCGCAAAGCAGTTCTGTCCTGTCATCCGGTGGATGGTGCCGGATTTCTCCCGGGCATTCTCCTCCAGCGTATCGTGTGGCTCAGGAATATCGATATCAATACCGGCTTCATGCAGGGTAATGATCTCAAAGTGATCACCCAGCATGGAGCGGAATTCTTTAACCTTGTTCTCGTTATTGGTGGCAAAAATCAGTTTCATCTTCAAATAGAAAAAAAAATTATATAATAACCTAAATACCTAATAGTTGTTTTAATCCGGCCCATAATTTGGCTTTCAGTATTTTGTCGGCCCCGATCAGCTGGAGCTCGTCAGAAAGCAGCAGGGTAGTGGAATTGACAGTCACTATCTGATACAATGGTGCATCAGCAAGCCCTAACGGTCCCGATGCTGTGCCAAATACAATGGCCTTCTCTATTTTTACGGCAGACTGCCAGTCAGCAAAGCCCAGTTGAGGGTAGTGGGAGGTGTTAATAAGCGACACATCCTGCATGCTTAGTTTACAGGCATTTAATATATTGGTAAGGAGGTTGAATAATTCATCATTTAAGTAGGCTTCATTTTCGTTTTGTATGAAGAGCGCAATGTTTTTTTGATTTTCTCCTAAATATTTGACTTTCGGCACCTCAATTTGCTGCGCTGCAACCGGCATGCTTTTCCCGGGAATGATGGGCTGGGTGAAGATTTTAGCCAGATAATACGGATCAAGTTCCAATTGCTCGAGCGACATATTATTATGATTTAATTTAATATTAAAGTCCGGCGTAGGGAAAAATCAGTTTATTTGCACTGCCGTAGGCCGCAACTGCGCCCTACCCCGGGACGAAAGTGTAAAAATATTGAGATAAAATTGATTAACCATGATGGTAGCTAAATCAACAGTAAAGGAAGAAGCATTACAGAAGATCAAAGTCACAAAAACTACGCATAGCCGTTTAAGTGAAGTAGATTTTAATAATCTGGTATTCGGTAAAAAGTATGCAGACCACATGCTGGTAGCTGATTTTGATGGAAAAGCGTGGGTGAATGCCGAAATCATGCCTTTTCAGAACTTTTCTGTAAGTCCTTCCAATGCAGCCTGGCACTATGGACAGGCTATCTTCGAGGGCATCAAAGCCTATAAGGATCCTCAGGACAACCCGATGATTTTCAGGCCTTATGATAACTACAGAAGATTTAATACCTCCGCGGAAAGAATGGGTATGCCCGAAGTTCCCGAGTGGCTGTTTATTGGTGGCTTGGACATGCTGATAGATCTGGACCGCAACTGGATCCCTACAGGACCTGGCTGTTCCCTCTATCTGCGTCCTTTTATGATTGCCGCTGATGAGTTTATTGGTGTAC
This sequence comes from Chitinophaga sp. HK235, assembly GCF_018255755.1. Classification (NCBI taxonomy): domain Bacteria; kingdom Pseudomonadati; phylum Bacteroidota; class Chitinophagia; order Chitinophagales; family Chitinophagaceae; genus Chitinophaga; species Chitinophaga sp. HK235. Next base: position 4,146,865 of record NZ_CP073766.1, on the reverse strand, counting down.
GTCCTTCCGATACCTATCGTTTTGCCATTATCAATTCTCCATCCGGACCGTATTTTAATAAGCCAATCAAACTGCTGGTGCAGGACAAATACGTACGTGCTTTCCCGGGTGGTGTTGGATATGCTAAAGCTGCGGGTAACTATGGTGGTACCATGTATCCTACCATGCAGGCCAAAAAGCAGGGCTACGACCAGATTCTCTGGGTAGATGGCTACGAACACAAATACCTGCAGGAATGCGGTACCATGAACGTATTCGTGATCATCGGCAATACGGCCATCACACCTGACCTGTCTCAGGGCACTATCCTGGAAGGGGTAACCCGCGCCAGCGTAATCGACCTGCTCAAAGACCTGGGCCTCACAGTGGAAGAAAGACCTGTTTCTATTGATGAAGTAGTGAACGCCTATAAAAACGGTACCCTTAAAGAAGTATTCGGTACTGGTACCGCCGCTGCACTGGCTTATGTAGAACAACTGGATTACCTCGATACTGAGATCAAACTGGATACTACCACCTACAAAACCGGAGCTGAAGTTATCCGCCGTCTCGATGCCATCCGTACCGGCCGTGAAGAGGATAACCGTCACTGGAATTACCATGTAGGCAATGAATAAAAGGATTACATATTATTAAAATAATGAAAATAGGGCGTTTAAAACAGCCCTATTTTTTTATGGTAGTTTCTGAAGGAAATCATACCTTTGCAGTCCGGATTTTTGATGTCCTCTTTTTACCAAGATAGATTAACCAATCTCCGACTACAAGGAAATTCAAAGCCGGTAAAAAATATTCGAAACAATTTTGTTATTCACATTTATAGTTTTACCTTTGCCCTCCCAAAATCCCTTATGGGAAATTTGGATGTCATTGTAAACCGACATAAAAAACTAGGTAAAGAATGCCTACTATACAACAATTAGTAAGAAAAGGAAGAGAAATTATCCGGGCTAAGTCCAAGTCCAGGGCATTAGATAGCTGCCCTCAGCGTCGCGGTGTTTGTACTCGTGTGTACACAACCACGCCTAAAAAACCTAACTCCGCTTTACGTAAAGTGGCAAAGGTTCGTTTGACCAATAAAGTTGAGGTGATCGCTTATATCCCAGGTGAAGGTCACAACCTGCAGGAGCACTCTATCGTACTGATCCGTGGTGGTAGGGTAAAAGACTTACCAGGTGTTCGTTATCACATTGTTCGCGGTTCCCTGGATACTGCCGGTGTGAAAGACAGAAAGCAGAGCCGTTCCAAATATGGTACTAAAAAGGAAAAGGCTAAAAAATAATCAATTATAAATAGTCGTAATTTTCAATAATGAGAAAGCAAGCTGCAAAAAAATTGCCTCTGGCTCCGGATCCTCGGTTTAACGACAAGCTGGTAACACGCTTCGTTAATAACGTAATGGAACAAGGAAAGAAGAGCATTGCCTATAAAATTTTCTACGATGCTGTGGATAAGGTGAGCCAGATGACCGGAGAAAACGGTTATGAGGTTTGGAGAAAAGCATTAAACAATGTTACTCCTGCTGTTGAAGTTAGAAGCCGCCGTATCGGTGGTGCTACCTTCCAGATCCCTGCTGAGGTTCGTCCTGATAGGAAAGTTTCCCTGAGCATCAAATGGCTGGTTCGTTTCGCTGGTGAAAGAAACGGTAAGAGCATGGCAGATAAGCTGGCCAACGAAATCGTAGCAGCAAGCAAAGGTGAAGGCGCAGCGTTCAAGAAAAAAGAAGATACTCACCGCATGGCGGAAGCTAACAAAGCTTTCTCTCACTTCAGAGTATAGTTTTAGCCCTCACGGGCAACTCAATATATTTGGCAAACAGTTCCTCTTCGGAGCTGTTTGCCTTTTTATGTGTGGATAAACACTGCTTTTGATGTGAATAACCCCTGCATTACCCCGTTGATAAACTAAGTCCCCCACCACCATAGCGGATTTGCAAGAACATCATTTAACATGATCTGAATGTGGATAACTATGGAATTCCTGCATAAACAGTCCGGTATTTCAGCCGCTTTTCCCCCGGACACAAAAAAGCCGTCAGGAGATCCCGACGGCCTTTGCTAATTGGGTAGTATACTGCTTATCTCACATTGACCAATACTTTAATCTTCCCGGTTTCACCGGAAAACTCCTGTAATGCCTTGCCGATGGCCTGGCCGGTTTTCAGAACACTCAGATCAGCTTTCATCGCATAACCCGGTCTGCTCGCAGTAACCAGGATATCTCCACGATGAATCGGACCGTTTTCATTGCATACCTTGGTAGGAATCACACCAACCACGCCCAACGGCACTTTGTTGGAAAGGTCGGCATCTATTTCTTCTTCCGACATGAGCACACCTGGCTTAGTTGCATAAACACCTACCACCAGGGAGGAATATGCGCCGGTAGTTTTTTCAAGGGTACGGTCTGTTCCTGTAGCAATCCCCATCACATCACCTGGCTCGTATTCTTGTCTCCTGCCGGTTACATCAAAGGCTTCTGCCATGTCCGCACCACCCATTTGAGTGCCCCCGTTAAAGAACCCCATACCGCTATTGTCTATGCGGACTTTTCTATTACCATTACCGGTTTTAAAAAGCAGAAAGTCGCTGTTGAACCCTACTTGGCTAACAACGAAAGCTGTACCCAGTCCATTATTGGTTAGTTCTACCACGGGGCTGCCACTGGCCCAGTTGGAATTAATAAAGTAGCCAGCCCTGCCTGAACCGGAGTTGTTGGAGTTTACTGCATCTCCCGACCCTGTACAACTTGTATTAATACCATGACCATTTTTTGAAACTGTCTGGAGAGCATCTCCGGATCCATTCGCAGTAGACCACACGATAGTACCACTACCATTATTTGTTATACTGAAAAGAGTACTGTTGCTATTTTCAGTCGTAGCATAGGGCAGTGTAAGAACGCAATTGGCCGCCAGCCATTGGGTACCGTCAAACTTGAGGTACTGATTTAAGAGAGGAATTGCGCTGCTCACTGCTTTACCTTGTAGCGCTCTGACTGTGGGACCGGGATAGGTACCGCCTAAATCTCCTGACGCAGGTATGCCATTCATATTGCCGGCCTGTCCCTGAGGACCCTGAGGGCCAGTTGGTCCTTGCGGGCCCTGTGGGCCTGTAGCGCCAATAGCACCTGTAGCACCCTGAGGGCCGGTATCACCTTTCGCGCCGGGTGCTCCTGGTTGTCCTGGAATACCCGGTGAACCTTGCGCCCCCTGTGGCCCCATGTCGCCTTTGGGCCCCTGGAGGCCGGGTGCTCCTTTATCTCCCTTTTCGCCCTGTGGCCCTGTATTGCCCGGATCTCCTTGTACTCCTTGTACTCCTTGTATGCCGGGTTCACCCTTATCACCCGGATCACCTTTGGCTCCTGGAAGTCCCATTGCTCCTGGCATGCCCGGTAACCCTTGAGTTCCTTGTGGGCCTTGAAGTCCAGGTTCTCCCTGGTCTCCTTTTTCACCCTGTGGCCCCGTATCGCCCGGATCACCTTTGTCCCCTGGCATCCCCTGCGGACCTTGGGCTCCAGGTTCTCCTTTGTCTCCCTTTTCGCCTTGTACCCCTGCTGGTCCTGTGTCTCCCTGGTCACCCTTGGCACCTGGTGTTCCAGCTGGGCCCTGTGGCCCGGGGGCGCCTGTTACTCCGGGTAATCCCGGAATACCAGCTGGACCCTGTGGTCCTACAGCTCCGGCTGGCCCTTGTGGACCTGCATTGCCTGTGGGGCCGGGATCACCTTTAGGCCCTGTAGCGCCTGGGGCTGAGTTGGCTGCATACAAAGCAAATGGTACGCTCGCAAAGGGAGAGGTGCCCAGTTCCTGATAACTGCCACCATCTGTGGAGGCTTCCACTTTGATGAATTGATTGGCGTTTGCCCAGGGAATTGTACTGAAATGACCGCTGCTAGGGGTTCCTGCACCGATCTGTAAAGTAAAGAGCCCTAACTGGTTGGTGGTAGTGTTGTGCGTTTCCTGGTATTGTACAGGGCCGGATGGAGAGCCTCCCAAAATGGTGATTCTCACGTTTATATTTTCATTGGCCAGCATAGTGCCATTTCCATTCCTGGCCACTGCCTGGTAGTTGATCGTTTTAAGCCCGTTTTGTGCATAGAGCTGTAAAGAGAATAGCGTGCAGCAAATGATAAACAAGTATCTTTTTGTCATAACTGGTGTTTTATACAGTAATTGCTTAATGTGTTATATCGGGGGTTACAGTAGCGGTAGTATGTCTGCCGATGTTGTACATCAGTGAAAATTTCAGGGTTCTTCTTTCGCGTAAACTGTTGGAAGTGGGGATGAGGTAAGCCATATCCAGCTCCAGATTGGCCACTCTTACACCGAGGCCGCTGGTAAAATGTTGCCGGTAACCCTTATTGGGATGCTCATAAAAGTAGCCGGTCCGTACAAAGAAGGATTGTCTGTAGGCGTACTCAAGGCCACTGCCAATTGTAAACTCCCGTAGTTCTTCCTGGAAACCTCCGGGCGCATCCCCAAATGAGGAGAAAATGGCGTTGACAACACTCCGGTCCGGGTCTTTGCCTTTTGATATCTGGCCGGAGCTGTCATAGATGGGCGGGGTAGGAACAAGTAATTTGTTGATGTCTACCGCTACGGTAAACTCATGGTCACTGGTATGTACAAACGTATAACTGCCACCTATCCGCAGGTTCATAGGCAAAAAGCTTTTCTGGCGGCTGTCGTCAGTATACGAAAGTTTAGTACCGATGTTGGTAATGCTGATACCAAAACAATACCGGTTGCCGAAATCCAGATAATCCTTGCTGTTCTGATAATAGTAGCTGACATCACCCGCTACAGCAGAGGCCGGCTTTTGCTGTAATCCGTTGAAAGAGCCTTGCCCAAGCTGACTGCGGATGTAACGCATACTGATGGCCATCGACATATGTTCTCCCAGCTTGCGGGAATATGCTCCGTCTATGGCAAATTCCCGGGGAGAGTAGTTCTGGAGCGTGGTACCGTTTTCATCCCGGAAGGTGACTTCCCCGTAATTAAAGTATTTCATGGAAGCCCCGATACCTTCGTTGGCATTCAGGTTCTTGTAGGCTGATACAAAAGCCATGTTTGACTTGTAATTGTTCAGCTCCCACATCCAGGGCGAGTAGGTGGCACTCACGCCCCAGTCTCCTGCAAATACAATTTTGGCCGCATTGGCAAAAATGGAATTGGCGTCCGGACTAATGCCTGTGGCTGCATCACCCATACCGCTTGACCTGGCGTCGGGGTTTACCTGCAGAAAACTCGCACCGATATTAGCTGGCTGCTGGGTCGTTTTTTGTGCATGAACGGCTGGTATGGCAGCCAGCATGCCGGAAAAAAGAAGAATTATTCGATCAGGTTTCATGATTACGACATTTAATTACTGCACAATGAGTTTTTCGAAGTAAATGCTGACACCCACTTTCAGCACAACCGTATAGATCCCTGCTGCAAAATGGTTGACCGGTATCACTACCGTGGATTTACCCTGGCCCACCTGATGTAGCTTGTTATACAAGGTTTGTCCTGCAGTATTGAGTATCAGAATGTTAATCGTTGCATCAGCCAGCATCTCAAACTGTAGTTTTACACTGGTGAGGGCCGGGTTGGGAAACAGTATGTAGTTTTTTACAGGACTCTTCCCGGGTGGAAGGGGAGGAAGCTCGTATGGTTGCTGAAATCCCTGTGTCAGCAGAAGCCGTCCGTCTGTAATAGGCAGCACAACCGGTTCCCCTATCGTATATTGAATCAATACCTGATTGAGGTTACCACTGCCGCCATTACTGCCAACGACCTGCCTGTTCAGGATCAGTTGCGCGTCCGCTTGGGTGCATAGCGCTGCCAGCACCATCAGCGCAATAGTGCACTTGGAGATAAACGATGTCATAAATTGTGGAGTTAAAAGGTGTGTATAAGCAATGGAAAGCTGTTTCCGACACCGGAAATGAACGTCCGGCACCGAAAAATGAATGAAAACGAAACAGCCACCTTATTGATTAGGAGGAATGTACAGATGTAGCCATAAATTTTTCACTTTTGGAATGAATAGATAGATAACGAAATGGTGAATAGATGATGAACAGAAATAGATAAATACGGAAATCGACCTAAGATCAGAATCGATCCAGGCAGGGTATGGATATGGCAAAATTTTGATAAGCAGGTATGAATAAAGCCAATTAATCTTCTGGGGGGAATGCTACCAGACAATTTCTACATGACAATATACGTGTGTGAAATGGAACTTGGGGATTATGCTATAAGCGATCGATAATAACACGAATATCAACGAATTATCGATCTGAGCAAATGTCTACTTTTCCAATGGCTGGTTTTGACTGAAAAATGGTAGATATCAGTATAAAACTGGCTAAAACAATTAAAGCTATTTTGATTTAAATTAATGTGTTGAAACGCCCGTGCTTGTTAAAAAGAAATAACAATTGCGCAATATCGCGCGTTTTATTTATTGCTAAAAATAAATTACCTTTGCCCCCCAAATTGCATTATTTAGTCATTTTAATATTATGGCAGACTTAAGATTTCAAAGGAACTTTGGTATTGCGGCGCACATCGATGCGGGTAAAACCACTACCACAGAGCGTATCCTGTATTACACAGGTAAATCCCACAAAATTGGTGAGGTGCACGAAGGTGCTGCCACCATGGACTGGATGGCACAGGAGCAGGAGAGAGGTATTACCATCACATCTGCTGCTACCACTTGTTTTTGGAATTTCCCAACCTTACAAGGTAAAGCTCTTCCGGATACTAAGCAATTTAAATTCAACATCATCGATACCCCAGGCCACGTGGACTTCACCGTTGAGGTAGAACGCTCTCTGCGTGTACTGGACGGTCTGGTAGCACTGTTCTGCGCCGTATCCGGTGTTGAACCTCAGTCTGAAACCGTTTGGCGCCAGGCTAACCGCTACCGCGTACCCCGTATCGGTTTCGTTAACAAAATGGACCGTTCCGGTGCCGACTTCCTGAATGTGGTAAAACAGGTAAAAGAAATGCTGGGTGCTAACCCCGTTCCTTTAACCCTGCCTATCGGTGCTGAAGATACTTTCAAAGGTGTGGTTGACCTGATCACCATGAAAGGTATCATCTGGGACGAAGAAGGTAAAGGTGCTACTTACCAGGAAATCGAAATTCCTGCCGATATGAAAGAAGAGGCAGAAGAATGGAGAGCTAAACTGGTAGAAGCTGTTGCTGAATACGACGATACCCTGATGGAGAAATTCTTCGAAGATCCTAACTCTATCTCCGAAGCTGAAATCCACGAAGCTATCCGTAAAGCAACCATCGACATCGCTATCATCCCAATGATGTGCGGTTCTTCCTTCAAAAACAAAGGTGTTCAGAAAATGCTGGATGCGGTTTGCCGTTACCTGCCTTCTCCAATGGACATCGAAGCAGTTAAAGGTACAGACCCTGACACTGGCGCTGAAATCGAACGTAAACCAGACGCAAAAGAACCATTCTCTGCCCTGGCGTTCAAAATCATGACCGATCCTTTCGTAGGTCGTCTGGCATTCTTCCGCGCTTACTCCGGTCACCTGGATGCAGGTTCCTACATCCTGAACACACGTACCGGCAAAAACGAGCGTATCAGCCGTATCATGCAGATGCACGCTAACAAGCAGAACCCCGTTGACTTCATCGAAGCTGGTGATATCGGCGCTGCTGTTGGTTTTAAAGATATCAAAACCGGTGACACCCTCTGCGATGAAAACAATCCGATCATCCTGGAATCTATGACATTCCCTGAACCGGTAATCGACATCGCTATCGAGCCTAAAACTCAGGCCGACGTTGATAAAATGGGTATGGCCATCGCTAAACTGGTAGAAGAAGATCCTACCCTGAAAGCTAAAACCGACGAAGAAACCGGTCAAACCGTACTGAGCGGTATGGGTGAGCTGCACCTCGAAATCATTCTTGACCGTATGCGTCGCGAATTCAAGGTGGAAGTTAACCAGGGTGCTCCGCAGGTTGCCTACAAAGAAGCCCTGACTTCCAAAATAGAACACCGCGAGGTATTCAAAAAACAAACTGGTGGTCGCGGTAAATTCGCTGATATCCAGGTGGAAATCGGACCTGCTGATGCAGAATGGATGAAAGAAAACGATGGTAAATCTTTCCAGTTCATCAACGATATCTTCGGTGGTGCTATCCCGAAAGAATTTATCCCTGCTGTCCAGAAAGGTTTCGAACAATCCATGAGCCAGGGTGTACTGGCTAACTTCCCGCTGGTAAACCTGAGAGTACGTTTGTTCGACGGATCTTACCACCAGGTGGATTCTGACGCAATGTCCTTCGAATTGTGCGCCAAACAAGCTTTCCGTGAAGCTGCCCGCAAAGCTAAACCAGTTCTGCTGGAGCCTATCATGAAAGTGGAAGTACAAACTCCTGACCAGTACATGGGTGACGTTACCGGTGACCTCAACCGCCGTCGCGGTATGCTGGAAGGTATGGACTCCAAAAATGGTGTACAGGTTATCAAAGCCAAAGTTCCTTTGAGCGAAATGTTCGGTTACGTAACGCAGCTGCGTTCACTGTCTTCCGGCCGTGCGAGCTCTATCATGGAATTCTCCCACTACGCTCCGGCTCCGAACGCCGTAGCCGAAGAGGTGATCGCGAAAGTAAAAGGTAAAGTAAACGCCTAATACATATTTTTTCGATAGAAAAAGGTTGTCCTGCGTAAGCGGGACAACCTTTTTTACTTACATGAACATGCTATTGCCAATTGCCCTTTTTTCGATAAATTGAGGGAACATAACCTGCAACTGAACGTACTTTTTGCCAAATGCCAGGGTCCTGCTCTTCAGGACCTTTTTTTATTGATTTTCTTTCCAAGCACTAGGGGGTACTATCTTTTTTTTCGTCATACTAGGGAAAATGCAAACTAACAGAGCCTGTATTTTTTATTACTGATAGCCGACTTAACCACAATATGTATCTGGAATTAATACAAGTACCTCCTGCAACTGTTAAATACGAAACGGGTGAGCAGATTGCACTGGCACCCGGCCTGGATGTGATTCTGCCCTGTTGGAACCCATCAGGACCCTGGGTGGAATCGCTGATTAGGCATTATCACGAGGTAGTCCGCCTCATGGGCGATGTCCCTGTCCAGCTGATCCTGGTCAATGATGGCTCGCTCCGCAACTTCACCAGCCAGCATATATCCTGGCTCGAAGCTGCTATTCCCGGTATTATCATCGTCAGCTATGAACAGAACCGCGGTAAAGGATACGCTGTCAGAGAAGGGGTTAAAAACGCCCGCCACGCATTCCAGGTATATACCGATCTCGATTTCCCCTTCGGTGTCGACGCTGTCAGAAAAGCATATGACCAGCTTCAGAAGGGCCTCGATGTGGTAGCTGGTGAAAGAGGCGCCGCCTATCTCCGGGAACTGCCCCGTAAAAGACGCATCATTACCCGCATCAGTCGTATGCTTAACAAAACAGTGCTCCGCCTCAAGGTAAACGATGCCCAGGCCGGCCTCAAAGGATTTAACGCCCACGGAAAATCTGTTCTCCTCAATACCACCATCGACGGTTTCCTGTATGATAGCGAATTCCTCTACAAAGCAGGTAAAAATCCCCGCCTCAAAATTGGCGCAGTTGATGTATTTTGCCGCCCCGGAATCAGCTTCAGCGCCTTTAGAATTAAACTGCTGCTGAAAGAACTTAGAAATTATTGCCGGATTATTATCAGTGCTAACTAACTATGAATCAGGAGAAAAGGATATTGATCAGTGTAGACGTGGAAGAATTTGATATCCCCGAAGAATTTGGACGCCAGGTACCCCTGCAGGAAAAACTGGAAATATCCAGAAAAGGCCTGCAAACAACCCTCGACCTTTTTGATAAATACAACGTACGAGCCACCTTTTTTATCACCGCCTACTGGGCCCAGCATTACCCGGAACTCATCAGACAGGTGGCCGCCAAACATGAGATCGCTTCTCATGCCTATTATCACAGCTCTTTTTCCGATGCCGACCTGGAAGGGTCGCGTCTCGCCCTGCAGGAAATCAGTGGCCAGCAGGTCCGCGGATTCCGCATGCCCCGCCTCCGGAAAGTCAACCTCCAGGCCCTTAAGGAAGCCGGATACCTCTACGACGCTTCCCTTAACCCTACCTGGCTGCCCGGTCGTTACAACAACAGACATCTACCCCGGACCATGTTCCGTGATAACAACATCTGGATCATCCCTTCTTCCGTTTCCCCCCTCATCCGCTACCCTGTGTTCTGGCTCAGTGTTAAAAACGCCCCCCTGTGGATAACCCGCCACTTCAGTAAAACCATCCTCAGAAAGGACAACTACCTCTCTTTTTATTTTCACCCCTGGGAACTGGTGGATATCCGCAATTATGCCCTCCCTTCCTATATCAGTCGCATCTCCGGCAATAAAATGGAACAGAAAATGGAAGGATTCCTGCAATTCCTTCAGCAGCAAGGCCGTTTTTGCGCCCATATCGATATGCTGTGACCTGGTGTTGAAAACTTGTGCAGATTAGTCCGGGTACCCAGCTCAACAACATCAAAGGTTGATTGTTATAGCTTATATGATAAACTTAAATATTATGGGCAAAGAAGCCGATTATGATATTTTTTTAAGTTTTTTTTAACAAGGTGAAAGCTATATAATTCATTTTCAGTAGTTTTGTTGCAGTTAAGAAATGCATGTGTTTGTGATTGTTTGAAACGCTTCCTCATACCCAAATTATCCCCTGCCGCTAAGATCGTCTGGTTCATCGTCCAAATGTGAAATATCATTGGCTATGGCTGTAAAACTCAAATCCTGATTTGGGTTTCGGCCTATGGGCATATTTATTCATTCAGTATGTTAAATGTTAAAACTAAAAAGCACACTATGAAAAAAATTCGTCTCTTAACCCTTATTGCACTCGGAGTACTGGTGGGATCAACCGTTAAAGCACAGATCCAGAAGGGAAATATTATGATCGGTAGCAGTCTGACCAACCTCGGTCTTAATTTCCAGAAAGAAAGCACGGTTTTCAGCTTTGATCTTACCCCAAAAGTCGGGTGGTTTATAAAAGACGGACTGGCAGTTGGCGGATACGTGGATTTTGGTCTGACAACAAACAATCCCGGTACTAATACCCGCTATGGTGCTGGTGCCTTCGGCCGTTATTTCTTTGAAGATAAAAATATCAGAAAGCTCGAATTCTCCAAGAGAGCAAGGTTCTTCGTGGAAGCCAATGTTGGCTTTGCGGGAACCAATATTGCCAACGGAGCTTCTACCAATGGCCTGGGCATTGGTGTTGGCCCTGGTCTGGCTTATTTTATCACGCCAAACGTATCGCTGGAGGGACTCCTGAAATACGACCTTACTATTGGTTTCGGCAGCTCTACTACCTCTCACAGACTCAATCTGGGCGTAGGTTTCCAGATTTATCTGCCTTCTGCAAAGGCTAAAGCCATTTACAAGGAAGAAAGAGGTGGCAAATAACTCGCTGGCAAGCAAAAAAACGACAAAAACAAGCAAAAATGGAGGAACTGGCAGACATCGCTGATGGCGGCCGGTTCCTTTTTAGTTAGGATTCCTGCTGTATTGAATGGAGTGAACAGGGAGATGATAAATGAACCGATTGAATAATAATTGAATAATGAATAGCGATTACATTTGTAGTGTATCCAGTTAATATTGGTTACTGGGATTGCCGAAAACCATGAAAAGAGTAGGCATTATTTTTTAAATTATTTGTTATGGAATGGGAAAAATTTATCTGGTGGCTCATCAAATTTATTCTCTGTCATCTTCGTGATGATGATGATCATGAACATGGTCATCGCGGATAATAATCCGTTGAATGATTCTGGGATTGCCGAAAACCATAAAAAGAGTAGGCATTATGTTTTAAATTGTTTGTTATGAGCTTCGAAGAATTTATCAGACTGCTCCTCAGACTCTTAGCTTGCCACTGTCACCATCGCGATGATGATGATGATGATCGCGATCGCTGCCATCATCGTGGTTAATGCCCGATGAGCTTTGCTCTTAACCCCAGCTTGTTTGCCACCCCAGACCGCACGAACAATGAGAATGCCGAAAACCATGTAAAAGCGTAGCTGAGATTAAAACATTTTTTCTATGGTCATCGTGTACTCTTTACCTGTAAAAAGGTTGTAATGCGTTGCTGATGTCCGCACTGGGCGGCATTTGGCGGAAGAGCTTTTGTGTTTGTTACCCGCAGAGCCATGACTAACGTCATGGCTTTTTTTTGTTTAGTTCGGTATCCGAATGAATAAAATGAATGGCTTACTTAGGAATGGATTAATTGGAACGTTGTTTTTTGATTGGAAGCCCCTATTTTGCGGTGTGGTCAGAACCTGAATGGCCATTGGGGATGCTGAAAACCAATAACAGAGTAAGCACTTTAATCTTAACCATTTTTGTATGTTAAACACAATTCTTGCTGCCATCCTGAAATTTCTTCAGACAGTGATGGGTGCCCTGTAATCCCTGCAAATTCAGGGTTTTAATGCTTATTTACCCTGTGATTGCCGAAACAATTTTTTACATGTAATTCAGAAGCCGTTGCTGCAGCAACGGCTTCTGTGTTTTATGAAGGACTCCTTCCATTTTATGATTTTTTATGTATGAAGGACGTCGTGATAGAGCTGGATATAACCTGCTACTGTAAAATGAAATTAGCGTGTTCAGCGGATTGAACGGAAATGCATTTGATGTCAATGAAATGAATAAAATGAACGTATGTTATTCTCCGGATAGGATTTACTTTTATCTTGTTGGTTGCTCCTATGAAACCAATTGGGATTGCCGAAAACCATAAAAAGAGTAGGCATAACAGGTGTAATTCCATTCCTTATGAATTTACTCAACCAACTGCTCCAATCGATCATTGCACTGCTGCAATCTCTGCTGGGAGGTCTGTAATCAATGATCCTCCGCGTAAGGGAATCAGTCGCTATAAGTGCACTTATTTTCTCTTGCAACGTATTGCTCCGGGCCACAGGTAACCCGGAGCTTTTTTATGCCCGGAAGGGTGGGGAAGAGGATAGTTTGTCGCTTTATGCAAGGCATATTCCAATATGCTCCCGATATACGATGGCAACCACCGCCAGTCCGCTATGGTATTGTGATGAACACAATGACCAAACTAGTTGATGATGAATGAAATGAGCTCATGCATATTGAGAGATAGCTATTAATTTGACCCCGGATATTGAAACTCCAACTGGGATTGCCGAAAACCAGTCGATAGAGTAGGCATTAATCTTGAAAAACCTATAAACCATGGATTTGCTCAATCAACTGCTGACCCTGATTTTAAATCTGTTAAAATCTTTATTAGGTGGTATTGGTAACACCAAGCCTCTGTAAGAGGAGCTGGATACTACCGTATCTGCTTTAACTAATTAGAAACCGCTTTATTTTGCTACAGGTTCAAATGGCAGAATGAGGCGGTTTTCTTTTGGTGCCACCTCTGCCTATGCTGCTACTTTTCTACTCCTGATTCCGGAACCCCCCCGCTGAACGAAAAATTTTTTGTTTTGATTTTTGTTTTCCTATATTTGTCGAAATCAGCATGTCAACTAAGCGTAAGACTTAATACGCACAAAATGAATGTTTTCGGAGGTTTAATTTCATAAAAATCCTCTCACTATAATCCCCCTTTCCGTGACCATGGCATACTTTGCCAGGTATCTTTTATTTTTTTCCTGAGAATTATTTGCCAATTAAAAAAAACCGGGTTACCTTTGCCCTCCCAATTTGTAACGGGAAAAAACACTGAAGAAGTTCATTGCATATGTCTCAGAGAATAAGAATCAAGCTGAAGTCCTACGATCATAACCTGGTAGATAAGTCTGCTGAGAAGATCGTTAAAACCGTGCGTAACACGGGCGCCGTGGTAACAGGTCCAATTCCTTTACCTACAGAGAAGAAAATTTTTACGGTACTGCGTTCTCCGCACGTAAATAAGAAAGCGCGCGAGCAGTTCCAGCTCTGCACTCACAAACGTTTACTGGATATCTATACCTCCTCTTCCAGGACCGTTGATGCACTGAGCAAGCTGGATTTACCTTCTGGCGTAGAAGTTGAAATTAAAGCATAAGGACAACAGCAAGGCTGGGCAAAAGGCCCGCCTTTTATTGATTTATGGTTACTGATTGATTATCAGTTAGTAACAATTTTAACAAAAACACATAGGTCGCGCCTTCTGGGCGGCCGCCCAATAAAGTATTTAAACCGCCCATCCTGGGGATAGCTAGAAATCCCCCAGGCGCTGGGTAAAATCATATAAAAAATGAAAGGTATTATTGGTAAAAAGATTGGTATGACCAGTATCTTCGAGGCCAATGGTAAGCAAACTGCTTGTACCATTATCGAAGCAGGTCCCAACGTTGTAACTCAGGTAAAAAACCTGGAATCAGATGGTTACAATGCAATTCAGGTTTCTTTCGGCGACAAGAAAGAAAAACACACCACAAAAGCAGAGCTCAATCACTTCGCGAAAGCAAGCACCTCTCCCAAACGTTTTGTTAAAGAATTCCGTAACCCGGACGTACAGAAAGCCCTCGGTGAAACAATCACCTGCGAAATCTTCGCTGAAGGTGAATCTATTGACGTAGTAGGCACTTCCAAAGGTAAAGGCTTCCAGGGTGTTGTTAAACGCCACGGATTTAGCGGTGTGGGTGAAGCTACCCACGGCCAGCACGACAGAAGCAGAGCTCCTGGTTCTGTTGGTGGTTCCTCTTATCCTTCCCGCGTTTTCAAGGGTATGCGTATGGCCGGCCAGACAGGTAACGAAAGAGTGAAAGTGAAAGGGCTGAAAATCCTGAAAATATTCCCTGAAAAGAATTATATCCTGGTAAGTGGTTCCGTTCCCGGCCACAATGGTTCAATCGTTTTAATCCAGAAGTAACATGCAAGTTGATATTTTAAATATAGAAGGTAAGAAAACCGGAAGGTCCATCGAACTTCCTGAAGAGATCTTTGGTGTGGAACCTAACAACCACGTGATCTACCTGGCTGTTAAACAGTATCTCGCCGCTCAGCGTCAGGGTACTCACAAGGTGAAAACCAGAGCTGAAGTAAAAGGTGCTTCCCGCAAACTGCACAAACAAAAAGGTACTGGTGGTGCCCGTAAAGGTAACATCCGTAACCCGCTCTATAAAGGTGGTGGTACCATCTTCGGACCTAAACCTCACGGTTGGGGTATCAAACTGAACAGAAAAGTAAAAGATCTCGCTAAGATCTCCGCCCTGTCAGTAAAAGCTAAGGAAAACAGCATCATCATCGTTGAAGATCTGGCACTCCAGGCTCCTAAAACCAAACAATTCGTTGGTATCTTAAAGAACCTCAACATCAATGTAGACGGTAAGAAGACTATGTTCATCACTCCCGAATACAATGACAACGTTTATCTGTCTTTAAGAAACATCCCTACTGTTGACGGTGCTATGCTGAGCGATATCAATACTTACGATATCATGAACAGCAACTACATCGTGTTCACAGAAAGTGCTGCAAAAATCTTCACTGAAGAGCCTGCAGAAGCATAAGGGTTGAAAACCAATTAAATAACAAAGCTACAAGCTCACAGCTTAAAAGCTATAAGCTATAAGAAGATGAAACTTTCAGACGTTTTAATCAAACCGGTAGTATCCGAAAAGGTGAACAAATCCACCGAAAAATTCAACCGCTTCTACTTCATCGTTGACAAAAAAGCCAACAAACTGGAGATCAAAAAAGCAGTGGAAGAATTCTACGGTGTGTCTGTACAGGATGTTAATACTGCCGTAATGCCAGGTAAAGCAAAATTCCGCTTTACTAAAGCTGGCTTCATCGCAGGGAAAAAACCGTCTTACAAAAAGGCGATCATCACCCTCGCAGCTGGTGAAACTATAGATCTGTATGCTAACATGTAGTGCCTTTCCGGCCTAAACAGCCGGGAGATGGATGTATATACAGATCATCAATTAATAATTATCAATAACATTTAACTTTTTAGGAAGTAATGGCACTGAAGAAGTTCAAACCAATGACGGCCGGTACCCGCTGGAAAATAGGCAACGCTTACGCTGAGCTGACCACGGATACCCCCGAAAAAAGTCTGCTCGAGCCCGCTAAAAGATCCGGTGGTAGAAACGCTCAGGGTAGGATGTCTATGCGCTACATCGGTGGCGGTCACAAAAAAGCCTACCGTGTAGTAGACTTCAAACGTGAAAAAGTAAATATCCCGGCTACTGTTAAATCAATCGAATACGATCCTAACCGTAGTGCTTTCATCGCGCTGTTAAGTTATGCAGACGGTGAAAAACGTTATATCATCGCTCCGCAAGGCCTGCAGGTAGGTGGCACCGTTGTTAGCGGTGAAACTGCTGCTCCTGAAGTAGGTAACGCGCTGCCGCTGAAAAACATGCCGCTGGGTACTGTAGTACACAACATCGAGTTGCAGCCTGGTAAAGGTGGTGCTATCGCAAGAAGCGCCGGTGCCTATGCCCAGCTGTCCAACAAGGAAGAAAAATACGCCGTACTGAAAATGCCTTCTGGTGAACTGCGCAAAGTGCTGAACACCTGTATGGCTACTGTAGGTACTGTTTCCAACTCCGACCACGCCCTGCAGTCCATCGGTAAAGCAGGTGCCAACCGTTGGAGAGGTATCCGCCCCCGCAACCGTGGTGTGGCTATGAACCCTGTAGATCACCCGATGGGTGGTGGTGAAGGTAAATCTTCCGGAGGCCATCCTAGATCCAGAACAGGTAAATATGCGAAAGGTCTGAAAACCAGAAAACCGCATAAGAGCTCTGATAAACTGATCATCAGCAGGAAAAACGGTAAAAAATTATAATATTTCGGAATTCGGGTCCCGCTAATCCCGGGACCCGAAATTGGAAAAATCATAAATAAGAAGACATGGCTCGTTCCATAAAAAAAGGTCCTTACGTAGACCAGAAATTAGAGAATAAAATCGTTAAAATGAACGCTGGCACCAAGCGTACCGTTATCAAAACCTGGAGCCGCCGTTCAACCATCACTCCTGATTTCGTTGGTCACACTTTCGCTGTACACAATGGCAACAAATTCATTCCGGTTTATGTAACGGAATTTATGGTAGGCCATAAACTGGGCGAATTTGCACCTACACGTAACTTCAGAGGACACGCTAACAAGAAAATGTAATTATAGTCTGAGGTTTGAGGTTTGAGGAAGGCTCAACCAATCTCAAACACCAGGCATCAGACACTAAATAATAAAAGAAATTAATAACAATGGAAGCAGTAGCTAAGCTGAATAATAATCCTACATCTACCCGCAAAATGCGTTTGCTGGCAGACTTAATCCGTGGTCTGGATGTGGAAAAAGCTTTGAATATTTTGAAATTCCATCCAAAGCACCCCAGCGTTCCTTTAGAGAAACTGCTGGTATCTGCTATCGCAAACTGGAAAGTGAAGAATGAAGGTGCCCGGGTTGAAGACGCGAATCTGATCGTTAAAACCATCTTCGTGGATGGCGGCCGCACCCTGAAAAGAATGCGCCCTGCTCCACAAGGTAGAGGTTACCGTATCCGCAAGAGAAGTAACCACGTTACGATTGTGGTAGATGGTAAAAATGCACAGTAAGCGTTTCATACCAAAGAGATAGAAATTAAAACTATTTAAACTAATAGACAAATAACCAGAACATGGGTCAGAAAACAAATCCTATTGGTAACAGGTTAGGTATCATCAGAGGATGGGACTCTAATTGGTATGGCAGCAAAAAAGATTTTGCTACCAAACTGATCGAAGATAACAAGATCAGAACTTATCTGAATGCCCGTATCAACAAAGGCGGCATCTCCAGAGTTGTGATTGAAAGAACTTTAGGTAAGTTGATCGTTACTGTGCATACTTCCAAACCAGGTATCATCATAGGTAAAGGTGGTAACGAAGTTGATCGTATCAAGGAAGAACTGAAAAAACTGACTGGTAAAGAAGACGTACAGATCAATATCCTCGAAATCCGTCGCCCTGAGATGGATGCCAATATCGTTGCTGAAACTATCGCTAAACAAATTGAAAGCCGTATCAACTACAAACGTGCTATCAAAATGGCGATCGCTACTGCACTGAGAATGGGAGCTGAAGGTATCAAAATTAAAGTAAGCGGCCGTCTGGGTGGTGCTGAAATCGCCCGCGCGGAAGAAGTGAAACAAGGTCGTGTGCCCCTGCATACTTACCGCATGGACATCGACTACGCTTCCCTGTTCGCTTTGACTGTATATGGTAAAATCGGTATCAAAGTATGGATCTGTAAAGGTGAAGTACTGGGTAAACGCGATCTGAACCCTAACTTACTGAGCGGTAAAGAAGGCGATAACCGCGGTGGTGGACGTGAACACGGTGGAGATAGAAGAGAACACGGTGAAAGAAGAGAACGTGGTGGCGAAAGAAGAGGCGGTGGTGAACACCGTGGCGGTGGCCGCAGATAATCTCTGTTGGCAAAGCAATCATTAACAATTACTATTAACATTAACAATATAGACGATGTTACAGCCAAAAAGAGTGAAACATAGGAAGATGCACAAAGGCCGCATCAAAGGGAACGCTAAAAGAGGCGCTACCCTTTCCTTTGGTACATTCGGTCTTAAAGCATTAGAACCTAAGTGGATCACCGACAGGCAGATCGAAGCTGCCCGTGTAGCCCTCACAAGGCATATGAAACGTGAAGGTAACGTATGGATTCGCATATTCCCTGACAAACCTATCACTGCCAAACCATTGGAAGTAAGGATGGGTAAAGGTAAAGGTGCTCCTGACCATTGGGCAGCCGTAGTAAAACCAGGTAGAATTTTATTTGAAGCTGACGGCGTTCCTTTACAGGTAGCGAAAGAAGCAATGGAACTCGCAGCACAAAAACTGCCCATTAAAGTAAAATTTGTAACCAGCCGCGACTACGTTGCTTAATTACAATCAATAACAAATATTCCCCGTCTGCAGCTCCCGCTGTAATCGGAACAAATAAAATACAATGGCAAAAGAAAAGCTGGATCTGAAAGGCCTGAACATTCAGGAGCTCCAAGAGAAAATATCTGCAGAAGAGCTGCGCCTGAAGAAAATGAAATTCGGTCACGCAATTACGCCTATCGAAAATCCCATGAGCATCCGCTCTGTGAGACGCGATATCGCACGTATGCAAACCGAACTGCGTAAAAAACAACTGGGCTTCTAAGCATTCGTATAACAAAATTTACCTCCCCCCGGAGGATTAAATATTTCAACAATGACGACCGAAAGAAAATTAAGAAAAACCAGGATTGGTGTGGTTTCCAGCAACAAAATGGATAAAACCATTACTGTTAAGGTGGAACGTAAAGTGAAACACCCTATCTATGGTAAATTCGTTAAAAAAACTACCAAGTTCATGGCGCACGACGATAAAAACGAGTGCAGCATCGGTGATACCGTGAAAATCGCGGAAATCCGTCCTATGAGCAAAAACAAATGCTGGAGACTGGTAGAAGTTATCGAAAAAGTAAAATAATCTATTACTTGTTTCAAGCTGCTGCCGGCCAACCCGGTGCCAGCCGCTGATAAAACAACAAACTCATTACGATGATACAACAAGAATCAAGACTGAGTGTCGCAGATAACAGTGGTGCCAAAGAAGTTCTTTGCATCCGCGTGTTAGGTAACTCCGGTCAGGACTACGCTAAAGTGGGCGATAAAATTGTGGTGACTGTAAAGGATGCTATTCCTGGTGGTGGCGCAAAAAAAGGTATGGTTACGAAAGCCGTAATCGTTAGAACCAAAAACAAATTACGTCGTAAAGACGGATCCTATATCCGTTTCGATGATAACGCCGTTGTACTCCTCAACAACTCAGACGAACCACGCGGTACCCGTATTTTCGGTCCGGTTGCCCGTGAACTGAGAGACAAGGGTTATATGAAAATTATCTCCCTCGCTCCTGAGGTATTATAAGATTTGTTAATTTATCCATTTTGGTATTTCGGGTTTTTCTCCGGAATAGCAAAATGGATAAATGTCAAAATATTTCTTATCTTTGCAGCCCGTTTGCAAAACGACAAAACATTAATCAAGCGAAACAACTGTTTCGCTTGGCGTTTATAAATAAATCAAAGTGATGAAAACTAGATTTAAGCCTAAATTCAACATTAAGAAGGGCGACCTGGTTGCGGTGATTGCCGGCGACGACAAGGACAGGACTAAAGCACGCAAAGTGCTGGAAGTTCACCCAGACAAAGGCCGCGTTCTTGTAGAAGGCGTTAACATTATTACCAAGCATACCAAGCCTACTGCTCAAAACACCAAAGGTGGTATTGTAAAGCAGGAAGCTCCGATTGCAATCTCCAACGTGATGCTGTGGGATGCCAAAGCTGGTAAACCTACCCGTGTAAACAGACAGCGGGAAAACGGTAAATTAATTCGTATCGCTAAAAAATCAGGGGAGGTAATTAAATAATGGCTAACACTAAATATACTCCAAGACTGCAGAAAAAATACCTCGACGAAGTGGCTCCTGCGCTGATGAAGAAATTCAACTACAAAAGCGTAATGGAAGTTCCCCGTCTGGTAAAAATTTGCCTGAACCAGGGTATCAATGGCGCAGTAGGCGATAAAAAACTGGTTGACATCGCTGTGGATGAAATGACCCGTATCTCTGGCCAGAAAGCAGTAGCTACCCTGTCCAAAAAAGATATCTCCAACTTCAAACTCAGGAAAAACATGCCTATCGGCGCCCGCGTAACACTGCGCAGCACCAATATGTTTGACTTCCTGGACCGCCTGGTATCTGTATCCCTGCCTCGTGTACGTGACTTCAAAGGTGTTAACGAAAAAGCTTTCGACGGTCGCGGTAACTACACCATGGGTATCACCGAACAAATCATCTTCCCTGAGATCGATATCGATAAAGTAACAAAAATGTCCGGTATGGATATCACTTTCGTTACTACGGCTAAAACCAACGAAGAAGCTTACGAGCTGCTGAAAGAAATGGGTATGCCGTTCAGGAATATGAAAAAAGATAATCAGTAATTCGAAACGATAATATAATTATGGCAAAAGAATCCGTAAAAGCCAGACAAAGGAAAAGAGAAGCCATGGTAGCAAAATTCGCTGAAAAGCGTGCTGCCCTGAAAGCTGCCGGTGACTACATGGCACTGGATCAACTTCCTAAAAACGCTTCTCCTGTTCGTCTGAAAAACAGATGTCAGCTGACCGGTCGTCCTAAAGGATACATGCGTCACTTCGGCCTCTGCAGGAACATGTTCCGCGACCTGGCACTCGCAGGTAAAATCCCTGGCGTAACAAAAGCCAGCTGGTAATTCCCTGATTTGGATAACTGGTAATGACCGGTTATCTGAATCATCATTTAAGTTATTTGATTCCCATCTTTTTCGATTGGATATCGCATTGTAAACATTATCAAACTATTTAAACAATGGTTACTGATCCAATAGCAGACTTCCTGACCAGAATCCGGAACGCGCAAATGGCCACTCACAGGATCGTGGAAATTCCAGCTTCTAAGCTGAAAAAACGTATCACAGAAATTCTGTACGACAAAGGTTATATCCTGAAGTACAAATTTGAAGAAGACAACAAACAAGGCGTTATCAAAATCGCCCTGAAATACGATCTTCAAACTAAAGAGCCCGCTATCAAGGAACTGCAACGCATCAGCCGTCCAGGTCTGCGTCAGTACGCTAAACCGGAAGACTTCAAACGCGTTAAAAACGGCCTCGGCGTGGCTATCATCTCCACCTCCAAAGGTGTAATGACCGACAAAGAAGCTAAAGCTCAGAACGTAGGCGGCGAAGTAGTTTGCTACGTTTATTAATATATTGGTTTACAGGTGGTTATGCTACCTGTAAACCCAAACGGCTATCTGACAATTAAGCTTTCTATACGGCGCTGAACACGGATAACCGATCAAACAATATCAAAAATATACTTAAACTCAAGTTATGTCACGTATAGGTAAAGCTCCTATCAAATTAGCCAGCGGTGTTACTGTTACTGTTTCCCCTGCTAATGAAATAACCGTAAAAGGTCCTAAAGGTGAACTGAAAAGATCCATCGACAGAGACCTGAAAGTAGAGGTGAAAGACGGAGTATTGACTGTAGTTCGTCCTACAGACCAGATCCGCCACAAAGCACTGCACGGTCTGTATCGCGCGCTGATCTCCAACATGGTGGTTGGTGTTACTGAAGGCTTCAAAAAACAACTGGAACTCGTGGGTGTGGGTTACAAAGCTGCCAACAACGGTCAGCTGCTGGATCTGGCCCTGGGTTACTCGCACAATATCATCATCGAAATTCCAAAAGAATTGAAAGTGGCTACCCTGACTGAAAAAGGTCAGAACCCTAAAATTATGCTGGAAGGTATCGATAACCAACTGCTGGGCCAGGTAGCGGCTAAAATCCGCAGCCTCCGCAAACCAGAGCCTTACAAAGGTAAAGGTGTTCGCTACAGTGATGAAGTGGTTCGCAAGAAAGCTGGTAAGTCAGCAGGTAAATAATTTTTTTAACCAGCTGATCAGCCACTGGCTGATTAGCTGGTTTTAACAATATATCCCGGCAGCATCGGGATAAATAAAATAAAACTCAACAATGAGCACAAAAGTTAGCAGAAGGGATAAAATCCGCTACCGTATCCGTAAAAAGATCTCCGGTACTGCCAGAACACCGAGATTATCTGTGTTTCGCAGCAACAGCGATATCTATGTACAGCTGATCGATGATACCAACGGTACTACCCTGGCATCAGCTTCTTCCCGTGATAAAGATATCAAGGCACAGTCTGGTACCAAATCCGAAAAATCCAAACTGGTAGGCGCTGCCCTGGCTCAGAAAGCCGTTGCTTTAGGCCTCACCAAATGCATTTTCGACAGAAGCGGATATTTATATCATGGCCGCGTTAAAAGTGTAGCGGACGGCGCAAGAGAAGGCGGTCTCCAGTTCTAATCCCTGGATCCGAATTTTATCATTCTGAACAAGTAATTCTTATAAAACAAAATGGCAAAGAATTCATTCAATAAAGTAAAGGCCGGTGATCTGGAGCTGAAAGAAAAAGTGGTAGCGATCAACCGTGTTACTAAAACCACCAAAGGCGGTCGTACTTTCAGTTTCTCCGCTCTGGTAGTAGTTGGTAACGAAAACGGCGTTGTTGGTCACGGTCTTGGTAAAGCTAAAGAAGTACAACAGGCTATCACCAAAGGTATAGACGATGCTAAAAAGAACCTGATCAAGGTTCCTGTTATGCACGGTACTATTCCTCACGACCAGTTTGCTAAAGAAGGTGCTGCCAAAGTACTGATCAAACCTGCTGCTCATGGTACAGGTGTGATCGCGGGTGGTTCTATGCGTGCAGTACTGGAAAGCGCTGGCGTTACAGACGTTTTGGCTAAATCCCTGGGTTCTGCCAATCCGCACAACGTGGTTAAAGCTACTTTCAAAGCGCTGGGCATGTTACGCGAACCAATCAGCGTAGCTAGAACCAGAACTGTTTCCCTGAAGAAAGTTTTCAACGGTTAATCCTTCTATAGGGTCCAATCTTCAGAAAACATATATCTTACGGGATATATTGACACTCATTATTAACAATTAAATTACTCCGCCATTGGCGGATAGGGGTTTATGGCAAAGATTAAGATCACTCAAGTGAAAAGTGGTATAGACCGTCCTGAAAGGCAGAAACTGACCTTGAAAGCACTGGGGCTGACTAAAATGAACGCTACTGTTGAGTTAGAAGCTACTCCTCAGGTCCTGGGAATGGTTCGTAAAGTAGACCATCTGGTAAAAGTAGAAGCAGTTAACGCTTAATTAATAAGTAACACTGCTGTGGGATTGTCCGCTGATAATCTTACTTTTACATTTGTATCTTTACAAAGACACTTTTTATATTAAACGCGAGCGGTTAATTTCCGCGTAAGTAAAAACAATTAATTATGAATCTGCATTCATTACAGCCTGCAAAAGGCGCCGTACATAAAGAAAAACGTCTCGGACGTGGTGAGGCTTCCGGTAAAGGTGGTACTTCTACAAAAGGTAACAAAGGTATCCAGCAACGCGCCGGTTACGCCAGCAAAAGAGGCTTTGAAGGTGGCCAGATGCCTATCCAGCGTCGTATGCCTAAACGCGGTTTCAAAAACAACAACCGTGAGGAATACACCATCTTCAACCTGGGTCAGCTCGATCATCTCGTTGAAAAATATGGCCTGCAGGAATTCAATCTCGAAAACCTGTACATGAACGGCCTGGTTAACAGAACCGCCAAAGTTAAAATACTGGCTAACGGCGAACTGAAAACCAAGGTGACTGTTAAAGTGAACGCGATCAGTGAGAAAGCTAAACAGGCCATCGAATCTGCAGGTGGATCAGTAGAACTGGTATAAGACTTTACGACTGAGGAGACGCCTACGGAGTAGTGCGTCTTTTCATATTTAATAGCGCTATTAAACCTTTATCTTCCTGTGAAGAAATTTATCGAAACGATTAAGAATATCTGGAGTATCGAGGACCTGCGTAATCGCATCTTAACTACCCTGCTCCTGGTCCTCATTTACCGTGTGGGATCTTATATAGCTTTGCCCGGTATTGATGCAAACGCGCTCACTAACTTTGAAAAAAATTCTAACCAGGGAATTCTGGGGCTGGTAAACATGTTTGCCGGTGGATCGTTTTCAAGGGCCTCCATTTTTGCACTGGGTATCATGCCCTACATTTCTGCGTCAATTGCTATTCAGCTGTTAACCATAGCTGTGCCTTATTTCCAGAAACTGCAGAAGGAAGGTGAAAGCGGACGTAAAAAAATCAATCAGTATACCCGCATACTTACTGTGTTGGTAACCGGATTCCAGGCAAGTGCTTACGTAGCTTATCTGCGTAATCAGTCAGGTGGCGCTATTATACCCGAATATGGTACCTTCTTCTTCTGGCTCTCTACCACCATCGTCCTTACAGCAGGTACCCTGTTTGTAATGTGGCTGGGTGAAAAGATCACAGATAAAGGTATCGGTAACGGTACTTCCATTATCATCATGATGGGTATCCTCGCCCGCCTTCCGCAAGCCATCATCGCTGAATTCTCCAGCAAAGTGGCAGGCTCCGGTGGCCCGATCCTCTTCCTGATTGAAATTGCAGTCTTTATCATGATTACCGTGGGTCTGATCCTGCTCGTACAAGGTACCAGGAAAATACCCGTTAACTACGCCAAACGTATTGTGGGCAACAAACAATATGGTGGTGTACGCCAGTTCATCCCCCTCAAGGTGAATGCAGCCGGTGTTATGCCTATCATCTTTGCCCAGGCTATCATGTTCATCCCTGCTACAGCGATCGGTTTCGCTACCAACTCTGAAAGCGCTTCCGGTTTCGTCCGGATCTTCAGTGACCATACCAATGGCTGGTACAACCTGATCTACGCTGTACTCGTGATTGTATTCACTTATTTCTATACTGCGCTGATTTTCAACCCCACTCAGATGGCGGATGAAATGAAACGCAACAATGGTTTCGTTCCCGGTGTTAAACCAGGAAAAGCTACCGCCGATTATATCGGTGCTGTGATGGACCGCATTACCCTCCCGGGCGCATTTTTCCTGGCCCTCGTGGGTATCATGCCAGGCCTGGCTGCAGCATTCAAGGTTAACAGCAACTTCGCTACCTTCTTCGGTGGTACCTCCCTGCTCATCATGGTAGGTGTTATCCTGGATACTTTGCAGCAGATCGAAAGCCAGCTCCTGATGCGCCACTATGATGGCCTCATGAGCACCGGCCGTATCAAGGGCAGAACAGCCCCGGCTAATGCATAAGTAATTGTCTGAGGGTCTTAAAAGCCCGTTCCGACAAACGCAATAAAATAGCCACAGAAGCTTCTACGCTTTGGTGGCTATTATATTTTGTTAAAGCCGCCAGCTCCCGCGGTTTTATCGCCGCCCTGAAGAGCTGACAGCAAAAGCTTACTAAAGATGATTCATTATAAGACGAAGGAAGAAATAGAGCTGATCCGCAAAAGCGCACTCCTCCTCAGTGCCGCCCTGGCAGAAGTGGCCAAAGCCCTGAAGCCCGGTATGAGCACCCTCGATGTAGACGCTGTGGCCGACAGGTTTATTGTGGAAAACGGGGCTGTGCCCTCCTTTAAAAACTATAAAGGCTTCCCCAATGCCTGCTGTATTTCTGTGAACGAGGAAGTAGTACACGGTATCCCCAACAAATACGTGCTGAAAGACGGTGATATCCTCACCGTAGACGTAGGTGTGTATATGAACGGTTTCCATGCTGATAGCGCGTATACCTTTGGTATCGGCAACGTAGCAGAGAATGTACGCCGCCTCATGGGGGCTACCAAGGCTTCCCTGTACAAAGGCATCGAAAAGGCCATCGTAGGCAACCGGATCGGTGATATCTCCTATGCAATACAGGAATATACCGAAAAAGAACGCGGATATGGCGTGGTAAGGGAACTGGTAGGGCATGGCCTGGGCCGTAACCTCCATGAAGATCCACAGGTGCCTAACTATGGAAAACGTGGCAGCGGCCCCGTGATGAAAGAAGGACTGGTGATCGCTATCGAACCGATGATCAACCTGCGCAGCAAGGATGTGGAATACCTGGAAGATGGATGGACAGTGGCTACCCGTGATAAGAGCCCTTCCGTACATTTCGAACATACCGTGGCAGTAGGAAAAGGAAGGGCAGATGTGTTGTCTTCCTTTACGGAAATCGAAAAAGCAGAAAAAAATAACCCGGAGCTGAACTCAAATTACTAAAAACTGTTAGTGTATTTGGTTCATAGTTAAGGGGTTTTAAATAACAATTGACTGGCATTGATACCCGGAACGGCAATATTAATAATAATTCAGGGAAATTTTTCTATTTCAAAAGATAAATGCTATCTTTGCAGTCCTAAAAATTTTTATGGCAAAACAGGCACTCATTAAACAGGATGGAATTATATTAGAAGCCTTGTCAAACGCTATGTTCCGTGTTAAACTGGAAAATGGGCACGAGATCCTGGCCACCATTTCTGGAAAAATGAGAATGCACTACATACGCATTCTGCCCGGAGATAAGGTGGGTGTGGAAATGAGCCCATACGATTTGTCAAGAGGCCGTATAATTTTCAGATACAAATAGTCGCGGCCCGGATTTGTGAAGTCAGGCAGAGTAATTAATAAAAAATATAACCTTTTATAAAATAGTAATCATGAAGGTAAGAGCTGCAATCAAAAAAAGAAGTGCGGATTGTAAAATAGTTCGTAGAAAAGGTGTTCTGTTGGTGATCAACAAAAAGAACCCTCGCTTCAAACAACGCCAGGGTTAATAGTCCCCCGGACGGAATTTGATTTTTTAATCAGAATCATAAAATCTAAAATATAAATATGGCACGTATAGCCGGTATAGATCTTCCTAAAAATAAAAGAGGAGAAATTGGCCTCACCTATATCTTCGGTATAGGCCGTTCTACCGCCCAATATATCCTGAACAAGGCGGAAATTGATGTAAACAAGAAAGTGAAGGATTGGAATGACGATGACCAAGCTGCCATCCGTAACATTATCAACGGCGAGTTTAAGGTAGAGGGTCAACTGCGTTCTGAAGTGCAAATGAATATCAAGCGTCTGCTGGATATCGCTTGCTACCGCGGTCTGCGTCACAGGAAAGGCTTACCGGTGAGAGGTCAGCGTACACGTACCAACAGCCGTACCCGCAAAGGTAAACGTAAGACAGTGGCTGGTAAGAAAAAAGCAACTAAGAAATAATAAATAATCCCAGGTTGAAATCCCAAATTCCAAACGTGGGGTTTGGTTTCAATATCAACATTGATCGGAAGATTTGGGATCTGGAATTTCATATTTGGAATTTAAATAACTATGGCAAAAGCAAATAATACAAAAACTGCTGCTAGTAAAAAAAGGGTAGTAAAAGTAGATAACTACGGAGACGTACATATCTCCGCCAGCTTTAACAACATTATTGTGAGCATCACCAACAAGCATGGTCAGGTTATCTCCTGGTCTTCTGCTGGTAAAATGGGCTTCAGAGGTTCTAAAAAGAACACTCCGTACGCTGCTCAGCTGGCTGCGCAGGATGCCGCTAAAGTTGCTATGGACGCTGGTCTGAAAAGAGCAGATGTATTTGTAAAAGGCCCTGGAGCTGGTCGTGAAAGCGCTATCCGTGCTATCGCTAACTCCGGTATCGAAGTGAGCATGATTAAAGACGTTACGCCTTTACCTCACAACGGTTGCCGTCCTCCTAAGAAAAGAAGAGTATAGCTTTATATATTTACAAATTCCAGATACCGGGCTTCAAAAGAAGTTGGGTATCTGGACTTTGTAATTTATATTTATAAATTGGGTGTATGATCAGGTTTTCAGATTTTTTGAAGAGCATACATCATTAACTAAAAAATCTAAAGTATATTTAAATCATGGCAAGGTACACAGGCCCAAAGACCAAAATTTCCAGAATTTTTGGCGAACCCATTTTAGGTAATGGTAAATATTTAGGTAAAAACAGCAACCCTCCGGGTCAGCACGGTGCTAACCGCAAACGTAAACAGTTAGGCGAATACGCAACGCAGCTGAGAGAAAAACAAAAAGCGAAGTACACTTACGGTCTGCTGGAAAAACAATTCCGCAACCTGTTCGACGAAGCTACCCGTAGAAAAGGAGTTGCCGGTGAAGTATTGATCAAATTGCTGGAAGCACGTCTGGACAACACTGTTTTCCGCCTGGGCATCGCACCTTCCCGCCCTGCTGCCCGTCAGCTGGTTTCCCACAAACACATCACCGTTAACGGTATCGTGGTAAACACTCCTTCATTCCAACTGAAACCAGGTGATGTAATCAGCCTGAAAAACAAAACTGCCAATAATTCCGCTCTGACCAGCGTTATTCGTGGTAAAAATCCAAAATTCAGCTGGCTGGACTGGAATGAGAAAGAAATGAAAGGCGTATTCATTGCTTATCCTGAGAGAGAGAGCGTTCCTGAAAATATCAAGGAACAACTGATTGTAGAATTGTACTCTAAGTAATAAATATTAGTCCATGGCTTATGCCATGGACTAACTTCATATTTAAACTAATAAATCTATCATATCAATGGCAATTTTAAATTTCCAGAAACCTGATAAGATCGTATTGCAGAAGTCTACCGACTTTGAAGCTCAATTCGAATTCCGTCCATTAGAACCAGGTTATGCTGTGACTATCGGTAATGCGTTACGTCGCGTACTGTTGTCTTCTTTGGAGGGCTATGCCATTGTGGGTATAAAAATTGAAGGTGCTGATCATGAGTTCGCTACACTGAGAGGTGTTACTGAAGACGTTACCGAGATCATCCTGAACCTTAAACAAGTTAGGTTCAAGAAAATCGCTGAAAACGATGTAACGAACGAAAAGATCACCCTGTCCATCAAAGGGAAAACAGAATTCCGCGCAGACATGATCGAAAAAGCCACCAGCGCTTTCCAGATCATGAACCCTGAGCTGCTGATCTGCACCCTGGACCCTTCTGCCAAACTGGATATCGAACTGACCATCGGCAAAGGCCGCGGTTATGTGCCAGCTGAAGAAAACAAACCCAAAGATGCAGTATTCGGCTACATCGCTATTGACTCTATCTTTACGCCAATCAAAAACGTAAAGTACAGCATAGAAAACACCCGTGTGGAACAAAAAACCGACTATGAAAAACTCATCATGGAAGTTGTCACAGACGGTACCATCCACCCGGAAGAAGCAGTAAAACAAGCTTCCCGCATCCTCATCCAGCACCTGATGATCATCACCGATGAAAACATCAGCTTTGATACCAAAGACGCTGAGAAAGAAGATGTTGTGGATGAACAAACACTGCAACTGCGTAAGATACTGAAAACACCACTCGAAGATCTCGATCTGAGCGTACGTGCGTTCAACTGTCTGAAAGCAGCGAAAATCAACTCCCTGAGCGAACTGGTACAGTACGAACAGGAAGAACTGATGAAATTCAGAAACTTTGGTCAGAAATCCCTCAGCGAAATCGAACAAGTGCTGGGCGAAAGAGGCCTCCACTTCGGTATGGACCTGTCCAAACTGAAACTCGAAGAAGAATAATCAAACATACCAGATGCCTTGCGGATGACAACCATTTGCAAGGCATCCTTTATTTTTAATAAGTACCTTACAATTCCTGACACGGTGTAAGGGTAAAACAGAAAATGTCATGCGTCACGGAGTTAAATTAAACAAATTAAGCAGAACAGCATCTCATCGTAAAGCCCTGATGTCCAATCTGGCTTGCGAACTGATCAGCCACAAACGTATCACCACTACTATCGCTAAGGCTAAAGCCCTGCGCGTGTATGTTGAGCCGCTGCTGACAAGAGGTAAATCCGATACTACTCACAACCGTAGGATCGTGTTCAGCTACCTGCAGGACAAAGAAGCTATCACTGAACTGTTCGGTACGATCAGCGAAAAAATAGCTAACCGTCCTGGTGGTTACACCCGTATCATTAAGCTGGGTAAACGTCATGGGGATAATGCAGAAGTTGCCCTGATTGAGCTGGTTGATTTCAACGAAATCTACGGTGCTCCAACAGAAAAAGCTGCTGCTAAGAAAACCCGTCGTGCTGGTGGTGCCAAAAAGAAAGCTGACGCTGCTGGTGCAGAAAAAGCTGCTGATGCCACTGAAGAAAAATCAGCTGAGTAATTTTATATTACGATACAAAAAAGGACAAAGCATCGCTTTGTCCTTTTTTTATGTCTAAATAAATGTATTTATTTTGTAATATTATACCGCGTTTCCCCCAGGGAAAGACCATCACCTAATCCATCGACCTATGAAATACCTGCAATGCGATACCTGTTCGCACACCAATGCCCTGAAATCTGAATACCTTACCTTTTGTGACAACTGTGGCAAAAAACTACCCAATACCTTCGCCGACTGGCGCAAGGCTCATCCACTGGGTTCTTTTGCCGAATATCAGCAATTGGTAGGCATCTCCATAAAAGAAAAAAAGCCCAACAAAACCGCCATCTGGCTCAGAAACCAGTTGCAGCCCGCCAACAAGGGAAAAGTCATCGTCTTTTTCTCCCTGGTGCTGGTACTGCTGGCCACTGCCGGCACACTATTCGGTAAAAGGGCCGTGTTTACGCTGCTGTACGCCAAAGTCCCTAAATCCTACCTGTATTCCAGCTGGCAAACAGCTACTATCGGCCGTCAGGCGCTGGAAATAAGCACCCCCGTCAAACTGTGGATACATGACCAGGCACTGGCCCCGGAAATCACTAAAGTGACCGAATATGCCAAAAGCTACCGGAATGAAGAGGGGGGAGGCATCCAGATTACAGTGAATATGTACAGCTACTGGGAAAATGTGGCCAACAACCTGGAAAACGCAGCGGAAGACATGCGACATACCATGCAGCAGGACGACCTGTCAGACATCCGCTCCAAGTCCATACCAGTGCTCATTTCCGGTATGTCCGGCAAACTGGAGGAGGGCAATTACCTCTACAAGGGTGGGATCAGGCTGGCATTCCAGAACCTGGTAGTGGTAAAAGGGAAGAGTCGCTGGGAAATCCTGATCCGCTACCGCGACGACGATGCAGTAGCCCCTCAGGTCGCTCAAAGGGTACTTAAATCGTTAAAAATTAAATAAGCGGGCAGTAAAGGCAAAAAAAATCTGTATTTAAACCTTGCATTTCATAACTTTGCACGGTTTTTTATCCGAACCTTCAGGGCCCACAAACCCTTGAAGGTTTTTTTTAAAATATAAAACAAGAACAGATACCAGAAATGCCTCAGACAAGAACCATCCAGCCTGCCATACTGTTGCTCGACGACGGTACGGTTTTTCAGGGAAAAGCTTTTGGGAAAATTGGCACTGCCGCCGGTGAGTTAGCTTTCAATACCGGTATGACGGGTTACCAGGAAGTGTTTACAGACCCTTCTTACAAAGGACAGGTACTTATCATGAACAACTGCTATATCGGAAACTACGGCACTAAGAAAGAGGACGTAGAGAGCAGCAGTGTGAAGATAAGTGGTCTGATTGCGAAAAATATCGCGTACAACTATTCCAGAAAAATGGCTGATGAGTCGCTGGAAAAGTTCCTGACCGATAACAACCTGGTAGCCATCTATGATGTGGATACCCGTGCACTGGTATCACATATCCGTAGTAAAGGTGCTATGAACTGCATCATCTCTTCCGAGACGCTGGATGTTGAAAAACTGAAGGCTGAGCTGGCTAAGGTTCCTTCCATGGAAGGATTGGCGCTGTGCCAGGAAGTGACCACCAAAGAGCCTTACACCGTAGGTGATCCTAATGCGGAAATCCGTATTGCGGTGATGGACAACGGTGTGAAGAGAAACATGCTGAAATGTTTATCTGAAAAGGGCGCTTATCTGAAAGTATTCCCTACCGACACCAAATTCGAGGTATGTGAAGAATTCAAACCCAACGCTTACTTTATCTCCAACGGTCCCGGCGATCCGGCTCCGCTGAAATATGCGGTAGAAACCGTAAAACAGATCCTGGCTGCTGAAAGGCCCCTGTTTGGTATCTGCCTCGGACATCAGCTGCTGGCCCTGGCCAACGGTATCCCTACCTACAAAATGCACCACGGTCACCGCGGTTTGAACCATCCGGTGAAAAACCTCAAAACAGGTCTGTGTGAGATCACTACCCAGAACCACGGCTTTGCGGTGGACGCTGCTGCTATAGCTGCCAGCGAACAGGTGGAAGTGACCCACATCAACCTGAACGACAATACCGTGGAAGGTATCCGTATCAAGAACAAACCAGCCTTCTCCGTACAATACCATCCGGAAAGTACACCTGGTCCGTTCGACTCCCGCTATCTGTTTGATGATTTCTTTGAAATGATCAAAGCCAATAAAAAATAAGACAGGTTTTTTCTGAATAAGACTGTATATAACTGAAACGGTCCCGAGGAATCGGGACCGTTGCATTTTAAAATTCCACGTTATGAAAACAAACGAAAATACTATGCAACTAGGCATTAGCTTTTCCGCCGTTTTATTACATAACAATATTATAAAAAAAAGGTGTGTAATAGTGAATTAGCAGGATGAAAATTTTGATTGACAAGACCAAAATGATGATTTTCGGCAGTTTTCAGGCAAAAACTGGCTAGTTAGGACAAAAAAATACGGCTCTGTGATCAGAGCCGTTTGCCTTTATAAATTCCACGTTATGAAAAACTGATACAAAAATACGATATTTTGCTAAAACGTTTTAGTAAGCTTTATACTTTTTACAGATTGCTGATAATTCTCTTGCTGTATTCTGAATTCAAAGTTCGCTCCAAAAAAACGTTTGTTGAAATTCTCCAGGTTAAATTTTTCTTAAACAAGTTTAGATTTTGCAAGCTATCGTATATGTAAATATTTTTATTTTTGAATTTTTTAAGTTCTTTTTGTTATTCTGAATCAAATATACAAAATAAAATATGAAAAAACCAAGAGGTTGATGTTAAAAAATCGTGTTTTATTGGATAAAAACAAATATTAAATTATTAATAATATGTTTTGTTTCCAACCTTCACATTTCATAACTCCTGGTTTTTTCAGATAATTATTTGTTGGTACGACCAGGATAAACTTCCAGCGCTTTTTCCAGGCAAACTATTGCATGACGAATATCGTCCTGATTCAATACATAAGCCAGCCGCACTTCCTGCTTGCCCAGTCCGGGCGTAGCATAAAAGCCGGTTGCCGGAGACAACATCACTGTTTGTTTTTCATATTCAAAAGATTCCAGCATCCATTGGCAGAACTTGTCGGAATCGTCGATCGGCAAGCTGGCCATGGCATAAAACGCACCGCCCGGATTAGGACAGAACACGCCCGGAATCGCATTCAGGCCAGCCACCAGCACATCGCGACGACGCTGGTATTCAGCCTTTATACCATCGAAATAATCCAGTGGCAGATCTACGGCCGCTTCCCCTGCGATCTGCGCAAAAGAAGGAGGGCTCAGTCTCGCCTGGGCAAATTTCATCGCTGCGTCCAGCACCGCCTGGTTCTTGGTTACAAAAGCTCCAATACGGCCACCACAGGCGCTATAACGCTTGGAAATAGTATCCATCAGGATCACATTATCATCCAGGCCTTCCAGGTTCATCGCGGAGAAATGGGTACCGGCATAACAGAATTCCCGGTAAGCCTCATCGGAAAACAGGAACAGGTTATGTTTCAGACACAGCTGTTTCAGCACTTCCATCTCTTCCTGGCTGTACAGGTAGCCGGTAGGATTGTTAGGATTGCAGATCAGGATCGCCTTCGTGCGTGGCGTGATAGCCGCTTCAAAAGCAGACATCGCCGGTAAGGCAAAACCTGTTTCAATGCTGGCGGTAATGGTTTTGAT
This sequence comes from Chitinophaga sp. HK235, assembly GCF_018255755.1. Classification (NCBI taxonomy): domain Bacteria; kingdom Pseudomonadati; phylum Bacteroidota; class Chitinophagia; order Chitinophagales; family Chitinophagaceae; genus Chitinophaga; species Chitinophaga sp. HK235. The sequence goes on along the minus strand of NZ_CP073766.1, from coordinate 4,112,481 downwards.
CTTGATCTCCGCTTCTACAGCAAAACCATTGTAGTTCGCATAAAAAGGCTCAGGAACGATTACCTCGTCTCCCGGATCCAGACAGGCCATAAACGCAAACACAATCGCTTCAGAACCACCGGTGGTGACAATGATCTGGTTGTGGTTCAGGGAAATATTAAACCGATCGTAATAAGTCACCAGCTTACGGCGATAGCTCTCATTGCCCGCGCTGTGGCTATATTCCAGAACTTTGAAATCAGTATGCCGTACTGCATCAAGGATAGGTTTCGGTGTCTCAATATCAGGTTGTCCGATATTCAGATGATAAACCTTCACACCTCTTTTTTTGGCTGCTTCGGCGAAGGGAACAAGTTTTCTGATGGGAGATGGCGGCATTTGCACGCCTCTCTGGCTAATGGTAGGCATAAAATTGTTTTGATCTTTTGCCTTGCAAAGATAGGAAAGATAGGGGTTAGGCAGGGCAACAAAAGTAGCACAGACAGCAATAAAAAGAGGCTGCCTCCAATGAGACAGCCTCCCGAATATTGTGCTGACAAAAAGATTAGTTATTAGCTACTGTACCGGTCAGGTGCAGTTCTTTATCCTGGTCAACGCCTTTGAACTTCACCCAGATGGTTTTGTTCTGCTGGCCTAAACCGTTAGCACTGTAGTTAGCAGTGATTTTACCTTTTTTGCCTGGCAGGATAGGTTCCTGAGTCCATTTAGGAGTAGTGCAGCCGCAGCTTGCGCGAGCAGCTTCAATTAAAATCGGCTCTTTTGAGATGTTGGTGAACTCGAAATCAACAGTTACTGGTTTGTTTAAAGCTGTTTTTCCGAAGTCCACAGTTTCTTTGGCAAATTTCACTTTTGTATCTGCCGGATTTGTCTGTGACTGTGCCCACAAAGCTGTAGTAATCAACAAGCTGGCGAATAGGGACAAGATGAATTTTTTCATTTTCATATGATGGTTTTAGCACAACTGGTTAAAAAATATAAATTTCTTTTTGACCAGAAACAAATTTACGGCCAAAAAGTAATAGTAACCTTGTAATTTATTAAAATCTTATTAAAAAAAATCAGATTATTTTAAATGGGGTATGGCTTGTGATTTTTCAACTGTATAATTAACCTTACTTTTGTACTTTAACCAATAGGCATGATAGAAAATAAAGCACTATCTATGAATATAGAAAGCCGGTTGTCATTCGAAGAGTTCCGTAAGGAAGTGTTAAATGACTACAGGTTGGCCTGTGTAAGCAGGGAAGTTAGTCTGCTGGCCCGCAGAGAAGTTCTCACGGGTAAGGCTAAATTTGGCATTTTCGGGGATGGTAAGGAAGTGGCGCAGGTGGCGATGTCCAAATACTTCAAGCCTGGCGACTTCCGCTCCGGTTATTACCGCGACCAGACTGTTGCGTTTGCCACTGGTATCGCTACTCCCGAACAATTCTTTTCCCAGTTATACGCTGACCCTGATCAGCAACATGATCCTTTTTCCGGTGGCCGGCAGATGAACTCACATTTCGCCACGCCCAACCTCGATAAGGATGGTACCTGGCTCAATCTCGCGGACATGAAAAACTCCGCTGCAGACATGGCACCTACTGCCGGGCAGATGCCCCGCTCCGTAGGTTTGGCCTATGCTTCCAAAATGTTCCGTGAAGTGGAAGCGCTCCATGATCTCAAACATCTCTCCGATAACGGTAACGAAATCTGTTTCGCTACTATCGGTGACGCTTCTACTTCCGAAGGCCATTTCTGGGAATCCATGAATGCCGCCGGTGTACTGCAGGTGCCGCTGGCAGTGTTTGTATGGGATGATGGTTATGGTATCTCCGTACCGCGTAAATACCAGACCACCAAAAACTCCATCAGCGCAGCACTGGAAGGCTTCCGGAAAACAGATGGTACCAATGGTTTTGATATCTACAATGTGAAAGGCTGGGATTATGCCGGTATGTGTGAAGTGTTTGAAGCGGCTATCCGCAAAATACGCGAAACACATGTGCCAGCCCTCTTTCATGTGGAAGAGATCACACAGCCTCAGGGCCACTCTACCAGCGGTTCCCACGAGCGTTACAAAAGCAAGGAACGCCTGTCCTGGGAGAAAGATTTTGACTGTAATCTCAAAATGAGATCATGGATTCTTGAAAACGCTCTGTGTGATGAAGAAACACTGGTGAATATTGAAGCAGAAGCCAAAACTACTTCACAGGATGCCCGTAAGGCCGCCTGGGAAAAATATATCACCCCCATCAAAGCGGAAGTACAGCATTTTACAACACTGGCCTCTCCGGTTGCTGATGCCGCCGGAGCCAACGCTGAACTGGTATCTCAGCAGGTACGTGAGTTGCAGGCCAACCGTGAGCCGCAGCGCAGGGATATCCTGAAAGCCGCTTCCATCATCCTGGTAAAACACAAAGCACTGAAAGCAGATCCTGCTGTACAGGCTTTGCAGCAGTATTACAACAACTATCTCCAGGCTGAAAAAGAAAACTACAATTCCTACCTGCACGCAACCGGTGCTAATTCCATACTGAACGTGCCAGTAGTGCCGGCGGCTTACAACGAAGACGCTATCACGCTGAACGGGTATGAAGTGCTCAATAAATATTTCGACCAGCTGATCTCCAACAACCCGAAAGTATTTGCTTTTGGTGAAGATGTGGGTAAGATCGGTGACGTAAACCAGGGTTTTGCCGGTTTACAACAGAAACACGGACCACTGCGTATAACGGATACAGGTATACGTGAACTTACCATCATGGGACAAGGCATTGGCATGGCCCTCCGTGGACTGCGCCCGATAGCCGAAATTCAGTATCTCGACTATCTGCTGTATGGACTGCAACCGCTCAGCGATGATGTTGCCTCCCTGCAGTACCGTACCAAAGGGATTCAGCATTGTCCTATCATTGTACGTACCCGTGGCCACCGGCTGGAAGGTATCTGGCATAGTGGTTCACCGATGGGCATGATCATCAACTCCCTCAGAGGTATGAACGTATGTGTGCCCCGCAACATGGTACAGGCAGCCGGTATGTATAATACACTGCTACAGGCCAACGAGCCGGCACTGGTGATCGAATCGCTTAACGGCTACCGGCTGAAGGAAAAACTGCCTTCCAACCTGGAAACCTTTACCGTACCACTGGGCATACCGGAAGTGCTGAAAGAAGGTACCGATGTAACCCTGGTGACCTATGGCTCCATGACCCGTATCCTGGAAGAAGCCATTGTAACACTGGAAGAAATGGGTATCTCCTGCGAACTGATAGATGTGCAGACCTTACTGCCTTTTGATATTCATCACAGTATTGTGAAATCACTGCAGAAAACCAACCGTATCGCCTTTATTGATGAAGACGTACCGGGAGGTGGCACCGCCTTTATGTTCCAGCAGGTAATGGAACAGCAGGGCGGCTACCGTTGGCTGGATGTGGCACCGCGTACGCTGAGTGCGCAGGCTCACCGTCCGGCGTATGGTTCTGACGGCGATTATTTCTCCAAACCTAATACGGAAGACGTAGTGAAGATTGTGATGGAGATGATGGAAGAATAGTTTCTTATCTGACTAAAATAGGCGAAGCCACCGTAAATGCATCAATCTGCATATGCGGTGGCTTCTGTTTTAAAATTAAGCAGTTATTGCAAGCTTAGTAGGTTCATTCATTACGACGCAGCAAAGGTGTAGTTTTTTTTCAAAGTGCAGAGGGGCAGCAGGCTGAGTTAATAATTATTTAATTCATCATGTATATTTAGCAATCAAACAAAAGAATATGAAAAACATCGTTGTACTGGACGGATATGCATTAAATCCGGGAGACCTGGACTGGGCTCCACTGAAAGCGCTGGGCAATGTTACGATATACGACCGGACGCCGGAAAGTGAGGTGGCAGCAAGGGCGAAGGGAGCGCATATCCTGCTGACCAACAAGGCTATTATCAGCGCAGATACGATCAACAGTCTGCCAGCCCTGGAATACATCGGGGTTATGGCTACGGGCTACAATGTGGTAGACATAGCAGCGGCTACGGCCCGTAAGATACCGGTTACCAATGTCCCCGCTTACAGTACTGCTTCAGTGGCGCAGCTTACCTTTGCCCTGATACTTGAATTGTGCCATCATACCGGTTTGCATGCAGAGAGTGTGAGGGCTGGGGAATGGAGCAGTAGTATTGACTTCAGTTACTGGAAAACACCACTGACAGAACTGGAGGGCCGTACCCTGGGTATTATTGGGTTTGGTCAGATTGGGCAGGCGGTTGCGAGGATAGCGCAGGCTTTTGGGATGAAGGTGATTGCCAGTCACCGGTATCCGGAGCGTGACCGGATGGAGGGTGTAACCTTTGTAGACCAGGCTACCTGTTTCCGGGAAGCAGACATTGTATCGCTGCATTGTCCGCTGAACCAGGAGAACCGGGAGTTTGTGAATGCTGCGCTGTTGCGGACGATGAAGAAGACGGCTTTTCTGATTAATACCAGTCGGGGGCCGTTGATTCAGGAAGCAGACCTGGCGGTGGCATTACAGGAAGGGGTGATAGCCGGGGCCGGATTAGATGTGTTGTCTACTGAACCCCCTGCAGCTGATAATCCGTTGTTGAAGGCGCCGGGTACCATTATTACGCCGCATATAGCGTGGGCTACGCGGGAGGCGAGGAGCAGGTTACTGCGGGTGGCTATCGGGAATGTAGAAAGTTTTCTGAATGGAGCGTGTCAAAATAGTATCAATAAAATACAATAAAATATTATTGTGTGAAATTTAGCATGTGTTTGTAATTTTCAATATTTCCTTTACAAATAACTGTTATTTTTAGTTTGATGAATGAATACACTGAACTGTTTTCTGAAACTGAACAGAATGATAACCGGTTTTAGTATAATTTTGGAAACGTACATTTTACCCTTATTGATTTAAAATATATAAAAATAGTACGGTACCTTCTTCGGTCGACCGCGTTTCTAATTCAGGAAGTCACCTTCAAAATTCAACCGAAATATGAAATCACGTATTCTTTTGGTAGAGGACGATGAATTTTTTGCAAAAGTGCTCAAGCGCCAGCTGGAGCGTGCCAATTTTGAAGTTACGCATGCTATAGATGGGCAGGCCGGTTGGGAGAAGTTTCAGGAAACGATCTTTGATCTGTGTATTCTGGATGTAGTCATGCCAAGGAAAGACGGTTTTACGCTGGCCGGAGAGATCCGTGCGATGGATTTCAATATTCCCATTGTATTTACTTCCTCCCGTTATATGGAGCAGGACAGGTTGCAGGGGTTTGATATCGGGGCGGATGATTACCTGGTAAAGCCCTTTAATACGGATGAACTGATCAGCCGTATTAAAGTTTACATTAAACGCAGCCGTCTGCTTCGGAGTGAGAAGCGGATTGTTTATACTGTCGGTAACCTCATTTTTGACTATTCCCAGCTTCAGCTGCGGCATAAAGACAATGAGGTAGACAACCACGTCCGGATCGCACCCAAGGAGGCGGAACTACTGCGCTATCTGTGTGAAAACTCTAACAAAAAGCTCAAACGGGAACATATCCTCGCCAGTGTCTGGGGTCAGGACGGCTACCTGGCACAACGGGTGATGGACGTATACCTGAGCCGTTTACGCAGGCATATTGCCATGGACCCGTCTATCAGGATTGAAACTTTCCATGGAAAAGGTCTTATGCTGGTCATCAATGAGATGGACCGCACTCACATCATTGCGAAAGCCTGAGGGCTTATTGTTTATTAAACCTGATAAAAAAAACGTCCCGGTGTATGCCGGGACGTTTTTTTTATGTAGAAAAGTTATTACTTCAGATTGTAGAAAACCTGCTGTACGTCGTCGTCCTGTTCCAGACGATCTACCAGTTCCAGTACTTCTTTGGCTTGTTCTTCGCTCAGTTCCACGGTGGTGGAAGGGATACGTTTCAGCTCGGAGTTAGTCACTTCCAGGCCTTTGTCTTCCAGTGCTTTGGCCATATTACCGAATTCGGTGAATGCCGCACGGATGATGATATTACCTTCGCTGTCTTCTCCGATTTCTTCCAGGCCGAAATCAATCAGTTCCAGTTCCAGTTCTTCGAGGTCCTGGCCGGTATTTTTTACCTTAAACTCACCCACACGGTTGAACAGGAAACCTACGGAACCACTGTTACCGAGGCTGCCACCACCTTTGGTAAAGTGCATACGCAGGTTCGCCACAGTACGGGTAGTATTGTCAGTAGCAGTATCGATGATTACAGCCACACCATGAGGGGCGTAACCTTCGTATACAACTTCTTCGTAATCAGTCTTGTCTTTACCTTGTGCACGCTTAATAGCTGCGTCCACACGGTCTTTAGGCATGTTTACGCTTTTGGCGTTGAGTATGCAACGACGGAGAGCAGGGTTGTTGTCCGGATCAGGGCCACTGGCTTTAACGGCAATGGCGATCTCTTTTCCGATTCTTGAAAATGCTTTTGCCATCTTGTCCCAACGGGCAAACATGGTTGACTTTCTTACTTCAAATATCCTTCCCATAATGGGTTATAAATTAATTATTTGTGAATGATAAACAATTGGAGGTATTTACCTCAAAAGGCTACTAAAGATGCAAATTTAGAGAACTTTCGGGGAAAATAGAGCCTCTTTATAACAGAAAACCGCCCGGGGCAAGCCTGGACGGTTTTCTGTTTATATTTTTTTTTACAGTTTTTGAGCAGCACCGGCAGCCTATTCGCCGCGTTGGCCGATCTTACTGTTTTTCTTGCTATAGGTGAAATAGATGATGAAACCCAGTCCCATCCAGATAGCCAGCCTTAACCAGGTATCCCAGGGCAGTGCAGCCATCATGATCACGCAAATGATAATGCCCATGATCGGAACGAAAGGCACCAGCGGAGTTTTGAATGGTCTTACCGCATCCGGCTGTTTTTTGCGCATGATGATAATACCGATACATACCAGTACAAAGGCAAAGAGGGTACCGATGCTCACCATTTCACCCACTACGTGCACAGGCACAAAAGCGGAGAACATGCTTACAAACACCATGAACAGCAGGTTGGATTTGTAAGGAGTACGGTATTTAGGATGTACCTGAGAGAATGTTTTAGGTAATAAACCATCCTGAGACATGGAGTAAAACACGCGGGACTGTCCCATCAGCATTACGAGGATTACGGAAGTGTAACCAGCGATGATAGCGAGGATGATAGCCTGTTGCAGCCAGCCGTATGGAGTTTTCGCAATAGCGATAGCTACCGGAGCAGCGCTGTCTTTAAATTCCTTGTAGTTGGCGAGGCCGGTCATCACGTGGGAGAACAGCACATATAAGACGGTACAGATGGCCAGAGAGCCCAGGATGCCGATCGGCATGTCTTTCTGAGGCTTTTTGGCTTCCTGTGCTGCGGTAGATACAGCATCAAAACCGATAAAAGCGAAGAACACCACAGCGGCGCCACGCAATACACCGGAAATGCCGAAGTGGCCAAAGCCTTCATTGGCAGGGATGTAAGGGTCGTAGTTAGCTGGGTTTACATGGCTCCAGCCCACTGCGATAAATACCAGTACCACCGTTACCTTTAGTGCTACGAGCAGGGCGTTTGTAAAGGCGGATTCTTTAGTACCGCGTATCAGCAGCATGGATAAGCATATCACAATGAAGATAGCAGGAAGGTTCAGCCAACCGTGTACAGTAGTACCGTCCACCATGGTGATGGTTTCAAAGGGAGAGGCTGTTAGCTGTGCTGGCAGATGGATATTAAAGTGGTGAAGGAATTTCACCAGATACTGTGACCAGCTGATAGCAACTGTAGCCGCGCCCAGTGCGTATTCCAGCACCAGGTCCCATCCGATGATCCAGGCCATAAATTCGCCCATAGTGGCGTAGGAGTACGTATAGGCACTACCTGCAATAGGGATCATGGAAGCAAATTCGGCATAGCATAAACCTGCAAAAGCGCAACCAATGGCGCCTATGAGGAAAGAGATCGTTACAGCCGGTCCTGAGTTGTTGGCTGCAGCCAGACCAGTGAGGGAAAACAGCCCCGCACCAATGATGGCGCCAATACCCAGTGCAATCAGGTTGGTAGCTGATAATGTCCGCTTTAATCCTTTCTCCGACTCGCTCGCTTCATTTAGAAGTTGGTTTAAAGATTTTGTTCTGGAAAATAAAAGACCCATACAAAAGAAAAGTTGTGGTTGATGTTTTTAAGGTAGTTTAGTTCTGTTGTGTTGTAAGTCGATCCGTCAAATATAACATCTAAAATCTATAACCCTTACTTTTATTTTGCCCGGAAAAGGCTTATTTGTAGCGGCAGAACCTTATTTTTGGGAAATTTTCCGGTTACAACAATTATTAAATTTTTTAAAAAAGAAAAATCCTGGCGTCGCATGAAGAAATCATCGAATCGGCTGACATTGTTCATTTTTATCGCCATGTTGGTTGGTATTGGTACTGGTTATGCTGTTTATTCCATTTATAGCGTTCCCGCTACTGACCTCTTAAAGAAAGGTGTGGTCCTTCCTGGTGGTGAAGGTGATACTCGTCAGATCTTTGCTGATCGGATTTCTATCCTCACAGATATTTTCCTGCGCCTGGTAAAAATGATCATTGCTCCCCTGGTATTCTCCACACTGGTGGTGGGCGTGGCTAAAATGGGCGATATCAAAGCCGTTGGCCGTATCGGTGGTAAAACTATGCTGTGGTTTATCAGTGCAACCTTTGTATCATTGTTTTTGGGTTTGATACTGGTAAATATTATGCAACCAGGCGTGTCGCTCAACCTTCCATTGCCTGATACGCATGCTGCTTCCGGCATTGCCAAGGCGGATATGTCACTCAAAGGATTTTTCCATCACGTGGTACCCGACAGTGTGATCGATGCGATGGCTAAAAATGAGATCCTGCAGATCGTGATATTCGCACTTTTCTTTGGTATTGCTGCTGCTGCTATCGGAGAAAAAGCGCAACCAGTGGTAAAACTGATGGACAGTGTAGCACATATTATGCTGAAAGTAACCGGTTTTGTGATGAACTTCGCTCCTTTTGCCGTATTCGGCGCTATGGCGGCCATTATCGCTACTAAAGGACTGGCAGTGTTAATGGTATATGGTAAGTTCATCATACAATTTTATGCAGGTCTTTTCAGTTTATGGATAGTACTGGCTTTTGTTGGATGGATTATTCTTGGTAAACGGGTATTCCGGTTACTGGGTGGCATTAAAGATCCGCTGTTGCTGGCTTTTGGTACTGCCAGCAGTGAAGCAGCCTATCCCCGCACCATGGCAGAACTGGAGCGGTTCGGTTGTGATAACCGTATTGTAAGTTTTGTATTACCCCTGGGCTATTCCTTTAACCTGGACGGTTCCATGATGTATATGACATTCGCCAGCCTGTTTATTGCACAGGCTTATGGTATGCACCTGGGTATCGAACAGCAGATTACGATGTTGCTGGTGCTGATGATCACCAGTAAAGGTATTGCCGGTGTACCCCGTGCTTCTTTGGTAGTGATTGCCGGTACCCTGTCTATGTTCCATATTCCGGAAGCGGGGCTGTTGTTGTTGCTGGGCGTGGATCACCTGCTGGATATGGGCCGTTCTGCTACTAACGTAATTGGTAATGCCATGGCCACTGCCGTGGTGTCTAAATGGGAGAATAAGCTGGGAGAAAGCGATGTTACGGATGTGTTAGTTAACAAATAGATAACAGTTTTATTCTTAATTTACGGATTCTGAAAGATTTATAAGCATGGACCAGATTTTAGAGTTTTTTAAACACCTCATTAATCCCTCGTGGATTATTGAACATGGTGGCCTGTACCTGTTACTGGCAATTATTTTTGCAGAAACCGGTTTATTTATTGGTTTTTTCCTTCCCGGCGATTCCCTGCTGTTTGTAGCAGGTATTTATAGTGAGGATCTCTGCCGGAGCTTTTACGATATGCCATTTTTTGTGGTGATGCTGCTGATTGCACTGGCTGGTGTGCTGGGTAACATGGTAGGCTTCTGGTTTGGTCAGAAATCCGGTCCGTTGTTATTTAAGAAAAAAGATACTTTCTTCTTTAAGAAAAAACACCTGCACCAGGCGCATGACTTCTTTGTGAAGTATGGCGGCGGCGCCATCTTCCTGGCCCGTTTCCTGCCCATTATCCGTACGTTTGCCCCTATCGTGGCCGGTATCGTGCAGATGGAAAAAAAGAAATTCATGTTGTTTAATATAATTGGTTCCTTCTCCTGGGTATTTTCCATGATGCTGGCAGGCCATTATCTTGACAAACTGTTCCCTACTCTTAAAAATCATCTGGAGCTGATCATTCTGGTGATTATTCTTGTTACCACACTACCGGTTATTATAAAGCTTGTCTCCGGTAAGGTCAAACATCCGATTGATCACGACCCCAACAAATCCGAAGTTACCAGTGCATCAGACACAACTTTATAAAATTTTTTAAAAAATGGGCTATAATTAGCCCATTTTTTTTATTTTGAGCGTTATTTATTTTATCAACCAAATATCAAATGAAAACTGATAGCCGCTCTGCCTCTATCTTTAATATAGCCGTCATTGTTGCTTCTCTGGGCTATTTTGTAGATATCTATGACCTTCTTCTTTTTACCATTGTCCGGGTGCCTAGTTTAAAGGAACTGGGATTACCACAAAATGAAATTGATGCCGGTGCCGGCCTGTTGCTGATCAATATCCAGATGCTGGGATTGTTGATCGGAGGGATTGTATGGGGCATCGTCGGCGATAAAAAGGGCCGTTTGAGCGTATTGTTCGGTTCCATCCTGATTTATTCCGTGGCCAATATTGCCAATGGTTTTGTGCATAGCATCAATGGTTATGTACTCTGGCGGTTTGTTGCTGGTTTTGGTCTGGCAGGGGAACTGGGTGCAGGTATTACCCTGGTATCTGAGATATTACCAAAAGAAAAACGAGGATATGGCACCATGATCGTGGCCACAGTAGGGGTTTCCGGCGCAGTGGCGGCCAACCTGATCGCCAAACTGGTAGGAGACTGGCGGATCTGTTATTTTATCGGTGGAGGTTTGGGCCTTTGTCTGCTGATTCTGCGGGTGAGTGTGATGGAATCGCATCTGTTCAATGAAGTACGTTCTTCAACTGCAGCCAGGGGTAGTTTTTTCGCGTTATTTACCAGCCGGCAGCGGTTTTTCAAATATCTGAAATGTATGTTGCTGGGTGCACCTACCTGGTTTGTGGTAGGTATCCTGATTGCTTTTTCCAACAAGTTTGCCAAGGAAATGAATGTCAACGGAGCTATCAATCCCGGTGATGCGGTGGCTTTCTGTTATGCAGGGCTGACACTGGGGGATTTTTCTTCCGGGTTGATTAGTCAGCTGTGGAGAAGCCGGCGTAAGGTAATGTTGTTGTTTCTGGTGTTTACTGGTATTATGGTGGCGGTTTATCTCAATATGTTCGGGGCGCAGACCTGGATGTTTTATACCGTATGTTTCCTGCTGGGCTTCAGTGTAGGGTTCTGGGCTATTTTTGTGACCATTGCGGCAGAGAGTTTTGGTACCAACCTGCGGGCTACGGTGGCCACCACGGTGCCTAACTTTGCGAGGGGCATGTTACCGCTGATCTCCCTGTTGTTTATACAGGTGCAGCATTATTTCACCTTTCTGCAGAGCGGGGCGATAGTAGCGGTAATTTGTATCGGTATTGCTATGGTTGCTGCCTGGAAAATAGAAGAGACTTTTGGAAAAGACCTGAATTATCTGGAAGAGATATAGGTTAATGGTAAGCTTCCAGCATTTTATCCAATAATTTGTTCAGCTGACCGATTTCTTTTTCATTCAGAGATTTGAAGGAATCGTTCAGCTGACTGAGTTCCGCATCGATGGTGCTGAGCAGTTCCAGGCCTTTGGCGGTAATTTTTACGTCTACAGCTCTTCTGTCGAGTTCGCAGCTCTTGCGTTCCACGAAGTCGGCTTTACGCAGTCTTTCCACGAGACGGGACACATCGCTCATTTTGTCGAGCATTCTTTCTTTCAGCAGGTTGATACTGGCGGCTTTGGGGTGTTGTCCGCGAAGGATGCGCAGTATGTTGTATTGTTGCATGGTGATGTCGTAACGTTTGAAAAACTGCTGATGGCGGGAGGTGATCCAGTTACCGACGAAGATGAGGCTTACAAGTCCCCGTTGATAATCATCTCCGAAATTTTTTTGTGTAATGAGTTTTTCAAGATTTGACATACGCTGTTGCTGAGAGTTAGCGAAAATGGGTGCCCGACTGATTAGAAGTATTTCATTTATACGATTTTATACGCAGGCTGATATCAAAATTACGAATCTTTTTTAACACAAATTAACATTGGAGGTTGTGAATGATGTTGGTATTTTTCCCGGTGGGTATAAACAGTGAGGGCTGACCGGAAGGTTTTGACAACCTTCTGATCAGCCCTGCAGGTAAGAAGTATATGCGATTATGCCGTAGCAGACTGCATTTTATCGAGCACGTCCATCACTTCTTTCACGTGTTGGGCGGAAGTGTTGAGCAGTGCTTTTTCTTCTTCATTAAGTTTCAGTTCCAGAATTTTTTCGATACCGTTTTTACCCAGGACTACAGGAACGCCGAGGTAGATATCTTTCAGGCCGTATTCGCCGGTGAGCCATGCACAAACCGGGAAGATACGTTTTTCATCTTTTACGATAGCTTCCACCATCTGGGCAGCTGCAGCTCCCGGAGCGTACCAGGCAGAGGTGCCGAGGAGGTTGACGATTTCGCCGCCGCCTACTTTGGTACGTTGAATGATGGCTTCCAGTTTGTCTGCCGCTACCAGTTCAGTAACAGGAATGCCGCTAACGGTGGTGTAGCGGGGGAGGGGGACCATAGTATCGCCGTGGCCGCCCATCAGGATGGCCTGGATATCTTTGGGGGAACAACCGATTTCTTCGGCCAGGAAAGCGCGGTAACGGGCGGTATCCAGGACACCGGCCATACCGAACACCTTGTTGCTGTTCTTTTTGGCAGTCAGGTACGCACAGTAGGTCATTACGTCAAGCGGGTTGCTGACAACAATGATAATTGCGTTGGGAGAGTGTTTGGTAATATTTTCAGTAACTGATTTAACGATATTGGCGTTGGTGGAAATCAGGTCGTCACGGCTCATGCCGGGTTTGCGGGGGAGGCCTGAGGTGATTACTACCACATCGCTGTTGGCCGTTTTGGTATAATCATTAGTGACCCCGGTAACCCTGGTGCTGTAATAATCGATGGGAGCTTGCTGCCATGTATCCAGCGCTTTTCCTTCAGCTGTTCCTTCCTTAATATCCAATAAAACCACTTCTTGTAGAAAATCTCTATGGGCCAGCACGTTGGCGCAGGTTGCGCCCACATTTCCTGCTCCTACTACTGTAACTTTCATTTTGTAGATAGCTTTAAAAGTGAAGAATGATTATGATAAACAAATGTAATGATTCGGGATCAGATAAACCTGGTATGGCCGTGCTTTGGCTGGTATTCCCTATTTCAGGTAATGAGCCAGGGAATCCAGTTTCACAGTGCCTTCAAAGCCCTTGATGAACTGTTGTTTTTTGCCATATAGATAAAGTCCGGGGAAGTAATGCAGGTCATAGAAATACATAATCTGGCGGGTAGGTTCGCTGGCCATAATAATATTGGGGTAATTCTTAATGTTATAATGGTCATAGTATTCCTTCATCTGTTCTACCTTAAAGGGCGTTATCATCAGGATCTGGGTACGTTTGAATTTGTCCAGGTTTTTCAGCATTTCTTCTGTTAGATGCTTGCAATGGTCGCAATCTACGCTAAAAACAAAAACCATTGTTTTTTCATTTTTGCGAAGGTCGTTTTTGGTGATGGTATGGCCATCTACCATGGTGAGGGGGAATGCCGGAATGACAGGATACTGCAGATAAGCAGGTTTGGAAGGGGCAGCATTTTGGGCCTTCAGGAACATTGGTAGACAACACAATACAAATAAAAACACATTACGCATATGCAAAAAATTTCTGTGATTTAAAATTCAATTTACCCCTTTAATGTCATTTATTGGAGAAAAAAGACGAAAATTGGGCTGGAAAGTCACTAATCTGCCTAATTTTAGGAATTAGTTGATCGTTCATATGCAAAAATTTCTACTTTTGCAATCCGTATAAATTTTTAACTTAAAATCAGTAACCTATTTATGGCTACCACCGCAGATATCAGAACAGGATTAATTATCAAGCTGGATAACAGTTTGTATTCTGTTGTAGAGTTTGGTCAAAACAAAACCGCCCGTGCTGCAGCGAAAGTTTGGGCTAAATTGAAAGGCGTTGATAATTCCCGTTCTATAGAACACACCTGGAACTCTGGTGATACCATTTTCCCGGTTCGTATTGAGAAAAAAGCATTTCAGTTTTTATATAAGGATGACACCGGCTACAATTTCATGGATAATGAAACTTTTGAGCAGATTGCTATGGCCGAGCAGACCATCGATGCACCTCAGTTCCTGAAAGAAGGTCAGGAAGTGGCGGTACAGATCAACACAGAAACTGAACAATACATGTCGGTAGAACTGCCTGATAAAATCGTGGTACTGGTAACTTACTCCGAGCCTGGTGTAAAAGGTGATACTGCTACCCGTACACTGAAACCTGCTACTGTAGAAACCGGTGCAACTGTAATGGTGCCCCTGTTTGTAGAAGAGGGCGAACTGATCCGTGTGAATACCAAGAATGGCGAATACATCGAAAGAGTAAAAGCGTAATTCGTTATTAGGTTGGATGGTCCGGATGTTTGAGTAAGCATTACTGTTTATGACGCGATATTCAGATGATCGTCCATGCAAATAATCCAATCTTCGCATATTCTATATAATTTATAAACCAAAAATTGTCTACATGGACTTTAAACAGATTCAGGAACTGGTAAAGATGATCAACAAATCCAATATCAGTGAACTGAGCATTGAGCAGGACAAGTTCAAGATTACAATAAAACAGAAAGACAACGAAGTACAACAGGTAATCACTGTTCCTGCGGCCGCAGCGCCCATCCAAACGGTAGCAGCTGTAGCTCCGGCAGCCGCACCAGTACCTGCAGCAGGCACACCAGCCGCTGCTGCGCCAACTGCACCTAAAGCAGATAACCTGATCACTATCAAATCTCCAATGATCGGTACTTTCTACCGCTCCGCCGGTCCAGATAAACCTCCTTTTATCAATGTTGGTGACGATGTAACTGCTGGTAAAGTAGTTTGCATCATCGAAGCGATGAAATTATTCAACGAAATTGAAAGTGAAGTGAGTGGTAAGATCGTTAAAGTACTTGTTGACGATGCTTCTCCGGTAGAATATGATCAACCTTTGTTTTTAGTAGAACCGTAATAACAGCCATTAGCTTTTAGCAGTTAGCCTTTAGCCTCTGACAGTATTTTATGTTGGGTTAAAGGCTAACTACTAAAGACTAATGGCTGAATGCTACTTGCTATTATATCAACTTATAAGGAAAACAATGTTTAAAAAAATATTGATTGCCAACCGTGGTGAGATCGCCCTTCGGATTATCCGTACCTGTAAGGAAATGGGTATCAAAACGGTTGCAGTTTATTCTACTGCAGATAAAGACAGCCTGCATGTGAAGTTTGCGGATGAAGCGGTGTGTATTGGCAAGCCACAGAGCAGCGAATCTTACCTGAATATCCCTCACCTCATGGCAGCCGCCGAGATCACCAATGCCGACGCAATCCACCCCGGATATGGCTTCCTGGCTGAAAATGCCCGTTTTGCCGAAATCTGCGGAGAGCATGGTATCAAGTTCATCGGCCCCACTCCGGAAATGATCCGTAAAATGGGCGACAAGATGACGGCGAAAGAAACCATGATTGCAGCCGGTGTACCGGTAATCCCCGGTTCCGAGGGCCTGCTCCAGAGCGTGGAAGAAGCCCAAACCCTTGCAAAAAAAATGGGCTTACCCGTAATCCTGAAAGCTACTGCCGGTGGTGGTGGTAAAGGTATGCGCGTGGTATGGAATGAGAATGAGCTGGAGAATGCCTACAATATGGCTAAAAATGAAGCCCGCGCCGCTTTCAACAACGACGGTATCTACATGGAGAAATTCGTGGAAGAGCCCCGTCACATTGAAATCCAGGTTGCAGGTGATCAATATGGCAAAGTATGCCACCTGTCTGAAAGAGACTGCTCTATCCAGCGCCGTCACCAGAAACTGGTAGAAGAATCCCCTTCTCCTTTCATGACTCCCGAGCTGCGTGAGAAAATGGGCGAAGCTGCTATCAAAGCAGCCAGCGCTATCAACTACGAAAGCGTTGGTACCATTGAGTTCCTGGTGGATAAACACCGTAACTTCTACTTCATGGAAATGAACACCCGTATTCAGGTAGAACACGGGGTGACAGAAGAGGTGATCAACTTCGACCTGGTTAAGGAACAGATTAAGATCGCAGCCGGTATTCCTATCTCCGGAAAGAACTATACGCCTCAGATGCATGCCATCGAGTGCCGTATCAATGCGGAAGATCCTTACAACGATTTCCGTCCTTCTCCGGGTAAGATCACTACCCTGCATATCCCGGGCGGCCACGGTGTACGCGTGGACTCCCACATTTATGCCGGTTATGTGATTCCTCCGTATTACGATTCCATGGTAGCTAAAATCATCACGATGGCACAAACCCGTGAAGAGGCTATCAATACTATGGAGCGCGCACTGAGCGAATTCGTGATCGAAGGTGTTAAAACTACCATTCCTTTCCATCAGCAGCTGATGAGGGACGAGAACTTCCGTAAAGGTAACTTTACGACCAAGTTCACCGAAACCTTTAAGCTGGTATAACACTGACGGATATACGTTAATAAAAAAGTCCTCCCAACCGGGGGGACTTTTTTTGTTTTAATAGTGCTTGTTTTAGTATTGATAGTGAAGCTCCGCCTGCCGGATCTGATTATAGAAAATCTGGTGTTCCTGGCCATGAGAAGGGGGACCTATTTTAACAGGTAGTCCGAAGTTGTTGTAGGTGGTGGCTTTGAAAGGGTTGTTTCTACTGTAGTCTCCGTCAATAAACTGCCAGATGGGATGTAGCTGGTGGAAATTGATATTGTTGTCGTATTCGAAGTATTCGTCTGAAGCGGTGACGCAGTTGGCATTACAGAAGGGAGGGAATTCCTCGTCTGTCCGATGGACTTTATACAAGTTACCGTCAGCATTGTAGTAAAAGTCTCTGGTGGTCTTCACTGCTGGTTGGTGGTGGTGTAGTTGGATGGCTATTTCCTTGTTGATTCTGTTTTTATAGTCATAGGTGTAGTGGTGTATCCAGATGGTATCACCTGTTTTTATAATGGGTTCGCCTTCGGGGTTGTACCTCCCAAAAACGAAACCAGTGTCTCTGATGATACGGCCGGCATTGTCGTAAACAAATTTTCGGGCAAATTCATATATGTAATATGGCGAATCATAGGCGCCTATGATCACTGCAAGGCGGTTGTGTTTATCATACCGGAACAACTGATTGGGAGACCCGGTGGAGACAAAACTTCGTAGGATGGCAGTAGGGTTGCCTAAGGCATTGTATGTAAAGCGCAGGGTATCAGGGTAGTAGGGCATCAATCCGGTTATTTTGGAAAGTTTTACGGGCGGCAGACAAGGGCCTGACGGGTAGGGTTTCTGACATCTGGTCAGGGATAAGAGCGCGAGCAGACTGCAGCAGAACAGGATAAATGAAGTTTTTTTCATGTGGGATAAATTTGGGAGTTAGTGAAAAGAAGTACAGGCCGGGGTATCCGGGTATCAGGGATAAGTGGGTGGGGCGGTTAAGAGGGGTAAACGAAATTAACAAAGGTGACTGCAAAAGCAAAGCCCCGGATAAAAATCCGGGGCTAATCATACACCAAAACAATCTTACGGTTTTATCGCAAGAAAAGCAGTTCTCTGTATTTAGGCAGCGCCCATTTTTTGTCGTCCACCAGGAACTCCAGTTTATCGGAGTGGTAGCGGATAACATCAAAGTACGGCTTAATCTTTTCGCAGTAGTCGATCGCTTTCTGACGGCTGTCGGTCAGTTTGTTAGTGACCTTACGTTGCTCGATCATGGCCTGAACATTTTCACTGATTACGTTGATATGTTCAGATATTTTAGCGGCGATTTGTGTTTGTGCTTTGTAGGAGGCATCTCCCAGGCCTATTTCTTTCAGTCCGCGGATGTTGCTGATCAGTTCATTGAGGTAGCTGATAGCGGAAGGCAGAATGGTGTTAGTGGCCAGGTCGCCGATTACACGGGCTTCGATTTGCACTTTCTTCACGTAGTCTTCCAGCAGGATCTCGTGGCGGGCGTGTAATTCTTTTTCTGTATAAACGCCGGTTTCGGTATACAGCTGAGCGGCTTTTGGAGTAACCATCGCATCCAGCGCTTTAGGCGTGGTTTTGATGTTCTGTAAGCCTCTTTTTTCAGCTTCTTTTTCCCATTCGTCGCTGTATCCGTCGCCTTCGAACAGAATTTTTTCCGAATCTACAATATATTTCCGAAGAGTTTGCATGATGGCAATCTCTTTTTTCTCACCTTTTTCGATCAGGCCGTCCACTTCCACTTTAAAGTCGGTCAGGGTTTTAGCCACGATGGTGTTCAGCACGGTCATTGCGGAGGCGCAGTTGGCAGTAGAACCTACGGCACGGAACTCAAACTTGTTGCCGGTGAAAGCAAAAGGAGAGGTACGGTTACGGTCGGTGTTGTCCAGCATCAGCTCAGGAATGTGGCGGTGCAGGTCGAGTTTGAGGATGGCTTCATCCTGTTCGTCGAATTTGTTGCTTACGCGGGATTTTACTTCCTGCAGTACTTCGTAGAGGTATTTACCGGAGAATACGGAGATGATGGCAGGAGGAGCTTCGTTGGCACCCAGACGGAAGTCGTTGCTGGCGGAAGCGATCGCAGCTCTCAGCAGGTCGGCGTAGTCGTGTACGGCTTTGATGGTGTTCACGAAGAACGTGAGGAACATCAGGTTGGTTTTCGGTGTTTTACCGGGAGCCAGCAGGTTTACACCAGTGTCGGTGGCCATGCTCCAGTTGTTGTGTTTACCGGAACCGTTGATGCCTGCGAACGGTTTTTCGTGCAGCAGTACTTTCAGTTTGTGGCGTTTGGCCACTTTATTCATGATGTCCATCAGCAGGGAGTTGTGGTCCACTGCGATGTTTACTTCTTCAAATATAGGAGCGCATTCGAACTGGGAAGGAGCTACTTCGTTGTGGCGTGTTCTTAAAGGAATACCCAGTTTGTAGGATTCTTCTTCGAAATCGCGCATGTAAGCGTATATACGCTCAGGGATAGAACCGAAGTAGTGGTCTTCCAGCTGCTGGCCTTTGGAAGGTGCGTGACCTACCACGGTACGGCCGGTCATGAGCAGGTCAGGACGGGCGTTAGCCAGGTTTTCATCTACCAGGAAGTATTCCTGTTCCCAACCGAGGGTAGGGGTTACTTTGGTAATATTTTTATCGAAATAGTTGCATACGTCTACTGCGGCTTTGTCGATAGCGGCCAGTGCTTTCAGCAGCGGAGCTTTATAGTCCAGTGATTCGCCGGTGTAGGAAACAAATATAGTAGGGATGCAGAGGGTTTTACCATAACCCTGTTCCAGAATAAACGCAGGGGAGGAAGGGTCCCAGGCTGTGTAGCCGCGGGCTTCGAAGGTGGCTCTTAAACCGCCGTTAGGGAAGCTGGAGGCGTCAGGCTCCTGTTGTACCAGGGCGTCGCCGTCAAAAGTTTCCAGGGCAGTGCCATCACCTTTGAGGGTGAAAAAGGAGTCATGCTTTTCAGCAGTGGTGCCGGTTAATGGCTGAAACCAGTGAGTGTAGTGGGTTACACCTTTTTTCATGGCCCAGGCTTTCATGCCGGAAGCGATTTGCTCCGCCATTTTGCGTTCCAGCTTGGTGCCATTTTTAATTGAGTTCATCAGGCTTTTGTAAGCCTCGTCACTCAGATATTCCCTTACAATTCTTCCGGCAAAAACATTGCTGCCGAATACTTCGGTGATTTTACCGTTGTGTTCGGGAAGTTTGGTGTCTACGCCAGCTAATCCTTCCAGCGCGGTGAAACGTAACGATTGCATGCTGTAATTAATTTTACACAAAAGAACACATATGCCGTTGTAAATGCAAATTATTTGTTCACTTTAACCAAAAAATTACATTTCAGGGGTTAAAAAGAGAGTTTTTTTAACAAATGAATAAAAAAAAGAGCTCGCTATGATCTGAAACTGATAAATTAAAAAATTTATAATATGATTTGGGGCTGCGGAAAATTACATCTCCTTTTTATCCCTGGATTTTTAGAGCAGCAATAGCCCGTCCAGGACCGTTTTTCGATGCCCAATACTACCAGCGATTGTCTGAACCAAATCAACCTGACCTCCTCTATGAGGTTAAATGAACTGTACCGCGACTCTTGTACCCAGTTTCTTTGGCATTTGCCGTAAAATCTTGTAGGTTTGCATCTTCTTTTTAATTACTCGTTTTTTATACTAAACTACATGCAAACCACCGTAGAAATTGCTGAACAGCTGGGCCTTACTGCTGACGAGTTTGAACGAATTGTATCTGTCTTGGGGCGTACGCCCAATTTTACCGAACTGAGCATGTACTCCGTAATGTGGAGTGAACACTGCTCTTACAAAAACTCTATCGTGTGGCTGAAATCACTACCTCGTGAAGGCGACCGCCTGCTCGTAAAAGCTGGTGAAGAAAACGCCGGCCTGGTAGATATCGGCGATGGATACGCGGTTGTGTTTAAAATAGAATCCCATAACCACCCCTCTGCCATCGAACCGTTCCAGGGCGCTGCTACCGGGGTTGGTGGTATTCACCGCGACATCTTCACTATGGGTGCACGTCCTATCGCGGCACTCAACTCCCTGCGCTTCGGTAATATCAATGATAAAAAAACACAGCACCTGGTGAAAGGTATCGTACACGGTATCGGACACTATGGTAACTGCTTCGGCGTTCCTACTGTGGGTGGTGAAACCTATTTCGAAGACTGCTATGGTACCAACCCGCTGGTAAACGCCATGAGCGTGGGTATCGTAAAAGTAGGCCAGACCGTTTCCGCTACCTCACATGGTGAAGGCAACCCGGTTTTCATCGTAGGTTCTGCAACCGGTAAAGACGGTATCGGTGGTGCTTCCTTCGCTTCCGCCAACATCACGGAAGACAGCGCGGAAGACCTGCCGGCAGTACAGGTAGGAGACCCCTTCCAGGAAAAGAAACTGCTGGAAGCCTGCCTCGAAGTCATCAAAACCAATGCTATCGTAGGTATGCAGGATATGGGCGCTGCCGGTATCACCTGCTCTACTGCCGAAATGAGCGCCAAAGGCGAACACGGTATGCACATCTGGCTGGATAAAGTACCTACCCGCCAGGAAAATATGAAAGGATGGGAAATGCTGCTGAGCGAAAGCCAGGAACGCATGCTCATCGTGGTGAAAAAAGGTCAGGAAAAACCAGTACTCGATATCTTCGAAAAATGGGACCTGCACTGCGTTCAGATCGGTGAAGTAACGAAAGATACCAACCTGAAATTTTATATGAACGGTGAACTGGAAGCTGACGTTCCTGCTGAAAGCCTCGTGCTCGGCGGCGGCGCTCCCCAATATCACCGCGCTTATACCGAACCAACTTATTTCCAGAAAATCAAAGCATTCGATATCCAGAACATCCCGGATACCGACCACGCTAAATTTGTAGCCGAAAGAATCATCGCGCTGCCTAACATTGCTTCCAAACGCTGGATCTACAACCAGTACGACAGCATGGTAGGTACTGCCAACGCTACTACCAACGCTCCTAGTGATGCACCGGTAGTACTGATCAAAGGCTCCAAAAAAGCACTGGCGATGACCACCGACTGTAACAGCCGCTACGTTTTTGCTGACCCGCACAAAGGTGGCCAGATCGCTGTGGCAGAAGCTGCCCGCAACATAGTTTGCTCCGGCGGTGAACCAGTAGCCATCACCAACTGCCTCAACTTCGGTAACCCTTACGATCCGGAAGTATACTACCAGTTCGTACACGCTGTTCAGGGTATGGGCGAAGCCTGCCGCAAGTTCAATACTCCTGTTACCGGCGGTAACGTGAGCTTCTACAACCAGTCTCCTGATGGTCCGGTATATCCTACTCCAACCATCGGTATGGTGGGTATCCTCGACAGCATCGACCAGCGCATCACGCTCGACTTTAAACAAGCCGGCGACCTGGTGTACCTGATCGGCCGCAGCCGCAACGATATCAGCAGCTCTGAATATCTGCACAAAATCATCGGTATCGAATATAGCCCTGCTCCACACTTCAACCTGGAAGAAGAGCACCTGCTGCAACAGGCTATCACCAAACTGAACAAAGCAGGACTGATCCAGTCTGCACACGATGTCAGCGAAGGTGGTCTGTTCATCACCATGATGGAAAGTGCTATGTCTAAAGGCCTGGGCTTTGAACTGCATCTCAATGGCAAATTCCGTAAAGATGCCTACCTGTTCGGTGAAAGCCAGAGCCGTGTAGTCGTAACCGTTAAACCGGAAGACAAAGAGAAATTCGAAGCACTGATGCATGGTCTGATAGACGCTACCGACGTTTCCGTACGCTACGAAAAAGTAGGTGTGGTAACCGGAGATCACGTGAAAGTAGACAACGAAGACTGGGGTAAAGTAAACGACTGGAAGAAAATCTATGATACTTCCATCGAAGAACACCTGAAATAGTTTTTCGTCAACGTATAAAAAAGCGAAGACCGGCATTTGCCGGTCTTCGCTTTTTTATATGGATGATAGGTTTGATCAGAACGCATAACGGAAGCCCAGGTTAAATCTCGCACCGCTGCCTTTGATATAGGAATCTGTTCTTACCCTGGCTTGTGACATCACCGGGTAATAATCCGCATTCAGCAGGTTGTCAACTCCCAGCCGTATAGAGGCTGCTTTGTTGAAACGGTAGCCGGTATACAGGTTCACCAGATAAAAGTCGCTCACCGGTCCACTACCCAGATCATAATCTTTGGTGGCCGGATTGAGGTCGAAGCGCTTGCGTACGCCGGAATAGATATAGTACACGCCCAGGTCCCACTGTTTCAAAGGAGAATAGTTCACATTCACAGTCATCTTATCCGGGGTGATGCGGGTGGTAGGCAGCCATGTTTTAACACCGTTTACTTCCTTTTTACCTTCTACGTGAGTATAGGCGGCGCTGGCAGAAAGGTTGGGCAGTATCTGATAACCGGCTGTCAGTTCAAAACCCTCTACCCTTTCAGGGGCACGCTCCGGAACGGCTACGCCATTCACGTCTTTCAGGCTGGTACCCAGGTTGGAGGTGCTGATAAAATAAGAACCGGAAGCATTGAATCGGCCGATATTGCTGTTAAAACCGGCTTCGTAGTTATTGGTGATAATGGCTTTGGTTTCGATGGTGCTAATGCTGGTGGCTCCATTGCTCACGGCCTTGGCCAGTCGCAGCGTACGACCCAGATCATACAGGGAGAAGCTCTGGGAATAGCTGACAAAAGGATTGAAGGCGGGGAAACGGGTATAACGCAGACCGGTATTGAATACCAGCGCCTCATAAGGTAGGTTGCCACCTTTTACCAACACACCGCCGGCATAGTTACCGAACTTGATGGTAGTATAGTCAGGAATATCGAGACGGATGTTTTCATAGCGTACACCGGCTTTTACCAGAAAGTCCTTGAACAGATAAGTCTTCAGCTGTGCATAAGGCGCCAGATTTTTCATGTTCATTTCCGGTACAAAAGGCCGGCCGTCGGTTAATGGCTGGGCTGTTTTATCGTTGAGGATATCTACACCCCAGGTAACATCACCATGCAGATTGGGATGGAAATTAAACGGAGTATTGAGATTTATGCGAGCACCCATTTTTTTGGAAGTGATGGCGGAGTTGCCAGGTGGTGCATAAAAATCGGAATATTCGAATACTGTATAAAAGTCCTGGTAGTACAGGTTTACGTTGAGCGAGGTATTACCGATCAGGTTTTTGCTGGTATAGTTCAACCAGGCGTTGTGGTTGTAGGGCGTACCCTGTTTATCGCCGGGATTGGTGCCCACTACACCAATAATGGGACTTTGTCCGAATTTTCCACCGGAATCCACGTAGGTGCTGTTCTGCATGGTACGGTAGTAGTTGTACATTATTTCCAGCCGGTTGTTGGCGTTGAAATCGTAGCCCAGTTTAGCGAAGAGGTTAACGTTTTCATTCTGGCTGAGTGACTGGAAAGGAGCGATCACCTGACCTTTGGCGTCTTTGTTGACCCCGGTTTGTTCATAGGTGCCGCTGACTACATAGTCAAAACGGTTGATTTTACCAGAGAACTGCTGAGTCACGCGGGCGCCCAGACTGTTGGCTGCATGCGTGAGGGAGCCATTGGTGCTGATATCGGTGCTGCCGCTGAAACGTTTTTCGGAATTGGCTTTGATGGTGATGAAATTGATGATGCCACCATCAGCACCATTACCATAGATAGCGGTAGAACCTTTGATGACTTCCACTCTTTCGATCACAGACACATCAATGCTGCGCATGTCTTTGTCGCCATTGCGCAGGGGCGTGGATTGCGGAACACCATCGATCATGATCAGCATACCACGGCCGCGGAGGGTCTGTCCTTTGTTGGTGGAGGTGTTGGTGCCTAATGTGAGGCCCGGCACATTCATACTGAGGAGCTGATTAATGTCTGTGGTGATGGCACTTTGTTCACGCAGCTGTTTGCCGCTGATGATGGTGATAGAGGAGGGTACTGTGCCCAGTGTTTCCTTGTTGCGGCTGGCGGTGACTACCACCTCATTTAATCCTACATCGGAAGATTTGATAGTGAGAGCCAGGGTAGTAACGCTGTCGGAGATGGCAACAGGTTGTTCCAGCGTGGTATAACCTACACCGGTAGCGATGAGGGTATACTGACCGGGTTTTATATTGTTGATGGTAAAGGAACCGTCAGGTCCCGAAAGAGCATGTTTCTGAGTGCCGGAAAGGTAGACGCGCAACATGGGCACTGCTGTTTGTGCGGTGTCGCGGATGGTGCCGGTAAGTTTTTGTGCATTTGTCTGTAAAGTAATCAGTAGTGTCAGAATGCCCAGGTATTGTTTCATTTTCAATGCTGATGTTTTTTAATAATGTATTTCCGGCGGTACCATATCAGGATACCGGATATGGAAAGGATGCCGGGTGTCAAGCCTAACAGGGAATAGAGGATTTTAATGGGGATGCCGCCGTAGTTGCCGAAATGGAGTGGGGCCATGGCGGCGTTGAATTTGTCTCCAAAGGGGGCCTGGCTGAAATTGACAGTTTTTTTCACGTTGCCGTTAAGATCGAAGTGTACGGAGGAGCTATAGCGGCCCCATATGGCGGCTTCGTGGGCATGGCCGAGGATACGTACCGGATCGCCGGCCTTTTTGGGCGGACGGATACCCATTGCTTCAAAGCCTGGTATCTGATCAGCGGCTTTGGTCAGCAGTGCTTCGTAATGGATGGGTATGGGGGCTCCGGTGTATGGATTAGCGGTATTTTTCCGGTTGTCCAGTACTTTGAGTTCCATCATAAAACCGGTAAAGGCGATCAGGAGGTTGAACAGGAGGGCCCAGACACCCACAATGCGGTGGAGGTTGCGCCAGCGCCGGGTACGGCTGTTCCATTCCGGTTTTACGCGGAATGTGAGCACTTTAAATACTGATTTGCGGTATACCCAGCAGCCAGTGAGCAGGGAGATAAATAGCAGAATACCGGTCAATAGCATGATTTGGGCGCCTGTTTTACCACTGAGCAGAGAGAAGTGCAGGTAAACCAGAAAGCCTGAAAAATAGCCGGTATTGGTATGTTGATGGATAACCTCTCCGGTATATGGGTTGAGGAAGAGGTATACTTTGAAGTCGGGGCCGTATTCTGCCCTTACAATGGCAGGTTCTTCCGGTGTTTGTGGCAGCCGTGAGAAAAAGAGATAGGGTGTTCCGCCGCGGAGGGATTTGCCGGCATTGTCCAGCAGTTCAAACAGTGGTTTCCGCTGTGGGCCGGGAGTAAGGTGCCAGGTGTCATGGTGCAGGGCTTCATCTGTTTCTTCGCTGAAGACGAGCAGACTACCGGTGATGCTTACAAATAACAACATCAGGCCTGCGATGAGACCGGTGACGCGGTGTATGCTAAAAAGCTTTTGATGCCAGTACTGTTTCAATTTCCTTATTAGTTTAACCTGCTGCCGGAGAAAATTTCAGGGATGGGCACGAAAGTGCTATATCCTCCTGGTTGATAGAATCGGTAAAATATCTGTTGTACCGGCTATTTGCTGCAGTGGCGCAAAGTTACTGCTGTACAGCGAGAAGCGTTTACGCAATGAGGAAAATTAATGATCGGAGTGGGAAAAAGGTAGTATATCAGGTGATTAGCTGATTTATTGTTGCAGTACAATACTTTAACAAGCTATTAACAAAATACCACAATCGTGTTATATGATACTGAGAAATCTAATCTATTTTTGGAATGTATCAATGATACAATATCTGAATCTGAAAAAAGAAACCTATATAAGATACTTGGAATCACTTGGTTATTCCAAATTCTATGAAGACCATATACTCTACCATGTCCTGATGAAAATTTAGTGAAATTTTACACCTAGTGAAAGAACGATTTGAGTAGGGCTGAGGAAACTCAGCCCTTTTGTATTTTGAGATTTTTTGATTTGAGAATTTTCAAATTTGATGGATTTATAAAATTGAAAGTGCCCTTCTTACAGTTGAAGAAGGGCACTTTTTTATTGATAAATCTCTAAATCTCTAAATCACCAAATTCCTAAATCCCAAATTATACCATTGGGATTTCAGCCACCTGGTAAACTTTCTCATCAAGCTTGGCTTTTGTTTCGCTGAAAGCTTTCAGGGTCAGTTCTATATCTTCGTCTGTGTGAGCAGCAGTTGGGATGAGGCGGTAGATGATCTGTCCTTTAGGAATAACGGGATATACCACGATAGAGCAGAAGATGTTGTAGTTTTCGCGGAGGTCGAGGCACATAGCGGTCGCTTCCGGAATATCGCCCTGCAGGTAGATCGGCGTAACGGGGGAGTTGGTTCTGCCGATATTGAATCCGCGGTTTTTCAGGCCGTTCTGCAGTTTATTCACATTTTCCCACAGTTTCGCTTTCATTGCCGGATGTTTACGCATCAGCTCTACTCTTTTCAGATGGCCGATAACGATAGGCAGTGGAATGGATTTAGCGAAGATCTGAGAGCGCATGTTATAGCGCAGATAGTTGATGATAGCTTTTTCGCCGCTGATGAAAGCGCCGATGGAAGCACCGGATTTAGCGAAGGTATTGAACAGGAGGTCAATTTTGTCCTGTACGCCTTGTTCTTCGCCGGTACCGGCACCGGTTTTACCCATGGTACCGAAGCCGTGGGCATCGTCTACCAGCAGGCGGAATTCATATTTATCCTTTAAAGCAGCGATTTCTTTCAGTTTACCCTGATCACCGGCCATACCGAAAACGCCTTCAGTCACTACGAGAATACCACCACCCTGAGCATTGGCCAGGTCGGTTGCACGTCTGAGTTGTTTTTCACAGTCTTCGATATCATTGTGTTTAAACACATAACGTTTACCGGGGTGCAGACGCAAACCATCCAGGATACTGGCGTGGCATTCTGCATCGTATACAATAACGTCCCTGCGTCCGCAAATGGCATCGATGGCACTCATAATGCCCTGGTAGCCGTAGTTCAGCAAGGTGGTATCTTCTTTGCCCATGTAGTCGGAAAGCTCTCTTTCCAGCTGCTCGTGATAGGTAGTGTTACCGCTCATCATGCGGGCGCCCATCGGAGAAGCCAGGCCGAAATCGGCGGCGGCCTTCGCATCTGTAGCCCTTACTTCCGGATGATTCGCCAGCCCCAGGTAGTTGTTGAGGCTCCAAACTATTTTTTCATTGCCCCGGAATTTCATACGGGGGCCTATTTCACCTTCCAGTTTAGGAAATGCGAAATAGCCATGGGCTCTGTCTGAATGCTCCCCAATGGGACCCATGTGTTTCAGCAGTTTCTCGAAAATATCCATACGCTATATTATGTAATAGTTAAATGCTCGCTTAAAAAGAGGCCACAAAGGTATTAAAATATTGCTTTTTGTAAAGTTCGTTTACATTTGCCATCGTCATTTTATACTTCTTGTTACCGGCCTCCACCGGACAAATTTACACTTATCTTATAAAAAGTAATAATATCTAATGAAAAGGACCACCCTTCTTTCCCTGGCGCTGTTTATGACTGCACCGGCTGTTTGGGCACAGAAAGCCACTTCTCCCAAACCCTTCAATCATCAGGCGTCAGCCCAAAATACCAAAACAACAAACAACAAACCAAAACTAGTAGTCGGCGTAGTAGTAGACCAGATGCGCTGGGATTATCTCTATCGTTATGGCAGCAGATATACTGCCGGAGGCTTTAAAAGACTGCTGCAGGACGGATTTTCATGCGAAAACACCCTGATCAACTATACACCTACCATCACCGCCTGCGGCCATACCTGTGTGTATACCGGTTCCGTACCTGCTATTCATGGTATCATCGGCAACACCTGGTACAGCAATGAAATTGGCCGTACCATGTACTGCGCGGAAGATACGACTATGAACACCGTAGGCAGTACCTCCGCCGCCGGTAAAATGAGCCCGCGCAATATGCTGGTGACCACCATTGGTGATGAATTGCGTCTGTCCAACCATTTCCAGAGCAAGGTAGTAGGCGTGGCCATCAAAGACCGTGGTGCCATCCTGCCTGCCGGCCATAGCGCCAATGCCGCCTTCTGGTACGATGGCAGCACCGGCAACTGGGTTACCAGCACCTACTATATGAACGAACTGCCAACATGGGCACAACAATACAACCAGCAGAAATGGCCCCAGCAATATCTGGCCAAACCCTGGACCACGCTGTACCCTGCTGCTACCTACACCCTCAGCACGGAAGATGAAAAACCGTATGAAGGGAAATATAAAAACAGCACTACCGGTACTTCTTTCCCGCATGACCTGAGTGCTGCTGCCAACAGCTCCATTGCTGCTTCCCCTTTCGGCAACACAATGACGCTGGAGTTCGCTAAAAAAGCCATGGAAGCCTATAACATGGGCAAAGGAGAGGTGACCGATTTCCTCGCTGTCAGCCTGTCTTCCACCGACTATGTAGGACATCAGTTCGGGCCTAACTCCATCGAAGCAGAAGATACCTATCTGCGCCTGGACCAGGATCTGGGAGCCTTCTTCCAGTACCTCGATGCCAAAGTAGGCAAAGGCCAGTACCTGTTTTTCATCACCGCCGACCATGGTGTAGCCCACGTGCCTGGATTCCTGCAGGAAAACAAACTGCCTGGCGGTACCTGGGATGACCGTGCTGCTATGAAAGACCTGAATGAAAAAGTAGCTGCCAGATTCGGAGTAAAAGACGCGATCAAAGCAGTGGATAATTACCAGTTCTGGCTCAATGAAGACGCTATCGCTGCTTCCGGTAAGAACCGTAACGATATTCAGCAGTTTATCATTGCAGAGCTGTTGAAATCACCAGCGATTGCCAAGGCTTTCCCGATCAAAGACCTGATGGTGACCGTATTGCCGGAGCCTATCCGCACTATGATGAGCAACGGTTATAATACCAAACGTAGCGGCGACATCCAGGTGGTGTTGACTCCTGCATACATCGATGGCGGTAAAACCGGAACCACACACGGTTTATGGTATCCTTATGATGCGCATATTCCGCTGGTATGGATGGGCTGGGGTGTTAATCCCGGCAAAACCAACCGTACCGTGGGCATGACAGATATTGCTCCTACACTGGCGGCGATGTTGCATATACAGATGCCAAGCGGCAACGTGGGCCAGGTAATTCATGAGATTACTCATTAAAAGTTTATTCCTTATATTGCCTTAGGATATTGCGCATGGCAGCTATATCAGCGGCCATGCGCAATGCATAATTTTACTGTTATGAAATTTTTCCTGCTGCAATATGAAGTAGCTTTCCGGATAGCCACCATCACCCTCAATCGGCCGGACAAGCGGAATGCGCTCAATGGAGCGATGGTGGCGGAGCTGAGGCAGGCCTTTGCTGCTGCCGCAGCAGATGAAGATGTAAAAGTAATCGTATTAAAGGGGAATGGTGAGGCCTTTTGTGCCGGAGCTGACCTGGATTACCTGCAGCAATTGCAGCAGAATACCTATGAAGAAAACCTGGCGGACTCCAAAGAGCTGATGCGGCTTTTTCAGGAGATCTACCAGCTCGATAAAATTGTAATTGCACAGGTGGAAGGTCATGCAGTGGCGGGTGGTTGTGGTCTTGTAACGGTTTGTGACCTGAGTTATGTGGTACCGGAGGCAATGCTGGGTTATACCGAGGTGAAGATTGGTTTTGTACCAGCGCTGGTGGCAGTGTTTCTGGTACGGAAGATAGGAGAGGGCAGAGCCCGGGAACTACTGCTGACGGGAAGGCTGGTAACAGCTGAAAAAGCAGCCCGCGATGGTCTGATTACGACCGTAGTACCTGCTGCTGAAATAGCGGAACATGTGGCCAAAGTGGCCACCAGCCTATGTAATGAAGCCTCCGGCAATTCTTTGAAAGTGACAAAAAAATTGATTGGCACGGTGTTGGACTTACCTATGAAAAACGGACTGGAGCATGCAGCCGAACTGAATGCAGCCACCCGAGGACATGAAGACTGTAAACGTGGGATAGCTGCGTTTCTGAATAAAGAAAAGCTAGTATGGTAGCCTGTTTTACCAGTACCGATCAACAACTAACCAACACACCACACACTATGTCATACCGGTTGTTTTTAACTTTTTTCCTTTTATGGCTGACCAGCCCTATACTGGCGCAGCGAACTATTTCTGACGCGAAAATCATTTACAAGATGGACCTGCCGCCTGAGCAGCTGCAAACAGATGCCATGCTGGAGGGAAGTACCCTGACCCAGTACATGCGTGGGCAGCTCAGCAGGATAGACATGGATTTTAATATCGTTAAGTATACCTACCTGATCAATAGTAAAGACGAAACGCTGACCACGCTGATCGACCAGCATGGTACGAAGTATATGATCCGGGCCAAAAAAGATCAATACGAGAAGGAGCTGAAACAATACGAGAACGTTCAGTTTAAAGACCAGCCTGAAACGCGGCAGATTGTGGGTTATACCTGCAGGAAGGCTATTGGTACCCTGCCGGACGGTAATACCTTTGAGGTTTATTACACACCGGATCTGGTGCCGGAAAACAGGTATTATAACCGCCGTTTTGTGAATCTGAAGGGTATACCTTTGGAGTTTGAAATACTGACGAAAACGGGCTCTAAAATGCGTGTAATCGCTACAAAGGTGGAGCTGTTCCCTATCCCTGCTTCTTATTTTGATGTTCCCAAGACAGGTTATAAAGTAGTGAGTGCGGAGGAGTTGAAAAACATGTAATCTGCGCCACTAAAAAGGCCTATCAAGAAGTTGTTAAACTTTTTGATAGGCCCATATTTGTATTAGAAGAAACGTTAAAGTCAACCTTTCTTAAGCGGCAGGATAATCTGCAGTTTCTGAAAGTTCATATTACCAGGTTGCTGTGGTGGTTGTACAGTGTATGGCACTACATAGGTCATATTACCTTTGGTGTAGGTCATAACCGACTGGAAATTTATCACATTGGTATTGGTAAATTTGAAATTGGAGTTGATGCTGCCTGTAAATCTGTAACCGGCGTCCAGGGCCAGGTTTGTTTTGGGCATAGCAGTATTCAACACAAAATGGATGTTGTCGGTTTTCTTCGCCTTTTCTTTTTCATTATCTGAAGGCAAAAAGCTATTATTTGCCCATGCACTGATAGCGAACAGCGCCATAGCGCTCGCCAGGAGGCAAGACAATGAAAAGGTCTTCGATATGTGGATATTCTTTTTCATTGTAACACAAATATACAAACTTTTCGATCTATTATATAACAAATTCTTAACGCAAGTTACAATAAATTCTTAATAAAATGTTAAAAAATTTATAAACGGTTTGTGTCGCTGCATTTTGGTGGATACATAAAAGTCTTATATTTACATTAATGAGTAAAGATTTTTCTTTTTTAAACGAGGATTTTGATGATCTGAGAGACTTGTTGCAGCAGTTTGAAAATCTGAGGGCGGGTAAATCTCACTCTTTTCTGGACGAGGACTCCTTTGAGCAGATCATAGACTATTATGACGAGCAGGACGAAGTGCCCATAGCTTTGCAAGCCGTCGAAATGGCCATCGAGCAGTTTCCTTTTTCTTCTACGCTCCTTCTCAAAAAGGCCAACTTACTGATAGAAACCAAAAAGTATAAAGAAGCCTTACAGTTACTGGATAAAGCCGCAGTATTGGACCGCAATGATATCAATTTGTATATCCTGCAGACAGACGTGTATCTGGCATTGAACCAGCATGAAAAGGCTGCAGCGGTTTTGAATGAGCAGATTGACCAGTTTGAGGGAGAGGACAAAACAGAACTGTTACTGGAACTGGCGGATGTGTATGATGACTGGGAGGAATTTGAAAAGGTGTTTGATTGCCTGAAGATGGCGCTCGAACATGAGCCCGGCAACGAGGAGGCTTTGCATAAGATCTGCTTCTGGACGGAATTTACCGGCCGCAATGAAGAAAGTATCCGTTTGCACAACTATATCATCGATGAAGACCCTTATAATCAGCTGGCCTGGTTTAACCTGGGCACGGCTTTTCAGGGCCTTAAACTGTACGAAAAAGCGATAGACGCTTACCAGTACGCGGTAGCCATTGACGAGAAATTCGACTATGCGTACCGCAATATGGGAGATGCCTACATTCGCCTGCGTAAGTATGCAGACGCGATTGAAGTGCTGCAGAAGCATCTGGAGATTGCCAAGCCGGAAGATGTGATTTACGAGGCCATTGGCCACTGTTACGAGAAACAGCGTAAATACACACAGGCGCGCTACTATTATCGCAAGGCATCCCATCTGAGCCCCAACGATGACAAGCTGTATTACAAGATAGCAGCGGCCTACATGATGGAGGAAAACTGGGAGAATGCCATCAAATCGCTGCTTAATGCATTGAAAATTAATAAACAGAGTGCAGAATATAACATGAGCATCGGCGAATGTTATCTGGAAATGGGCCAGGAAAAGGAGGCGCTGTTACATTTTGTGAATGCTGTGCGCATCCGTCCGAAAAGTATGCAACCCTGGTTGCAACTGGTAAAAGGGCTGTATATTTTTGGTTTTCTGGAAGAAGCCCTGGACCAGCTGGCCAATGCTGAAGAAAAAGCCGGCCGAAAACCGGTGTTTCAATATTACCGTGCCGCTGTCCTCATTGCCATGGGGAAAACAAAAGAAGGGCTCCTGCATCTGGAAACAGCCCTGCAACAGGCTCCCAAGATCCTGAAAAAACTGGTGGAGCTGGACCCGGCCATCCTGCAGCATGTGAGTGTAGTAGATCTGGTCGCTCAATACCGCCGGAAACGTTAACCTGTGTTATTTGCTTTTAAAATAAAGTATACTTCTTATTTTTGCGCCGGCTTTTTAAATTTTGTCATGGACAAAGGCCATCGTATTTCCGGTTACTAAAATTGCAGCTAAACTATCCCGACTTACTTGCCTGGCGAAAAATAGTGTGTGTTTTACTGACCAATAAGAAGATAAAAATATTTCAAATGAATTTTAATCTGACACAGATCCCGGAAAGGACAAAGAAACCCCGCAACCATGGTCTTACTATGGTGATGGACAAGGGGCTTAGTTTGGAAGAAGCAAGAAATTTTTTATCGGCGGCAGGACCCCATGTGGATATCCTGAAACTGGGTTTTGGTACTGCTTTTGTCACGCCCAACCTCCGAGCGAAAATTGAGCTTTACCAGTCGGCCAACATCCCGGTATATTTTGGCGGTACTTTGTTTGAAGCTTTTCTGATCCGTAATCAGTTTGATGAGTATGTGAGACTGGTAAATGATTACGGTATCAGCTACATGGAAGTGTCTGATGGCTCTATCACCATCCCGCACGCAGAAAAATGCGGGTACATCGAAAAACTGTCCAAAGTAGGCCTGGTACTGAGCGAAGTAGGTTCCAAAGATGCAGAACATATTATTCCTCCCTATAAATGGATCGAATTAATGAGAGCAGAGCTGAATGCCGGCTCCTCCTATGTGATTGCAGAAGCCCGCGAAAGCGGTAACGTAGGTATCTATCGCGGTACCGGTGAAGTGCGCGAAGGCCTGGTACAGGAAATCCTGACCCAGATCCCGGCCGAAAAAATTATCTGGGAAGCACCACAAAAAGCACAACAGCTGTACTTCCTGGAACTGGTAGGCTGCAACGCCAACCTCGGTAACCTCGCCCCACATGAGGTGATCTCCCTGGAAGCTATGCGTGTAGGGCTGAGAGGTGATACTTTCCACCTGTTTCTCGACAAAGAATAACTCCCGCAGGGATATTTTGATGTAGGGATCCGGTTATTTAGAATGCAGCTGAGAAGACATTGTAAATAACCAGATCCCTAAATTTTTTCCATCAAAAAGTAACATATGAAAACATATGGACTCATCGGTTATCCGCTCAGCCACTCTTTTTCCAAAGGATTTTTTTCCAAAAAATTTGAAGCTGAAAATATAACCGGGCATCAGTACGAAACGTTTCCCATCCCCGCCATCACTGAATTTCCAGACTTACTGGCACAACATCCGGACCTCTGCGGCCTTAATGTGACTATTCCCTATAAAGAACAGGTCATCCCTTATCTGGATGAATTAAGTGATGCTGCTGCCCGCATTGGTGCGGTCAACTGTATCCGTTTTAAAGAAGGCAGAAAAAAAGGGTTTAATACCGATGTGATAGGCTTCCGCAACTCACTGCAGCCATTGCTGCAACCTCATCACAACCGTGCACTGGTGCTGGGCACCGGCGGTGCTGCCAAAGCAGTCATGTATGCCCTCCAGGAGCTGAATATACCTTATACTGTAGTGAGTCGCAATGCCGGCAACGATACTATCGCTTACAGTTCACTGGACCAGCAGATGATGGAGACACATACCGTGATCGTTAATACGACTCCACTGGGCATGTATCCTAATATCAATGAATGTCCGGATATACCTTATCAACACATTAGTTCACGTCATCTGCTGTATGATCTGGTATACAACCCACCCGAAACACTATTCCTGCAAAAAGGTGCGGCACAAGGAGCGGTTATCAAAAACGGCCATGAAATGCTGATCCTGCAGGCAGAAGCTTCCTGGGACATTTGGAATGAGCAGTAATACATCTATCTGAAAAGCAAGAGCGCAAAGAATTTTCAACATAAAAAATTCTTTGCGCTCTTTGTTTTATTGGCTATCAGCCAACTATTCTGGCTTGATCATATAATACATACAGGTGGTCACAAAATTGCGGATAAAAGGAATGGCCGCAACAGGTTTCCATTGCTCGCGGGCACTTACGCCGAATTTGTATTTATAGATAGGATTGATCAGGTAAAACCTGCGCTGTGTGATCTTATAGCCCTGACGTTTTACAATTCTCTCGAAACGTTCGATAGAGATGCCGGTAGATTTTACTTCCATCAGGTCCTGCACGATATCATCTTCTTCTCCAAACAACCTTAAAACACCCCGGTAAACCGGTGTGGGAAGCAGGTGTATGTAGGGTACCATACTCAGGAACTTGTTGTGGCAGATCTGCTGGTGTCCGCCATGTGGCATGTACCAGGGCGGAAAACCGAAGTACACCTGCCCGCGGGGTGTGAGCAGCTGCTTCAGGTGACCGATAATTTTTTCCTGGTCGGGAATATGTTCAATGGCATCTTTGAGGATGATCACATCAAAAGAATGACGGAATTCTCCCAGAAAATCAACATCGTAAATATTCTTAGCAATTAATTTCAGCTGGCCGGCATCTACATACCGCTGCAGGAAACTTTTGGCCAGTTCTATCCTGGCTGGTGCCAGATCTACTCCCACACAGTTGCATCCTTTTTCCAGCAATGGAGTGAGTACGCCGCCTTCTCCGCAGCCTACCTCCATCACGCGCAGGCCTTCCATCTGCGGAAATTCCAGCTGGATAAAAGGCACCACGTAGTCGCGCGAGTTGTCTACCTGCTGCTGAAAACGGAGTGTGGCGTTCTTATGGTGTTCTAATGACATGTTTGCAAAATTGCGTGAATTTATGCAAAAGCTTCAAGCTTTTGGTAGTTAACTGTTAGAATATTTTTTCATATAATATGAGCAAACATAGTATCGGCCAATATTTAACAGCTTTAGGTGATTTAGTTATCTTTGCGGGATGCAAACGACAGACACGATGAATTACCAGGAAGGAGCTGTCATCCTGGTCAATAAACCGCTGACATGGACTTCCTTTGATGTGGTGCGTAAAATAAGAAATTTAACCAAGGCAAAAATAGGGCATGCCGGTACGTTGGACCCACTGGCAACAGGTCTGCTGATCTGCTGTACCGGTAAGATGACCAAAAAAATCAACGAATACCAGGCACAGGAGAAGGAATATACCGGCAGCTTCACACTGGGCGCCACTACGCCCACTTTCGATATGGAATCGGAGCCGGAGAACTTCAAAGATACCAGTGCTATAGATGAGGCCGCCTTAAAAGCCGCTACACAGGGTTTCATGGGTGAAATCATGCAGCTGCCACCGATCCACTCCGCTATTAAACAGAATGGTAAACCCATCTACCTGCTGGCCAGAAAAGGGGTAGATGTAAAAGTAGAACCCCGCAGGATCACTATTTCCGAATTCGAGATCACCAAAATAGAACTGCCTGTTGTGCATTTCCGGGTAGTATGCAGCACGGGCACGTATATACGTTCACTTGCCAACGACTATGGCGCGACATTGGGTTGCGGTGCATACCTGAGTGGTTTATGCCGTACCCGTATCGGTGATTTCAAGCTGGAGCATGCGGTAGATATGGAAACATTTATCGCTGCCAACAGCATCCCTAAAACGGATAACCAATAGCCAGATTCCAGATAATATTTTCCCGGCGCCATTTACTGCTGGAGAGGTCCCATTGGTTGAGGTACCAGCCATTTTTATTATTGGTATTGTAAGGTACTTTCACCGGGATGCCCCAGTCGAGCCGGATCAGGAAGAAGGAAAAATCAAGGCGCAGGCCCACGCCTGTGCCGATGGCCAGGTCTTTATACAGCTTATCGAAACGGAACTCGGAGCCGGGTCTGGTTGAATCTTTGTTGATCATCCAGATATTACCCATATCCAGGAAGGTAGCGCCTTTGAGGTTGACAGTACCGCCAAACATGCGCAGCAGGTCGAAGCGGTATTCTATGTTGCCTTCCAGTTTCATATCTCCAGTTTGATCGGGGAATATCTGGGCACTGGTGGAAGTATCTTTAAAAGAGCCAGGGCCCAGGGTACGCAGGCGGAATGCACGGATACTATTAGGCCCGCCGGCGGTGAACTGTCTTACATAAGGTAATACGGAAGAATAACTGTAAGGAATACCGATACCTGCATACAGCCTGGTGGCCAGTCCGCTGTGGTTATTCAGTCTCCAGTAATGGCGGTAGTCTGCTTCCGTCTTCACAAAGTTTGAAATGGTTACCCGGGTAAGGGATTCTACATTAGATCTCTTACCAGTGACCGCATCTACCAGGCTGTTAATCCCATTCAGCCACAACCCTGATTCCTCAATGTTTATTCTGAAATAGCTGTAATGCCGCGGATGCAGCAGGTCGTTGTTGCTGAAAATAAATGAAACACTTTCTCCACCGATGAGTGCGGGTTCAAAACTACGTTTGAGATAAGGGTTTTTGTTTACCGTTGTATCTCTGAACTCCGGATTGAGATTCACGCCTACATAGTTGAGGATGAAAGGTTTTACGATCCAGCGTTTATATGCACTTTCATTCCAGTCATAACCATAGGTGAGGTTGATGCTGGTGATATCGAATTTTTGTATGCGGGACAGGTAGTTGGCGCCCAGGGTAAGCCTGGTTTTTACGTTGGACCTGGGTGCCTGCCGGATATTAAAAGGCAGGGCAAAGCGGGGCCAGGTAAGGCCTATCTCTCCACCAAACTCTCTGGATTGCAGTACCCATTCACTGGGTTGTTTTACCAGCTCGATACCGGTATTGAGGCTCATACTCAGCTGGGTAGCGCTTTTGCTCAGGTTGATGTGCCGGTAGTTGAGGCTTACACCGGAGCCCAGCGTATAGTCGGAACTGTTACTTACCTCAAAGTTGATTCCCAGTTCCTGACGGCGGCGGGGAGTGAGGAAGAGATAAGCATCGAGGGCCCGGGCGGTATCTTTGTTTTCCTTGTATTGCAGGGTTACAAACTGCCATATACCGAGGTCATAGAGTTTGTTGACTGTATTGTTATACTGTTGCAGTGAATACGTTTCGCCTGGCCGGAGCAGGATGGACTTGGATAATATTTTAGGTTTGAGGATATCCTGATGGGAGCGGATGGTAATGTATTTGCGCTTATCCTCTTTCAGGGTGCTGTCATTGGCGTTGCCATTGAGCGGAAAGTCGGGGTAGGCGTAAATACGGCTGATATGATAAAGCTGCCAGGTGGCATTGGCGGAATCTTCCGGGTTTTTGACGTGTATTTCCACGTCCATAGTGGGTTTCTCACGGCCTTTGTTTTCATTGAAGATGTTGACAAAACCTTCGAATGGGTTAAGGCTGTTGCGGAAGAGGGCCTTGTTGAGGGTATCCACTGTAAACTCAATCGCATCGCGGCCAAACTTATAATAACCGGCGTCTCTGATGACACGGGTAAGGCGTTCCCTTTCAGAGGAAAGGGTGGCTGCTTTATAGGCAATCCCTTTTTGTATCAGGGACAGTTCCTGATTAGCTTTAACGATAGCGAGGATATTGGAGTCCGGCACATCGTACGTGATTTTGTCGAGTACAAAGTTGCGGCCGGTATTTACGGTATAAGT
Source organism: Chitinophaga sp. HK235 (assembly GCF_018255755.1). Classification (NCBI taxonomy): domain Bacteria; kingdom Pseudomonadati; phylum Bacteroidota; class Chitinophagia; order Chitinophagales; family Chitinophagaceae; genus Chitinophaga; species Chitinophaga sp. HK235. The sequence continues at coordinate 4,073,548 of NZ_CP073766.1, read as the reverse complement.
AACGCTGGTTTTACGTCTTTTTTCTTTGGAGGAGGCATCAACAGAAGCATAGAAGAATCCCTGGTTGTGCAGGTAGCTGGTCATCCGGGAAATGGACTCTCTTGTTTTGGCAGAATCATAAACCACCGGTGCTTCCAGGTTTCTTTTGGAGAGTACCAGGTTCCAGAACCAGTTGGATTTTTTCTCGTTATACTTCTGATTGTACAGGAATACCTTGATGCGGGTGTTGAGTAATCTTTTGTTGGGCTGTTGGGTCATCAGCGATTTGGAAGACAGAGAGCTGCGGATATCCTGTTTTTCAGAGTTGAGGATATCACCATGTACCTCTACTTTGCTGCTGATATATAAAGACTGATCCTTTTGCAGGTATTTAGTGTTGGAGCATGCGCCCAAAGTGAGTATTACAGCCAGTAGCAGCAAATATCTCAGCATAGAAATCCTTGAATTGGGTAGCGGCTGCATCACGGACGAAACGTTATTATTATTTTAAAATGGTAATACTGAACCCCACCTCCAAGTAAGCCTCTTCTTGGCTGATTAAAAGAAATCGTGTAGGTTTGGCCTCATGTTGTCAAAGGCGCAAATTAAATATATTCAATCATTACAGCACAAAAAAAACCGTCAAAAATCCAGCCAGTATATTGCGGAGGGTGACAAGATTGTACAGGAGCTGCTACAGGCGGGCATGCCCGTAAAAGCGGTATATGCCACTGGCCCGTGGCTGGAGCAGCATAAAAGTCTGCTGACGCGTTTGCCGGCAGATGCAGTAAAGGAAGTGGATAATATCGTCCTGAAACAACTGTCTGCACTCACCACCCCCAACAATGCCATGGCGCTGCTGGACATGCCACCTGCAGATAACAGCCTTCCTGCCGAAGGGACCGTGGTGCTGGCCCTCGAAGCGATCCAGGACCCGGGGAATATGGGTACACTTATTCGTATAGCCGACTGGTTTGGCATCCGTCAGATCATCTGTTCGCCGGATTGTGTGGACGTTTATAATCCTAAAACCATTCAGGCCACTATGGGCAGCATCGCCCGGGTACAGCTGAAAGAACAGGATATCCCCACGCTGCTGCAACAGAGTAAACTACCTTCTTATGCCGCTACACTGCACGGAAAGGATATCACCGACTTCCAGGTAATCAGGGAAGGTATTATCTTGATTGGCAATGAAGGCAGAGGATTGTCCGAAACCGTGATATCCCTGGCCACCCACCGGATTACCATCCCCCGTCTGGGAGGAGCCGAATCCCTTAATGCCGCCGTGGCCGCCGGTATCATCTGCGGCAGATTACTGATTTAATGTGATGTGAATGTCCCGTTTGTTACCTTTTTGTTTATTGTTATTATGCTTCGCCTGCCGCCATACTGCACCGCGACAGGTAATACCTGCCTTTTACTACTGGAAACAGGCATGGACTGGTAATGCCACCGAAATGCACTACCTGCAAGGCTTACCGGCCAAACGGCTTTATATTAAAATGTTTGATACCGATGTGGACCCGGCTACCGGAAAACCGGTGCCTGTGGCCATATTCAAACAACAGGTCCCTCTGCCCGATAGTATAGACCTGGTGCCGGTAGTGTTTATCATGAATGAAGTATGGCAAAATCCCGATACTACGCTTGCTGTCAATATCAACAGGCTGCTGGAAAAACTGTGTAGTAAGATCCCTGCCGGCCGTATCCCGGAGATACAGATAGACTGCGACTGGACGAAAAGTTCCAGAGATGCTTATTTCGCTTTCATCGGTCAGTTGCGGCAACAGTCCTTTTTTAAAGGGCGTCAGTTGTCTGCCACCATCCGGATGCACCAGGTGAAATTTGTGACCAGCAGTGGCGTCCCTCCTACAGACAAAGGGCTGCTGATGTGTTACAATATGGGAGACCTGCGAAAACCAGGTGATCACAACTCCATCCTGGACCAGGAAACCATGCAGTCGTATATCGGCAGCGACCGGGTTGTCACTTATCCGTTACCTTTGGATATCGCTTTACCGCTGTTTGACTGGACCGTATTATTCAAAGCTGGCCGTTATGCAGGCATCCTGCGTAATATCGGAGATGCTGCATTGCGGGACACTTCGTTGTTTGCTCCTTCCGGGCATCGGCTGTATACCGTTAAAAAAGACAGTCTTGTTAATGGGTATATGCTGCAGGCTGGGAACGTGGTTCGCCGCGAAACCAGCGACAGCAAAGAGCTGGAAGCAGTAGCTCAAATGGTGGCCCGGCAACGGCAGGACTATGCCCCCGTCGTTATTTTTTATCACCTGGATTCAGTAACCCTTCATAATTATCCGTTGGATGAACTACAGAAAATTTATCGTCTTTTTTATTAGTTTTTGTGTCGTGCTGTTCGGCAATGTGATCTATACCCTGTCCTGCGGGCCGGAGATGGATCCTTACGACTATTACATTTCTTTCTTTAATCCCTACCAGTCCGGAAAAGGATACGAGCCGTTTTATTACACCTCGATGACCAGCTTCTACGATGATGCGACACCATCTGAAGCAGAAGCGAATGTGAGCGACTGGCAGCAGTTTACCGGCAACAAGGCAACAGCAGCGGACATACGGCAGTACATCTACACCTATTCCCGGGAGCAGATGGCAGCCGTAACTGTAAAAAGCACTGCCTCCCTGCCTGACAGCGTACGCAGTAATACTTTCACCAGATTTCTGCAGGAAGACAGAAACCAGGAAGCAGCCCGCTATCTGCTGTTTGCCAAAACCTGTGAGCCGGCTGTAAGCGCGGCTGACAGATGGTCTGAGCCCACCCATGATATTCCGCAGATGACTGCTTTGCTGAAAGAAGCAACGGAACTGTATGACAAAACCAGTAATAAGGAAATCCGGGAGCGGTATGCTTTCCAGCAGATCAGGCTGATGCACTACACAGGCCAGTATACGGATGCAGCTACAGCTTTTGATAAACTGTTTAAGAAGTCAGGTTCTACACTGATATATTACAAGGCCCTGGCGCTGAAGGCCGGTGCACTGCAACATCAGGGCGATTCCGTACAAAGCACCTATCTGTTCTCCCGAGTATTTGATAAAGCGCCTGCATTACGTACCAGCTGCTTTCTCAGCATGAGATGGGCTAATGCGCCGGAAAACGCCGTATATGCGTTGTGCCGTGATAACCATGAAAAGGCCATGGTAGCTGCCGTATATGGTTTTGGTGACAATGCGCCTTCTCTGGAGCCACTGAAAAAAGCCTATGGTTTTGATCCTTCCTCTCCGGCCCTCAATGTATTGCTGGGCCGCGAAATCAGCAAGCTGGAAGCCGATTTCCTGGACAAAGCTGTTTCTACTTCCACAGACTCCGCTGCAATGGCTACTATCAGAACGCTGTCGCCGGAACTGACTACCATTGTCAACACCCGTATCCGCCCTATGACCACCTGGATGAACAGTGTGATAGACAAGGGTAAAGTAAAGGATGTTGCTTTCTGGCAGGTATGTAACGCCTACCTTTCCTATATGAGCCGCGATTACGCCGCTGCCAGAACAATGCTCGACAAAACAGATCATAAAGATCCGGAGATCAAAAATCAGTGGGAAGTGGTAAATCTGCTGGTCAATATCAACCAGCAAAAAACAATTGACAGCGCTTTCGAAAACAAGATGCTGGCTACTTTTAAATGGCTGGACGGACAAGTAGTAAAACGGAATAATGACGACTGGTGGTCTTCCGGGCGTGACCGGTTTTTTAACAAAACCTACCGCAACCTGCTGAGCGCCATTCTGGCTCCAAGATACCACCAGCAGGGAGATTTCATAAAAGAATCGTTGATCCGTGGCCGTTGTGATGAGTTGGATACCTATGATTATTTTTTGTCCGGCCAGTCTGCTGCTGACCAGATACAGGATGTGATGACCTCCGCACAGCTGCTGCAGCTACACAGCTTTATGAAGTCGGCTGCTAAAACACCGTATGAAGCTTACCTGGTTTCTTATTTCCCTAAAAAACTGGACCTGCCTCGTGTAATCGGGGAGAGCTATCTGCGGACACATGATTTTAAAAATGCCCAGACCTGGTTCCGCAAAGCGGGCAGCCAGCAGGTGTCTTATCAGGTTTTCCAGGACCAGCTGCAGGATTTTGGAGAAGATACTGCTGATGCCATGCATCGCAAAGCGATCACTCAGCTACAATTCTGCGACCGTATGCTGGCTCTGCAGGAAAAAATGAAGACGCCGCCGGTGGACGCCAGGGTGTATTATGACTATGCCACTGCCTTGTTTAACCTTACTTATTACGGTAAAACATGGTCTTTTGTGAGGAATTCCCGTCATACTTATTTCTGGTATACAGCAGCTTGTGAAAAAGATCCGTTTGAGCGCCAGTATTTTGGTTGTTATGCAGCAGAAGCTTATTATCTGAAAGCTGCGCAAGTGGCCACAGATAATGAGTTCAGAGCAAGATGCTTTTTTATGGCAGCACGTTGTTCACAAAAACATGTCGCGCCGATGGAAAATGATAAAAAGTATTATTCAGCGTTGGTGCATAACCGTTATTTCCCGGCACTGAAGGCCAACTATTCCCAGACCCGTTTTTATCAGGAGGTGTACGGGCAATGTAGTTACCTGCGTGATTTTGTGCGGACTGCGCGGAAATAGATTATTTGAACTGGATAGCTTTTACAGGGGTAATCCTGCGGATAATCAGTGATGGTATCAGGAGCACCAGCAGGCATATGGCCATGGTGCCGAAGTTGATCACCAGGATTTCCTGCCAGCGTATAGAGATAGCGGCCACCGACATGTAATACGACTCTTCCGGGAGTTTAAAGATGCCGGTGGCCTGTTGCAGAAAGGCCAGTCCCAGCCCGAAGAAATCGCCAATAAGTATTCCGGCGAGGATGATATAACCAGCCTGGAAAACAAATACTCTTTGGATATGCCAGTTGCGCATGCCTAGTGCCTTGAGGATACCTACCATATTGGTACGTTCCAGTATCAGTATAAGGATGGCGGTGATCATGTTGATAACCGCTACAATGGTCATGATAACAATGATGATCAGTTCATTCTGGTTCTGTAACTGAAGCCAGTCGAATATATTGGGATAGATATCGCGGATGGTGCGGGTAAACAGCTGATCGGGTAATACGTTGTTGTCGATGATGCGGGCGGTGGTGTCCATGAGATGATAGTCATTCAGCATGATCTCATAACCTCCTACCTGAGCAGGCTCCCAGTCATTGAGACGGCGAACGAGATTAAGATCACCGATCACATAGGTTTTATCGTATTCTTCAATACCGGTTTTATAAATACCGGATACCAGCAGTTTGCGGGCACGTGGCGGAAGCCCGTTGCCCTGGATGAAGTAAATGATGACTTTATCATTTACTTTTACCTGCAGTTCCTGCGCCATATTGGCGGATATCATGATTTCCGAAGTGTAGCTGGTATCGCTATAGTGCAGTGGTCTGCCGGATTGGAGGAAACGTTTCAGCTGTGGCCAGTCATAACTTTTATCCACTCCTTTGAAGATGATACCGTCGATTTCCTTTTCAGACTTGATGATGGCTGATTTGGTAGCATAAGGGCTGATCGTTTTAATACCGGGTACCCGTTTGATGCTGTCTATCAGAGTAGGAGTGGAGGTAAAAGGAATTTCTTCTGTCAGTGGTCCGGCATTGGGTTGGTATTGGTTGACATGAAGATGTCCCCAGAAACTGAATATCTTATCCTGGATTACTTCCTGAAAGCCGTTGACCAGGGCTGTTGCCAGGATCATTACCGCTACGCTCACTGCGGTAGCAGCAACAGCGATGTTGATAATGAACTTTGAAAAAGAGGATGCTTTGTTGAAAGCAATCCTTCTGGCAATAAAAGAAGATAATTCCATTATGTTGTTTTCTGACTATTAAAGCAAATGTAGGAAATCAAAAATCTCTAAATAACTAAATCTCTAAATAAGCAAATAATCGTAACTTGAATACTATCAATTAGCCAGTATGCGTACAGCAGCTTTTCTTTTATGGGTGGTCCTGGCAGCAAGCCAGTTTTCCGCGAGGGTAATGGCCCAGTCAAATGTCATTACACCGGACCATGTTTATTACAACAATATCAAGTCGGTCAAATTCAATCAGACGGGAGATCCCCTCAGTATGCCCATGTACACAATCGGTACCGGCGAAAAGCTGGAGTTGTCTTTCGATGACATGGACAATGATGTGAAAAACTACTACTATTCTTTTGTGCTATGTAATGCAGACTGGACGCCGGCTCAGGTAAACCAGTTTGATTATATGCGCGGTTTTTCAGAGACCAGGATACTGAATTACAAAATGTCAAGTGTGGCCTTGCAACGCTATACGCACTACAGTGTACAGTTGCCGGGCACCAACAGTTATCCGATCAAGTCGGGCAACTATATGTTGAAAGTTTACCTGGATAGTGATACCACACAGCTGGCGTTTACCCGTCGTATGTATGTGGTGGAAAACAAGGCCGGCGTCGCCGGATTTATTCAGCAGCCGATTACTCCCAAACTTTTCCGGACACACCAGAAAGTGAATTTTGAGGTCAACACCGGCTCTTTGAATATCCAGAATCCTTTTGATCAGATCAAGGTGGTCATCCTCCAAAATTATCGTTGGGATAATGCGATCATCAACCTGAAACCGCAGTTTATCAATGGTAATACGATCAAATACAATGCAGAAATGGATTGTATAATGCCGGCAGGGAAAGAATTCCGCTGGATAGACCTGCGAAGCTTCCGGTTGCAGACAGAACGGGTACGGCACTCGGAATATCATAGTAACAGTACTGATGTTTTTGCAGTACCTGATGTTGAAAGGGCCGACAAAGTATATCAGTTTATCAAGGATCTCAACGGAAAATATTATCTGGCTACCATAGATGACTATGATCCCAATTTTGAAGGGGACTATGCCTCTGTACATTTTTCTTTTCTGGCACCGGAGCCTTATGCGGGATATGACATGTATCTTTTCGGGGAGATGACCAACTATGAGTGCAACAGCAATAGTAAGATGACGTATAATGCTGCCAGCCGGGCTTATGAAGCTACGTTGTTTCTGAAACAGGGATATTACAATTATATCTACGGTCTGGTAGATAAAACAGTGCCCAATGCTAAATTCAATACAGAAATGACAGAAGGTGACTACTGGGAAACGGAAAATAATTATACCATCCTGTTATATTTCCGTCCGCTGGGTGGAAGGGCCGATGAGCTGGTATCCAGCGTGACCCTCAATTCTATTCTGAATCGTAAATAACGTACGATATTATACCAAAAGCAAAGTCCTGATGATGTCATCAGGACTTTTGCATTTTTAACAATAAAACACCTTAATATAACAACAAAACAACTTGTACATTTTATGATCCGATGGTTTGCCGGAGTTTCACAATGTTGGCGGCGCCGCGTTTGATAATGATGCGGGTGCCTCTGTCGAAAGTGAAATAGCGGTAAAACCAGTTGATGAATACCACCAGTTTGTTTCTGAATCCCAGAAGGCTCATGAGGTGCACAACCATCCATACCATCCAGGCGATGTAACCGCTGAGGCGAGTATTGAAAATTTCGGCTACGGCCCTGTTGCGTCCGATGGTGGCCATACTGCCAAGATCTTTGTAGTAGAAGCCTTTCATGGTTTTATTTTCCATCATCAGGCGGAGGTTGTGGGCCAGGTTTTTACCTTGTTGAATGGCTACCTGTGCCACCATGGGATAACCTTTCGGGAAACGCGGATCGTTGGTCATTTGCGCGATATCACCGATAGCGAATATATTGTTGAATCCTTTTAGCTGGTTAAACTCGTTGACCAGTATACGGCCGTTGGGTAATATAATATCCTGCGGCAAACCTGCTACAGGTACGCCTTTCACGCCGGCAGACCATAAAAGGGATTGTGATTGTATTTTTTCACCCGTGCTGAGGGTGGCAGTATTACCATCATATTCTTTCACGCCGGTGTTGACCAGTACTTTTACCCCTACCTCCTGCAGTGCTTTCATGGTGTGCTCAGAGGTTTTTTCGCTGAAAGAAGCCAGCACTCTGGGGCCTGCTTCAATGAGATATACTTCCATCAGCGACTGAGGCAGTGTTGGATAGTCTTTGGGCATGATATATTTACGTAATTCAGCGAAGGCACCTGCAAGCTCTACGCCGGTGGGCCCGCCACCTACCATGATAAAGTTGAGCTTGGGTTTTATCTCTTCCGGGTCTTTCAACAGCAGACTTTCCTCAAACTGTTTTACCACATAATTTCTGATCTGTACTGCTTCGATGAGGGATTTCATGCCGATGGCATGTTGTTCGATTTCCTTGTTGCCGAAGAAGTTGGTATTGCTACCGGTGGCAAACACGAGGTAGTCGTAACGTATTTCGCCGATACCTGTTTCGAGGATATTGTCTGCAGTCCTAACGCCCGTGACTTCCGCCATACGGAAGACCAGGTTTTTCTGTTTGCTGAAAATACCACGGAGTGGGAAGGCGATGCTGTCGGGTTCCAGGCCTGCGGTAGATACCTGGTAGAGCAAGGGTTGGAAAAGATGGTAGTTGTTTCTGTCCAGCAAGATTACCTGAACAGGTGCATGTTTAAGCTGTTTGGCCAGGTTAATACCGCCAAATCCTCCACCTACAATTACGACGCGCGGTTGAGCAGACTCCGGAATATTGGGCTGAATCATAGTTCATCTATTTATTTTATATAGCAATGTGGATGTGGCATTCTCATAATTAACACGGTACATAAAGCTCAAATGCTATACCAAGTGCTAATTTTTATCAAAGTTATGAAACTTTCAGAAAAAAATGAAAAATAACTGTGGTGAGGAATGATTTTTCTGATGTTCCTGATGAGCTATTTTGTTTTTGAACTGTGATTTTTTTGATTTCGGGTGATGATGCTGATGTGCGGAGATTGAGTTTGATTTTTTTGTGAAGATGTGTAGAGATGGATGGATAGATAGGGTGGTGTTGATTGCTGGTGTTTGTTTTTTTGAGAAGGAAGATGGATGGGTAGGATAGATGATATTGGGGAGATGATGGAAGAGATGGGAAGGTGTTTTGTTGTGGGGAGAAGATGGTGAATATAGAAACATTCCAGCCTCTGATCAAACAGTAGGCTGAAATGTTTCTATCAAAAAGTCTTCATTAATAAAAGTTCAATAAAACATGATCTCCGCTTATCATAATCATCAGCGCACATCATGGAACTCTTATTAATTCATCAACGTGTTATATATCACAGTTGCGGCTATTGCACCAGCCAGTGGACCGACGATGGGTATCCAGGCATAGGCCCAGTCGCTGCTGCCTTTGCCGGGAATGGGCAGGAGGGCATGCATAATACGTGGACCCAGGTCTCTGGCTGGATTGATGGCATAGCCGGTAGGGCCTCCGAGAGACAGGCCTATGGCGAGCACCAGGAGGGCGACAGGTAGTGCATCGAGCGAACCGATGCCGGTAGTGGGCTTGGTGATGAAGAAGATGGCCAGTATAAATACGAGGGTGGCGATAAACTCAGTGAGGAGATTATACCAGGGAGTTCGTATAGCCGGTGAGGTGCAGAATACGGCGAGTTTGCCGGCGGCATCATCGCTGGCGTCGAAATGTTTTTTATAGCAGAGCCATACGAGGAGGGCGCCAAGCATAGCTCCCAGCAGTTGGGCTCCTATATACGCCGGTACAAGCGACCAGCTGAAAGATCCTTTGAGGGCCAGGGCAAGGGTGACGGCGGGATTGAGGTGGGCGCCGCTGTACTGTCCGGCGCAGAAAACACCTACAAATACAGCCATGGCCCATCCCATGGTGATAACGATCCAGCCGCTCTGCTGGCCTTTGGATTTGCTGAGTACTACGTTGGCAACTACGCCATCGCCGAGGGCGATGAGAAAAGCGGTACCGATGATTTCGGCTAATAATGGTGACATGTGTGGAATTTTTATTCTTCTGTCCAGGCCTGGGCTGCTTTGATGGCGCGTTTCCAGTCTTTACAGAGTTGATTACGTTGTGTTTGTTCCATGGTTGGGTCGAAGGTGGCATCTATTTTCCATTGCTGGTTGATAGTGTCGATGCTGTCCCAGAAGCCTACGGCTAGTCCGGCGAGGTATGCGGCGCCGAGTGCGGTGGTTTCTGTGATCCTGGGTCGTACTACGCGTACCTGAAGCAGGTCTGCCTGGAATTGCATGAGGAGGTTGTTGCCGGTGGCGCCGCCATCCACACGCAGTTCACTGATAGGCATACCGGCATCCGCTTCCATGGCTTTGAGTACGTCCATGGTTTGGAAGGCGATGCTGTCGAGTGCAGCGCGGGCAATATGGGCGGAGGTGGTACCACGGGTGATGCCGACCATAGTACCGCGGGCATGCTGATTCCAGTAGGGGGCGCCGAGGCCGGCGAAGGCCGGTACAAAATATACGCCGTCGCTATGTGGTACGGTGGCGGCCAGTTTCTCCACATCGGTGGAGTGGTGGATGATGCCGAGCCCGTCGCGTAACCACTGTACTACTGCACCACCGATGAAGATACTGCCTTCCAGGGCATAGGTTGTTTTACCATTGATCTGCCAGGCTACGGTGGTGAGGAGGTTGTTATGTGAAGGGATGGGTTTGTCGCCGGTATTGAGCACCATAAAACAGCCGGTACCATAGGTATTTTTGAGCATACCAGGAGCGGTACACATTTGTCCGAACAGGGCTGCCTGCTGGTCGCCGGCGATGCCTGCAATCGGAATACGGTAGGGGGTGAGGGTGGCTTCGGAATAGCCGTATACCTCGCTGGAGGGTTTAACTTCAGGCAGCATAGCGGCGGGGATGTTGAAGAGTGACAATAGTTCCTCATCCCATTTCATATCGTGGATATTAAACAACAGCGTGCGGGAGGCGTTGCTTACATCGGTGATATGCAGGTGTCCGTTGGAGAAGTTCCAGGTAAGCCAGCTGTCTACTGTACCGAAGGCCAGTTCGCCGTTTTCGGCTTTGCGTCTGGCTTCGGGGACATTATCGAGTATCCATTTTATTTTGGTGGCAGAGAAGTAGGCATCGATGCGCAGGCCTGTTTTGTCTTTGATCAGTTGTTCCTTTCCTTCTTTGATGAGCGAGTCGCAGTAGGCGGCAGTGCGGCGGTCCTGCCATACGATGGCATTATGAATGGGTTTGCCTGTTTTACGGTCCCATACGATAGTGGTTTCGCGTTGGTTGGTGATGCCGATGGCAGCGATGTTTTCGCCTGATATCCTGGCTTTGAGCAGTACTTCTGCTGCTACGCTGGCCTGTGATGTCCATATTTCCATGGCATCATGTTCTACCCAGCCGGGTTGCGGAAATATCTGTTTGAATTCTTTTTGTGCAGTAGCCTTGATACTGCCGTCGTGATCGAAGATGATGGCGCGGGAACTGGTGGTTCCCTGGTCGAGGGCAAGAATATATTTCCCCATCCGTAAGTTGTTTAGTGGCTAACAATTTACAAAAAAAATCCCCGGCGCAAGAACTGCACCGGGGATACACCATCTAAAAAATATGTTTGAAAATTACATTTTCTTGGCATCATCCAGGAACTTAGCCAGGCCGATATCCGTTAACGGATGTTTCAGCAGGCCAAGGATGGAATCTAACGGGCAGGTACATACGTCGGCACCTACTTCAGCACATTTTACAATGTGGAGGGCGCTGCGGATGGAAGCTGCCAGGATTTCAGTTTTAAAACCCTGCAGGCTGTATATCTGAGAGATCTGAGCAATCAGTTCGACACCGTCCCAGTTGCTGTCATCGATACGTCCGATGAAAGGAGATACGTAAGCGGCTCCTGCTTTAGCAGCCAGAATAGCCTGACCAGCAGAGAATACCAGCGTACAGTTTGTTCTGATACCGTTTTCAGAAAACCATTTGATGGCTTTTACACCTTCTTTGATCATGGGCACTTTCACCACAATATTCGGGTGGATGGCAGCCAGTTTTTTGCCTTCTTCAACGATAGATTTAAAATCAGTAGAAAATACTTCGGCGCTCACATCTCCGTCCACGATATCGCAGATATCTGCGTAATGTTTGAGAATAGCAGCTTCTCCCTTGATACCTTCCTTCGCCATCAGGGAAGGGTTGGTAGTCACTCCGTCCAGTACGCCGAGATCATGAGCTTCCCTGATCTGATCAAGATTCGCTGTATCGATAAAGAATTTCATACTATTAAGAATTATTTTGTAAGGATCCGGTTTGTGTCATTTTGTGGAGTACACTGTCATTAGTGAAGAGGTGAGAAAATAGTAACCAGATGACTATTGACGAGCAACTAATGACCTTTAAAAAAGAAAAAAGGCAAGTTACTTATATCGCACCGCTTCAACCGCCTACCCTTGCTACATTCCTGTCCTGGGGGAGTTCAGCAGGAGCTGGTCGTATAAGACTTGCCGGTTGCAAAGGTAATGCAATTCACTGAAAATCCAAATTTTGTGAAAGAAATCTCAAAAAAAAATTTCAATACGCCTGAGTTGCGTATTATTTTCCAGTTAAAAGATCAACGAAATATGTATGCTTTTCATTTGTTATACCTGAATTTTTTTGTATCTTGTTCCCTAATCCCGGACTGTAGCTGACTCCGTTGACTGCAGTCATTTTTCATTATTTCATCAAAAACATTTATCCTTATGGACAACGCCGCAAATGGTGCCATCTTCGCATTAATGCTCCCTTTTCTTTTATTTTCTTTAGCCTTTGGGGTTTTCTACATCATTTGTAATTGGAAAATCTACAAAAAAGCAGGTTTTGAAGGATGGGAATGTATTGTACCCATCTACAGCGCTATCATCATGTTAAGAATTATTGGTAAACCATGGTGGTGGTTACTGTTGTTCATGATCCCCGGTGTTAACGTCGTTTTCGCAATCTGGGCTACAAACCTGCTCAGCAAAAGCTTTGGAAAAGAGGTTGGTTTTACCCTGGGCTTAATATTCCTGGGCTTTATCTTTGTTCCTATCCTGGCATTCGACCGCAGCATCGTTTATCATGGCCCTGCCGGCGATCCCAATGGAATTCGCCCGCTGGAAGATGTGAACGCCATCGGCACCAATGCTGCGTAACTCTTTATCTGAAATCTACCTAACCTATGGAATCATTTAAAGATACCAAAACCACCGACCTACTCAGTGACCTGCAGGAAGCCCCGGCACCAGAAGAAGTCAGCAAAGGAATCCGATTTGCGGGTTTTATCATCGACTATCTTATCGTGATCGCCATTTGTGTGGGTATTGTCCTGTTTATACCCATGGGCGAAATGGAAATACGTTTGGTTTTCACGCTGGTATTCATCCTTTACTACAGCATCATGGAAGGATTGACGGGCCGCACCATCGGTAAAATGCTGACCGGTACCCGCGTGGTAACGTTGGATTACGAACGGATCAGCTTCGGTCAGGTCATGGGTCGTTCTTTTTCCAGAATCATACCTTTTGAGCCTTTCAGCATGTTGTTTGGACCGACTCCCTGGCATGACATGTGGACCAATACCACAGTGGTAAAAAACAAATAATAAACAACAGCGCACATGCGCCATCAATAAAACGAAGAGCGCGGAGATTTCCTCCGCGCTCTTCGTTTTATATATTGTATTAATTGTCTTTCGTCGTGTAGTAGTTGTAATCATTCAGCACTGTTTCCAGAAAACTGGTATTGGGCAGGTCAGACTGGATATGCAGCACTTCTTTTACCCGATGGGCCACTTTGGCCGCCAGCACTTCATCTTTGGCTTTGAGCGCCTTATCAAGCAACTCCTTTACCTTGTTCATATCCCTGTCGGATAAACGTGTGATCTGCGGAAACTGCGGCTGGTAGTCTGTTGCAGACATATCCCTGAAGATGGTTTCTTCAATGCTTCCCGTTCTTTTGATGCTGATCACAATCGTACCGGCCACCACATCGCCCAGGCGCTGACTGTAAGGAGTGCGGGCTATCGCTACTATCGGGATGATCACCGGAATAAGAAACATAAAGAACAGCAGTGGCGACTCTATCATCCGGAAAATCCAGCGGATCAGATGCTGACTGACCGTTGGCTGGTTGCCGGTAAGACTTACCACTTTCAGATGCAGCAGTTTTTTCCCGGGAGTCTGGCCACCCATCGCTATTTCCAGTACCAGAAAATACAACATCAGCGGAATGGAAAGAATCAGTATCGAAAGCACCAGGGTAGTGGTACTACTAAAATGAAAAGATACCAATACCATATACACGATCAGATAATAACAGAGCCGGATCGCAAAATCAATGAGCCAGGCCAGAAAACGCTTCATCACATCCGCCGTTTCAAATTCAAGATCAATGTTAAAGGAAGTTGGTATTTTTATGTTGCTCATATTCAAATTTACATATTTGTTTATATATTGTTAAACGATTTAGTAAGTTTGCTGATACTCCCCATAGTAACCCGTTACTGCAGGAAGATACCAGGACTTAAAAGGGAATTTGACTCACTATGAGAGAATCGTTGTTTATCAAGAAAAATTTGCCCCGCTGGAAAAAAATCCAGGAGGAGCCCACCGATGACCCTGATGAGATGGCGGAAAGATTTGTTTCCTTACTGGACGACCTCTCCTATGCCAAAACATTTTATAGCTTTAGTAAAGTAACCCGCTATATCAACGGCCTGGCCGCCGGCATTTACCAACGGATATATCAGAACCGGAAAGAAGAAGTAGGCCGTTTTCAATTGTTCTTCCGTTTTGAACTGCCATTGCTTTTCCGGCAATATCACCGCTTACTGCTGTTCACCTTCTGTTTTTTTCTGGTGTTCTGTATCATCGGTGCTTTTTCTTCTGCCCATGACGAAACTTTTGTGAGAGGATTTCTGGGTGATGAGTATGTGAATATGACCGAAAGAAATATCGCCAATAATGATCCTTTCGGTGTTTATAAGGACGGTAATCCGTTGCTGATGTTCCTGCGGATAGCAGTCAACAATATCAAGGTGTCGCTGATGTGTTATGTAAGCGGGATCTTCCTGGGTATTGGCTCTCTGTACTTGTTGTTACACAATGGTATTATGCTGGGTGTGTTCCAGTACATCTTCTTTTCGCATGGACTGGGATTTAAATCTGTGCTGGTGATATGGATACATGGTACGTTGGAAATCTCCAGCATTGTGGTTTCCGGTTGTGCCGGAATTATATTGGGTAAAAGTATTTTGTTCCCAGGTACCCGTAAGAGGCTGGAGTCTCTGCGCAAAGGTGCGAAAGATGGAATCAAGATCATGGTGGCACTGATCCCTGTATTTGTAGTAGCAGCTTTTCTGGAGGGCTTTGTAACCCGTTACACCGGAATGCCGCTGTGGCTCAGCCTTCTGATTCTTACGGGGTCCCTGTGTTTTATGGTGGGATATTTTATCCTTTATCCCATTTACCTGCACCGCAAAGGATATCGTTTAAATGCTGCCGGTAAAGTAGTCTTCCCTTTTTCCCGGCCAAAGTAACTGATGATGACAATTGATTGTAGAAAATATGTGAAACGCCTGTTGCTGCTGATTATGTTGTGCCTCCCCCTGAAAGGGCTGCCACAGCTGCCTGCGGCCGATGAACAGGAAACGAAAGATGGACAGGAAACAAAAGCAACTCCTTCCATACCGTACTACGACAAACGGACCGTATCTGAAGCAGTAATAACAAAGCTGAAGCAGGATAAACAGATGCAGTACCGTGATGAAGATGCGAAGAAGCCCCGCTCCGGGGAAGGCTTTTTCCGTGCGTTGGCCTTGCTCTTTCTTTTCATTTCCAAAATCCGGTATATTCTTGCCATTTTGTTGCTTGGTTTTCTGGGATTCCTGTTGTATCGTTTCATGAAAAACAATGGTATGAACATCTTCCGGAAACCCAAAGAGCTGGAAGTAACAGAAGAAATACATGAAGAAGATTTACGGAGTGCCAGTGAATATGAAGATAAGATCCGGGCTGCCATCGCTGCCAGAGATATCCGGCAGGCTGTACGCTGGTGGTACCTGTATACACTGTTTCAACTGGCCAACAGACAGTTGATCATCCCCGGAAGGGAAAAAACGAACAATGACTATCTGCGCAGTATGCGTAATACACCTTACTATAAAACGTTTTCCACACTGACATTGGACTATGAATATATCTGGTATGGTGAGTTTGAAGTCAGTGAAGCGCAATTCAATATCATGGCCCAGCAGTTCAGGGATTTTAATCATCAATTAGGCAAAGCTTCGTGAAAAAAAGGACTACCTATATCATAATTGTCGTTGTAGCATTATTACTGATAATGCTGGCGTTGTTCAGTAGCACTAACTTTGTTAATACTGAACAACTGTCCACCAACATGGAAAATGCCTCCTTTTCGAGCAAGGATAAAAAGGCTGGCGGGACTTATGTAGCTTTTAAAACATTGCCGGAGCTTTTTGCCGGCCGGCCCGTGCAGGTGGTTACCAAACCTTTTGCTACCACGTATGACAAAGAAACAGAGCTTCATGGTTCCAACAACGCTTATATTATTGTCGCTAATGAACTGTTTGCCACAGAGCGTGATGTGGAGTCTATGCTGTATTATGCTTCTCTGGGAAACTTCCTGTTTATCAGCGTTAACCGGATGGACCCGCTGCTGGCCAAAAAGCTGAAGTTTACCGTAGTGGATGGAGAGAACTTTCAGCAAAAAAAATCCAATACTGCCCAGCGTTATAAAGATCCCTCACTTGATCTGGACACCGCTTTCAGCTATATGGGCATGATCAGTGGCAGTTATTTCTCCGGCATAGATACAGCCACCACCACGGTTTTTGGGATGAATTACAAGAGCAGACCCAATTTTATCGGGATGGCTTATGGTGACGGTTTTGTTTATGTATCGCTCAATCCTTACACTTTCAGTAACTATTTCCTGCTACATCAAAAAAATATTGGTGCACAGGAAATACAAATGTCCTATCTGCCGGATGACGCTACCAACGTGTACTGGGACGATTTTTATAGTCATCAGTATGGTCCGCAGTCTGGTGATTTCAGCGAGTGGCAGGTGCTGATGCGTTATCCCGCCATGCGTTGGGCATTATGGCTGGCAGTGTTGCTGTTGTTGCTGTATGTGATTTTTGAAGGTAAAAGAAGACAACGTATCATCCCTGAAAAGCCGGTGCTGGCCAATAACTCGCTGGAATTTGTAGATGCTGTCGGACAGCTGTATTATCAGCAGCGCAACAACTACAACCTGGCTCACAAAATGATCATTCATCTGCTGGAGTATATCCGTTCCCGTTATTATCTCAATACGAATCATCTGAACGATCAGTTTGTCGAAGCACTGGCCAAAAAGGCGGCCATGCCTGAAATAACTATCCGGGAACTGTTTTCCATGCTTCACCAGATACAGCTCGCAGGCGAGGTGAGCGACGAACAGCTGAAAGATTTCTATCAACTCATTCAACATTTTTATTTAAATACGAAGTAAATAATGGATATCAATACCTTTCAACCCAGGACTGATTTTACCACCTTACACGAAGGCGTAGAAGCGATCAGAACACAGATAGGGAAAGTAATTGTGGGGCAGCATCAGATGGTGGATCTGTTGATAGCAGGACTGCTCACACAGGGCCATGTGCTGATTGAAGGGGTCCCCGGCGTGGCAAAAACACTGACTGCCAAGTTGCTCGCTCAGTGCGTGGACGCAGATTTTTCCAGGATACAGTTTACACCAGACCTGATGCCGGCAGATGTGCTGGGCACCTCTGTATTCAATCCTCAGACAAGAGAATTTGAATACAAAAAAGGTCCTGTTTTCAGCAACCTGGTACTGATAGATGAAATTAACCGTGCCCCGGCAAAAACACAATCTGCCCTTTTTGAGGTGATGGAAGAAAGGCAGATCACCAATGATGGTACTACCTATACCTTAAACCGTCCGTTTATGGTGATAGCCACGCAAAACCCCATCGAACAGGAAGGTACCTACCGCCTGCCGGAAGCACAGCTGGACCGTTTCCTCTTTAAGCTGGAAGTAAAATATCCTGATCTGCAGGAAGAAGTGGCGGTGCTGCAAAGTGTACAACGTCTCAACGGCGCCACTGATCTTTCGAAAGTGATCTCCAAAGTAGTAACGGCTACACAGGTGATCGAATTCCAGAACCTGGTGCGTCAGGTGAGGATCGAGGAAAAACTGTTGCACTATATCGCTGCTGTTGTCCATGAAACCCGTATGAACGCATCTCTTTACCTGGGTGCTTCTCCGCGTGCATCCATTGCCGTTATGAACTGTGCCAAAGCCATGGCTGCCATGCGTAACCGTGATTTCGTGATCCCTGATGATATTGTGGAAATGATGCCACATGTATTGCGCCATCGTATTATGCTGACACCGGAAAAAGAAATGGAAGGTATCCGTACGGATGATGTGATAGCCCAGATTCTCAAGATGGTGGAAGTGCCAAGATAAGCTTTAACTATGTCTTCATCTGTCAGAAATAATTTATACCAGCAGCTGTTTTTCACCAACCGCCTCTATCTTGGGTTAGGTGTCAACATACTGTTGTTTATCATCGCCTTTTTTGTGCCGGGACTGCTCAATATTGCTATACTGGCTTTGGGTATTCTGCTGGCTTTATTACTGCTCGACATGATACTGCTGGTGATGAGACCAGTGAGCATCCTGGAAGCCAGACGCGTGGCCAGTGCCCGTTTCAGCAATGGAGATGAAAATGAGGTACTGATCACCTGTACCAATCGTTATCCTTTCCCGGTATTGGTAACTGTCGTAGACGAACTGCCTTTCCAGTTTCAGGACCGGAATTTTTCGCTGCAGGCAAAGATTACAGCGGGAGCAGAACATGTTTTCCGGTATGTAGTAAGGCCCGTTGAAAGAGGAGAATACAAGTTTGGTTACACCAATGTATTTATGCAAAGTGCGTTGGGTATTGTAAACAGACGATTGATTTTTGATACGGAACAAACTGTGAATGTATATCCCAGTTTTCAGCAACTGCGGCACCACTCTCTGTATTCCTATATGAACAGGCTGAATGAAACGGGTGAGCACAAACGACGGGTGATAGGCCATAGTATGGAGTTTGATCATATCAAGCCTTATACAAAAGGAGATGATGTGCGGATGCTCAACTGGAAAGCGACTGCCCGTTCCGGTAACCTGATGGTGAATAATTATGTAGAAGAAAAATCACAGCAGGTATATTGTGTTATAGACAAAGGGCGCACCATGAAGATGCCTTTTGAGGGGATGACTTTGCTGGATTATGCTATCAATGCATCGCTGGTGTTCAGTAATGTAGCGTTGAACAAGGGCGACAAAGCGGGGCTGGTGGCTTTTACTGAACAGGCTGTGGAAGTGTTGCCGGCCAGCAATAAAAAAGTACAGCTTAATAAGATTCTGGAGTCGTTGTATGCCCAGGAAACAAAGTGGCAGGAAAGTGATTACGAAGCATTGAGCGTACAGTTGCGCAGTCACTTGTCACAACGTTCGCTGCTGATATTGTTCACCAATTTTGAATCGATGTCGAGCCTGCACCGGCAGTTGCCTTTTCTGCGCCGGCTGGCCAAATACCATCTGGTGCTGGTCGTGTTTTTTGAGAATACGGAATTGAAGAAGGTGACTGAACAGGAAGCGCAGGATGTGGAAGGTATTTACAAACAGACGATTGCCCAGAAGTTTGCCTACGATAAAAAGCTGATCGTGAAAGAGCTGGCCAAATACGGGATCATGTCACTACTGAGCACACCAGAGCAGCTGACGCTGAATGTGGTGAATAAATACCTGGAATTAAAAGCGCGTACGCTGATTTAGCATATTATTGCCTGCGACCTCTTGGCGCCGGCCGTCCTGGCGGTGGCGGAAGATCGGGATCGGGCATTTGTTTTACCGGTACAACCGAATGAATAAACATATCGGGGTTGGGTTTGTACCAGGCATCTATTGTAACTGTTTTAACAGTATCGTTTCTCTCTATTAACAGGTCCTGCCCAAGGACCTGGCCGGCAGAAGTCTTGAAAAGCAGCTGTGCGGTATCCAGCGGTAGTACTCTGCCACTGCTGAATTTCCCTTCCACATTGATATAATAACGGATGTCCCGCTTGATGCTGTCTGCGTAGTGGTTAAAACGCATGCCTGTCAGGTGTGGCAGGGTGATGGTAGCTTCCAGCGGAGGATTACCTTCGCTGGTGACGGTGAGGGTTATACGATAATGTTGTTGTGCCAGTTGCTGCCGGTTAAAGGAGAGGATACCGTTTTGTACCTGGCCATTGGAGGAGCTGACCTGTATTTTATTCCAGCGCAGGTTGCCCTGCAGCAGGCCGGTGGTTTGCCGGGTGCTGTTGTCGCTGTAGGTATATTGCAGTCCAATGGGCACGCGGTCGTATAATTCGGAGATAGCAGTGGTATCGTACCAGGCGTTGATACGAATGGCTTTAACCTGCTGGGCACGGGCCAGCAGGTTGATTAGCATGAATGCGGTCAGCAGCAGGTGTTTTTTCAAGCTATCCGGTGTTTATCGTACGGACATTTGTCTGGCAACGTACTTGCCGAGTATATCAAACTCCAGGTTGATAAGATGTCCTGGGCGCATGAACTGAACATTGGTAAAGGAGAAAGTATATGGTATGATGGCCACGGAGAACTCCTTGTCGGTGATATCAAAGCAAGTGAGGCTGATACCGTTCATGCAGATACTGCCTTTTTCCACAATCAGTCCGGCAAATTCGGACGGATAGGTAAAGCGGTACAGCCAGCTGCCGTTTTGTTCGTCGCGGGAAATGCAGGTTCCGGTACCGTCTACGTGTCCCTGTACCAGGTGTCCGTCGATGCGTCCGTTGAATACCATGGCTCTTTCCAGGTTTACCTTATGGCCGGGTACGAGCAGGGAGAGATTGGTTTTCTGCAGTGTTTCGGCTACGGCTACGGTTTCGTAGGTGTTGCCCTGTACGTTGGTAACGGTAAGGCATACACCGTTATGGGAAACGCTCTGGTCTACTTTTAATTCACCGGCGATAGATGATTGCAGGGTGATGACCAGGTTGCTGCCTTCTTTGCGTGTGGATATTACTTCTCCTAGTGTTTCTATGATTCCTGTGAACATGAAGCGAATTTAAGAAAAAAACTATACCCTCGGTTTCCAGGGAATTTCTTCCACGCCGAGTTTGTGTCCGGTCCAGCGGGCGAGTACAAAGAGGTAGTCGCTGAGGCGGTTGATATATTTGAGTACGAGTGGTTCGATGAACATATTGTGTTCCTGCATACCTACACAGAGTCTTTCAGTGCGACGGCATACGCAGCGGGCGATATGGCAGGTAGATACGGCTACATGGCCACCAGGGAGTACAAAGTGTTTCATGGGCGGCAGTTCATCATTCATTTTATCGATGCTGGATTCCAGCAGCTGGATGTCTGCCTCATGAAGGTCGGGTATTCTCATTTTGGTTTCCTTATCGGGGTCGCAGGCGAGTGCAGCGCCGACGGTAAACAAACGGTCCTGTATTTCCTTCAGGAGGTTTTTGGTGTCGGGGTCTGCCATGTAGTCGTTGACCAGGCCGATGTAGGAATTAAGTTCATCCACGGTGCCATAGGCATCGATGCGGAGGTCACTTTTGGGCACTTTGGTACCGCCGATAAGGGATGTTTTCCCTTTATCGCCTGTTTTGGTGTATATCTTAAGCGACATGTTTTTTATGCAAAATACGAATTACGGGGTCGTTATCGTCCCGGAGTGGGCCTCTTTTTTCCCGTTGATCCTGTCGGATTCGATAATACCGTCTCTCAGCCGGATAACTCTTCTGGCGTGCTCGGCGATATCTTCTTCGTGGGTAACGAGTACAACCGTGTTGCCGGAAGCGTGGATGTGGCCGAATATTTCCATGATCTCGATGGATGTTTTGGTATCGAGGTTACCGGTAGGTTCGTCGGCGAGGATGAGGGCGGGGTCATTTACCAGGGCACGGGCGATGGCCACACGCTGGCACTGTCCACCGGAGAGTTCGTTGGGTTTGTGTTTGTAACGGTCGCCGAGTTTTACCTTTTCGAGCATCAGGCGGGCCTTTTCTTCCCTTTCTTTTTTACCGATGCCGGCATATATCAGCGGAACGGCCACATTTTCAAGGGCTGTGAGGCGGGGCATGAGGTTAAACTGCTGGAAAACAAAGCCTATTTCCTTTCCGCGAACGGAGGCCAGATCATTATCCTCCATTTTGCTTACATCGTGGCCACTCAGGATATAACGGCCACTGGTAGGGGTGTCCAGGCATCCGAGGATGTTCATGAGTGTGGACTTGCCGGAGCCGGAAGGTCCCATAAGGGCCACATACTCATTTTTAAAGATGTCCAGGGA
The DNA here is from genome assembly GCF_018255755.1 of Chitinophaga sp. HK235. Lineage (NCBI taxonomy): Bacteria > Pseudomonadati > Bacteroidota > Chitinophagia > Chitinophagales > Chitinophagaceae > Chitinophaga > Chitinophaga sp. HK235. The sequence goes on along the minus strand of NZ_CP073766.1, from coordinate 4,051,236 downwards.
TACCCCCTTGAGTACCGGCAATTCATTTTTGCCGAGAAAATAACTTTTTCTGATGTCTTCCAGGTGGATAACGGACTTTTGCATGGTGATTATTTCTTTATGACTTTCGGCACCTCGAAATATTCTGGGGTGGCTGCAGGTGCGTTTTGCAGGCCTTCTTCCCGGGTTATGGAAGGTATCACCCTGTCTTCCCGGAATACATTATAGTCGGCCGTGAGGTGTAACAAGGGTTCTACGTTGGTGGTATCCAGTTCGTTCAACTTCTCCACAAAAGTGATCATCCGCTGCAGATCCCCACGGATCTCCGCTCTTTCCTGCTCGTTAAATTCAAGTCGGGCCAGATCTGATAACTGTTGCACCAGGGCGTCGTTCACTTCCATAATCAAATTAAATCAAAAAATAATAAAATATATCGGGTAAAATGATGGTATCTCAAAAATAGGGATAAACGGAGAGCTTTCAACTTTTGCCCAGCGCCTTTTTCGGCAATTTGTTATAATTTTTTTACAGAACAGTATCCTATGGGGTGCTGAAAGCTAGCAGCGATTATTTAAATTGCGCCTTGTTATGGCTACAGAAAAAGAAATTGTGGTGAGTGGCATTCGCCCCACCGGTTATTTGCATTTAGGCAACTATTTTGGCGCTATCCGTAATTATATCCGGATGCAGGAAGAATTTAACTGCTACTTTTTTGTGGCAGACTGGCATTCCCTGACTACCCACCCGAATCCGAAAGACCTGCAAACCAATGTAATGCGGGTACTGGCGGAAAATATCGCTTCGGGCCTCGATCCGGAGAAAGTGACCCTGTACGTACAAAGCGACATCCCGGAAATAGCAGAACTGTACCTGCTGATGAATACGCTGGCCTATATGGGAGAACTGGAGAAAGTCCCTACCTTCAAAGACAAGGTAAGACAGCAACCCGACAACGTGAACGCCGGCCTGCTGACCTACCCTGTGCTGATGAGCGTGGACATCCTGATCCAGCGTGCCGTAAAAGTACCGGTAGGCAAAGACCAGGGCCAGCACCTGGAAATGGCCCGGAACTTCGCCCAGCGCTTCAACAGCCGCTATGGAGAACTGTTTCCTGAACCGGAAGCTTTCAACTACGGGGATAACCTGGTACGTATCCTGAGCCTCGATGGCAAAGGCGGCAAAATGAGCAAGAGCGAAAACGAAATGTCCACCATCTATCTCTCTGATGAAGATGATAAGATCCGCCAAAAGCTAAAAAAAGCACAAACGGCCAGCGGTGGTGTTCCTGGTGAACCGATGCCTGAATCCGTACAGAACCTGATCGAAATCATGAAACTGGTGTCTGCTCCTGATACTGTTCAGTTTTACATAGATGCCTATAACGCGGGAACTATCCGTTACGGCGATATGAAAACACAGCTGGGTGAGGACATGGTGAAATTTATTGCGCCCATCCGCGAAAGAGCAAAATCCCTGCAGCAAGACACTACCTATCTGCGTAAAATCATGAAGGAAGGTGCTGAAAAAGCAAGGGCAAATGCGGCACAAACTTTGCAACAGGCCAGAAAACTTATCGGTTTAAACTATTATTGAGATAGTCAGTACTGGTAGCTATTTTCAATAATAACGACCTATCAATTAGCATGGCAAAACAAAATAAAATCAAACATATCGCGATCGCCGGCAATATCGGCGCTGGTAAAACCACGCTCACCGAAATGCTTTGCCGCCACTATAAATGGCACCCGCAGTATGAAGATGTAGAGCACAATCCCTATCTCAACGATTTTTATGAAGATATGCCCCGCTGGTCTTTTAATCTGCAGATATACTTCCTCAACGGAAGATTAAAACAACTGCTGGAGATCCAGAACGGGAAAGACACTGTGATACAGGACCGTACCATCTATGAGGACGCGCATATCTTTGCACCCAACCTCTACGAAATGGGCCTGATGACCAAACGGGATTTCGATAACTACTTCAACTTCTTCCAAACGCTGAAAAGCATGGTGAAACCGCCGGACCTGCTGATCTATCTGCAGGCTTCCGTACCGACCCTGGTAGCACAGATTCAGAAAAGAGGAAGAGAATATGAAGAGAATATACGGCTCGACTATCTGAAACGCCTGAACGAATATTACAACAACTGGATTGAAAAATATGATGAAGGTCCGTTGCTGGTGATTGATATTGACAAAAATAAATTTCCCGAAAGCGATGAAGACCTGGGTGAAATTATTTCCAGGATTGATTCTCAGCTCTACGGCCTCTTCTGATCACTGACTGGAAGAACAGATAATTGCCCCGTCCGGCTTGCGCCAGACGGGGTTTTGTTTTTTCAGGAGAAAATTTTTTTCACGTTAAGATGTGATTAACATTTGTCTGCTTCGCAGGACATATTTTTGTTGAACAGTGAATGTTTGTTGACCGATATATTTTTTGTTAAACCCTTTTTTTGCAATGAAGATATTGCTATTGACCATTGTTTGTGTGCCTTGTATGTTAGTAACATCTGCACAGTCTTTATGGATGCCACTGGGAAAGGATATTGGCAGTGGCAGTTACAGCCGTCATTTTCAGGATGTGGCATCAGCCGCTTATCAACCTGCGGGATTATCCTGTTTACGTACATTTTCAGCAGGCTTGTATGCAGAACAAAGATTCCGGTTGCAGGAGCTTCCGCTGTATATGGCCATGGCGGCCTTTCCTGTGGGTGCCGGTGCGTTTGGATTGCAGCTTTCGAGGATAGGTAGCAGTGCTTACTACCGGCAAAGCGCCGCACTGGCATATGGAAGGTCGCTGGGTCGCAGGGTAGGCCTGGGGATAGGATTCAATTATGAAACGGAAGTTTTGCCGGGATATGGCTCCCGCGGCTATCCTTCGGTGACCGGTGGCATGCTGTATCATCCCGGTATATGCTGGCATATTGGTCTGCGGATATATTATTCACCACAGCAGCCTGCTGTTTACAGTGCCGGTATCGGATGGGAAGCAGCTGCCAGTTTTTTGCTGACTGCCGAAGTGGTCAAAGCCGCCGATGAAGCCGCATGGATGAGAGCAACAGCCAGTTACAGGATAGCACCGCCACTGGCATTGCAATGGGGAATAGCCACCAGGGCGCCCTTTCATTATGCTGGTGTCAACATTTATTGGCATGCGCTGCGTATTATGTTTGCAGCCGGCTTTCACCCGCAGTTGGGCATTACACCTTCAACCACTATCATATGGCAGCGGGACTCTACAGAATGATAGGCAGCGTGCTATTGTTGTGTGGTAGCTGGCTGAAGGCAGAAGCCCGGCAGGAAGAATCCATGCCACCCCTGATGGAAAATGCCCTGGAAAACGAAACAGCCGGCAATGACGCGCTGCCGGAAGACGATGCCAACTGGCAGCGGCTGGAAGCTTACGCCCGTCATAAGATACAGCTCAATACCGCAGATGAGGCTACATTGCAGTCGTTAGGAATGCTGACCGCACTGCAGATCGGTAATTTTATAGCCTATCGGCGTTTGCTGGGGAATCTCGTGAGTATCTATGAATTGCAGGCGGTGCCTGGGTTTGAGCCGGATCTGATCCGGCAGCTGCTGCCCTATATCAGGGTAGGCGATGATCTGGCTCCTCATTATACCTGGCACGACTACCTGCATAAAGGTGATCATGTGTGGCTGCTCCGTTATAGCAGGCAGCTGGAGAAAGCACGTGGATATGAGTATACCGGCAGTACGCCGGCGATGTACAGGGGTAGTCCTGATAAGGTATTGTTAAGATACCGCTATAGCTTTCCCCGTTATATCAGCTGGGGTATTACCATGGAAAAGGATGCAGGGGAACCATGGGGCGGCTACCGCCGTCAATACGGTTTTGATTTCTACAGTGCGCATCTGTTTCTGCGGAATATAGGCCGGCTTAAAGCGGTGGCTATCGGTGATTTTACGGCCAACCTGGGGCAGGGACTACTCAACTGGCAATCGCAGGCCTACGGCAAAGGAGCTGCAGTCATGCAGATAAAAAGGGAAGGAGAGATACTACGGCCCTATACTTCGGCAGGAGAGTATTACTTTTTCAGAGGGGCTGCCGCCACCTGGCAGCAGAAAACATGGCAGATAACCATCCTGGCTTCCTGGCGCCAGCTCGATGGAAGTCTCAATGCTGCAGATACCTTGCAGGATATATCGGCCACTTCACTGGTGAGCAGTGGCTATCACCGTACCCTCACTGAAATATCGAAGAAAGGGAGTATACAGCAACTGAGCAGCGGTGGAAATATACGCTACCAAACCCGGCGTTGGCAGGTAGGTGTCAATGTAATCTCACACCGGCTTACACCGGCGCTGCAAAAGGAACAGCACCCTTATAATCAGTTTGAGTTCAACGGTGCTGAGCTGACCGGTGCCAGTGTAGACTACGCAGCTTACTGGAAAAATGTGCACCTGTTTGGAGAAGCAGCGGTGAGTGATAACAGAAAACCTGCCCTGGTACAGGGAATACTGACCAGTCTGTCGCCCGCGGTGGATATGTCGGTCGTATACCGGTACTATGATAAAGCCTACCAGTCCTTTTATGCCAAAGGGTTTGGGGATAACTACCGGACTGTCAACGAAAAAGGTTTGTATACAGGCCTTACAGTACAGGTTACACCCCGATGTAAGCTGGACGCCTATGCAGATATCTTTCATTTTCCCTGGCTAAAATACAGGGCAGATGCTCCGTCTGATGGATCTGAGTTTTTGTTACAGCTAACTTATGCACCGGATAAAAAGAAACGTTTCCTGCTGCGGTTGAACAGCAGAAAATATGAAGAGAATCTGCTGGTGTCCGGTAATGCATTAAAGATATTATCAGATATAACTACAACGCATATACGATTTCAGGGAGATTGCCAGTACAGGCAATACTGGTCTTTTAAAGTACGGGCAGAATACAGTCGATATATGGCTGCCACAGGTAGCCAGACAGGCTGGATGTTTTATGGTGATATAGCCTGCCGGCTGCCACGGTGGCCGATAACAATGAATGCCAGGCTGGCGCGTTTTCAAACCGATAATTATGATACCCGCATGTATGCCTATGAACGCAGTGTACTATATGACAATGCGGTATCTCAGGTGTATGGGCGGGGATGGCAGTATTATCTGAATGTGAAGTATAAGGTGAACAAACAGCTGTCGTGCTGGATGCGTGTCCATCAGACAATTTATCCTGGAAAACAGGTAATTGGTACTGGCTGGGATGCAATAGCGGGCAGCAAGAAAACTTTTTTTCAGTTGCAACTAATGCAAACGTTATAGATAATTATTGAAGAATATTAATTTTTATCCATTTAAAATATTGGTTATTAATTCATTATGAGCTTTGGGGCATTTCCTGTTAAAATAATGTTAAGTATAAAAGATTTAGCATTCATTTTTTTTATACCTTGGAGGTGTTCAACCAAAATCTAAATCCTAAAAAAATAATAACCAATGAGCCGCTTTTACCTTAAAGCTTGTGCCCTTTAGCAGTGATTTCCCCTGCGTGTTTTAGGTTTCTCGTTTGCTTGTTTGCTCGTTTGCTTGTGATACAATTTAGAAATGGTTTTTTGCTGTTACACCTTAAGCAAAGTTAATCAGATGCCTGAGTTTTAGCGTATGACACCGATAGTGGTATATGCAGCTGTGACTGCGTATACCAGGATATGATGCCAGTATATAAACGTAGGACAGACGTCCTCTTTCTTTTTCAACCAAATCTGAATCTTTTTTATGAAAAAGGTATTACTCCTTTTTGCCATGCCTATGGCAATTGTAAGTCTGGTCCATGCACAGGAACGCCAGGTTGCAGGTACCGTTAAGGGCAGCGACGGAAGCCCTGTATTAATGGCTACCATACAAATCAAAGGTACTTCCACCGGGACCACCACAGACAAGCAGGGGCATTTCAGTCTGACTGTTAAAGACTCAAAAGCAGTGCTGATTGTCAGAAGTGTGGGCTTCCTCACCCGGGAAGTAACAGTAGGTGATAATCCAACCTTATCAATCGTTCTGCCGGTAGATACCAAAGCCTTACAGGAAGTGGTAGTCACTGCCCTCGGTATCCGCCAGGAGAAAAAAGCAATCGGTTATTCCGCCCAGGATGTAAAGGGTGATGAATTAACCAGAACAGCTCCTTCTAACCCTCTTTCTGCCCTTTCCGGTAAAGTAGCCGGTGCTACTATCATTACGGCATCCGGTACCCCGGGAGCTGCGGTGAGAGTACAGTTGCGCGGTGCTACTACCATTCTGGGCAGTAACCAGCCCCTCTTTGTAATCGACGGTTTGCCGGTAGATAACAGCGAAACAAATACCAGCAGCGACGCTTCCGGTACTGCAGGTGTAATGCAATCCAACAGGATGGTTGACATCAACCCGGATGATGTTGAAAATATCACTATCCTGAAAGGCCCCGCTGCTGCTGCATTATATGGTAGCCAGGCCTCCAACGGTGCCATCATCATTACCACCAAAAAAGGAAAACGCTCCGCCGATGGCAGGACCTTCAATGTTTCCTATGGTGTTACCGTGAATTTTGACCAGGTGAACAAATTACCTGACAGACAAACCAAATACGGACAAGGTATGTACGGAATCCTGGCCAGACCTGACTTTGTACCCGATACCCTTTTTGCACTCGGCTTTGGGAATGCTGCCAAATCCTATTCATACGGTCCGGCTATAGACACACTGGTATTTGATGGTGACAAAAGTTATCTGTGGGACCCCAATGGCAGACTGGTAGGTAAAAGTTCCAACCCAGGCGGGAAAGCAGCTAACGTATATGATCCGTATAAATTCTTCCAGACAGGAGTAGGGGTACAACACAACCTGGCCGTGACCGGCGGAAATGCCAACCTGGGTTATCGTGTGTCTGTTTCCCACTTCAACCAGGAAGCCATTATCCCCCAAAATAATTTCAAGAAAACGACTGTCGCATTTTCTACAGATTATAAATACAACGATAAATTTAATGTTATCACCTCTCTCAACTATGTTAACTCCGGTGGTAGCCGCCCGCAGCAAGGTAGTAACACCAGTGGTGTAATGCTGGGCCTGCTCCGTACCACCCCAACCTTCGATAACTCTGGTGGTACCAGCGGATCTACAGATCCAAAGGCTTATATGTTACAGGACAACACCGGTAACCAGAGAAGCTACCGCGGAAGAGGTGGATACGATAACCCTTACTGGACCGTAAATATGAACCCTTACCGTGATGATGTACAACGTGTATTCGGTACCGTAGGAGCCATCTACAAACCATTTGACTGGTTATCTATTACAGAAAGGTTCGGTGGTGATTATTCAATGGACAATCGTAAACAGATTTACTCCAAAAACTCCGCTGGTTTCCCATCCGGACAAATCTTTGAAGACCAGCTCAGCACACTCGTTATCAACAACGACCTGTTTGCTACCCTAACCAAACATGCCGGCAAATTTGATTACTCTCTGTTGGTAGGCCAGAACGTTTACGACCTGAAAACAAAATATCTGCACACCCAGGGTGATGGCTTTAGCTCCAACGATTTCCAGGGTGTTACCAATACTTCCAGCAACAGCCTGTCTGTCGGCAACACACGCCAGCGCCGCGTGGCCTTTTATGGAAAAGCCAATGTCGCGTTCAGCAATTACCTGTTCCTGGAATTAACAGGCAGGTATGAAGGAAACAGTACCTTGCCCACCCAAAACCAATTCTTCTTCTATCCGGCTGCCAGTCTGGGTTATATATTCTCAGAAGGGCTTAACCTGAAAAGCAATGCTTTCACCTATGGTAAAGTACGCCTCGCTTATTCCAGCGTGGGTAGGGGCTTAAACCCTTATAGTCTCCAGACTTATTACACGCAGGCCGGTGTGGCTGATGGCTGGACAAATGGCGTGACCTTCCCATACAGTGGTCGTGTAGGTTTCCTGACCAGCGGAACACTGGGCAATCCCAACCTGACAGCAGAAAAAACCAATCAGCTGGAAATAGGAACAGAACTGCGTTTCCTGGATAACCGTATCGGCCTTGATTATACCTATTACAGAGGAAAAAGTAATAACCTGCTGAATGCTGTTACTATTGCCAGCAGCAGCGGTTACGGACAAGTATACCTGAATGCCGCTTCCATGCAGAACCAAGGCCATGAGGTAACACTGACTCTGGAGCCGGTTAAAACAAAAAATTTCAACTGGAATATGGCTTTCACCTATTTCCAGAACCGTAATAAGGTGCTCAAATTAGCCGATGGTATCGATCGTTTCGATTTCAACGGTTTTACCGGCATATTCGTTTCTGCTATTGTGGGTAAACAATATGGCTCTCTCTACGGTACCGGCTATTTGAAAGATGCACAGGGCCGTTTGGTGATCAATGATAAGGGCGCTCCCGGTGACGGAGCTTATGGCCTGCCCATCGTATATGACCCACTGCAGTACCTCGGTGATGTAAACCCCAAATGGTCCGGATCCGTAGGTAACACCTTTACCTACAAAGGCATCTCCCTCTATGTGTTGTTTGAAACCAAACAGAAATTTGATATCTGGAACGGTACCTGGGGTGCCATGACCAACTTCGGAGTAAGCGCCAATACACTGGAAAGAGGAACTCAGAAAGTATTTGACGGCGTAAAAGGCCACCTGGATGATAACGGCCAGCTGGTAACCAAAGGAGAAAAAAATGACCTAAAAGGAGATATTAATGCCGACTACTACACGGGTGTAGGAAGTGGTTTTACAGTAAACGAACCCTTTATCCAGGATGCGAGCTGGATCCGCTTGCGTGAGGTGTCCCTGGGATATCGTATTGACGGAAAAAAACTGTTTAAGAACAAACGTTTATTCGATGCCGTTACTGTAACCGCTATCGCCAGAAATCTTTGGCTGCATACCAAATACACCGGCGTAGACCCGGAAACAAGTTTGTTCGGAACGCAGGAAGCACAAGGGTTTGACTATTTTAACAACCCTGGTACCAAAACCTATGGTTTCAGCCTGAAATTCGATTTCTAGTTGTCATTTTACCCATAAAAAAAGAAACGATCATGAGACGCTTACATATATTATCCATCGCTTTGGGCACAATGATTTTAGTTATGTCCAGCGGTTGCAAAAAGTACCTCGATGTTAATACAGACCCGGACCGTCCTGTGAGTGCACCTCCTGGGGCTGTGCTCTCAGGTTCCCAGGTAGCACTGGCCTATGTATTGGGCGGTGCCGATTTTTCCCTGGTAACCGGTATTCTCACCAATCAGGTAGATGGTGCTGACAGACAGTTTGCAGCCTATCAGAAATATCTCCTGGTAGCAGATAACTTCACTAATCCCTGGGGAACGATTTACCAGAATGCTATGAACAACTTCGTGGAACTGAGGAAAGTAGCAGAAGAAAAAAAGTATCCGCACTTTGCCGGGATCAGCAAAGTGCTGACTGCATATACCCTGTGTGCGAGTACTGATGTATGGGGAGATATTCCTTACAGTGATGCATTCAAAGGACTGTCTTTCCAGTTTAAGTCCAAGTACGACAAACAGCAGGATATCTATAAAACAATAGATCAGCTGCTCACTGATGCGATAAAAGATCTGAATACACCTAACAGCGCAGCCGGCACATTACCCGGCGGCAGTGACCTGATGTATGGCGGCAGTGCAGCTTCCTGGATAAAATTCGCTAACTCCATCCGTCTGAGAATACTGATCCATCAAACCAAAAGGGACCCTAACGCCGCACAGAAAGTGGTGGACGCAGCAGGTGCCGCTGGTGGCCTTATCAGCGCTGGCAAAGATGATGCGCAGTTAAATTTCCTCAATGATGAAAAAAGGGCCAATCCACTGTATCAGTTTAATTCACAGCGTGACGGATATGCCAGCTATGGTGCTTCTGATATGTTTGTTCAGATGGGAGCCCTGTCAGACCCCCGTATTGACAAATATCTGCCCGGTGGTTTCTATGATCAGATCAGCTCACCGGTTTTATACATCACCAGCTATGAAGTAAACTTTATCCTGGCGGAAGCTCATGCCAGACTGGGACATGTAGCGCAGGCCAAAAGTTATTATGAGGCTGCCATCAAGGGTTCTTTCGATAAAGTAGGTGCTGATATAGGTGATTACCTTACCCGGATAGGAGTAAGCTTTGATGCTGCTACCACAGATGACGCAAGGCTTGCCCTGATCATGACCCAGAAATATTACGCTATGTATCTGCAATCAGAATCCTTTGCAGACTGGCGCCGTACCGGTATTCCGGCGCTTGTTTCCAAAAATGCCGGACAGGAAATCCCCAGACGTTTACCTTATCCGCAAACAGAACTGTCTTACAATAAGGAAAATGTGCCTACTGGCATCACTCTGACCTCCAGAGTTTGGTGGGATCAATAAGATTTTACCTGTTTAAATAACGAAATAAAAAAAGAGGGCTTATTTGAGCCCTCTTTTTCTATTTTTGTAGGGCTAAATCATACAAATATGGAAAATCAGCACGAAGAGCAGAATCAGCTTAACATCGAGTTAAATGAAGAGATTGCAGAAGGGCAATACGCCAACCTTGCTATAATCACCCATTCCAACGCCGAATTTGTAGTGGATTTTGTTAACGTGATGCCCGGCCTGCCCAAGGCTAAAGTCAAGTCCCGCATCATTCTTACCCCTCAGCATGCCAAACGCTTCATGAAAGCTTTGCAGGATAATATCAAAAAATATGAATCTGTTCATGGTGCAATCCAGGACCAGGAGCCGGTTTCAATGCCCATGAATTTTGGAGGTCCCACTGCTCAAGCGTAAAGTACCATGGAACATATTTATTCTTATCATCATCTGACGGAGTTTACCCGTGAAGTTTTTATTCGTATGGGTTGCTCTCAGGAACATGCTATGCTTGCCAGCGAAGTGCTGGTAGCAGCCGATCTTAGAGGCATCGATTCTCATGGGGTGGCACGTTTGTCTGGTTACATACGTTTATGGGAAGCCAAACGCATCAATGCCCGTCCGAATATCCGTATTGTACATGAAACCCCCAGTACTGCCGTAGTAGATGGTGATGCAGGCCTTGGCCTGGTAGTAGCACCCTACGCAATGGAGGTCGCCATAAAGAAAGCTGCCGCCGCCGGTACCGGCTGGGTGAGTGTGAAAAACTCCAACCACTTCGGTATAGCAGGATATCATGCCATGAAAGCATTGGACCACGATATGATCGGTATGGCCATGACCAATGCCAGCCCGCTGGTAGCCCCTACTTTCGCCAAAGAGCGGATGCTGGGCACCAATCCTATCGCAGTGGCCATCCCTGCAAAGGAACAGCCGGCTTTCGTGGCCGATTTTGCCACTACCACTGCTGCTAATGGTAAACTGGAAATATTACAGCGTAAGAACCTGGAAGCGCCCTATGGATGGATTCAGGACAAAGAAGGAAATCCCAGCACCAACCCGCATGAACTCAAGGATGGCGGCGCATTGCTGCCACTGGGAGGCGACCGTGACCACGGAAGTCATAAAGGGTATTGTTTGGGAGCAATAGTTGATATATTTTCGGCCGTCCTTTCAGGCGCCAATTACGGACCCTGGGCACCGCCATTTGTGAGTTTCCTCCCGCTGGCGCCCGATCCTGTAGGAGAAGGCCTGGGACATTTCTTCGGAGCCATGCGCGTAGATGCTTTCCGTCCTGCGGAAGAATTCAAAACGCATATGGACACCTGGATCAGCCGCTTCCGCGCCGCCGTGCCGGTAGAAGGCAAACAGGTGCTCATCCCCGGTGATCCCGAAAGGGAAATGCAACAGCACCGGCTGCAAAACGGAATACCGGTACTGGCACCGGTGGTAAAAGATATGCAGGAAGTAGCGGCTAAATTCAAATTGAATTTTTAATTCTCAATCATTCATATAAACCGCCCGGGAGCAGCTTTAAACTATTCCCGTTGCAGACAAAAACAATTATACGCAGATGAAAGTGTTAAAATTTGGTGGAACCTCCGTGGGAAAACCAGAGCGCATGCATTCAGTAGCACAACTGATCACCGAAGATGACGATCAGAAAATTGTGGTACTGTCTGCCTTGTCAGGCACCACAAACTCACTTGTGGAAATCAGCCAGTCATTGTCAGAAGGCAAAAAAACACAGGCGAAGCAGCAGATAGATAAGCTGGAAAGCCACTACAGGACCTTTTGCGAAGAACTGGTGAAGCAGGACGATGGCCGCGCCAAAGCTAAAGCCATCGTAGATGAACACTTTGAATTTCTGAATATCATACTGAAGATATCCTTCAATGAAGCATTGAACAAAGATATCCTCGCCCAGGGTGAGCTGCTGTCTACCCGCCTGTTCTGTGCATATCTGGAAGAAGCCGGCATCCCTGCCGTACTGCTGCCAGCACTCGATTTCATGAGCATCGATGAATACGAAGAACCGGAAATCCCTAAAATCAAAATCAAATTGGGTAACCTGATCAGCCAGCATAAAGGTCAGCACATCTTCATTACCCAGGGATATATCTGCCGCAATGCCAAAGGAGAAGTGGATAACCTGAAACGCGGTGGCAGTGATTATTCTGCTTCCCTGATCGGAGCTGCTATCCAGGCTTCTGAAATACAGATCTGGACAGACATTGACGGTATGCATAACAACGATCCGCGTGTGGTGAAAAAAACTTTCCCCATCGATCAGTTGTCCTTCGATGAAGCTGCAGAGCTGGCCTATTTTGGCGCTAAAATCCTCCACCCGGCTTCTATCTGGCCTGCCCAGCACTTTAATATCCCGGTGAAGCTGCTCAACACTATGCAGCCAGACGCCAAAGGCACCATCATTACTGAACTGCCTAATGGTAACGGGGTAAAAGCCATCGCTGCAAAAGATGGTATCATCGCTATCAAGATCAAATCCAGCCGCATGCTGCTGGCATACGGTTTCCTCCGGAAAATATTTGAAGTATTCGAAAAATATCGCACACCAATCGATATGATCACCACTTCTGAAGTGGCGGTATCACTCACCATCGATAGTCAGGTGAACCTCGATCAGATCCTGAAGGAACTGCAGCCGTTCGGCACCGTGGAACTGGATCACCACCAGACCATCGTTTCTATCGTAGGTAATGAAGTGGCAGCTACTCCTTCTATCATCACCAAACTGTTTGATGCACTGGAAGGCACACCGTTACGGATGATCTCCTACGGCGGTAGCAGACACAATATTTCTATCCTGGTTAATGGCCAGTATAAGGATAAAACCCTGCAGGCACTTAATAAAGGGCTGTTTGGCCTGGAGTAGTCCGGTAGAAAAAATAAAAAGAGAGCGGCTGTACCTGTTGGATACAGCCGCTCTCTTTATGTATGAATGTTTTATACTTTTCTCAGCCGCTGATCAAATACAAACGGCTGGGTGGTGATAATGGAGATATTAGCTGCATCGGGATGCAGCGGATTGATGAGGTAGTTAAATTCTTCTGCAATCACCACAGAAGGTATTTTGAGGACGGCATAACGCGCAGTGTCTACCCATTCGTCGCCGATACATTGTAGTTCCGGGAATGGAGCGAGTGATTGCCAGCCTGAAGGCAGGTCCTGTTTGGTAATGATTCTGATGGCAATATCGTCGGGAATGTGGATAGTGGCAATGCAGAAATCCTGTACGATGTTTTTCAGCGGGATATGTACCAGTACTTCCAGTGCAGACAGCGCTCTGCTGCCAGCGGTGTATACGATCGCATGCCCCGGGCTGTTCCACCGGCCGCCGTATAACCGCGCACCTGTACCAGTAAGATCATTGATGTAAGCGCACTTACTGATCCTGTATACTTCCATGGATGAAGGTTGATATTATGCAAAAATTCCGTGTTCTATACGCCCCAGCTCATCCTGTATGAGCTGAAAACCGAAAGTGGTGTCGAGGAGCGAGATAGGAAGTTGATAGTTGAAGGCTGGGAGTGGGGTACGCATCCATTCCTTGAAGTTTTCCAGATTACCGAAAACCTCGGTGCCTCTTTGGTAAAGCTGGGAGAGGAGAATGGCGCGTTCGGAGGTGTCAGCAGAAAGTTTGGCGTCATCTGCATACCGTTGTAAGGTCCTTTCTGAGATATGCAGCACCTGTGCCAGCTCAGCCAGTGAAAAAGAAAGCTGGCGGCTCAGGTTTAGTAAGGCTCTTTTCAGCACGCCACTGCGGGAAAGCTGAATAAAATCAAAATAACCACTACCGGGAACATAGGCCGCTCCTGGTTCTTCCACGATCATTAATGCATTCTCCTGCACATGGTATTTTTTAGCATGTTTCATGATGCCGACATTTGACACAAAAATACAACATTTTGTCGGGTTATCGGAATTTTTTATCCTCGAAATATCCGATCTTTCGCATCTGACTGATTTCCAGTGTGATAACGCTGTATTCAGCAACTACCTTCCCCTGCAGGATATAAAAACCACCCTTCTGAAAAGGATATTGCCGCAGGCTGTCCGGAAAATGTACCGTATCAATAAAATGACCTTCCCGGTCGAGGAAAGTGCCAAAACACATCGGCTCACCTCTGGATGTGCGCATAAACTTGGTGGTAACCAGATAACCCAGGGTAGTAACCGGCAGATGGATGTATTTGTTGAAACTACGGGCAGGGATATACGCAGACTGATCATGCGATAGCACCTCAAAAGGTGATATTAGCGGGAATCCCAGCAGATCAATTTCATCGAAGGCATCTTCGTGCATATGGTAGGCCAGTTCCGGTAGTTCACAGTTGACCGGCGCCGGGCTGAAGAGTGACATGGTATGAGAGGAGGTACTGGTATCTTTCTGACGCACCAGCAAACTGCTTTTCCACAACAGCTGTTTTTTGGTATGTCCGGTGAAATGGAAACAGCCGATGCGGATCAGCAGCTCCAGCTGTTCTGCACCAGGGGCTATTCTGGCACAGAAATCCTCCAGATGCAGGTATGGCCCGTATTGCCGGCGTTCTTCCAGTATCCGTTCTGCCAGCGCCTGTTCCAGCCCTTCTATATGAATAAAGCCTACATACACATCTTCCCCTTTGATATTGGTAGAATAGTCGCTGTTGTTGATACAGGGCGGATGTAGCCGGATACCGGTTTTTTTCAACTCCTGGAAATACAGTTCCCGGTTATAGAAGCCGCCGAAGTTATTGATAACGGCCACCATAAACTCTGCGGGGAAGTAGGTTTTCAGATACAGGCTTTGGTAACTCTCTACGGCGAAGCTGGCGGAATGGGCTTTAGAGAAGGAGAAGTTGGCAAAACTGGCAATCTGCCGCCACACTTCCACCGACACTTCATAAGGCCGTCCCAGTCTGGCGCAGTTGGCAAAAAATCTTTCCTGGATCTGCTCAAACTCTTTGGTCCCCCTGTATTTCCCTGCCATGGCCCGCCGCAGCGTATCTGCATCGGCCAGTTCCATATTGGCGTACTGGTGGGCCACTTTGATCACATCTTCCTGATACACCATAATACCAAAGGTTTCCTTGAGCAAGTCCTCAATAATAGGGTGCAGATAAGTAACGGAAGCGGGATTGCGATAGCTTTGAATATATTGTTTCATCATGCCTGACTGGGCTACTCCCGGCCGGATGATAGAGCTGGCAGCTACCAGCGCCAGATAGTTGTCGCATTCCAGTTTCTGCAGCAGCTGCCGCATGGCAGGGGATTCAATATAAAAACAACCGATCGTATTCACCTTTTTCAGATTTTCCCGCACTTTGGTATCGATGGTAAAGGCTTTTACATTGTGAATGTCGATGTCTACCTGTTTGTTTTCCCGGATAAGATCAATGGCATCGCGGATATGCCCCAGGCCGCGCTGACTGAGGATATCGAACTTATACAGCCCGATGCGTTCGGCCTGCCACATGTCCAGTTGTGCAGTACTGAAGCCTTTGGGCGGCAGGTAGGTAGTACAGTAATGATGAATAGGTTCGTCGCTGATAAGAATACCGCCGGCATGTATGCTGAGATGGTTGGGAAAGGATTTTTCCTGGTCCATCAGTTTGCTGAAATGCAGGATTTTGCGCTGGATATTGTCTTCATTCAGTTGTATGTTGAAACCGTTCTCCAGGATCTTATCGATTTCTTTTTTGGGAAGCCCATACACCTTACCCATCTCCCGGACGATGGCATTGGTCTGGAAAGTGGTGACAGTGCCCAGCAACGCAGTATATTCCCGGCCATATTTATCAAAAACATACTGAATGATCTCGTCGCGGTCACGCCAGGAAAAATCGATGTCAAAGTCTGGTGGTGAAGTGCGGTAAGGATTCAGGAAACGTTCAAAAAACAGGTCCAGTTCTATTGGGTCTACATCTGTTATTTTCAGGCAGTAGGCTACGATGGAGTTGGCGCCACTGCCGCGTCCTACGTAAAAGAAACCCCGTTCCTGTGCGTAGCGGATAATATCCCAGGAGATAAGAAAGTATGCTTCAAACTCCAGCTGGGCAATGATTTTCAGCTCACGCTCTATGCGGCGTGCCGATTCCGGATTGTCTTTGCCGTAGCGGTATTCCATGCCTTCATAGGCCAGCTCCCGCAGTTTTTGCCGGTCTTCTTCCACGCTGCCGAGAAAATATTTCCGGTTGCGGGGAACGTTCATTTCCATATCTACCGTGCAGGTTTCCAGGATACTAAGGGTGTTTTCCACAATATGCGGGTATTGCTCAAAATGCTCCACCATTTTGGCAGGATGAATGAACTGGTCGTGGATAGTGCCGGTGGTATGGGGCTCCAGCTGGGAAATCAGGATGTTCTGATCGATGGCGCGCAGTATCCGGTGCAGTTCAAAGTGTTCATTGTCCTGAAAGGTGACAGGATGCATGACCACCAGTTTGTGGCGGATGCTGAGGGTGTCCACGCGGAACAGTTTATTGATATCACGGGGTT
This sequence comes from Chitinophaga sp. HK235, assembly GCF_018255755.1. NCBI lineage: Bacteria > Pseudomonadati > Bacteroidota > Chitinophagia > Chitinophagales > Chitinophagaceae > Chitinophaga > Chitinophaga sp. HK235. Next base: position 4,034,393 of record NZ_CP073766.1, on the reverse strand, counting down.
TAATACCCAGCAGTTCATGTGGGAGGAGTATCTCCGGTGCAAGGCTGCCCCAGGTATAGATGGCGTAGGTGCCGGGTAGGGCCGGTGCCCGGTCGGGGAATGGGTGGCCGCTATGCAGGTATTCGGAAAGAAACAGGTTGATCTGGTACCAGCCTTCCTGGTTGCGGGCCAGGAGTATATAGCGGAAAGTGGTTTGCTGATGGCATTCCACGCCCAGCACCGGTTTGATCAGGTGTTGCCTGCATTGCTCCACAAACTCCCAGGCATCGGAGGTGATGTTGATATTAGTGAGGGCCAGGGTGGTGATGCCCAGCTGCGCGGCTTTTTCGACCAGCATGCTGGCAGGCATGGTGCCATAGCGCAGGCTGAAAAATGTTTTACAGTTCAGGTACATGGCGTCATCCTTTGTAGTATGGCATGATATCTTTTTGCACAGGATATTTCCGCTGGCCGGGAGGCGCCACGTTGGTGCCTTTCATGAGCAGGTCTGCGCCAAAGCGGTTTTTGATATGGTCGATAGCCTGATAAAGGGCGATCATTTCCTGGCTGTCGTCGAAGAGATTGATCTGGTAGTTGCCTTGCACGAGATGGCTGAACCGTACGCCGATAAGGCGTACCAGCAGGCGGCGGTCATACAGTTTTTTAAACAGGTCTTTTACTTTTTCAAGCAGTACATGATCGGAGCAGGAGTAGGGGATAGACATTTGTTTGGTGACGGTTTCAAAGTCGGAGTACCGGATTTTGAGGGTCACGCAGCCGGTCAGTTTGTTCTGCTGGCGTAGTTCAAATGCTATTTTTTCGGTCATGCGTACCAGTTCGGCATGGAGGAATTCCATGTCGATGGTATCTGCAGGGAAGGTACTTTCGGTGGAGATGGATTTTTGTTCATAGTAGGGCACTACCGGGGATTCGTCGATGCCGTTGGCTTTTTTCCAGAGGGAGATGCCGTTTTTCCCCATCCAGGCTTCCAGCAGGGAGATGGGTACCTCGCTCAGGGTTTTGACGGTTTCCACGCCGCGGCGTCTGAGTTGTGCGGCGGTTTCCTTGCCTACCATGGGTATTTTCTCGATGGAGAGGGGGGCGAGGAAATTTTTTTCATGGCCGAACAGTATTTCCAGTTGCCCGTTGGGTTTGGCTTCATCGGTGGCTACTTTAGAGACGAGTTTGTTAGATGCGAGGCCGAAGGAAATGGGCAGTCCGGATTCTTTAATGATGGCTTTTCTCAGTTCCGTGGTCCATTTGAGGGAGCCGAAAAATTTGTCCATGCCGGAGAGGTCGAGATAAAACTCGTCGATGGATGATTTTTCGTACAAAGGAGCTTTGTCGGCAATGATGCTGGTCACTTCCCGTGATTTTTCGCTGTAGCGATCCATGTCACCGCTGCGGACGATGGCGTGAGGGCAGAGCCGCAGGGCTGTTTTCATGGGCATGGCCGAGTGGATGCCATAGCGGCGTGCTTCGTAACTGCAGGCCGCTACTACGGCGCGGTCGCTGCTGCCGCCTATTAACAGGGGTTTACCTTTCAACCGGCTATCCTGCTGGCATTCCACCGACACAAAAAAACAATCCAGATCAAAATGCGCGATAGCACGCTGTTGTAACGTGAGCATATAATTCCTGTTTAACAAAGCGATAGGCGGATGGCAGGCCGGGCGTAGGGTCAGCATAGACAGTGATCAGCAGGGCCTGCCAGCCGTAATCACTTTTGTAGCCGCAATTTACTAAATTTATTAGTAATACTAAAATAATTAGTATTTTATTGCTTGGATTTTATCCCCATTTTCAATTTTCCTATCTTTGATACAACATATCAGACGGGCAATCTGTAGTATAAGGGAATGGTAATGAGGGAATAAGGCGAAAGTGAATGTTGATCTTTTAAACTATCGTCCCATGAAACAAACCAATGCATTGAAGGAGTTTCTCATCCTGGCCCTGCTACTCTTGCCCATGGCTTATCTGGCCATTATCTGGAACAATCTGCCGGTGGATATTCCAACAAGCTTCGACAAGAGTGGGAATCCGGAGGGGATGAATGGCAGAACAGCTTTTCTGCTGTTGATGATCTTTCAGTTTGTGACCAACGCATTGATCTATGCGCTGTTCCGTTATATTCCCCCGGAAGAAAGCAATAGTCCGGTGGTGTCTACAATAGAGCAGCGGGAATATTACAGGGTACGGTTTGCCATACATATTTATCTGGCGTTGTTCTCCTGTTTGATTATCTTTATGGTGAGTCTGGGCAAACCGTTCGAAATGGCGCGTTGGGCCTTTGTGGTGATAGGTGTGTTGGTGATCGGTATCGGGTTGTATCTGCGGAAACTGCAAACAACGCCCAACCATTACATCGGGGTGCGAACGCCCTGGACATTGCAGAGCAGTGAGATATGGACTAAAACGCACCAGATGGCGGCTACTTTATGGATCAGTGCCGGTGTGGTGATGATCATCATTAGTTTTTTCCTGCCGCTGATTACCGGGGTGTTTCTGATTTTCTTTGCGGCTATTGTACTGGCAGCCCTGCCTTATATCTACTCCTTCCGGTTGTATAATAAGGACAAAGGATAAGTATTTCGTAGTGGTCAATCAATAAAAAGAAAATGGCGGTCTATTGACCGCCATTTTTCATCAATACGTTTTTGCTTGATATTAGTACCAGGCTGCACCCAGTGCCTGACGGAAAGGCCAGGGGATGAGCGCCAGGATCAGGATAAATGCAATGCCATAGAATGTAAGGGCCAGCTTGTGTTTCTGAGCATCGGAAGTAGCTTTTTTCACTTTGGATTTGCCGATATGCACCAGGGCGATGGCAATCACAGCCATGAGGGTGTGCTCAACAGTAAAAAAGCGCAGGGCAGGATTTTTCATAGCGGCGCCCATGTCTGCCAGTCCGGCTTTTGCTTTCTCGCTAAATACAAAATATAACAGCAGTCCTACCAAAAGCTGGATATCACAGAAGATCATAAAAAACAATCCTGCTTTATTATCAGCTGCGGTGAACGGCGTTTTGCCGGAAACACCTTTAAAAGCGCGGATAACTGCCCAAAGCCCAGCCAATACGATTGCCCATCTCAGAATGGAGTGTAGATGTACCATAACATGTTGATTTTACCGCGCAAAAATAAGCGAAGCGGCTTGAATATATTTGGGATTTTATAAAATTATTTGCTAATTTTGTTAGCAAGGTACTAAATTATTTAGGTTATGTCCGTAGTATGTCAGAATTTGAAATATCTGCGTAAGCAAAAAGGCTGGACGCAGCAAGAGTTTGCAGACAAACTGGGCATCAAGCGTTCTTTGCTGGGTGCATACGAGGAAGAGCGTGCGGAGCCACGTACGGAGGTGCTGGAACAGGTCAGTGACATGTTCCGGGTTTCCATCGATGACCTGCTCCGGCGTGATCTCGGTTCCCAGAAAGATAATTTCCTGGAGAAGCGCCGCCAGCAGAAACTGGGCAGCGCCCGTCAGGCGATACAGTTTGTACCGGTGAAAGCTGCCGCCGGTTACCTTGCCGGCTACAATGACGATGAATTTATTGAGGAGCTCAACACCTTCACCCTGCCTATGCTGGGTGCCGGCGATTACCGCGCTTTTGAAATTGCCGGTGATTCCATGTTGCCTGTTACCTCCGGTTCCGTTATCGTATGCCATAAGGTAGAAGGCTGGGAAGAAATCAAAAGCAATGAAACCTACGTGGTAATCACTTCCCGTGAAGGCATTGTTTTTAAAAGAGTGGTGAAAAGCACCCGTTCCAAATCCAGGCTTACACTCGTATCAGACAATCCCCAGTTTGAACCTTATCCGGTGGAAATGGAGGATGTGCTGGAATTATGGCAGTCTGATGCCGTTATCAGCAAATCCAGCCAGCAAAGCCGTATGAGTGTCAACCATCTGGCTGATATGGTCAGCCACCTGCAGGATCAGGTAAGTCTCCTGAAAAAGAAAATCAAAGATTAACAGTCGCCGGTAATGGGATTTTTTGATAGGACGCACCGGTGAGCAGTGGCATAGATCAATTCCTTTTCCCCTGCATATCAGTACGATACATCAAAAAATCCCGGAATCGGAAATTGGTTTTTTGTTTTTATAAAATGTTATGTTATCTTTGCGTTCCTAAAAAATAAGAGGCAAAAATTATGTTGATCATTGATTCTAAAGATTGCGAAAACATAGACAAGGCGCTTAAAAAATATAAAAAGAAATTTGAGAAAGCACGTATCCTGCTTCAGCTCAGATCCCGCCAGTCTTTCACTAAACCATCTGTTAAACGCCGTAACGAGGTGTTAAAGGCTGTTTACAAACAACAGCTGGCGAGTGGTAAACTTGAAGCTTAGTCCTTGTCTTTAGCCATCACTGGCTGACAACTCAAAATATTTGATGATTGTAAGGTTATTTGATAACTTTACAATCATCAATCTTTTTGCGTTGAACGAAATACTATATTCCTTAGCCGAGCGGTTCATCTCCCATATCCAGCTCGAAAAGCGATACTCAGAGCATACCTGCACCGCTTATCGCAACGATCTCCTTCAGTTTTTCGATTATACTACGGCTGCCTACGGTAATGTGTCCGTAGGAGATATTACCCACGTAATGGTCCGCAGCTGGCTCGCCAGTCTGATGGAAGATGCCATGACAGCCAAAAGCGTTAACCGGAAAATATCCTCCCTTAAATCCTTTTTCAAATTCTGTATCCGCCAGGAACTGCTGCAGCAGACCCCGATGGCCAAAGTGGTAGCGCCTAAAATCAGCCGCCGCCTGCCAGGATTTATTGATGAAAAAGGTATGAAAGCCCTGGAAGATAACCGCAGCCCGGTGTCTGTCACCTCCCCCGTTATTTTTGCAGACGACTTCGAAGGAGATACCCACCGCCTTATTTTCGAAATATTTTACCAGACCGGTATCCGTTTGTCGGAACTGATCTCTTTACAGGAGTTCAGGGTCGATAAAGGTAACCTGACCATTAAAGTGATGGGAAAGGGAGGGAAGGAACGGATTATTCCGATCAGCAACCGGCTGTATGACCAGATTAGTGAGTATATGGCACAGAAACGCCGTCAGCTGGAAGAATTTGAGTCAGGTGTATTGCTGGTGCATCCGCACAGCGGGCAACGGTTATATCCCAAATATGTGTACCTCATGGTGCGCAAATACCTGACGGACCATGAAATCACTACGTTCCGGAAGAAAAGTCCGCACCTGCTGCGGCATACTTTCGCCACGCATCTGACAAACAACGGGGCCGACCTGAAAGCGGTAAAGGACCTGTTGGGCCACGCCAGTCTTACTTCTACACAGATTTATACGCATACAACGATAGAACAGCTGAAGAAGGTTTACCAGCAGGCACATCCTAAGGCGTAACGTACATTTTATTCACCTTTAACAAAATATTACGCATCAGAAGATCATTGCATTACAAAAGTGAGTATATTTAATACAGAAGTTCTTTCACAATCAAGAGAATGCCTATGACCATAGTTTACTAACTAGAACCTAGATTGTTAAATATTAAAAAATTAGTGTTATGAACGTTCAAATTCAAACTGTGCATTTTGATGCTGATTCAAAACTGATTGATCACGTGAACAAAAAATTGCAGAAGCTGAACACCTTTTACGATCGGATCATCAGTGTGGATGTGTTTTTAAAGTTGGATAATTTAGCGCATCAGGTTAAAGATAAGATTGCCGAAATAAGAGTACGAATTCCCCGCCAGGACCTCTTTGTGAAGCATGAGTCCAAATCCTTCGAAGAGTCATTTGACTTAGCTTTTGACTCCTTAGTCAACCAGGTTAAAAAGCAGAAGGAAAAGAAATTTCAATAATTTTTTAAAATAATTTTGGAAATATCAATCTCTTTGCTACCTTTGCCATCCCGATTCAAAAAGAGGGTCGGTAAAAGGTAGCAAAGTTCTTTATGGTAGGGCGTTTTCAGCGAGACAGATAAATTTTTAAATATTTGTAACAAACTGAAAAAAAGATTTTGAGATTTGAAAAAATCAATTAATTTTGCGCTCTCTTTCAATGAGTTACTTTTTTGAAAGCAAGGTTTTTTGAAAAGATGCCAGCATAGCTCAGTTGGCCAGAGCTACTGATTTGTAATCAGTGGGTCGGGGGTTCGAATCCCTCTGCTGGCTCCACGATTTTAATCTGCATCATCTCTCGATGATCAGATGTCAGAATCAAAAACAATTGGGCAGGTTCCAGAGCGGCCAAATGGGGCGGACTGTAAATCCGCTGTCTTTCGACTTCATAGGTTCGAATCCTATCCTGCCCACAAAACGGCGTGTTCCGCCTTTGCCCTTGCAGAGGCGGAACTTAGTTGTTGAGTGGAAGGTGAGTAGTTCAGAAGTGAAGGGTTTGGTCCTGTGTTACAACAGCCTTTATGTTCTTTTATTTATTTGGGAATACTTTAAACAGCGTAATAACCTGTTGTTTAAAGTGTCCATTATGCGGGAGTAGCTCAGTTGGTAGAGCGACAGCCTTCCAAGCTGTAGGTCGCGGGTTCGAACCTCGTCTCCCGCTCGCATAATATTCATGCAATTTTCAAGCTGTTGTAGCTCAGGGGTAGAGCACTTCCTTGGTAAGGAAGAGGTCGAGAGTTCAATTCTCTTCAACAGCTCTTTGAATTTTAGAAGAGAAGAATCATTGTGGTGAGATTACTTCACAACAAACCAACTCCATAAAATTCGAATTTCGGATTCGAATTTGTAAATTCCGCACTCCGAAATAAAACTTAGCGTTGTAGCTCAATGGTAGAGCAACCCACATCAATTTTCCGGGAAGGACGTGAGTTCAATTCTCATCAACGGTACAAGTTTGTAAAACCGTTTTTTTAAAACAACTATCAATACAATCTTTACAAACCATCTAAAAAGAAAATACAATGGCAAAAGAAACCTTTAAGCGGGATAAACCCCACGTAAACATTGGTACCATCGGCCACGTGGACCACGGTAAAACTACCTTGACTGCTGCCATTACCACAATTCTGGCGAACAAGGGTCTGGCTGAGAAGAGAGGCTATGATGAGATCGATGCGGCTCCTGAAGAAAAAGAAAGAGGTATCACTATCAATACAGCTCACGTAGAGTATCAGACTGCTAGCCGTCACTATGCTCACGTTGACTGCCCTGGTCACGCTGACTATGTGAAAAACATGATCACCGGTGCCGCTCAGATGGACGGTGCTATCCTGGTGGTTGCCGCTACAGACGGTCCTATGCCACAAACAAGAGAGCACATCCTGCTGGCTCGCCAGGTAGGTGTACCTCGTATTGTTGTTTTCATGAACAAAGTTGACCTGGTTGACGATCCTGAGCTGCTGGAACTGGTTGAGATCGAGATCCGTGACCTGTTAACTTCTAACGGCTTCGACGGTGACAACGTACCTGTTATTCAGGGTTCTGCTACCGGTGCGCTGGCTGGTGACGCTAAATGGATTGGCGCTATCGACCAACTGATGGAAGCTGTTGATACTTACATTCCGCTGCCTCCTCGTCCGGTTGATCAGGACTTCCTGATGTCCGTTGAAGACGTATTCTCTATCACTGGTCGTGGTACCGTTGCTACCGGTCGTATCGAACGCGGTCGTATTAAAGTGGGTGAGAACGTTGAAATCGTAGGTCTGCAGGAAGAACCACTGAAATCCACTTGCACTGGTGTTGAAATGTTCAAAAAACTGCTCGACGAAGGTGAAGCTGGTGACAACGCTGGTCTGCTGCTGCGCGGTATTGAGAAAACTCAGATCCGTCGTGGTATGGTTATCTGCAAACCAGGTTCCATCACTCCGCACACTGAATTCAAATGCGAAGTTTACGTACTGAGCAAAGAAGAAGGTGGCCGTCACACTCCGTTCTTCAACAAATACCGTCCTCAGTTCTACTTCCGTACAACTGACGTAACTGGTGAAGTTGAACTGCCTGCAGGTGTTGAAATGGTAATGCCTGGTGATAACGTAACACTGACTGTAAAACTGATCCAACCGATCGCTATGGACAAAGGTCTGAAATTCGCTATCCGCGAAGGTGGTCGTACAGTAGGTGCTGGTCAGGTTACTGAAATCCTGAAATAAGTATCTCACAATACTAAAAGCCATTAGCTTCAGCTATTAAATGTCAGGAATTATTATTATATTTGCTGACTGCTGAGAGCTCAACGCTAATGGCTTTATACACGGGTATGGTGCAACGGTAGCATACGGGTCTCCAAAACCTTTGATCTGGGTTCGAATCCTAGTACCCGTGCCAGGTTAATTAAAAATATATAGATGGTTGAATTGTTATTATTATCAAATAGAACAATTCAACCATTTTTAGGCTTTAATCAATTGACCATAAATCGTTAACTTTACAGAATGAATAAGATCAGAAACTACTTCCGTGAGTCTTATCATGAGTTGGTCTACAAAGTATCCTGGCCTACCTGGCAGGAACTGCAGTCTTCTACCATGATCGTGCTGATAGCGACCCTCTTTGTTACAGCATTGGTATGGGGGATGGACGCCGCTTCCAATTTTGTGTTAGCACACTATTACGAAATATTCAAAAAATAAAACATGGATGCAACCAATATTCCTGCTCAGGAAACAAAGTGGTATGTACTCCGCGTTGTTAGTGGCAAGGAAAAAAAAGTGAAGGAATACCTGGATATTGAAGTGCGCAGGTCTGATTGGGGCAATGTGATCACTCAGGTGTTTCTGCCAGTGGAAAAAGTTTACAAGGTGCAGGCTGGTAAAAAGGTGATGCGTGAAAAAAACTTCTACCCCGGTTATGTGATGATTGAAGCCATCGATGGTAAAATGACAGATGAAGTGATCCAGGCTATCCGTAACGTGTCTGGTGTAATCCACTTCCTCGGTAAGGAAAAACCCATTGCACTCCGTAAAGCCGAAGTAAACAAAATGTTAGGTAAAGTGGACGAACTGAGCGATCAGGGACTCACCATGAGTGAACCTTTCATCGTCGGCGAAACCATCAAGATCATCGACGGCCCGTTCAACGATTTCAACGGTGTAATCGAAGAAGTGATCGAAGACAAAAAGAAACTGAAAGTAACGGTGAAAATCTTTGGCCGTGCCACTCCTGTGGAACTCAACTTCATGCAGGTGGAAAAATTATCATAGTTACCACAGCTATAACTTTATTGAAAAAGCGTTCCGGAATGCCGGAACGCTTTTTTACTTTTATTATTTACCAGTTTATTGATCTGACAACGATGAAACGACTGATCAGCACCCTAACCTGTAGCTTGTTGCTCCTCCAGGCAACCGCCCAGACTCCTGTCAAAAAAACAACCAATACCTCAGCAGCCGCCATCACTTTCGCTTCTATCCCTGATTCTGTGACGGGTTCCTCCACATCCATGGCCACTTATCTGGCCTCCCATAGTGAAAGTAAACTGGCAGCCCTCCGTTCCCTGTATGGCTGGATGTCTTCCCATATCCAGTACGATATGGTGAACACCTTTAAACCCGACTATTATAAAGATACCACAGACGCTATCAGAAAAACCCTGCAAACCCGTACCGCCGTATGCCAGGGGTATTCTGCCCTGTTTATGGATGTATGCCGGCAAGCTGGCATACCAGCCTGCCTGATAAGCGGGTATACGCTGACCAACGGGAAGGTGGATAACGCCAGTCATGCCTGGGTAGCCGTATTGCTGGACAACGAGTGGCAGCTGATAGACCCTACCTGGGGATCAGGTGGGGTGATCAACAATAAATATATAGCCCGGGTCAACTGGAAATACTTCCTGGTATCACCGGCTGTATCTATTAAAACACATGTACCCTTTGATCCATTATACCAGTTCCTGGAGCAGCCGCTAAGGCACGATGAGATACGGGATGGGAAATGGGCGGCCGGCGCCGGTAGACCTCGTTTTGCCTACCGTGATACGTTGGCGGCCTTTACCAGTATGTCTTTACAGGACAGGGCAGCCAATGCTGTGGCCAGGATAGATCGTTACGGGGTGACCAATCAGATGGTTTCTGGTGAAATGACCTACCTCATCAATGTGACGATGGTAGAAAAGCACAATGCAGAAGTTATAGCCCAGAACGGTGTGATTGACAGGCTTAATGCGTGTAGCAGCCGGTACAACAGGGTAGTCAACAGTTTTAATGATTATGTGGTGTTCCGGAATAATCAGTTTACTCCTACGAAGCCGGACAAGGAAATCCGGGAGTGGGTAGATGGAATGATGAGTAAGACTACGGAGATAGAGCAGCAATTACAGGGACTGACAATTACAGATCCGGGGAATCGTCGTGTGCTGGCGGAGTTAGAGGAGTCAGTAGCACAAATGAAGCGGAGGCTGGCGGAAGAGCAGGCTTTTGTGACAAAATATATCAAAACGGGAAAGGTTTTCCGGAAGTCACTGTTTTATAAATTGGCATTTTAGGTGTAACTTTGCCGCTCCCCGGATAATAAGGTTTTTTTTGTGTGAATGCAATAGATTTGTAAAAAAAAGGCGTCTGGTAGCAAAAAGGATGCCCAAATTCGAAAACTTTTTGTTGTTTTCATATTAATAATTACCTTTGCATCCCCTTTAAAAGGTTATTTCGTTCCTTTTAAATTTGGGAGTTCTCTGCTCTGCAGAGGGCGTTTTAACCAAATTAAATCAAATAGTATGGCAAAAGAGATCGCAACGTACGTGAAATTGCAGGTTAAAGGCGGCCAGGCCAATCCTGCACCTCCAATTGGTCCCGCTCTGGGTTCCAAAGGTGTGAACATCATGGAGTTCTGCAAACAGTTCAATGCCCGTACCCAGGACAAAATGGGTAAAGTATTGCCTGTACTGCTGACTGTTTACACTGATAAATCTTTCGACTTTGTAATCAAGACTCCTCCGGCTCCTGTACAGCTGCTGGAAGCTGCTAAAATACAAAGTGGTTCTAAAGAATCTAACCGTAACAAGGTGGGTAAAGTTACCTGGGCTCAGGTAGAAGCAATTGCACAGGATAAAATGCCTGATCTGAACTGCTTCACACTGAACAGCGCTATGAAAATGGTAGCTGGTACTGCTCGTAGCATGGGTATTACTGTAGAAGGTAAAGCACCCTGGGAAAACTAATTGTTTCACCTGTTAAGGCAGGAACTTTAAATCATTTTGACAATGGCAACAAAAAAGAGAAAAGTCGCTCAGGCTAAGGTGGATAAAAATAAGGCGTATTCGCTGAAAGACGCATCCAACCTGGTAAAAGAGATTAACTGTACTAAATTCGACAGTTCTGTCGATTTACATATCCGCTTAGGCGTTGATCCTAAGAAAGCAGACCAGGCTATCCGTGGTTCCGTAACGCTTCCTCACGGTACTGGTAAAACAAAGAAAGTTTTAGTGCTTTGCACACCTGACAAAGAAGCTGCCGCTAAAGAAGCTGGTGCTGATTTCGTAGGTCTGGACGAATTTATCCAGAAGATTGAAGCTGGCTGGACTGATATCGACGTAATCGTCGCTACTCCGGCTGTAATGCCTAAAATCGGTAAACTGGGTAAAATCCTGGGTCCCCGCAACCTGATGCCAAACCCGAAAACCGGTACTGTTACCAACGACGTAGCAGCAGCAGTAAATGACGTGAAAGGTGGTAAAATTACCTTCAAGGTTGATAAAGCTGGTATCATCCACGCTTCTATCGGTCGTGTTTCTTTTGCTTCCGATAAAATTGAGCAGAACTCTATGGAGCTGATCAATGCTATCATCAAGCTGAAACCAGCTACAGCAAAAGGTACTTACCTGAAAGGTCTGTCCATGGCCAGCACAATGAGCCCTGGTATTGCAATCGACACTAAATCTGTTCAAAACTAATTGATCACGAGTGTGTAGCCTTTTTTCCGCAAGGAAAATGGCTTGCTACAAACGTAATAATATGAATAAAGATCAAAAAAATGAGGTGATCGAACTGCTGAAAAGTAAGTTCTCTCAATATAGCAACTTCTACATCACTAACACCGAATCATTAACGGTAGCGCAGGTGAATAACCTGAGGAAAGTTTGCTTCGATAAGAATGTGGAAATGAAGGTGGCTAAAAACACCCTGATCCGCAAAGCACTGGAATCACTGGACAACGAAAAATACGCTGGTATTTATGATTCACTGAACGGTGTAACTGCCCTGATGTTCTCTGACAGCCCGAAAGAGCCTGCAGTAATCATCTCCAGCTTCCGTAAAGCTAACAACAAACTGGAAAAACCAGTTCTGAAAGCAGCTTTCGTAGCAGACGAAATCTTCGTTGGCGACAACCAACTGACTGCCCTGACCAACATCAAGACCAAAAACGAACTCATCGGAGAAATCGTTGGTCTGTTGCAATCTCCTGCCAAACGCGTTATCGCTGCTTTGCTGGAAAAAGGCAAGAAAGAAGGCGCCGTGGAAGAAGCTCCTGCTGCAGAATAATCTGGAATTTAGCTATTTGGCTATTTAAATATTTAAATAATCAAATATTAAAATTTCATAATAACAATGGCTTCCAAGTCACAATATATAATTAACATCATTACAAAAAATTACTTAAAAACATTATAAAATGGCAGACGTAAAAGCATTAGCCGAACAATTAGTAGGTTTAACTGTTAAGGAAGTACAAGAACTCGCAGACGTACTGAAAAATGAGTACGGCATTGAACCAGCAGCTGCTGCGGTAGTTGTTGCTGCAGGTGGTGGCGAAGCTGCTGCTGCTGAAGAAAAAACTGCATTCAACGTAGTTCTGAAATCCGCAGGTGCATCTAAACTGAACGTTGTTAAGGTTGTAAAAGACCTGACCGGTCTGGGTCTGAAAGAAGCGAAAGAACTGGTTGACGGCGCTCCTAAATCTGTGAAAGAAGGCGTTAGCAAAGCAGAAGCTGAAGATCTGAAAGCTAAGCTGACTGAAGCAGGTGCTGAAGTTGAAATTCAGTAATTCTTTGCTTAGTATACATCTTTTTCAAGGTCAAAAGTGCTCCTGCACTTTTGGCCTTATTCCCTTTGGGAAAGTGTCTTTTTCAGGAGTCAAAACGGGGAATCACCCAAGGTGACTTTGACCATGTGTAGAAGGCATACTTTATTGAGGATGAATATTGGTAAAGAAATCTTAATTTCCCTAATTCTTACAAGTCATATAACTGCTAACTTCGAATATGTCTCTAAAAAAAGCCCAAACAAGCGAAAGAGTAAATTTTGGAAAGATCAAACAAGTTACTGAGACACCGGATCTGTTGGCTATCCAAATCCAATCTTTCAAGGATTTCTTCCAATTAGAAACCACACCAGACAAACGAAATAACGAAGGCCTTTTTAAAGTATTTAAGGAGAACTTCCCGATTACAGATACCCGCAATATCTTCAATCTGGAGTTCCTTGATTATTTCGTAGACCCTCCGCGCTATACCATTGAGGAGTGTATTGAACGTGGGCTTACTTACTCCGTACCGTTGAAGGCCAAACTGCGCCTCAGCTGTAATGATGAGGAGCATGTGGATTTTCAGACTATTGTGCAGGACGTGTTCTTAGGTAACATACCCTACATGACCCCAAGAGGTACTTTCGTTATTAATGGTGCTGAGCGCGTAGTTGTATCCCAGCTGCACCGCTCTCCTGGTGTATTCTTTGGTCAATCTGTTCACCCGAACGGAACGAAGATCTACTCTGCAAGGGTGATCCCGTTCAAAGGTGCCTGGATGGAGTTTGCGACAGACATTAACAATGTGATGTACGCTTACATCGACCGTAAGAAGAAGTTCCCTGTTACCACACTGCTGCGTGCTATCGGCTACGAAACCGATAAGGACATCCTGCAGCTGTTTGGTATGGCTGATGAAGTAAAAGCAGACAAGAAAAGTCTTGATAAATATGCCGGCAAAAAGCTGGCTGCCCGTGTTTTAAGAAGCTGGGTGGAAGACTTTGTGGATGAGGATACCGGTGAGGTGGTAAGTATTGAGCGTAATGAAATTATGCTCGAACGTGACAGCATTCTGGACGAAGCAAACATCGAGACCATCGTAGATATGGGCCTGAAGAGCGTTTTCGTACAGAAGGAAGAGGTGAGCGGTGATTTCTCCATCATCTACAATACATTAAATAAGGATACATCCAACTCCGAGCTGGAAGCCGTTCAGCACATCTACCGCCAACTGCGTGGTGCCGATGCGCCGGATGATGAAACAGCAAGGGGTATCATCGATAAATTATTCTTCTCCGACAAACGTTATGATCTCGGAGATGTAGGTCGTTATAAAATCAACCGGAAACTGGGCCTGTCTACTGCACTCGATATGAAAGTGCTGACAAAAGACGACATCATTTCCATCATCAAATACCTGGTACAGCTGACCAACGGTAAAGCAGAGATCGACGATATCGATCACCTGAGCAACCGTCGTGTACGTACTGTGGGTGAGCAGTTATATGCTCAGTTTGGTGTTGGTCTGGCTCGTATGGCCCGTACCATCCGTGAGAGAATGAACGTTCGTGACAACGAGGTGTTTACACCGGTAGATCTGATCAATGCGAGGACCCTGTCTTCTGTGATCAACTCCTTCTTCGGTACCTCTCAGCTGTCTCAGTTCCTCGACCAAACCAACCCGCTGTCTGAAATCACGCACAAACGCCGTATCTCCGCTCTCGGTCCCGGTGGTTTGAGCCGTGAAAGAGCAGGCTTCGAGGTGCGTGACGTTCACTATAGCCACTACGGCCGTCTGTGTACGATCGAAACACCGGAAGGTCCGAACATCGGTCTGATCTCTACCCTCTGCGTACACGCGAAAGTGAACGAAATGGGCTTCATCGAAACTCCTTACCGTAAGGTTAATCAGGGTAAGGTAGATATGCATAGTGTGGAGTTCCTGAGCGCTGAGGAAGAAGATACCGTGAAAATTGCACAGGCAAATGCTCCTTTGGATGACAAAGGAAACTTCATCAATGATAAAGTTAAATCCCGCGAAACCGGCGACTTCCCGATCCTGGACAGACAGGATGTGGAGTTTATGGACGTAGCGCCTAACCAGATCGTAGGTCTGAGTGCTTCCCTGATTCCGTTCCTCGAACATGATGACGCCAACCGTGCGTTGATGGGATCAAACATGCAACGTCAGGCCGTGCCACTGCTGAATCCGGAAGTTCCTATTGTAGGTACCGGCCTGGAAGCAAAGGCAGCACGCGACTCCCGTCTGCAAATCACTTCAGAAGGAAAAGGCGTGATCGAATTCGTGGACGCCAAGGAAATCCATGTTCGTTACGAGCGTGACGAGCTGCAGAAACTGGTGAGCTTCGAAGACGACCTGGTAATATACAACCTGACCAAATTCGTGAAAACGAACCAGAGCACCTGTATCAACCTCAGACCTTGCGTTAAGAAAGGTCAGCGTGTGGAAATAGGTGACTTCCTGACCGAAGGCTACGCTACCCGCGGTGGTGAGCTGGCACTGGGCCGTAACATGAAAGTGGCCTTCATGCCATGGAAAGGTTACAACTTTGAGGATGCGATCGTAATCTCTGAGCGTGTAGCACGTGAAGACCTCTTTACCTCCATCCACATCGACGAATACGAACTGGAAGTACGTGACACCAAACTGGGTGAGGAAGAACTGACCCCGGATATCCCGAACGTGAGCGAAGAGGCTACCAAAGACCTCGACCAGAACGGTATTATCCGTGTGGGCGCCCACATTAAGGAAGGTGACATCCTGATCGGTAAAATCACTCCGCGTGGTGAATCTGATCCTTCTCCGGAAGAAAAACTCCTCAGAGCGATCTTCGGTGACAAGGCATCTGATGCTAAAGACGCTTCCCTTAAAGCACCTCCATCTACAGAAGGTGTGGTGATTGACAAGAAGCTGTTCAGCCGCGCGAAAAAAGATAAAAACTCCAAGACCCGTGAAAAAGCGGCGATTGAGAAACTGGAGAAAATCCACCAGAAAAATACGGAAGACCTGCTGGAAGTGCTGATGAGCAAGTTGCTGGTATTACTGAAAGACAAAACGTCTCAGGGTGTTACCAACACTTACGGTGAAGTGCTGATTTCCAAAGGTTCCAAATTCTCTCAGAAGAATCTGGTGAACGTTGACTTCATGAACGTGAATCCGCTGGGCTGGACTACCGACGAGGTAACCAACGACCAGATCAACACTCTGCTCCACAACTACAACATCAAGTACAACGAAGAGCTGGGCCGTTACAAACGTGAGAAGTTCAACATCTCTATTGGTGACGAGCTGCCTGCTGGTGTACTGAAACTGGCGAAGGTTTACCTGGCCAGCAAACGTAAGCTGAAAGTGGGTGATAAGATGGCGGGACGTCACGGTAACAAGGGTATCGTAGCCAAGATCGTGCGTGATGAAGACATGCCGTTCCTGGAAGACGGTACACCACTGGATATCGTACTGAACCCGCTGGGTGTACCTTCCCGTATGAACCTCGGACAGATCTATGAGACTGTACTGGGTTGGGCTGGTCTGAAGCTGGGCATGCGTTTCGCTACACCGATCTTCGATGGTGCCACTACAGAAGAAATAGCCGGATATATCAATGAAGCAGGTCTGCCAAGCTTTGGTCACACTTACCTGTATGATGGTGAAACGGGTGACCGCTTCCACCAGAAAGCAACCGTGGGTGTTATCTACATGCTGAAACTGAGCCACATGGTGGATGATAAGATGCACGCCCGTTCTATCGGACCGTACAGCCTTATCACACAACAGCCTTTGGGTGGTAAAGCACAGTTTGGTGGTCAGCGTTTCGGTGAGATGGAAGTGTGGGCACTGGAAGCATACGGTGCAGCCAACATTCTGCAGGAATTGCTCACTATTAAATCCGATGATATCGTTGGTCGTGCCAAAGCATATGAATCAATTGTGAAGGGTGATAACATTCCGAAAGCGGGTGTTCCTGAATCCTTCAACGTATTGATCCATGAATTGCGTGGTCTGGGTCTGGATCTGAAATTTGACTAAGAGCTTTTAGCTACCAGCCGTTAGCTCCGCAGCTAATGGCTGATAGCTTGGATATTTCGCAGGAATAAAATTTTTGTCGCTGGCTTAACACCAACGGCTAACAGCTAAAAGCTATAAACAGATGGCTATCAAAAAAGAAAATCGTCCTAAATCAAATTTTAACAGCATTACCATCAGTCTGGCTTCTCCGGATGTGATTCTGGAGCGTTCTTACGGTGAAGTGCTGAAACCTGAAACTATCAACTACCGTACTTACAAGCCGGAACGTGATGGTTTATTCTGCGAAAGAATATTCGGGCCTGTAAAGGATTACGAATGCTATTGCGGAAAATATAAGCGTATCCGTTATAAGGGTATTGTGTGCGACCGTTGTGGTGTGGAAGTAACGGAGAAAAAAGTTCGTCGTGAAAGAATGGGCCACATCCGTCTGGTAGTGCCTGTTGTACATATATGGTATTTCAAATCGCTGCCTAACAAGATCGGTTACCTGCTGGGGATGTCTTCCAAAAAGCTGGAAACCATCATTTACTATGAAAGATACGTAGTAATCCAGCCAGGCGCGAAACAGGAAAAAGGTATGAACTATGGTGACCTGCTCACTGAAGAAGAATACCTGGATATCCTGGATACCCTGCCTAAAGACAATCAGCTGTTGCCGGATGAAGATCCCAACAAGTTTATTGCCAGAATGGGTGCTGAAGCAGTGGAAATGATGCTGGCCCGTATCGAACTGGACAGCCTTTCTTACCAGCTGCGTAACCAGGCTGCTACTGAAACTTCCCAGCAACGTAAAGCGGAAGCGCTGAAACGTCTGAGCGTAGTGGAAGCTTTCCGTGACGCCAACGGCCGTGTTGAAAACCGTCCTGAATGGATGGTAATGCAATATATTCCTGTAGTACCGCCTGAACTGCGTCCATTAGTGCCGTTGGATGGTGGCCGTTTTGCGTCTTCCGACCTGAACGACCTGTACCGCAGGGTGATCATCCGTAACAACCGTCTGAAACGTTTGATCGAAATTAAAGCACCGGAAGTGATCCTGCGTAACGAAAAACGTATGCTGCAGGAAGCGGTGGACTCTCTGTTCGACAACTCCCGTAAATCCAATGCGGTGAAAGCCGAAGGTGGTCGTGCGCTGAAATCTCTCTCCGATGTACTGAAAGGTAAACAAGGTCGTTTCCGTCAGAACCTCCTCGGTAAACGTGTGGACTACTCCGGTCGTTCCGTTATCGTGGTAGGTCCTGAGCTGAAACTGCATGAATGCGGTCTGCCAAAAGATATGGCGGCAGAGCTGTTCAAACCATTTATCATCCGTAAACTGATTGAAAGAGGCATCGTTAAAACCGTAAAATCAGCTAAAAAGCTGGTAGACCGGAAAGAAGCGGTGGTTTGGGATATCCTGGAAAACGTATTGAAAGGTCACCCGGTGTTGTTAAACCGTGCTCCGACCCTGCACCGTTTGTCCATCCAGGCTTTCCAGCCTAAACTGGTGGAAGGTAAAGCGATTCAGTTGCACCCGCTCGTGTGTTCTGCGTTCAACGCCGACTTCGATGGTGACCAGATGGCGGTACACGTGCCTTTGAGCAATGCTGCTATTCTGGAAGCCCAACTGCTGATGCTGTCTTCTCACAACATCCTCAACCCGCAGAACGGTACGCCGATCACCCTGCCTTCTCAGGACATGGTACTCGGTCTGTATTATATCACCAAGGGTAAGAAAACCATGGGTGATGTGGTGGTAAGAGGTGAAGGCAAAGCATTCTACTCTGCTGAAGAAGTAATCATTGCACTGAATGAAGACCGCATCGACCTGCATGCCCACATCCGTGTAAAAACGACTGTGCGTAATGCTAACGGTGAGCTGGAAAGGAAACTGATCGAAACTACTGTAGGCCGCGTACTGTTCAACCAGTTCGTGCCGAAGGAAGCCGGTTATGTAAACGCCCTGCTGACTAAAAAATCACTGCGTGAGATCATCGGTGACATTATCAAATACACAGATATCCCTAAAACGGCGAAATTCCTGGACGACATCAAACAGTTAGGTTTCCGCATGGCGTTCCGTGGTGGTCTGTCATTTAACATCAATGACCTGATCATTCCGGAAGTTAAGCAGGACATGATTGATGCTGCTGCCGGTGAAGTTGACGAAGTTTGGGATAACTATAACATGGGTCTGATCACCAACAACGAACGTTACAACCAGATCATCGATATCTGGTCACGTGTGGATACGAAGGTGACAGAAACCCTGATCCGCGAACTGGCGACAGACAAACAGGGCTTCAACTCTGTATACATGATGCTTGACTCCGGTGCGCGTGGTTCCAAACAACAGATCAAACAGCTGGCAGGTATCAGGGGTCTGATGGCCAAGCCGCGTAAGAGTGGATCTACCGGTTCTGAGATCATTGAGAACCCGGTATTGTCCAACTTTAAAGATGGTCTGAACGTATTGGAATACTTCATCTCTACCCACGGTGCCCGTAAGGGTCTTGCGGATACGGCGCTGAAAACGGCGGATGCGGGTTACCTGACCCGTCGTCTGGTGGACGTAGCACAGGACGTGGTGATCAACGAAGAAGACTGCGGAACTCTGCGTGGTATCGCTACTGCTGCGTTGAAAGACAACGAGGAAGTAATCGAAACACTGTACGACCGTATTCTGGGACGTACTTCCCTGCACGACGTGTTTGATCCTCATACTGAGGAACTGGTGGTTGCTGCCGGTGAACAAATCACAGAAGACATCGCTCATAAAATTGAAGACAGCGCCATAGAAACTGTAGAAATCCGCTCCGTACTGACTTGCGAAAGCCGTCGTGGTGTGTGCGTGAAATGCTACGGTAAAAACCTGGCCACTGGTTATACAGCACAGCGTGGTGATGCAGTAGGTATCATCGCTGCCCAGTCTATCGGTGAGCCTGGTACACAGTTGACACTGCGTACCTTCCACGTGGGTGGTGTGGCTGGTTCCACTTCCGTAGAATCCGGCCTGCAGGCTAAGTTTGAAGGTACTATCCAGTTCGATGGCTTACGTACTACCACCTACGAAAATAACGAAGGTGAGAAAGTACAGGTGGTTATCGGCCGTACCGGTGAGCTGCGTATCATGGACGTGAAAAACGATCGTCTGCTGGTAACAAACAACATTCCGTACGGTTCCACCCTGCTGGTGAAAGACGGACAGAAGGTGAGCAAAGGTGACCAGATCTGTACCTGGGATCCATTCAACGCCGTTATCGTGTCTGAAATTCCGGGTAACATCCGTTTCGACAGTATCATAGAAGGTATCACCTTCCGTGAAGAAGCGGACGAACAAACCGGTCACCGTGAGAAAGTGGTTATCGAAACCAAAGACAAAAACAAGATCCCGTCTATCTATGTAGATGGTAATAAAGAGGTGAAATCCTACAACTTACCGGTAGGTTCCCACATCGTTATCTCCGAAGGAGACCACGTAAGGGCCGGCCAGGTAATTGTAAAAATCCCGCGCGTTATCGGTAAACTGCGAGACATCACCGGTGGTCTGCCTCGTGTAACTGAGCTGTTTGAAGCACGTAACCCAAGCAACCCTGCCATCGTTTCTGAAATTGATGGTGTGGTAGCCTTCGGTAACATCAAACGTGGTAACCGTGAGATCATCATCGAAAGCCGTGAAAGTCAGATCAAGAAATACCTGGTGCCTTTGACCCGTCACATCCTGGTACAGGACGGTGACTTCGTGAAGGCCGGTACTTCCCTCTCCGACGGTTCTACTACTCCTGCAGACATCCTGGCTATTAAAGGTCCGTTTGCCGTACAGGAATACCTGGTAAATGAAATCCAGGAAGTATACCGCTTACAGGGTGTGAAGATCAACGACAAACACATCGAGGTGATCGTTCGTCAGATGATGCGTAAAGTAAACATTGAAGATCCTGGAGATACCCGCTTCCTCGAAGGAGATACCGAAGATAAATTCGACTTCTTTGAAGAAAATGATATGATCTTTGATAAGAAGGTGGTAACTGAAGCTGGTGAATCTACTACGCTGAGAGCTGGTCAGATCGTAACCTTACGTCAGGTACGTGAAGAGAACTCCCTGTTGCGTCGTGCAGATAAAAAACTGGTTGAATTCCGTGATGCGAATCCGGCTACTTCCAGCCCGCTGCTGCAAGGTATTACCAAAGCGTCTCTGGGTACCCGCAGCTGGATGTCTGCCGCATCGTTCCAGGAGACTACGAAAGTACTGTCTCAGGCTGCGATCAACGGTAAGATCGATGAAATGCTGGGTCTGAAAGAAAACCTGCTCACAGGTCATCTGATCCCTGCCGGTACAGGTTTACGCGAATTCGAGAACATGATCGTAGGCTCCAAAGAAGAATACGATATCCTGGCATCTTCCAAAGAAGTGTTCCAGTTCGACGAAGAAGAGTAACTGTGATTTTTTGATGTAAACTGATTCGCCTTGATAGGTGAAGATATAAGCAAAGACCTCATTGATGTAATGTCAATGAGGTCTTTTGCTTTTATGCTCATCTTATCGGGAGAATCGCAATACATGAAAAAAAATGTGGTCATCATCAGCGGTTTTACTACTTTACATCCGGTTTAAAAATGATCCGGATTTCATGAAAAAACTGCTTATTGTAGCATTGATATTGCTGATGGCGGCAGCAGCGTGTAAAAAGAATAGTGATACAGCTATTCCTGTTACCCAGTCCAGTTTTATGTTTTTTAACGGGGTGCCTGACGCGGTATACGATATCCGGCTGGACTCCTTCTCCATGGCAACTGGTGTGACCTTTGGAAAGAACACACCTTACAAAACATTCAGAGCCCAGTTGTACACTATTTACCTGATAGATCAGCGTTTCCCGAATGATACCATGAGAGTAGGGCAGATCAATCTGCGTAACAAACGGGCTTTCTCCGCCTATATTGGATTTGATTCGGCCAACAAGGTACCGGTGTTCAGGACGGTAGAAGATGATCTGACATCTCCGCCGCCGCAGAACATGAAATTCCGGGTAGTGGACTTCAGTGAGGCCTATCGTTTCAGCGGAGCAAGTGTGGGCATAGACGTGTTTTCCCAGGAAGATCGTATTTTCAGGGGGATAGGATTTACCCAGTTTACCCCGTTTGTCAACATGCCTGGAGATAGCACCTATCAGCTTAATTTCCGGCGTACGGATTCCACCACCATCATACCAAACAGGAAAGACTTTCCCTCACAAACAGGCAAAATCTATACACTGGTGACGGTAGGAAATGCATTGAGTTCAGCAACTTTCAAGACATTTACCATTACCAACAATTAGGAACAACGAGGGTAAAATCAAGCTTCAGCGCGGGAAGCAAGTGTATTGCCATTATAAAAAAAGCTTCGTTAAAAATGGCAATACGGATTTGAAAATCCGCTAAAAGCCTTATTTTAGCCCTTCTATTTTCAAAAAACCTATTAAAGGAGTAAATCTACCTATCAACATGCGCATTCGTAAACAATTCGTGACAAAAGGATTATTAGCGGCATTAGCAGCCGGTTTATTCATGGCCTGCAATGGCAACAAGGCTGGTAACAACGCGCCCGCTACTCCAGCAGCTGGTACCAACGCTCCGGCAGCAGCAGGTTTCAAAATTGCTTACGTAGACCTGGACTCCCTGGAAGCGCATTTTGAATATTTTAAAGAGAAGAAATCCCAGCTGGAACAGAAACAACAAGGTATGGACAACCAGCTGAAAGCCAAAGCCAGAGCTTTACAGAGCGAATACCAGGACCTGCAGCGCAAAGCGTCTACTCTTACCCAGGAACAGGGCGAGGCAGCACAACGCTCACTGATGGCCAAACAGCAACAGCTGGAGCAGGAAGCGCAGAACATGCGTGCAGAATACGCTCAGAGCGAAACCAAGTTTAATGAAGAACTGCAGAAAAAACTGGATGATTTCCTGAAATCTTTTAATGCAGACAAACGTTTTGCTTTCATCTTCTCCTATCGTACTGGTCAGAGCAACATCCTGTATGTAGATTCTGCCTATGATGTGACTGCTGAGGTGATCAAAGGCATGAACGTAAAAGCATCAGAAGCTCCTGCCAAATAAGAAGCTTTCCAGACAAGTAAAATAACAAGGCAACAATAAAAAATTTGTCTACCTTATAGTCCCGGTTTTTCAACGAGCCGGGACTTTTTAATTCTACCTTATGGACATCAACCAAAGTAAATCTTTCAAGCCTACACTGGGCTTACTGGACTCCACCATGATCGTGGCCGGCTCTATGATAGGCTCCGGTATTTTTATTGTAACGGCAGAAATAGCCCGCAGCGTGGGCGGCGCCGGCTGGATTACCGCCATGTGGGTACTGGCCGGAGTGGTAACGTTGATTGCCGCGCTCAGCTATGGTGAACTGTCGGGCATGTATCCTAAAGCAGGGGGGCAATATGTTTACCTGCGGGAAGCGTATAATCCTTTTATTGCCTTTTTATTTGGCTGGACACAGTTCGGGGTTATTCAGACCGGTACCATCGCCGCTGTGGCTGTGGCTTTCGCTAAGTTTACCGCTTACCTGGTGCCTGCCTTCAGTGAAAAAAACATACTCTTTTCTACCGGCGGATTTCAGATTACAGCAGCACAGATTGTGGCCATTATCTCCATCATCCTGCTCACCTTTATCAACACCCGTGGGGTAAAGCATGGGAAGTTTATACAGACCGTGTTTACCCTGGCCAAACTGTTATCCCTGTTTGGTTTGATCATTTTTGGTTTTATGCTGGGGGCTAAGGCTGAGATCTGGCAGGCTAACTGGCAGGATCCCTGGAACCATTTTTCACTGCAGATGGTGAATGGAGAAACAGTGGTGAAATCGCTGACCGGGCTGGCATTCTTTGGTGCTATTGCTGTATCGATGAAAGGATCGCTGTTTTCGAGTGATGCCTGGAATAACGTCACCTTTATTGCTGCAGAGATAAAGAATCCGGCCAGAAACATCGGCCGCTCGCTGTTTCTGGGCACTTTCATAGTAACCATCATTTATGTGAGCTGCAACCTGATGTATCTGGCCGTACTGCCACTGCACGATATCGCTTTTGCTGCGAATGACCGCGTGGGAGTGGCTGCTGCAGAGAAAATATTCGGCGGCATTGGTTCCGGAATTATTGCGGTGATGATCATGATTTCCACTTTTGGCTGCAACAACGGGTTGATCCTTTCCGGTGCACGTATTTATTATACGATGGCAGAAGACGGGCTGTTTTTCCGCAAAGCAGCTGAACTGAATAAAAACAGCGTGCCTGCACATGGTTTGTGGATACAGTGTGCCTGGGCTTCCATGCTATGCCTTACCGGCCGTTACAATGACCTGCTGGCACTGGTGATATTTGGCGTATTGATTTTTTATGTGCTGACGATCCTGGGCATATTTATTCTGAGAAAGAAGCGCCCGGACATAGAGAGACCCTATAAAGCACTGGGATATCCTTTACTGCCGATGATATATGTGGTAGTGGCTTTATCGCTTGCAGCGCTGTTGCTGGTATTCGAATCCAACTACACTTTACCAGGGTTGGGCATCATTTTACTGGGTATTCCTTTGTATTTTCTGGCTATGCGGAACAAGGGAAAAGCCGCTGTGTAGCTAAAAAGGACAAAGAAAAACGAAATTTAACACAAACGTTGTATGAAATTCCGGGGTCACTGCAGTTATAATAGCAGTGACCCCATTTAATTTGCACCAAGAGACGGACAGAACAGGTGCAGATGGAACCCTACTGATATAGCAGAAAACCCTATAGTAAAAACAAAAAACCGGTATAGCCACATCACAACGGAGTAAACGCTGCATGCAGCATTGATTAGATATAACTTTGAAATGTATGCCGTGGAGTATTTGTTAGGTTAGTGTTGTATGTATGAATTTTTATGGACCCTCAAAAAGTAAAGCCATCAGAGTTAAATATATTTCTACATCTAAAGAAATTACCAAAAAATATTTATTGCCAACTTGTGATGTTTAACGACATCATACAATTAGAGTATAAAAATATGAGGCGATAGAAAGGTATCTCAACCCCAGGATAACCATTAAAAGCCTACACGATTTGCATTCTCGAACATTCACATGACAATCTTTTACAACAAGCGTATGGTTTCTACCGTGCGCTTCTTTATTTTTGCTACATGTTTACATCAACCTCCAACAGTATATTTGATCAGAGTATACAGGATTATCATCAGTATAATGATGTGCATCAGGCCATCAACAATCCCTATGAAAAAAACAGCATTGAGCATCTGCTGTACCTGAAAAACTGGATCGATACGGTGCAGTGGCACCTGGAAGACATTATCCGCGATCCGAAGATAGACCCGGTAGAAGCGCTGCACATCAAACGTTGGATCGACCGTTCCAACCAGGAGCGGACCGATGTAGTAGAATATATCGACAGTTATTTCCTTGACAAATACAAACATGTTGCGCCGGTAGCGGATGCTGTGATCAATACAGAGAGTCCAGCCTGGGCGATAGATCGTTTGTCTATCCTGGCACTTAAGATATACCACATGCAGGAAGAAGCTACCCGTGCCGATGCTACTGCAGCACACCGGGAAGCCTGCCAGCGTAAACTGGATATTCTGCTGGAGCAACGCGCAGATCTGAGCACTGCCATTGAAACGCTGCTGGCCGACATCGAAGGCGGCAGGAAGTATATGAAAGTATACAAGCAGATGAAGATGTATAATGATCCTTCACTGAACCCTGTATTATACAAGGGTGAAAAATAAACCTGGCCCTTGGCTATTACTAGAACTATACTGGTGACACGTCTTTCCGCCCTGGGAGATGTGGCGATGACTGTGCCGGTGATGAAGCAGGTACTGGAAGAAAATCCGGAAGTACAGATCGTTTTTGTGACCAACAAAAACTGGGGTGCCTTGTGTGCCGGTATTCCCCGGCTGATATTTTTCCCGGCAGACGTAAAGGGCGAACATAAAGGGATACCGGGACTTTACCGGTTATTCCGCAGTGTCAGCAGGCAGTATAAGATTACGGCTATTGCAGACCTGCATAATGTGTTACGTTCGAAGATCATCCGTACCTTTTTCCGCTTCAGCGGCAAGCAGGTGGCTGCCATTGATAAGGGACGTGCAGCTAAAAAAGCGCTCACCAGCAAGGAAAATAAGGTATTACAACCGGTGACCAGCACCATTGAGCGTTATGCACTGGTTTTCAAGCAATTGGGACTGAAGTGCACGATGGGGCATCGACCGGTTTTTGCGCCGCAGGCCTTGCCGGAGCGGGTTTTAGCCGTTACCGGCGCAAAGGGAGCGCAGCAATGGGTAGGCCTGGCTCCCTTTGCTACCTACCGTGAGAAGATGTATCCGTTGGAGAAAATGGAAATTGTGCTGGCCGAACTACTGAAAACAGAGAACCGGCGTGTACTGCTCTTTGGCGGAGGGAAAAAGGAAGTGGAGCTATTGAATGCCATGGCTGAGCGTTATCCGCAGGCACAGGTGGTGGCAGGCCGTTTCTCCCTGCAAGAGGAAATGGCACTGATCAGCCAGTTGAACGTGATGATCAGCATGGATTCTGCCAATATGCACCTGGCTTCGCTGTATGGAGTGCCGGTTGTTTCGGTATGGGGCGCCACCCATCCGTTTGCCGGATTTATGGGATATGGTCAGTCTGATGCCAATGCAGTGCAAATCACTGATCTGAGCTGCCGGCCCTGTTCCGTATTTGGCAATAAGCCTTGTTTCAGAGGAGATCATGCCTGCATGGAATGGATAAAACCAGCACAGATATTAGAAAAAGTAATAAGTGCTGTAGGTTGAAAGTGCCTGTGGATAAGTGATTCAAAGGATATTTGAAAAAAGTTGCAAGTTTTTTTTGCAGAAATAAAAAAAGTTATACTTTTGCCATCCCAAACAACAAGGGAATTGCCCAATAGTATAATGGTAGTACGACAGATTTTGGTTCTGTTTGTCTAGGTTCGAATCCTGGTTGGGCAACAAAACTGGACAAGTGCGATAGATCGCCTTGTCCAGTTTTTTTTATGGCAATCCCCTGAGCCCCAGATCATTTTCGACTTCCCCTCAATTTACCTGGCCTGAATTTGTTCCTGACCATATTATCTAAAACTAAATGCTATGAATCAAATATTGATTGGTGCTTTAAGTGGAGCATTGGGTGGTATTAGTGTAACGATTGTCTCCTTTTCATTACCATTGTTGAAAGACAGGTTTTTTGAAAACAGGAGAACCAGGACAGCAGTTCTCAGAAACCTGATAAGCGTAGGGCCTCTTGATACTTATGAAGAGGAATCCCCTCTTAAAGACCTGTAATGGAATTTGCCTAGCTTTACACTTTAAAACGAGCGCGCATGAATTTTTACACACGTAAATGGGTGAAACCGGAAGATCTGAATGCACATGGTACTTTGTTCGGGGGCAGTTTGCTGAGATGGATTGATGAAGAAGCAGCGATTTATTCCATTATTCAGCTGGGTACCAACCGCTGTGTGACGAAATACATGTCTGAGATCAATTTTATTAACTCTGCCCGTCAGGGAGATATTGTGGAGTTGGGGATTAAGGCAGTGCATTTTGGCAGAACGTCACTTACGCTTACCTGTGAAGTGAGAAACAAGATTACTCAGAAAAGTATTCTGACCATCGATAGGATCGTTTTTGTGAGTGTGGATGAAAACGGGGTGCCGGCACCGCATGGTAAGACGAAGATAACGTACACGGATGAACGTTTAAGGGAGGAATAATATCCGGAAAAGGAACAAAATTAAAATGCAGCAGTGGAGAACGACTGCTGCATTATCTTTTTATAGCGTTTGCCAAAAAGTGGGAGAACTACAACGGATCAGGCCGGTAAGTTACGCGCTCGTGTTCCCAGGACTAAAGTCCTGGGCTAAGATTGAAGTCCTGGGCGGATTATATCCGGGACTAGTCCTGGGTTTATTATTAATTCTGTGAATGAACTCTGTGATGCAAAAGTACTTACCTGTTGCGGATCTCCGGCATTTGTAGCATCTACACGTCTACTACACGATTATTTTTTTGATATCTACAAAACATCTACAAGTTGTATTTTTGGCGCATGAACCATATCCTAAAAATGAGGGTGGTAATGATGTTTGTCACCCTGTGTATGCTGACGGCGGGTAATATTTTTGCGCAAACTGTGCAGGATTCGCTGAAACAAGTATTGAAACAACCGGGTTTGACACCAGAAGAGCAGGTAATGACGCGTATCAGGATGGGGAGGGCTCTGGTGGACGGCAGCCGCAAAGATGCGATTGCGGCTACAGAGACAGCCCTGGCGATGAGCCGCTCTTTAAAAGACAGCAAATATCAGGCACTGGCGCATTCTGCGCTGGTATCCCTGGAGTATACAGCCGAAGACACTACGCTGGCGACCCGTCATCTGGACAGTGCCTTCCTTTTTGCCAAACAATCAGGCGACCCGCTTACACTGGCCAGTGTATGGTATCGCAAGGGATGGCTGGAAAGCCGTATGGGCAAGCCTCACGAGGCTGTGAAAAGTTTTCAGGAATCACTGAAGCTGGGAAAAGGACTATCTGGCAATATCTACGAAACCAGCGTTTATTATAATCTCGCAGCCATTTATTCTGACTGGAAGGATACGGATAACCAATACCGTTATGCCCTTGCCAGTCTGGTATCTGCCCGGTTAAGATCTGATCCCGACGATATGTGCAATGCCTATCAGGCTATGGCCACCAGTTTTGAATACCAGTTTGATGGAGATAGCAGCAAACGGATATTTCTGGATTCGGCATTGTACTACAACCGCAAAGCCATTGCTACATACGAAGCCAATGCAAGCCGCATCAGTTTCCGCAGTACCATTGCCCTGTTGGCGCTCAATACCGCCAATCTGTATGATCAGTATTTTCCACGCCCTTACCGTGACAGCGCGCAACATTATCTGGATATAGCTCTTAGGATTGGTAAGGAGACCAACCAGCAGGAGGTAGTAGCGAGTTGTTACGGGATGATGAGCAGCTTTGCCCTGAATGACGGCAACTACAACCGGGCTTCGGAACTGCTGCTGGCCGGACTGATGGCACTGAAAACCTATCCAACACCAGACAACCGGTTGATGGCGCATCTGATGGAAGCTCTTTCGGATGTAGCGGAGAGAAAAGGAGATCTGCCTACTGCCTTACAATATGCCCGGGAATACAGCCGCTATTATGCCAAGGCTTTTGATGCCGACCGTATGGCCATTGCCAAACGGCTGGAAGCCCAGTACCAGGCCCGTCAGCGGGAGCAGGAACTGGTGTCGCTGCAGGAGAAGGCGGCATTCAACCGTAAACTGAATGTGGTATATATAGGGCTGATCGTAGCCTGTCTGGTGGCGTTGCTTTATCTGTTCCGCTCTTATCATTTCCGGCTGCAGTCTACCATTCAGCAGCAAAAGCTGCTGGAGAAGGAAAAGCAGGACGGAGAGCTGCTGATACGCCTGAAAGAAGAAGAATCCATGCGCCTGCAGCTGGAGAAGCAGGAAGCAGAACTACAGGCACGGCTGCAGGCAGAAGAAGCAGCCCGGTTACAGGCAGAGCAACAACTTATACAAACGCAGAAGGAACAGCTGCAGAAAGATCTGCTGGCTGGCACTTTACAGGTGGAGCAGAAAAATGAACTGCTGCAATCCCTGCAGGAAAAATTACAGGACAAATCTGTACAGCCTGATCTGGCCAAACAGATTACACGTATGATCGAGATGCATAAACGGATGGACAAAACCTTTGAGACCACCCGTTCGGAATTTGAAAACATCCACCCTGAATTTTTCCGGAAGTTGCAGGAGAAAGCCAATAACACGCTTACCAAACTGGACCTGAAACATTGCTCCTATATTTCAATCGGGTTGTCTACCAAAGAAATAGCGTCCCATCTGGGCGTGGCCCCCAAAAGTATCCTGATGTCGAGATACCGTATCAAACAGAAACTGGGACTGGGCAAGGACGAAGGCCTGGATACCTATCTGATGGCCTGGAGAGAAAATAACCCGCCGGGCGAAGCCACAGCGGGTGAAGTAAGTGGGGCAGGATGAAATGGGGTTTGGATGAATCTGGAGTCTGGATGAATGGGATAATGGATGAAACCTGGGGGAATGGATAAAATGGGGGCCTGGATGAATGGGGATGGATGAAACCAGGGTAATGGATAAAAAGGGGCAATGGATGAAATGTAGCTGGCAATCTATTGCTGTAGGAAAACAAATTTGTTTTCGAAGAACTTTCCGATTACTGGTATGGGTTTATGCACACCACTATTGGCATTGATGATCCCGAATATCATAAATATCAGGGGAAGGATTCCCAGTATAGACAGTAACGCAGACAGTGCTGGTATAATACTCAGGAGTACCCCAACGGCCACAGACCATAGCAGGCTTGCTATCGCGAGACCTAGTGCCTGTTCGAGATGATACGTTACTAATGTGTCTTTGTTTTCCTTGTTCTTAACAAACGCGATGATCCAACCGATAATCGTGATGTAAGCGATGATTGCCCATTGTTTTGTTTTCATAGTTGCGCTGATGTTTAAAAATGATAAAAGGATAAAATAGAAATCAGGGCAAAGGTAGGCAGTGGGGCAAACGATCCTGTTTTTGTAGATACTACAGTGGGTCTACAGGGGGGTAAAAGGTATATCTACAAAAGATATACATCTCTTGTAAAAAATTAATAATCAATCAATTATGTTATTCGTTATTCGATGTTCGGCACCCCATCCGGACAGCTGGCGGCAGATAGGTACCAGTGATTTTCCGAGGTTGGTGAGCTGGTAACCGACACAAGGTGGCACACTAGCATATACATTTCTGATGATTAACCCGTTCTTTTCCAGGGCCCGTAATTCCAATGCGAGCATTCTTTCTGTGATTTTAGGTACCAGTTTTTTTAATTCACTGTAACGAACAGGTTCGTCGCCGAGGTTGGTGAGGATAAGCAGTTTCCATCTTCCACCGATGAGATCCAGTGCATAAGCAAGATCGCAGGTGTTGTTCAATATTTCTCTATTCAGACTGTTGGTAGAGGTTTCCTTTCTTCTGGTCATGGCTTACAATTTTGTTAGTACCATACAACCGGCTGTAGCCGCAGGTACGAAGATACTTACTCTCTAATTTCGCGGCAACATTAATAGAAGAACCATGAAAAAGCTGGCATATATAGGCTGTTTGGGCATGATCGGCATTATCACGACAGAGTTTGGGATCATTGGTATATTACCACAGGTAGCGGCCCACTATCATATTACGATTGACCAGGCGGGCATATTACTCAGTGCTTTTGCGCTGGTGATAGCATTTACGGGGCCATTTATGACATTGCTGGCATCTGGTTTTGACCGGAAGAAGGTGATGTTGCTGGCGATGGGCCTGTTTGTTTTGTCTGCCGGAGGATCAGCATTGGCGCCGCCTTTCTGGCTGTTGCTGGTGCTCCGGATATTACCAGCTTTCCTGCAACCGGTGTATATCTCTACAGCGATTGCGGCGGCGGTGGGTTCAGTCGATAAAAAAGATGCCCACCGGATGATGTCTGTTGTGATGGGAGGTATCAGTATTGCCACGGTGACAACGGTACCGTTGTCTACCTGGCTGGCAGGGCGATTTAACTGGGAGGGAGCTTTTGTTATGCAGGCGGGTGTGAGTATGCTGGCCATTGTGGGAATATGGTTGCTGTTGCCTCCGATGCCGGCAGGGGAGAAGAAGTCGTATGGAGCACAGCTGAAGATATTGGGTAGAAATGATTTTCTGCTGACCTCCTGTATCAACTTTGTGATGATTGCGGCCTGGTTTAGCAGTTATAGCTATTTCGCAGATTATCTCAACAAGGAGAAACATATGAATGAAGAGATGATCAGCAGTATGATGTTGTTGTTTGGTATTACCGGGGTGGTGGGCAACTGGCTGGCGGGCAAGGTAATCGGAAAGAATATGGTACTGGTGACGCTGGTATTGCTGGGAGGAACGATCGTTATTCCGGTAGCCTTATCCTTTTGTGGATATGAAGGTTGGCCGGTGGCAGGTGTTATTGCTTTGTGGGGGGTGTGGTATGCACCTTGTTTTTTTACTGGTGCGGCGAATATGATTTCGGCAGCGCCGGATGCGCTGGAATTCGCTAACAGTCTGGCTGTTTCGTTTGGTAACCTGGGTGTATCAGTGGGTACAGCTGTGAGTGGCATGGTGATCGCGACACATAGTGTGGCTTATGCTCCCTGGGTAGGGATGGTGTTTGGGATGGTGGCAATAGTGCTGGTACTGTGGCGGGGCGTGTTGCGTAGCAGGAGCAGTAACATGGCATGAGTGGCACAATGATTGTGCCGCGACCAGTATGAGCAAATCGATCTTTCCTATTATGATGCGTGCGGTTGGACTGGGCGTAGTGTCCGGCATGCGTAGTGTGATGGGGCCGGCTTTTGCCAGTCAATACGCCAATCGTTATCCTTCCCGGCAACTGAATGGCAGCCCGTTGGGGTTTATGCAAAGGGAAAATGTGATGCGAGGGCTGCAGACTATAACAGCCGGTGAGTTGGTAGCAGATAAGGTACCAGGTGTACTGGACCGTATTTCACCCGGAGGGCTGGTGGGCAGGGCTGCGGCCGGTGGACTGGCCGGAGCTACCGTATATCAGTCCGGCGGTGACAAAGCCTGGCGCGGTGCGTTGATTGGTGCTGTGGCGGCAATAGCTGCTTCTTACGCCTTTTTTTATCTGCGGAAATACGCCGGGGAAAAGTATAAGTTAAAAGATGCTTTCGCCGGTGGAGTAGAAGATGTACTGGCTGTAGGGCTTGGCGTAGGTGCTACTGCCCGGAAATAAATTGTCCGCAAATGAACGAAGGTGCATTGAAAACGGACAAAAATATTTCCTTATTGATTTGATTATCAGCTGTTTATTTCAATGGCATTTTATTGGTGCCCTGGATGTATCTTTCAAAAAACATCCTGCATGCTTCGTAATTATCTGAAAACCGCCTGGCGCAATCTTGTTAACAATAAAGTATACAGTGCGCTCAACATCCTGGGACTTGGTACCGGCATGGCAGTGGCTTTGCTGATCACCCTGTGGGTAGTGAATGAATATTCCTATGACCGGTTTTTACCGGGGCATGAACATCTTTACCAGGTTATGAAAAACAACCCTGATAACAATGGGGGACTCAGAACAGTGGGAACTGTATCTATGCCACTGGCAGATGCTTTGCGGAAAGATATTCCAGGCATCCGGTATGTGTCTATCACGGACTGGCCTTATAATCATGGTCTGATTGCCGGTGATAAGAAACTATATCTCCGGGGTAGTGGTGTGAGTGAAGATTATCTGCGTATGTTCCGCTTTACCATGCTGGAAGGCGATCCCAATACCGCTTTACAGGAGCCCTACTCCATCGTGTTATGTGCTTCCACGGCCAGAACATTGTTTGGGTCTGCAGATGCGATGAATAAAACTGTGCGCATCGATAATCAGCATGATCTGAAAGTGACCGGTATCATTCAGGACGTACCAGTCAATTCCACCCTGCAGTTCAAATATCTGATACCTTATACTTACCTGATACAGACACAACCCTGGATGCAGGCTGCGCGTAACGACTGGGGTGATAACGGTTCCCAGGCCTTTGTAGCCCTGGATCCGGGAGTATCCTATGCAGCGGTATCGGCACAGATCAAAAATATTATCCATCGTTATAATGCACAGAGGAATGAAGAGATTTTTCTGCATCCGATGGACAGATGGCGTTTGTACAGCAACTTCGAGAATGGGAAGGAGAGCGGTGGTTTTATCACTTATGTCCGGATGTTTACGCTGATTGGAGTATTGGTATTATTGATTGCCTGTATCAATTTCATCAACCTGTCTACTGCCCGTTCTGAGCGGCGGGCGAGGGAAGTGGGTGTGCGCAAGGCGATTGGTTCGGGGCGGCGTGACCTGGTGATACAGTTTTTGCTGGAGTCGTTGATGATCACTTGTCTGGCGGCGGTATTGAGCGTTGGAATAGTGCAGTTGGTGTTGCCGGCGTTTAACCAGGTGGTGGCCAGTGAGCTGCATATTCCTTATGAGCAGCCGTTGGCATGGGGTGTGTTGTCCTTGTTTATTCTGGTTACTGCAGCGCTGGCGGGAAGCAGGCCGGCTTTTTATCTGTCTTCCTTTGAGCCGGTGAAAGTGCTGAAGGGTGGCCTGCAGGCCGGCAGGGCAGCGGTGCTTCCCCGTAAAGTACTGGTGGTAGCACAGTTTGCGGCATCTGTGGCGCTGATCATCAGCACTATTATTATTTATCAGCAGATTCAGTATGCCAAAAAAAGACCGGTGGGTTACAGCACTTCCCGGTTGTTGTACACCTTTATGAGTGAAGATATGAAGCACAGTTACGATGCGCTGCGTCAGGAGCTGCTGCAGAGTGGTATGGTGGAAAACGTAGTAAAAGCCTCCAATCCGGTAACATCCATCTGGTCGCGTACTGTACTGGAGCAGTGGAAAGGTCATCAGGGAAATCAACCGCTGGTCGTTTCTCAGATTGATGTATCATCAGGTTATTTCAATGCGATGGGCATGCAACTGAAGGAAGGGCGTGACTTTCATGATTTACGGGCAGCAGACTCAGGTTATGTGATTATTAATGAAGCTGCCGTAAAACGTATGGGACTTACCGCTCCGGTAGCCGGACAGCAGATCAGCTGGAGAGGAGGGGAGCGTGTAGTCATTGCCGGTGTAGTACAGGATGCCGTGATGGAATCGCCTTTCAAACCGGTAGAGCCAGCGGTGTTCACACATGATGACCAGGATGCTACTACCTTGTTATTCCGTTTGTCTGACAAAACAGATACACATACCGCCCTTAAGAAGATCACTCCCATCTTCAATAAACATAATCCGGGTTATGCCTTTGATTATGTTTTTGCTGCCGATAGTTATGATAAAAAGTTTGATCTGGAGACGCTGGCAGGTAAGCTGGCCGCTGTTTTCGCAGTGCTGGCCGTTTTTATCTCCTGTCTGGGCCTCTTTGGTCTGGCTGCTTATATGGCCGCACAGCGGACCCGGGAGATTGCCATCCGCAAAGTGATGGGGGCATCCGTAGCGCAGTTGTGGTTATTGTTATCAAAGGATTTTATGGCACTGGTGTTTATTGGTTGCTGTATTGCTGTGCCGGTGGCCTTTTACAGTCTGCAGTACTGGCTGAACAAATACGCCTACCGTGTCAGTATTGGTCCGGGCGTGTTTATAGTGGCAGCAGCCGGTGCGTTGCTGATCACTATCTGTACTATCAGCTACCAGGCCATCAGGGCGGCGCTGGTGAATCCGGTGCGTAGTCTGAAAGCAGAATAAGTAAATTTGTTTTTATTAAAAAAAGGGCTACATTTGCGTCCCGTAAAAACGGTGCCTAATAGTATAATGGTAGTACGACAGATTTTGGTTCTGTTTGTCTAGGTTCGAATCCTGGTTGGGCAACATAAAAGGAAAAGCGCTGCAGTACAATACTGCAGCGCTTTTTGTTATTACCCATATCTTCTTTGAAAAAATCAATCCGATGGTTTAGTATTAAGAGAATTGTTGGTTATTTTTATATCCATTGACATCAATCCCTTTAATATTCCCGTTATGAAAATTAGTAACTCCAGTAACATGAAGTCCCTTCATCGCCGTGATATTTTTTTATAAGTTGATTCGTGTTGGTAATACCAGTGTTCTGAAACGATCGTTTATTGTCTGTAATTTTTTGTGAATGATGTTAAAATGATGGTAAGGAGTTGTCAGCATTCCTCCGTTGGTCATGGCAATATAATCCTGTTGATATTTTGCAATAGCATGATTGGGAGGCACAAAATTAATGGTGGATGGATGCAATGTAGTATAGTCAAATCCTTTCAGTCGTATCCAATGTCGCCGGTGGTTTTGAAGGGTGTTGTAAAATGCAGGATCATTTAGAATCTGGTTAGTAATTCCTTGTTCATCCATTTTGACAATATCGTAGAGGTGGCGTGAGCCTCGTTCGGAGCCGAGATTCTTTTCGGGAATCTTTTGCCCGACAATTCCTGCAAACTTCTCGTGCAGCAAAAATGTTTTCTCGAGGAATGTTTTTCTGGGTTGAGTTGTTCGGATCATAGAAGGTGTTTCCTCATATGCTTTATTGGGGAAATACTCCCATAATAGAGATTGGATAGGCCTTTCTTCATATGGTTCGGTCAGTGATCGTACGCTAAATTCAATTTTGACTTCGTCTTTTAGGTAGGGGTTAGGAGGGAATAGAGATTTGTAATGAAGATATAGTGTTTGAGGATCTTTATCCGGATGAGCAGTTTTGATGTCTTCAGCAATCAGCGTAAAAGCTTCAGGCTTCATCTCCATAGCCAGCAATGATTTTTCCAGTGCTTCTTTGAGCAACGTGCTAGTAAATCTGCACCCTTCTTTCTTTAGCCTTTTAACATAACTGTGGGTAGGTGTTGTCAGGTATTCTCTGCCAAAAGCTTCAGGAAAAACGCTCTATTAGTTTATATCCTTTGCTTAAGGAAGTGCCTCCTTTAAAAATAAAGTGAGGTGCATGGGCAGTATTGAAAAGAGCTTTAAGTGTTAAAGTCACCCACCAGTCTTTTTCAATGGCTTTTTGTATATGTGGGCTCTTTGCTTCTGCCTGTGCAAGTGCAGTCTCTCTCTGTTTATCTGTCAGGTTTAACCATCTGATCATCTCCTACAGCAATAAGTTTAATGATGAAATCATATATACGTGTAGGAGCCATAGCCAGATCTTTTACAAGTACAGATTTATTTTCGTGTAAGAGCAAATGTTTAAGTTTTTTAAGGACTTCGTCACTCAGCGATTCAGTCCCTATTTCCATCAGCGCAAGTATTATCAGGCTACTCAGCTTTCCCTGATAAGACATTTTTTTGGGAGTGGTATGCTTAAATTCAATGTAGGTTTTACCCATTTTGATTTGTCGATTTTCACCATCAGTTAGGTAGATCCGGCGGACGGGTACCTGGGTGGTGAGACCGAGGGCATGGAGTGCCTCGGAGCCGGTTGGCATAATGCGTACTTTTTCCTTTTGCGCGACGGCCTGAGCTACTTTTTCAGGATTAGGATATAATTCTCCAAACAAAGCATCCATTTTGGGGCGGTAATAAATGCCATGGGAAAGGCGGCGTAGCTTGCCTTTAGTGGTCAGGCGGGACAATGCCATTTTGATGGCAGTTGTTGAGCCAAGACCCCTGAAGTCAGCCGGGAATATCAATTCTCCCTTTTTAAACCGGCTAATCCTGTTTTCGATATTTTTCTGTACGCTTTCCATTGTTACAAAAATAGGGAAAAAAGGTAACAATATTTGTTACATAAAAATTTGGAAAAGGTAACAGTATTACACTTAAAAATAATGTTTTTAATTTTGATTGTTATTGTTGTGTGTTGGTTTTATGGAAAAGAGGGTGTTTTAGTTTACCGCATGCAATTTTATCTGGGGAAGGTGTTTTCTGATAACATCTATTAATTCAGCCCGACTAAATGGTTTAAGGATAAAATCATTTGCACCGACTGCTATAAAGCTTTCTTTTTCTGCCAGGAACGTTTCTCCGGAGGCGACGATGACAGGGATATTACGAAGGTTATTATCACTAGAGGCTCTAAGGATACTAAGAAACTTTTTCCCATCCATAACGGGCATTTTTCCATCCGTTATAATCAGGTCGGGTTTTATCTGTTTCAGCAGTTCCAGTCCTTCTGCGCCGTTTTCAACAAAATAGGGTTCGATTCCCATTGTTTTTATAGCCTCGCGAATAGCTATCTGATTTAATGAATCATCTTCCAGCACCAGTATCACATAGTCTTTATACATATCCTCTACTAACGGAGGCAGTACTGTCTCCATCACTTTCCTGCCTTCCTTCAAGGGAATACTCAGCGTGAAAATAGTGTTGTTGCCAAATTTGCTGGCAGTGATGGTGCCCGCAATTTTTTCGACCAGTTGTTGGGTGATAGCGAGTCCCAGACCGGTGCTTTCCGCGATATTCTCTTTATTGGCATGAGAAACGAATGGCTGGAAAATATCTTCCAGTTGCTCTTTGGGTAATGAACTGATATTATTCGTTTCAATGTTGATGTGATCATTCACTTTTAATACATTAAACCTGACCACTGCATCTTCAATGGAATACTTCAGCGCATTGGATGTAAGATTGTTGATGATTTTACTGATAATCGTTTTATCAGTAATGATGTATTCCGGTAGCCGGCTATCATAGTTCAGAATAATGTTAATCCTTCGGGAGGAAGCAATAGGACGTAGCATCAATATACATTCATTGATACATTCCCGGAGATTAAAACTTTCATTGTTTACTTCATTGAATCTTCCTTCTTCTATCTTGGCAAGGTCTAACTGGTTGTTAATGATCTCCCTGATCATGAGAGAGGCGATCTGGAGCTGCTCCGTTTCCTTACGGAAGGTAGATCTTAATGCAGGATCATTCAACAGTGTGAGTTTATCATTTAATCCTTCAGCAATACCCATGATGGAGTTGAGCGGCGTTCTTATTTCGTGGGTGGTTTCACGGAGATATTTTGTTTTGGATTCGGAGGCTTTTTTGAGCGTGTTGATATAGAAGAAGAGCACGATACCATTTAAGGTAGTTCCTGTGGCGATTACGATCAAACGGATAATCAGCAAGCTTTGGGGAAGGATGGTAATCGGAGGTAGCCAGTTGAAGATATAGTTGGTTTCCAGGAATATGACTGTAATACATACGTAACCCCAGAAAAGGTTCCGTATTTTTTTATTTGCGATAAGAAGGTGAGAAGCTCCCATCAGGAAGACTGTCAACAGTGGAATAGATGCTACGGGTCCCAGAATGATACCATAGAAGACGAAAGCAGAATTGAGTATGATGAAAAATAAAAGCACACTGGGTTTTAGCCCGATAAATTTCTTTATGACGGGTAAGGCAAGAAATAGTGTACCGATGAGTAGTTCAAGATAAAATGCTGGTTGAAAATCAATAAGATACCAGACAATCATTCCCAGTGTAAGGGATAACAGGGAGATGAGGATACTAATGATGTTGAAATAGATAGAGGGTTTATCTGAAGCGTTACTAAATGCCATGATGGTTTGTCACTATGTGAATAGAAGTACATCCGAATTTAAGTTTTTATATTGATAGTTGAATTTATATGGATTTTATATCCTGCCTGTTTACTGCTGATTAACAGAAGCTGTCAGAAGGGGGGATTAATCCCCTATTTTTCCGCAGGAACCAGCCTACATTTGATCGTCCATCATTGTTATCTGCTAATCTTACCATCTGCCTAATTCTTGCTTCCGAGCTTACTTCCGGTGAATCCCCTGGTGGCAGCCACGATATTGGGAGAATACGTATTTATATCAAGAGTTTGTCCAAAATAGCTATTTTCTGCAAAATATAACTGGAGATCCGGAATGCCTGGCCACAGATTGTATTTGAATGTTATGCCACTTACCAGCAATGCAATTATTTAATCATTAAACACTTACCCAAATGGAACAAACATTTGATGTTACTGCTTTGCAGTACCCCTTTCCCTGTGCAACTAATCCCCATGCAGCAGAAGTAGAAAGTAAAATAGGAGGATGGATAAAAGCTCACTATGATTTTCTTCCGGAAAAAGTAAAGAAGAAATATATGCATACCGGTGTAGGCCTGGCAGCCGGGTGTATGTTTCCAAGAGCGAACGCAGCACAATTAACGGCTATCAGCCGCTTCTTTTTATGGGCCTTCATTATTGATGATAGTTTTGAGTTTGCAACTGTAGAACAGATTGAACAGATAAGAGAAATAGCTTTACCTATTTTGCGCGGAAATTCAACTGGCACGTCAGCAGCCTTATATCATGAATTACCCATGCTGAGAAGAGAGCTATTGTCTTTTGCCAATGAAAGATGGATGAACCGCTTCTGCGACAGTCTGGACGTTTATTTTGATGGAGTAGGCATGGAAATTCCTTATCGGGTAAACCTTGTTTTTCCTTCTTTTGAAGAGTTTTATGCAATCCGTGAGAAAGCGGTAAATGTAGATCCACTTGTGGATTTTGCGGAAGCAATTACCGGTACTATTATACCAGGGGCTATTTTAGCACATCCTGTTTTGCAACAGTTGCGGCAGCTAACTTGCCGGATTCTCTCCTGGTGTAACGACCTTTTCAGTGCTCACCTGGAAAAAGGGAACGATGTATTGAATATTGTTCTACTGGTGGAATATTTCAGCCAATGCACAATGGAAGAGGCGTATAAAGAGGCATTAAAGATTCATGATCAGGATGTGGCAAAATTCTGCCAATTCAGACTACAGTTGCCTGATTGCGGCTTGTATCAGGAAGCTGTCATGGATTATGTGGAAAACCTGGCGCTGATGATCCATGGTTATCTTCACTGGACCCTTCTGTTCACACAAAGATATAAGGCCAATGGTCACCCGTCCAGTGAACTGAAAGGTGATAAGTTGCAGGTTACTGTATGATCCTGCTCAAAACCTGATGCAGGGCCCGGAATTCGATGGGTTTGGGTATAAATTCAGAAGCTCCTGCTGCCATCATTTCATTACGGGATTCCATAAAGCTATCTGCTGATGTAATAATGACGGGGATGTGACTGATATTTCTATCACGACGGATATTCTTCAATGTCTCTCTACCATCCATGATTGGCATCTGTGTGTCCAGGACAATAAAATCCGGCCTTTCACTCCTGGCTTTGCTTAACCCATCTTTTCCATCAGCGGCTTCATATAATTCACAACCAGCTTCTCTCAGATATTTGGATAAAATCATCCGTGACATGCTATCATCATCAATTACCAGTACACGCTTACGGTTGAGATCACACAACACTTCGGTGGGCTGAGTGGATTTATCCGGTGATGCATCGGTTTGTATATTGTTTAGGCTGATGGTAAAGACAGAACCTTTTCCTTCTTCACTTCTTAATTCCAGGTTACCATTCAGCATTAATGCCAGTTGTCTTGAAATATAAAGACCAAGTCCCGTACCTTCTATAAAACCATTACCAGCAGTAACAAATGGCTCAAATATAGTAACCTGTTGTTCGGGGCTAATGCCTTTTCCCTGGTCTTCGATAACGATAAAGAAATCATTGTCTTCCTGGTATAATTGAATCGTTACCTTCCCATCTTCCTGAGAATATTTAATAGCGTTGGATAATATATTGGTGACGATCTGAGTAAGTTTAATCTTATCAGTAAATAGTTTTTTGGGTAAGCTGGATTCGTCCATGATTAGCTCCAGTTTTACTTTCTGCGACCGGGCCAGATAATAATGCATTTGTACCAGTTCTCTGATCCAGATGGCTGTGTGGAAGTAAACATTGTGTACATTTTCTTTTATACCAGATTCGATTCTGCTTAACTCCAACACATTGTTGACAATATTTTTTGCAAAAATACTGGATGAATTCAGGTGAGTAACCAGTTCTTGTATTTCGCATAAACTGGTTGTACTACCATCATAGTTGGCTAGTTTGGTTTCCAATAATTGTCCGATACCGAAAATTGCATTTAACGGGGTGCGGATTTCGTGGTTTGTTTCGCGGAGATAAACACGTTTCGCCTGATTGGCAGCTTTCAGTTGCTGTACCATGTCTTCCAGTGAAGCGGAATAGCTTTTCAACTTGTCATACCACATTTTTCTATCTTTCACGTAATAGAGAATTACGATTGCATTAAAAGAAAGAAAACAGGTCAGAGCTGTCCATCTTAAAAAAAACTGATTGCTGATTGATAACTGATAAGGCTGGAAGAAACTTTTATAGAAGTTCAACTCCATAAAGAACAAGGTCAGCACAGTAATAAATATGCCCATCAGACGCTCTTTGGGATCGTTATATACCAGCAAAGTAAGACAGAACAAAAATACACATATCAATGCCAGGTTGATATTCTGTCCCAATATGATGTCGAAGTATAAAGCAGTTACACAAAAAATGAAGAGCACTCCCAACCTGGCAAGTCTATAAACCCCTTTTTTGTTCAGCCAGACAAGTATCAGAAAGCTGATACCTTCAAGTTGAGCAGGTATAAGTATACCAAGTAATCGAGTATGATAATATAATAGAGCACTTATGCTGATAGCTAATATAGCGGTAAACAGGGATACCGTGTTGATGATACGGACATTTTTACTGTCTTCTTCTGACAGACCTGTCGTACCCGCCTGGGTGAGCGATTTAATACTTCTCAGTAACGCCTGGAACATAATTGTAGGTTTTCTCGAAATCAATATACAGTTGTAGCCTTATTTTGAGGTCGTTGGTGTGTTTCCACATGCTAATTTATTCAAATTAAACATAAAATAGGAGAGTTGGCAATTAATTGTAATTTAGTTGCTTATAGTTAACTAGTGATGCCATGTCCGACGTGATTACGTACCGTTACCCAGTCCCTTCTGTACTCCATACCGGCGCTGCCCCCGGACTTTTCCTGGCAGGATACAGTGAAATTGAAAAAACGGCCGCGCCTTCGTTTTTCCAGGGAACCCTTGAACAGCCTTATATTACGGCGCGTTGCCTGATAACACTGGCCAATGTGGTGCGATCGGGTTTTACGCTGACGCCTGCGCAGGCGGCCTTTACAAAAGATCCGATTGTGACAGCCGGAGCCAGCAAACTGCGGTTTGAAGGTTTCTCCCAGTGTGCGGGCGTATATGCGCGGGTGGATGTGCTGCCGGGCGGCCATAACGGCTCTTTTCCGGCCAATGGCACGGTGAACGTGGATTTTAATCAGCCGATGATAAACGCGTTGGGAGCTATCGGCCGTAATGATACCATGCAGCTCACGGTGGGAGCCCGGGAAATCAGCCTGCAGGACCAGGAAGGAGGAATGGTCACCGAAAAGAAAGTACCCCTGCCTATAAAATGGATCAAAGGGTTGACCACTGTGCAACTCTTCCTGGCGGCATCCGACCAGCGATATACCTTCAATAAAGTGCAGCTGCGGCAGCTGTTTCAGGGACTGCCCAACGGCACCGTGAAAGCAGATTATTACCTGATGGTACGCAATAATAAACCTGTGCTTTCCCCGGTAAAAAACGCGCAGGCCATCTGTATCGGAGGGGTACACCGGCTTCGGTTGCTGGAGCCGTTGTTGCCGCTGGCAGATGAGCTGCAGGTATTTGCTCATCCTGATATGCAAAGTACCACCTGGCAGCTGGTTTTCGGGAATGTCCGGTTTAGTCTGAGCCTGTCGCGTGAGGCCTGGCGCGGCTTTTCAGGCGAAGGTGCCGCATTGGACGCGCTGATTGCGGATGTGCCGGACCACCTGATTGCCGCACTGGATAAATATGGTTATGCCAATCAGGAGTTTAATGCTACGCTACTGGCGATAAAGGAACAGGTCAGCTTTGAGCAGATAGACCAGCTAACGGCCAGATTGGCCGCTATGGGCCTGTTGGGATATGATCCCGACAATAACCATTATTTCTATCGCCGGCTGCCATTTAAACTCAACAGGATACTCAGTCTCAATCCCCGCATGAAAGAGGCTGAGCAGTTGCTGGCAGAAGATAAAGTAGCGATCATCTATCAACAGTACGATAAAGTGGAAGCACGGGTTGCCGGCTCCGGTGTCACGCATACGGTAACACTGGACGGCGACAACGCCCGCTGCACCTGTACCTGGTTTGCCCGCCACCAGGGAGAACGTGGCCCCTGTAAACATATTCTCGCTGTACGTAAAAAAGCCAATTGATCATTAACCCAAATAAGTATTGTCATGACACACCAGGAAGAACTGGAGCAGCTTTTGACCATGGAAAGGGACCAGGATATAATACCTTTTCTGCAGAAATTATCGCCGGAAGAAAGGAAGACGTTAAGACCTGCCTTATCCAAACTAGTGACCTTTTACACAGAACTAGTTCCAGTAGCCAACAATAGCTGGCGTACCAGATTAACCATACGTCAGTCTGCCATGCTGACTATCGCGACTTTCGTTTGTTATGATAAAAAAGCTTTCCAGGCAACCTCTTTCCACTTTACGCTTTTCCGGGAAAACCTGCTGGAACAAATAGTTTCCTGGTATGTGCCCGACTGGTTCAATGAATGGATGCAGGAAATGGCTGAAAAAGAAATACTGCCGGGAGATGTGAAATATACTGCACTGATGGAACTGCATGCTGGCGGGTTTCTAACGCTGACACCTCAACTGATCACCAACAGATTGCCTGCGGCCATCTTTGTATATGAAGGTAAAAGAACACATTACAGCCCCGACGCTTTGTTTCAATATCCGGAAACAATGTCCGAACATTTCTGGTATCTCTTTGAATATCCATCCAATATACATTTCAGCGATCGGTGGCAGAATGTTGCCAATAAAAAAAGTATAACAGAAGAGCCTAACTGGAAAGGACTTATCCTGCGGTATACCGGTGATGGAACAATCGACCGCATGCGCGTGCTGGCGGAATGCCTGAACACCGCCAACAGAGGCTTTAACAAGTTGCTGACAGGATGGTTTCTGGACCTGTTGATATCAC
Organism: Chitinophaga sp. HK235; assembly: GCF_018255755.1. Classification (NCBI taxonomy): domain Bacteria; kingdom Pseudomonadati; phylum Bacteroidota; class Chitinophagia; order Chitinophagales; family Chitinophagaceae; genus Chitinophaga; species Chitinophaga sp. HK235. The sequence goes on along the minus strand of NZ_CP073766.1, from coordinate 3,989,934 downwards.
TGAAACCCACTCAGGACGAACTACTACAGTTACAACCGTTGTTACTCCTGACCCTGGACTCGCCTCAAAGCAAGGCGGTGAACACAGCCCTGAGCTATCTCAAAATATTATCTGCTGAAAAAAAATTCGATCATCAGGCCTTCTTTGATCATCTTCCGCAGGTGATTGCTATGGATAAAAAATCCATGCTTGTCACCACTATTCAGATATTGGAAAAAGCCGGCAAACAACATCCGGAGATAAAGGAGCGGGCCTGTATAGAGCTTTGCCAGGCTTTTCTTTCCAAAGACGAAGATACGCAGGCGAAAGCTGCCAAACTGATATTACAATGGGGCGATAAAACATCAGCAGCTTTAAAAGAGCAGCTGGGCCAATACAGCAGCAGTATGCTGACAAGTACCCGCAACTCCCTGCAGGACTTTATGGACAATGATATGCAGGAAGATACGATTGCCGCGGAAGTGATAACGGAACAATTACCGCTTATCGGAGAACATAACCGCATTGGAGCAGAAGACCTGGTATTCTTTGCCAGTCAGGCTTTTGAAAACAACGCCCCTCATCATATCGATCTGTTGCCGGCCATGTTGTTGTCTGCACAGGGAACTATCACAACAGACGTGTTGCTGCAGCTGGAACCGGCTTTCCAACGGGCTGCCGTTGTTTTTAAACGTCCGCCGGGTACTGCCGGTCAGCTGGACGTGGCCATGTCACTCTTTTTCCTTAACTACGGCAAATGCATGGCCGATACTAACGCAGACTATACCGCACGGCTAAACGAAATTAAACAATCGCAGCACTGGTGGCGTATGCGTCGTGAACTGCCCGACCTGGCACATTGGAAAACTTCCCGTACAGAGAACGGCATCTATATACCCCATCGGAAACTGATGGTGCTGGCGCTGGACAAAATAAAGCAGGGAGATACTTTGCCTTTGTTGTCTACTCCTACCCATCAACCGGCATGGATAGATCCTGTAATACTGGTGCAGCGGTTGCAGCAATACCAGCAACAGCAGGCAGTGCCTGATATGCTGGACCTGCAGGTAGCTATTTCCCGTTGTGCTTTGCAGGACACCAGCGATGCGCTGGCCCTTGTAAAACAACTGCCGGAAGATGAATATAAACGGCTGCTGCTGTTTTTACTGGATGCGGAGGCCCTGCCTCAAGGTCCGTTAACGCTGGAGGCGGCATGGATGCAGGTCGGTCTTGTCAAAGCTCCGGAAACCGTTTACGATGCTTTTGCCGGTTTTTCGTATAACCGCTTGCCGGGAGAGCTGCTGACTGGCTGCTTTAAATGGGAGACCGGGAAAAAGCCCTACAGGGCATATGGCGAATATAACATCAAGACCCATGAGTATGATCGTTATTGGTCAGAAGAAACCGTGATGGATATAACTTTTCCTGAAGCTGAAATACTGAATGGCCCTTCGCCATTGCTGCAGGAATATCTGAACGGTGTAGGTAAATACATGTCTGTTTCCATTACTGATGTGGCCCGTATTTTACTCCTGATGCCGCATCATCCGGATATATTCCTTGCCCGGATTATGGCGTCCTGTCAACGTTCTTCCGGTTATTATGAGGTACAGGAGACCAGTATAGTGATGCAGGGCATTCAGATGTTGCATGAATTGGACATTCCTGTGTCTGATATCATGTATCTGTTTGTGGCCCTTTGTATGTTGCATGGTGACAAGACCGTACGGAACTACGCGGCCGAATACTGGAACAGCCGCATCTCCGGCCGGATCAGCAGTCAGCGCCTGGGGCAGACAATAGGCCTGCAGCAGCGGGTGGCATGGGCACCACTAAAGCGGTTGACAGACCTGCTCAGCGCCAATATGCAGATCAGCCGGCAGCATAATGAAGCACTGGAAGTATTGCTGACAGCCTGTCTGGAGTGTTTTGAAGAAACGCCGGTAAAAGACCTGAAGAAACTGCTGGAAGTGTATAACGAGGTGCTGGCTTTGAACGGCAGCAGTATCAGCAGCCCGGTGATTGCTTCGCTGCTGGCCGCATGGGAGGGCAATGCTACGCTGAAGAAGACTGCCAAACAACTGCAGCAGCTGGTTACAAAGGAATAGCCCATTTTTCTGTGTAATTTTAGGGAAGAAATACCAGACCTGATATCATGTCTCATGCAAAGAAGCTGATAGTGATTGTACCGATGGAAGGTACGTCCCTGCTGGATGTAGCGGGGCCCTGTGATGTGTTTTCACAGGCCAGCAAGATACTTCAGAGTGATCCCCTGCGCGAAGATGAAGGGTATGAAATACTGCTGGCATCGCCGGCAGATAGTGGTCATCTGAAAACGGGGAGTGGTGTGGAGCTGGTATGTCCGGTAGCAGCCACCGACCTGGACCGTCCGATTGATACTTTGCTGATTGCCGGCCTCGGGAAGGAATTCCTGGAGAATCGCCACCATGATTTTTACGAATGGTTACATAAGATATATCCCAGCCTGCGTCGCATAGGCTCTGTATGCATCGGAGCCTATGCGCTGGCAAGGGCCGGGATTCTGAACGGCCGGCGTGCCACGACCCACTGGCAGTACAGTCAGGACTTTCAGGAACAGCACCCTGCTGTAAAGGTAGATACCAACCCTTTTTATACCCGTGACGGGAACGTATATACGTCGGGCGGGCTTGCCTCTGGTATTGATCTGGCACTGGCGCTGCTGGAAGAAGATTATGGCCGGGAAATGGCTGCGCAGGTAGCAAAAAAAATGGTCATCTACCTGAAAAGACCTGGTTATCAATCACAATTCGGGGAGCTGCTGGACAATCACCAGCTGGCGAATACCATGGCCGGCAGGCTGCGTCCCTGGATGCTGCAGGAGCTGAACAAAGACCTGAGCGTAGAACGCCTGGCCGAACATATGAATATGAGTCCCCGCAATTTTGCCCGCGTTTTCCTGCGGGAAAGCGGCCTTACCCCCGCCAAATATGTAGAAAAGCTACGGGTGGAAACAGCCCGTAAATACCTCGAAGAAAGCGACTTCAGTATGGAACAGATCGCAGAAAAATGTGGCCTTGGCGGTATGGTTTCCATGCGACGGGTATTTCTCAGACATCTCTCCGTTTCCCCCAGTGATTATCGCCGCACTTTCCGTACTGCCCTGTATGCTTAGCGGTTGGCAGAAATTGTATATTTTTCGTCATTTGAGACAAGTGGTTGCCAGGGTACTTTTGTAGTGTAACCAAAATTGTTCAAACGATGAAAATAGCTATCAACGGATTTGGCCGTATCGGAAGGATGACGTTACGGGCATTGCAACATAAAAACACAGAAGTAGTGGCCATCAATGACCTTATGTCTGCTGATATCCTGGCTCACCTTTTCAAATATGATACAGCACATGGTAAATACCCCGGTACTGTTACGCATACAAACACCCACCTGATCGTTGACGGAAAAGAGATCCTGCTTACTAATGAAAAAGATCCTGCCAACCTGCCCTGGAAACAACTGGACGTAGATATGGTCATTGAATCTACGGGCAGGTTCACCCATCGTGACCAGGCCCAGGCCCATATCCGCGCCGGCGCCCGCAAAGTGTTGATCACCGCGCCCGCTTCCGGAGGGGTAAAAACCATTGTGGTGGGTGTAAATGATAATATCATCACAGCGGAAGATGAAATTTTATCTACTGCTTCCTGTACCACCAACTGCATTGCCGTACCATTATTTCTGCTCGACAAAGAGCTGGGTATCGAATCCGGTTTTATGAGCACCGTACATGCTTTCACCATGGACCAAATGCTGCAGGACGGACCACATAAGGATTTCAGAAGAGCAAGAGCAGCCACTCAGTCTATCATCCCTACCACCACCGGCGCAGCCAAAGCTATCGGAGATGTATTACCAGACCTCAAAGGAAAGCTGGATGGAGTTTCCTATCGTGTGCCCGTGATAGATGCCTCTATTGCAGAGCTTACCCTCACTGTGAAAAAAAATACTACCGCAGCAGCTGTCAACGAATTGCTTAAACAGGCCGCAGCCAACGATTTGAAGGGCATACTGGAATATACCGAAGAACCTTTCGTTTCAGCAGATTTATTAGGCAATACACATTCCTCCATCATAGATGGTGCACTGACCAGAGTAATTGGTAACCTGGTGAAAGTGGTAGCCTGGTATGATAATGAAGTGGGGATATCTAACAGGATAGCGGAACTCGTAACCGTTGATGCACTTGATTTTGCTGATGCTCCTGATACACGGAGATAGGAGCGGATTGATAATATTTTTTGATAAAAAAACACCCATTGATTTTGATGTCAATGGGTGTTTTTTATTTGTATTATTCTTCTATATCAATCTTCCTACTATTGATAGTTATAGTTATCCCAGTAAGGCAATACTCCTCTCTTATCCGCTGGTACCCAGAAGATGGGGGAGGTGGTATTGTTTTCTCCGGCTACTTTGGAGAAGTTGTCCGGGTTGTTGGTGAGTTCTATAGTAGGGTAGTGTACTCTTTCCGGCATGGGTTTCCATACGGAGCTATGCCAGGTGAATGGTTCGAGCTTAGGGTGCCGGGTTCTTCTCAGTTCGGCCCACAGTTCGTATGGTTGCAGCAGATTGAGGTGGATGTATTTCTGCTGCATGAGAATTTCCATTTTATCATCCAGTGTAGCCGCAGCCAGGAACTGAGCTTTGATCTTTTCTCCCCAGGCATCGATAACAGCGCCGGTTGGTCTGTTGGGATACAGGAGAGAATCGATGGTACCTCTTTCGTAGGTGCTGAGCTGGTTGATGGTATACCAGAAATTGATGGAGTGTACTACTTCATCCTTGATATGTTCTTCCGCAGCTTTGCCGGTATTCCCCAGATTTTTTAATGCGATCTCAGCGAGCAGGAGATCCACTTCACCTTGTGAAACCATGTACACCGGCATGTTTTCATTGCGGTGGAAAGTAGCATGGTTGTAGGTGGATTTGGCATTCCGTTCAAGGCTGAGTTTAATATTATCTGCATACGCATAATACTTCTGGCCGCTGTTATAAAGTGCGGTCTGCTCTTCTATATTGGCAGAAACGCCACGATAGTCTTTATACTTGGTAGGCATGGCCAGTACGGGCAGGCGCGGATCATCGATACCTGGCTGATAGGTAGAGTCACCATAGTTCAACCGCTTCATGATGATGTTGGGAATGAAGGATGCGTAGGTGTTTTCATAAAGGCCACGCTGCCAGGTGCCTCCGCCCAGTACATCTATCTTATACCACATTGCCCAGTTCAGATCTGCGGCAGGCAAGGGTTTGCCCAGTGCTTCCTGGATCAGTGGTTTAGCAAAAGTTTCGTCTACACCAGCCATGCGCACCAGCAGTTTCAGGCGGGTGAAGTTGATAAAAGCGATCCATTTGTTGATATCGCCTTTAAATGCATAGTCCTGCTGACGGAAAATAGTTTTTGCCGGGTCAGACATCTGATTGTAGGCATTGGGCAGATCATTTACCAGTGTTCCCAGGTCTTTGATGATAGATACATATACCTGTTTCGCATCATCATATTTTGGGAAGAGATGTTCTGTGCCGCCTTTTACGCCCTGGAAGGCATCAAAGTAGGGGATGGAATTGAAGAAGTCCACCAGTTTGCCGCATTGGTACAGCTTTACAAAAGTGGCCAGTTTAAGGTATACGTCTCCATCGGCTTTCAGTTGTCCGGACCTGAGGTCTACAGAGTCTTTGATCACTTCGTAGTTTTTCAGTTTGGTGTAACTGTTTTCGAAGAAAGACTGTTGGGAGATCGGTGTATCATCAAAGCCGTTGCCGCTTACCAGATCGTTGTAGCTGCTGAACCAGTCGTACCGGTAAGAAACATAACGCTGAGCTACCTGTTCGTAGCCGGTGATACCGGTACCGGGGTTCATCAGGTAATACCATTCTCCGTAGTCCTGTACAAAAATTTTGTTGTTGGTGATCAGTTGTGTGAACAGGCCGGGGATGACATCGGTAACGTTGGCATTGAGCTTGTCCGGATCATAAAATCTGCTCTCCACATCTTTTTTGCAGGCGGTGAGACCAGTGAAGGCCATCAGTGCTATATATAAGTATGATTTTTTCATGTTTGTCCATTTAAATCGTTAGAAAGCTACATTCAGCCCTAAGGAGTAGGTCCGCTGGGTTGGGTAGATAGTATTTTCCACGTAGGTATCGGCACCCAGTGCACCTTCAGGATCTATGTTAGGAATGGATTTGTAGAGGTAAAACAGGTTACGGGCTGCTGCGGTCAGCGTAAGACGCTGCAGCTTCATACGTTTTACCAGGTTGCGTGGTACTTCATATGACAGGGCTACTTCCCTCATTTTCACGTAGTTGTTTTTATACAAACGGTCTGGCGGGAAAGAGGTGGCCAGGTCGTTGGCATAGCTCATGTAGTAGGAGGAAGCATTGGTCATCTGGGTGTTGGGCACGGATTTACCACTGGCATCCTGCATTACGCCCGGCAGGATGATACCGTCGTGATATACTTTACCGTCGCGGGAGGCAGCAGGAGCGGGATTGTTATGCTGCCAGGCTACCTGATTGCCGCTGGCATCGAGGTAATAGGCGAGGCCGCCATGTGCTTCATCTCTGTATTGCAGGGTGCTTTCCAGCTGACCTACACCGGTAAGGCGGTTGTTGGTATAGGAGAAGATGGTACCGCCGGATTTATAGTCGAGACCTATGCGGAGGTTGAGGTTTTTGTAATTAAAATCGGAGATGATACCACCATAAAATTTAGGCATGATGTTACCGGCAGCGATTGTTTTCTGGTTGTTGAGTGAATACATACCGTTAGAGCCGACAATTTTGGTACCGGCATCGTCACGGAGGTAGTCGTACATCATAATATCACCATAGGGGCGTCCTTCATCTGCATGGATAGATGCAGCGGAGCCGTTGATCAGGTTGGAGATGGGATTGTTGACAACGCCGGGATAGAGTTTTACGACTTTAGAACCCTGGCTGGCGGCGTTGAGGGTGATATCCCATCTGTAGTTTTTACCCATGAGCGGTGTACCGGTAAGACCCAGTTCGAGGCCCCATGCCTTCACATCGCCTACGTTTATTTTCAGCCCTGAGGAGCTGGAGGCGGGAGAGATCGGGAGGTTAAAGATCTGGTTATAACGGTGATTGCTATACGCAGAGAAGTCGATGGTCAGGCGGTTATTCCTGAAGAAAGAGTTGTTGATACCGATTTCGAATTCTCTTTTGCGCTCGGGTTTGAGGGCACCGGGAAGGATGGCTTCGGGCGGTGTGATAGAGAGCGCAGTGGTGCCGGACAGGCGGGTGAAGCTGTACAGGTTGTTGGCGAAGTAACGGTTGGTACCGTTACCTACGTCGGCCCATGACAGGCGCAGTGTACCACTGTTCATACCAGGTACGGTGAAACGTTCGGTATAGTTCCAGTTGAGGGCTACACCCGGGTAGAAATATCTGTTATTTGCCGGAGGCAGGGTAGAGTTCCAGTCCATGCGGCCCTGCATTTCAAGGGTCAGTTCACTTTTCCAGGAGAGAGAGGCAGATGCTAACCAGCTATAGAGCACATCATTGCCTCTTCTGAAGTTTCTGATCTTATCCAGATTAGCAGCAGAAGCAGTACCCGCTTCATTGTTGAAAGAGTAGAGGTCTGCGAAGTTGAGGCCACCAACGACGTTGCTACCGATATAATCGGAGGAGCGTAAGCGGTAGGCGCCACCGGTATAAGCGAAGAGGTGCAGTCTGTCGGCCATGAAGGAGCGGTTGTAGTTCAACAACGCCTGATAGGTTTGTACCGTAGCATTTTCCTTGGCTACGCCAAAACCACCACCAGCTACGCTGGGTAATACTCTGGTCACACTTTTTTCGGTGGTATAGGTGGTATTATCATAGTCCAGACCAGCCTGACCTACGAGGAAGAGGTGTTTGGTAAAGTTGAGGGTAGCTTTGACAGAGGTGATCATATGTACCTTGTCATCCTTCAGGGAGTTTTGGGAACGGTCCCAGAGGAATCCGCCGAGGTTGGAGAAAGCAGTAGGTACGCCTGCATTGGAGAGGTCGCGTTTATAACCTGTCTGGTCGGTATAGAATGGGAAGATGCGGTTATAGTCGTAATCCAGTGGCAGACCCCATGCTACGGAACCGTCGTTTGAACCGCGGCGGTTCATGCTGGTAATGTTGTAGATGTTGGATATCACTTCGAAGCTGGCGAGGTCGGAGGCTTTGATGTTACCATTGAAGCTGAAGGTATTTCTTTTCTGCCAGGAGTTATCGCCGCTGATATCCTTATAGTAGTAGTTGGTATAGGAAGCGCGGACACTGCCTTTATCGTTGCTGCCGGCGATGGCTACGTTGCCGGTGGTAGAGTGTCCGGTCTTGAAGAGGGACAGGAAGTTGTTGTTGTGCGGTGAATTTTTAACCATAGCACTGTCATAGAACATAGCATCAGCGCCGTCGAATTTAGGACCGAAGCTGAAACGTCTGTTGGGGATGGTACGGACTTGTTTACCGTTGACAGTAGCATAGGTGGTATCGTAAATATTATCACCGAGGCCGTACTGGTTTTGCAGTTTCAGGTAAGATACTGGTTGTTCTGCAGTATATTGGATAGAACCTGTCATGCCCATGCCGGTGGTATTACGACCGCTTTTGGTGGTGATGAGTACCACACCATTGGCTGCATCACTGCCATACAGTACGGTTGCTTTCGCGCCTTTGAGGATGACCATTGATTCGATATCGGCCGGGTTGATATCGTTGATACCGGCGCCATAGTCGAAGCCCTGTCCTGTAGTACCGCCGATGGATGTTTTACGGTCGCTGAGGATAACACCGTCTACCACAAACATCGGACGGATGTTCTGGTCGGGGTTCATACTGGCAGCGCCGCGGATGTTGATTTTGATACCTCCCTGCGGACCAGCGGCCCCCATGTTCACGCCTACGCCGGCAGCTTTACCGTAGAGGGCGAGGAATGGGTTCATGGTAGCACCGGCTTTGGTGAGTTCTTCCCCTTTGATGGTGCTGATCGCATAGCCCAGTGTGCCTTTGGGGCGTTTGATACCGAGGGCTGTCACCACCATTTCATTAAGGCCGTTGGAGGCGGCCTGCATGATTACGGAGACGGTGTTGGAGCTACCTACGGTAACGGTGGTGGGCTGGAAGCCGATAGAGGAAAACACCAGTACCACGTTGCCTTGCGGCACTTCAAGGCTGAAGCGGCCGGAAGCATCGGTGGCACCACCGATTTTGGTGCCTTTTACCAGGTAGGTAACGCCTGGTACAGGGGTGCCGGTGCTGTCTTTTACCACACCGGTAACTTTTCGTTTATCCTGCTCCGTTATAGCGGACAATGAGCTGAGTTTTTCAGCTTTTTCTTTTTCCTTCAGGGCGATCACTTTACCGATGATCTCGTAGCTGAAAGGTTGTTCTTTGAATAATACAGACAGTACCTGTTCAAGTGAAGCATTTTCGATGTGTATATCCACCGGTCTGCTTTTTTTCAGCAGCATGTCTTCGTACCAGAAGTTATACCCCGACTGTTTTCTGATGTCTTCGAAGACGCTCAGTAGCGGTGCATGTTTGCGGGAAAGGGTGATCTGCTGGGACATAGACCTGGCACTGATTTGCAGGCAGGCGACTGTCAGTAACAGTGTTACTATTTTGAGTTGCATAATCAATCTTTTTTTGATTGTCAGATGGACACCTGATTTTCTGCGGATGAGTGAGCGATCAAGAATAGTTGAGAGTAGCCCAGGCACGCGAGAGGCCTTTGCATGACAATGATATTTCATACATTTGGGAAGTTTGAGTTTAGAATAGTTTGATACGGAGATGTGTCATACTGACTCAGACATTTGGCCAGGGGCGGGTGAGAGCGCTCCTGGTTTTTTATGCCGGAACAGTAGAAGGCTGTTAGGGACCTTTGTGCATGTTTTCGTTTTTGATTTTGGCTGTAATAAAATGATGATGCTAAAGTTGATTATTGCATTACAATCAGTTGTTCATTTTCCAGTTTAAAATGTATTCTGCTGATTTCGAGCAAGCGTAACAGTGCAGACAAGTCGGCTGATCTGGGAATGTCTCCTGTGAATGTTCTGGTGGGAATGTCTCCTTTAAAAACGACATCAATATTGTACCATCTTTCTATCTGTCGCATGATGGTACGGATATCAGCGCTTTTGAAGGAGATGAGGCCATTTTTCCAGGCAATGGCGAGGTCTGTGTCGGCATTGTCGATGACTTCCATGGTCCCGTTTTCGTTGATACGTGACTGTTGTCCTGGTTTGAGTATATGGTTGACGGCCTGCTGGCTTACTTTGACGGATCCTTGCAGCAGGGTTGTGCTGATGCTGTTTTCATTGTCGTAGGCCATGATGTTGAAGTTGGTTCCGAGTACGGCCACTTCTGTATTTCCGGTGGTTACGAAAAATGGCTGGGCGGAATTGGGCTGTACTTCAAAATAGGCTTCGCCGGTGAGGGTGACGGTTCTTTTAGGCCCGGTGAATGCGGTGGGATATCTGAGGGAAGAAGCGGCGTTTAGCCATACCCGTGAGCCATCGGGTAGTACGAGACTGTATTGTCCGCCTTTGGGCGTGCTGAGGGTGTTCCAGCTGATGGTGCTGTTGGCGGACATACTTTGTTTATAGACCAGTTGGCCGGCATTGGTCTGCAGGCTTACAGGGCCTTGCTGGGCGATCTGGCCGTTCATATTGCTGTCCAGTTCGATGGTGGCACCGTTGGCCAGGGTCAGGACGGCTTTGTCTGTGCCGGGTTGGATAATTTTATGCCGGGTGGTGGCGATAGCGGGCTGATGTAGTCGTTTTTTCCAAAGGAAAGCGGCACCGACAGCTATCAGCAGGAGGACGGCTGCGGCCCATGATTTAAAATAAAACGTTTTAGCAACCGGACGCCTTTCGGCTCGCAGGGGCAGGATACGTGCAAGGATAGCATCCGACTGGGTGTCGAATACATTTTCTTCTGCTTCGGCCGACTGCATCCATGCTTCTTCTATCATCCATTCCAGCTGGGCATCCTGATCTTCCGTTTTCAGGAATGTTTTCAGTTCCTCCAGTTCGGTGGCGGTAGCGGCATGGCTGGCATAGCGGCTTAACAGGTATTTTAATCTGTTATTGTCCATCAGCAAAGGTCATCTACCTATATAGACAGCAGCAGGGGGTAAAAAGAGGTAATCAGTTTTAAAAAAAAATTATTTGAGCAGCAGGAAAAAAAACAAAAGGTTGCTTTCAGGGTGGGTGAGTGCATAGCTGCGGATAGCGCGCAGGGCCAGTACCATGTGTTTTTTGACTGTTTCCCTGGAAATAGCCATCCGTTCTGCTATTTCGGCCTGTCTTAAACCTTCGTCGCGGCTGAGCAGATAAACCTTCTGCCGTTGGGCTGGCAGTTCGGCTACAGCCTGGTCAATGATCCGGCGGAAACAGGCATCGGTACTTTCTTCATAAGGATTGTCGGTGCTGGCGGAGAGTGTCAGTTCCCATTGTTGTTTATGTTCCAGTTCCCGTCCCAGTTTTTTCAGAAAGGAGAAGGTGTAATTTTTGGCCACCATATAGAGATAGGGATGAAAGTGATGAACCTGACTCAGTTTCTCTCTTTTTTCCCATATTCTGATAAATACTTCCTGTACTATTTCTTCCGCCATGGTGATGGAGCCTGTAAGCTGAAACACAAAAGCGCCCAGTCGCTGATGGTAAGTATAAAAAAGCCGGGCAAAGGCGGCTTCATCGCCTTGAGATACTAGTAAGAGTAAATCAGGTTCACTATTTAAATACGTTTTCTCCAAAGTGAAATAGACTGTATATGGCTCTGTGTTCTGGTTGATGCTATGATAAATATAGGGATACTTTTAGAATTACAAATTTATCAATTACAGATTGCGGTAAAAAAGCGAAGATAGCAGCGGCATGCATGCTATCTTCGCTTTTTCTTATAGTATTATTGTTATTTTTTCTCTTCGTGATATTCCTGTTCGGTATTGATAGACCAGATATTGTTTTTGGTGGTAATACCGGCGGCGATGTTGTCTACCGCTACCATGGCGGTAAGCATAGAATGGTCTGAGTTGTTGTATTTATGCATGCCGTTGCGGCCAACGAGGAAGAGGTTACCAAAGGAGTCCAGATAGTTGCGTATTTCGTCGAACCGGTCGTAGGTGCCGAAGTAGGCGGGATAGGTTTTTTCCATCCGGAGCACGGTAGCATCGAGTACATCTTCTTTTCTGGCGAGCCCTATTTTACAGAGTTCGTGTATGGCTGTTTCCCTGATTTCGGTATCACTCAGCGCCCAGAAATCATCTCCTTTATTACAGAAGTATTCCATGCCTACCCAGGTGGTATCAGGATCTTTCACCATGTAGGGGCTCCAGTTGTTGAAGAGCTGGAGGCGGCCTACTTTCACATCTTTTTCCTGGATATAGATCCAGGTGTCCTGGAGGGTGATGGGGGCGTGGGTTTTTGTTTTTGCGTTTTCGAAGCTGAGGTTTTTGAGCAGGATACCGATGGTGATGAAGTCGCGGTATAGCAGTCCGGCTGCTACTTCCCTGACGTTGGCGGGCACATCGGTTTTAAGGCCGGCCACCAGTTCCTGTACGGGCATGGTGGAGAAGAAGTAGTCTCCTTCGAGCAGTGTTTTTTCACCGGTGGTTCTGTCTACCGTTTCGATGGCGGTGATGCGGTCGCCGGTGGCGATGATGTTGGTTACATCGTGCTGCATGAGGATGGTAGCTCCCTGTGCGGTGACCTGCCGGGCTACTTCTTCCCATAGTTGGCCGGGGCCGTGTTTGGGATAGAGGAATTGTTCTATGAGACTTGTTTCAACATTTTTTTGTTTGATGTCTTTCGGTTTGCTGGCATTCCAGGCTGATTTGGCCGCATGGGCAATGGCTTTGCCGATGGAGATACCTTTGATACGTTGTGCACCCCATTCGGCGGATATTTCGTTGCAGGGCACGCCCCACACTTTTTCTGTATAATGTTTAAAGAAGAGCAGATATAATGTTTTCCCAAAGCGGTTGATCATAAAGTCTTCCAGGGTTTTTTCATTTTTCCTGGGGAAGAGTTGGGCATACAGATAGGAGATCATGATTTTGATGGTGGTCATGATACCGAGTTTGCGCAACGTGTCTATTGACAACTGAATGGGATAGGTAAAGAATTTTTTCAGGAAGTAGATCCGGGAGAGGCGTTTCCTGACCAGCATGATGAGGTCAGGATTTTCGGCTACGAGGGTGTCTGTCTCTGTTTCTTTTTTGGGGACTTTTACTTCCCTTGTTTTCTGTTGGTAGCTGATGGTGAATATTTCAGCAGCCTCTTTGTCGAGTGGCATCACGGTCATCCACCAGTCCATCACGCGGTCTGATTTGGAGAAGAAACGATGGCCTCCGATATCGATACGGTTACCTTTATAATTGACTGTTTTGGAGATGCCACCTATGTCTGTGCTTTTTTCCAGTATTACCGGTATTATATCAGTGCGCTGGAGTAGTTCATAGGCAGCGGTGAGGCCAGCGGGCCCTGCGCCAATGATAATAGCTTTCTTTTGCATGAGATAACAGAGATTGTTGAGTGAATAGTTATTTGAGGGCTGTAAGTATCTTGTCCGTTCGGGGTAAGTCGTTATGGGGCATCAGAAAATGCGGGGGTGCTCCCCGTACATGCAAATGAATAGTGGTGGACTTGAAAGCTGGCATATTATAATGGTTTTTCGCAAGCTGTTCCTCCTACAGGAACGCTTGTTTTTTTGAGGGCAATCATTACAGGGTAACACAGCCCGATACGCTATTTTGCTGTGTATACAAGTATAAGCCACGGAACTGAAATAGTATTTCAGGTACGGTTAATGTTGGTAGTTTGGGAGGTTTAAAATTTCCATTTGTAGAAGTATACCGGGGCGTTTTTTCCTTCGCTGATGGTGACATATCCGTTATTGCCGGGAGTGATGGTGATACCTTCGCCCTGTTTTTCGATCACATAGGGGAGCTGGCGGGCGGGTTTGGCCATGGCCTGTTCTACGGTTTCGTTGGTATCACGGTACCAGTAGTAGATATCGGTGAGGGTTTTGATGACAATATGATGTCCGTCTTTGGAGATGTCGCCGGAGGTGACCCAGGTGTAGGGAAGGGTGATCAGTTTTTCGAGGCCGGCTTTATCGCCGTCTTTGAAGAAGAGCTGGTCTGTTTTGTAGAGGCTGACCATTCTTTCTCTTTTGCTGACGATATATATTTTTTTGCCGATAGGATCAATCATCAGGGTTTCTGCATCCCTGGGTCCATTGGGATACTGAAGGGTGAGCACATCGGGGGTAATGGAGAGGTGTTTGCCGGGAACGGTGGTGGGCTCTTCGAAGCGATAGATGCGGATATGTTTGCGCACACCTGCATTATCACCGATATCAGCCACGTATACGTAATGTTTGCCTTTGGCGGGGCCTATGCCTTCTGCGATATCTTCCATGTCGCGATTGGTAACATCCTTCAGTTTGACGGTGCAAACGAGGTTGGCCTGACTGTCCAGCAGGAAGGCTTCTGCTTTATTACCACTGTCGTTGTGGGTCCAGTAGTATCCGGGCAGGGTAGTGCTGGAAGCAATACCGGAAGCTTCAGTGATCTTGTCAGAAGACACATTGCCCAGTATAACGGGTTTGACTGTGGTATTATCTTTCACTCCCTGTGCCATTGTACCGGAAAAGGTCAACAGCAGGGAAATCAGCAGAACAGGTAATCGCATGAGGCAATTTACTTAAATAATACGACTGTCTTTTTAATCCTTTTCTAATAAATATTTGAACAACAAGGGGGTATCTTCGGTTTATATGATCATGAAACACCCTTCTTCCCTGATAACCATGATAATGGTTATCCTGTTGTCATTGCCTGCTAAGGGCCAGTCTGATTACATTGGTCTCGGAAACAAACAATACCAGTTGCTGGAGCGGCTGGATATCCGTACGAGGCATGATACCCTGCTGGGATTTACCACCGTAAAACCGTACGACCGCCGCAAAATGACGGAGCGGGTGTTGTATATTGATTCATTGGACAAAAGAGGCGTGTTACCCTTTCCGTTATCTTCCATAGACCGGTATAATATCCGTCGTTTGCTGATGGACAACTGGGAGTGGGCGCCGGCATATGCTGATTCATTCCGGGTGAGACCTGTGTTTGGCGTGTTTTATAAAACACCGGCCAACCTTTATGCGGTAAGCACCAGTAATTTCAAACTGGCCATTGATCCGCTGCTGAACCTGCAATACGGTAAGGATAACGATGGTACCGGCAGTATCTACACAAACACGCGTGGCATTATGCTGAGAGGAAATATTGCCAACAAGGTGGGCTTTTATAGCATCCTGACCGACAACCAGGAACGTGACCCAGCCTATGTGCGCGACTTTGTTGCCCACAATGGTGCGGTGCCCGGAGAGGGCTTTTATAAGTCATATCGTAAGAATGGTTACGACTACTTTGATGCCCGCGGTGGTATCTCCTTTAACCTTGCCAAATATTTCGATATTCAGTTTGCCTATGATAAACTTTTTATCGGCAATGGTTTCCGTAGTCTGTTTCTCAGTGATTTCAGCAGTAATTACCTCTATCTCCGTATCAGTACCCGCATCTGGAAGTTTGACTACGAAAATATTTTTGCACAAACCATCGCACCTTTTCCGCCCTATGGTTCAGATGGCCGCCCAATGCACCCCCGCAACTATATGATGATGCACCATCTAAGCCTGCAGGTAACGAAATGGTTGAACCTGGGCTTTTATGAAAATGTGATGGAAGATGGTAGGAACGGCCTGCAGCTCAGTTACCTGAACCCGGTGATTTTCTACCGTTCGGTAGAGCAGCAGTTGGGCGCCGCTGGTAAAGCCAATGTAGGCTTTGATTTCAAATCAAATGTCACTTCTTCAGTGCAGTTGTACGGACAGCTGCTTATCAATGAATTTGTAACAAAGGAAGTATTGCATTACAGTCGTGGCAACTATGCCAATAAACAGGCGTTCCAACTGGGTGTTAAATATATTGATGCTTTCTTTGTCCATAATCTCGATGTCCAGGCAGAAGTGAATTATATCCGTCCATATACCTACACTAATTTCGACAGCACCACTAATCTGACCCACTATAGGCAGCCGCTGGCACACCCGCTGGGGGCCAATCTGAAAGAGTTTATCGGTATCGCCCGGTACCAGCCTCTTCCGCACTTGTATCTCACCGGCAAGCTGATGTACCATTTGCAGGGGCTGGACTCTGCCGGGGTTAACTTCGGAGGCGATGTTTCCCGTGGATATGAAACCAGGCCCAGGGATTATGGTTTTTTCATCGGCAGCGGTACTCCGGTTAAAAGCACTACTGCCGCGCTGAGCGTCTCCTGGGAAATATTTGAAAATATGTTTATAGATCTGAATAGTACCTATCGGACGTACAATGTACAGGGCCAGCCTAATACCAGTACCTTCTTTTATACAGTTGGTTTCAGGGTGAATCTGCAGCCGAGGGAGTTCAATTTTTAGCGAGGCTAAAAATTTTTTTGAACAAAAATTTGTTAGTTATGGGAAATGTTCTACCTTCGCGTTCCTGAATTGACAATGCCCGATAGTATAACGGTAGTACGACAGACTCTGACTCTGTTTGTCTTGGTTCGAATCCAGGTCGGGCAACAAAATTTAAACCGCTACCATAGCGGTTTTTTTTATTGCTGTAGTAGGCTGGTAATGCCTGTGTTAACCCAATAATCCAAAAAATATTTATCTTATACACCAATTACGTATATCCCTTACGGTGATAGTAAGAAATGTTAACTGTAGCAAAAGAAATTATCCCTATTGTAGTGTTTAGCGGTATGTCCTGAAGATCCTATTGTGTCTGTAGTTGTAAGCTGCTTCTGAATTACAAACAACCTTCAAAAATATATCTATGAAAAAAATCGTGTTATTTATTGTTGTCTGTACCCTTTCCCGCATGACTGCAAGCGCGCAGAACGGGCCGCTGAAATTTCAGGATAATCCATTGGTGTTTTA
Source organism: Chitinophaga sp. HK235 (assembly GCF_018255755.1). Lineage (NCBI taxonomy): Bacteria > Pseudomonadati > Bacteroidota > Chitinophagia > Chitinophagales > Chitinophagaceae > Chitinophaga > Chitinophaga sp. HK235. The sequence continues at coordinate 3,972,933 of NZ_CP073766.1, read as the reverse complement.
CGGACAAGATGGTCACTGGGAAGCCCGACAGGATGCTTTTTCCAACCTGGTGTGGAAAAGTTACAGTGCCCGGTATTTTATGATGAATGATACTTATTTTTTACAAAACGGAAATGTGGGTATCGGTGTTTCTGCACCTACTGCCAGGTTACAGGTGGCGGGTAATATAGTAGCATCGGAGTTGGTTGTATTAAATGATCCGGGCAATAATACCACACCATACCTTAGTGGCCTGACTATTTACAACAGAGGCGCAAGTGGTAATTCTTATGGGTGGAAATGGCTCACAGCATCAGTTGGTGGTGGTTTTGGCGTGTATCCCAATTCCATGGAGCTCTGGGAATATCCTGATGTAGATAACTCCAATAACTGTTGCCGTGGAAGGTTGAAGATTACAAAGTCCACAGGAGTTAATGATTATCCACAGGCTGTGGTTATTGATGGTAATGGTAATCTGGCGCTGGGAGGCTATGCAGATGCAGGCAATAACACACTTTCTGTCAATGGTAATGTTGGTATTGGTACTAACAATGCGCAAGGTTATCGTTTAGCCGTCGCCGGTAGTATGATTGCCGAAAAAATAAAGGTAAAACCACAAGCCATCTGGCCGGATTTTGTGTTTCATCATGATTATAAATTACCCTCGCTGGCGGAACTTGAAAACTATATCAAAAAAAATCAACATCTGCCTGAAATCCCTTCTGCTGCGGAAGTACAGGAAAATGGCATTGATGTGGGAGAAATGAACCGGAAACTTTTGCAGAAAGTAGAAGAGCTGACTTTATACATTATCGATTTGCAAAAGCAGGTCAACGAACTCAAAAAAAATCAACATCAGGATAAGTAATGTAAAAAAGAACCCCGTAGTTTTAACTACGGGGCTCTTTCTAAATAATTACTTCATCAGTTCCGGAGGATGAATAATAAATGGTGGGATATCCGGCTTCATCATGCTTTGTGTAGATTTCTTTGAACCCGATTTTTAATAATATCTTCTTCGATGCAATGTTTGCAGGATCAATAGAAGCATAGATGGTTTTAAATTTCAATTTTTCAAACCCATATTGAACCATCTTTGCCGCCACTTCAGTGGCCAGTCCTTTACCCCAATATTCTTTTTCAATGGCGTAAATGAGCTCGTAATCATTGATGGCTTTTGAAAATACTATTCCACAATACCCAATAAACCGGTTGTTTGATTTGTGTATAACAGCCGACATGCCAAACCCTTTACTGTCGTAGTTTTCAATGGATATTGCTATCCATTTTTGCGTTAGCTCTTTTGACAGGATACCATCGCCAACAAACTGCATTAGTTCTTCATTGCTGCAAATGGCAAACAAGTTGTCAAAATCAGTGACTTCAACCTCCCTAATCAATAATCGCTCCGTTTCAAATATTATTTTATTCATCGTGTTCTTAATTGACCGCTACGGCTCAATATTTACTTTATTATTTCTTTTACACTTTCAATAAATGTATCAATCTCACCTAAGGTATTGTAATAATGTGGCGAAGCTCTGACGGCCCATTCTATTCCTTTTTCATCAAAATCAATTACACCAAAAGCTCTGTAGCTGGCTACTACATTTATTTTTCTTTTCAATAGTTCATTTACAATATGAACCGGGCCTGAATCTTTAACAGTAAACGTAACCAGCCCGCCTTGTTCCGGTCCTTTGTCCAATACTGATATCCGGTCTATTGCTGCCAGTTTTTCGCGGGTAATGCCTGAAAGTAATTTGACCTGCTGCCAGATTTTTTCTTCGCCAATAGTTCTGCAATATTCTATGGCAGCTTTTGTACCTATTACAGTAGAATAGGCAAACTCCCAATCTTCATACCGCTTTGCATCTGGTTGTTGTTTATAGGTATCTTTTGTCGTCCATTCAGCCCCTCTCATATCAATGAACAATGGCTCCAGGCCTGCATGCAATGCCTTATCCGAAATATATAACGCACCTGTGCCACGGGGACCTCTTAAAAATTTTCTACAGGTAACACTTAAAAAGTCACATTTCAATTTTTGTACATCCAATTTCATTTGCCCGGCACTTTGGCAGGCATCTAAAATATACCAGGTTTTATCAGGATAAATATTTAAGTATTCCTCATAAATGTTCGCAATTTCATTTACTGGTTGAACCAAACCAGAGTTAGTAGGGATATGTGTTATCGCTAACAATTTAGGAAGGTACTTGTATAATTTATCTTTTAAGTCATTTAAATCAACCCCGCCAATAGCTGCATTGTTAATGTGAATAATTTTGACGCCTAATCTTTTTTGTAAAGACAAAAACTGAATTTGATTGGATACAAAATCATCACAATCTGTCAATATTACATCTCCTGTATTAAACGGAATGGAGGATAAAGCTCCCGTATAGGAGTCTGTTGCACTGGCAGTAAAAGCCATATTTGAAGGCTTGCAATTGAATAATAAAGCTGCCTGCTCATAAAATGCTTTTACCGCGGCGGCCCTCAATGCAGATGCTTCATATCCGCCTATTTCTGCTTCTAATTTTATATGGTCGAGTTGTGCCTGTGTAACCACATCAGGCATTAAACCGGCGCCTGCATTATTCAAATGAATAACATTTTTGGTTCCTGCCGTTTCGTTTCGGAACTGCTTAACTTCTGCTGCTGTAAATACACTGCCAGTAGGAAGTAGTATCTGGTTGTCTGAAACTATCATACTTTAATGATTTTAAAAGCAAAATTACCAGCGTTGTGGCGCATAATTTTTGCGTTATTAGTTTATTGGCGACTAATTTCATTTATGTTTGTACAACAAATGGGTAAATTATGCAACCACTTGATAAGTACGATAAAGAGCTCTTAAGGCTTCTCCAGCAAAACAATAAATTTACTACGGAAGAACTAAGCAGCAAAGTAAATCTTAGCCAGAGTGCTGTGCAAAGAAGGATTACCCGGCTGCGAAATGAAAAGGTAATTGAAGCGGATGTTTCAATTATTTCACCCATAGCGGTGGGGATCGGTATTACCTGTGTGGTTGATGTGGTATTACATGAAGGTAGTTCCAAGGCAATTGATAAATTTAAAGCTGCCATGAAAAATTGTATTGAAGTGGCACATTGTTATTATGTTACTGGTACCTACGATTTTGTCTTGATAATTAATACAACAGACATGAAACATTTTGAAGAATTTTCAAAAAAACACCTCATGGATAATCCTAACCTCAAACACTTCTACACACATGTGGTAATGGATAAAGTTAAGGTGAGTTATGGGGTGAGTATTTAGTCGGACAACGATAATTTTTATCTTTAATTGATGCAAAGCAGTTTTAAAAATATACAATGGGTTGTTCAGCAAAACCTGACGAATCAGGAGGATCTGAAAATGCTGAAAGATTCCTGTGAAAAGACAGGCGTAAAATATCAGGAAGTGTTTGTGATCCCTTTTTCAGATGCATTGCCATCGTTTGACACTGATCCGGTGAATATATCTGCAAAGAGCAGAGTGCTTGTATCAGAGCCTTATAATATTGCCTATGAGTGGCGGTTGTGGATCGTCAACAAAAAGGTGATCACGGCTTCGCAATACCGGAAATATTTTCAGCTGAATAAAAAACCGGGTTGCCCGGCAGCTGTGATAGAATTTGCAGAAGCCCGTTGTCAGGAGTATACGCCCAATGATATTTTTGTGATGGATGTTTGTTTATGTGGTGATGAATATTTTATTGTGGAATGTGGGTGTATGAATTCGGCGGGATTTTATAAAGGAGATATTGAAAGAATTGTGAAGGAGGTGACTACTTTTTTTGCGGGTTGTTGAACAAAAGCCTGTATTAATAGTATCATTTGATACTATCAAATGATACTATTAATACAGGCTATAAAAAGAGGGCCGCTATGCTGTAAAACATAGCGGCCCTCTTCTTTTTTATACTATACTACGGGCTCAAGATCATTTAATTCAGCGGTGGTAAAAACTTCCGACCTGATATAGAATCTCACACCCAAAGGTATTTCCAGCGAGAAGCTGCTACCTCTTCCGGGCGTGACGTCCAGTATTAACCGGGTATGTTTCCAGTATTCAAACTGATCGCGGTGCATATAAAACCGGCAGCCTTCCACTTCTCCGAGGCATACATCACTGCTGCCGGTAATAAATTCACCTGCACTGAAGCACATAGGCTGGCTTCCATCGCAACAACCGCCGCTCTGATGGAACATCAGCGGACCGTGGTCGTTTTTTAATCTGTTGATCAGTGCAACAGCCTGCGCTGTGGCGATTACGCGTGCTACACTCATAATTGACAGCGTTTTAGAAAAAGCCCAGCTTTACTTTGCTGTAAGAGATGAGCATGTTTTTAGTCTGGCGGTAGTGGCTGAGCATCATTTTGTGATTTTCTCTGCCGAAGCCCGATTTTTTATAGCCACCAAAGGGAGCGTGGGCAGGGTAGGCGTGATAGCAGTTGACCCATACACGTCCTGCCTGGATAGCCCGTGGCACCTGATACAGCTCATGCGCATCGCGTGTCCATACGCCGGCGCCGAGGCCATATAAGGTATCGTTGGCGATGTCTATTGCTTCCTGGGTGGTGCGGAAAGTGGTCACACAGCTTACCGGGCCAAAGATTTCTTCCTGGAAGATCCTCATTTTGTTGTGGCCTTTGAAAAGGGTAGGCTGTATGTAATAACCGTGTTCCAGCCCGCTGTTCTGATGGAAGGCATCTCCGCCGCAGAGCACCTGGGCTCCTTCCTGTTTACCGATCTCGAGGTAGCTGAGGATTTTGTTGTATTGATCTTCAGATGCTTGTGCACCCATCATGACGGTGGCATCCAGCGGGTTGCCCATTTTAATGGCTTTGGTACGTTGTATCACTTTGTCCATGAACACATCGTAAATTTTTTCATGAACGAGGATACGGCTGGGGCAGGTACATACTTCGCCCTGGTTGAGTGCAAACATTACCGCACCTTCCACAGCTTTGTCGAAGAACTCATCATCTGCATCGGCTACAGATTCAAAGAAGATGTTGGGGCTTTTGCCGCCGAGTTCCATCGTTACGGGGATGAGGTTTTCGGAAGCATACTGCATGATGAGGCGGCCGGTGGTGGTTTCACCGGTGAAGGCCACTTTCTGTATGCGGGGTGAGGATGCCAGTGGTTTACCGGCTTCCGGTCCGAAACCAGTCACAATATTGAGTACGCCGGCGGGTAGCAGGTCGCCTATGAGTTCCATGAGGCACATGATGCTGGTAGGTGTTTGTTCAGCTGGTTTTACCACTACACAACATCCTGCAGCCAGGGCTGGCGCTATTTTCCAGGCACCCATCAGCAGAGGGAAGTTCCAGGGAATGATTTGCCCTACAACGCCGATAGGTTCGTGCAGATTGATGCATACGGTATGTTCATCATGTTCACTGATGCTACCTTCTTCACTGCGGATAACGCCGGCAAAATACCGGAAATGGTCTACTACCAGCGGGATGTCGGCGGCGCGGGTTTCGCGGAGGGCCTTCCCGTTGTCTATTGTTTCTATTATAGCCAGGTAGTCGAGGTTGTCTTCAATCACCTGGGCAATCCGAAGCAGGATATTACTGCGATAGGTGGCAGATGTTTTGCTCCAGGTAGCAAAGGCCTGATGGGCTGCATCAATCGCTTTTTCTACATCCCGGGCATTGCCCCGGGCAGCCTGGGTAAATACTTTACCATCAATAGGTGATATATTATCAAAATATTCACCACTGTCAGGTTTCACCCATTGACCACCTATATAATGTTCATATCTGGCTTTGAATTCCGGCCGTTCTGCTATATGAGGGTCAGGAATACCAGCAGTTGCTGTACTTTTCATAACGGAACTTTTTTTGATGAGGAAATACTGCGCGCTGTACTGCCTGTGGCTTCTGTGGCGCTACAACGCTAATTTGCTAAAGATAAAGGGGTTGATGGCAGATTTTCGTACTTATCTATAGCACAATCGTACCTATCTTTTATTTCCTGCGGGGAAATTCAGTAAATTGATAGGAGTAAAAGTGATAGTTATGCCGGTAAAAAATTATGTGGACCATATAGATTTTACCCATCCCAGGTATTTGCAACAGCTGGTAGAGAACAGGCGTATCTATAACCTGAAAAACTGCGAGCTGAATATCTTTGAGAGTTATCAGCAAGCGTATAAAGTACCATTGTCTTTTGGTGATTTTGTGATCACCAGTATGGTAAGAGGTAAAAAAGTGATGCATCTGCCCGACCGGCCGGCATTTGAATATTATCCCGGCGAATCTGTGATTGTACCCGCCAACGGGGCTATGATCATCGATTTCCCGGAAGCAACACCAGACAACCCTACGCAGTGCATTGCACTTACAGTAGACGATATGTATATCCGCAATACCCTGCAATACCTGAATGATCATTACAACAGTGAGCCCACCGAAAAAAATGAATGGCGCCTGCAGTTCCACAAATATCATTTTGATAATGATGAAAATATCACTGCTGTCATCAACAAGCTGGTACGTATCTGTCACAGTGCAGACCTGAATAAAGACATCTATGCGGACCTCAACATGAAAGAGCTGCTGATCCGCATCCTTCAGAGCCAGCATCTGCGGGTAATTGAAGAAGAGAGCGCGGTAGACAGCAACAACAGCCGCCTGCATTTTGTACTGCATTATATTCACGAACATCTCACAGAAAAAATTGCGGTTGATACACTCTGTAAAAAAGCCTATCTGAGCCGCAACATCTTCTTCAAATGGTTTAAAGAGCAGTTTGGCATCACCCCACTTGAATATATTAACCGCGAAAGGATCAAGCTGGCCAAACAACTATTGGCAGACAACAGGTATACCGTAAGTCAGGTGGGCATACAATGCGGATTCAATGATACCAACTATTTTGTGCGCCTCTTTAAAAACACCGAAGGTATCACCCCTGGCGCTTATCAGCTCATCTGCCGGAAATAACCATTTCCCTTCTTCTTCAATTAAAAATACTTTGTACTTTGTAGCATTGCTGACACACAGCATTACAACCCTATGCTTAAAAAATGACGCAACACAACCGGACTGTCTCCGCTGCCCAGATCACTGAGGGCTTGCGTAACCAGGATAAAGATGTATTCCATCACCTGTACAATACCTACAGCAGGGAACTCTATCTGCTGGCCTTCCGTTGGGTACAGGATGAAGGGCTGGCAAAAGATATGGTGCATAACCTGTTTGTACACCTCTGGGAAAAAGGGAATACCCTCACTATTACCGGAGAGGTGCGGCATTACCTGTTCCGCGCCATTACCAATATGTCCATCAATGAATTAAAGCGCCGTTCCCGTACTGTCAGTGAAGAATTACTACGTTTTGAATCAGATACCGCCTCCTTTTATGAGATCGCAGATTATATCCTGTTTCAGCAGGAGCTGTTAAACCACCTGGCTCCGTTGGCGCCCCGTTGCCGGGAGATCTTTATCCTGAGCAGGGTACAGGGCCTGGAACCGGCTGAAATAGCGGAGAAGCTCGGTATTACCCTCAATACGGTCTATTATCAGCTGTCGGTAGCACTCAGTTCCCTGCGCGATACTCTGCTGCCGAAAAAAAAATTACGCTGACATCAAAGTTTATCATTTCTCAATTGTCATAATAGTATACAGCCATGAAAAAAGAGGAAGTACCAGCGTTCATCATAGCCTGTTTGTCTGAACCGGACAATGCAGCGAAACAGCAACAGTTGAAGGACTGGTTGCTGGAAGATGAAACGCATGCGGCCCTGCTGGCGGATTACAGCCGGCTGTGGAAAACAGCAGCAGCGCTGCCGGAACATGATTTTGACGTGGCAACCGGATGGGATAACCTGCAACTGGCCACTGTAGCACGTAAACAGCCGATGAAAACTATCTTCCGCCGCCACTGGTGGAAAGTGGCCGCTGTATTGCTGCCGCTGACAATCCTGGCGGGATGGTGGTGGATACATGAACAACAGGGAAAGGAAGTGGTCACCTATATCGCGCAAGGTAACTTTAAAGACAGCCTGCGGCTGCCGGATGGTTCCGTTGTTTTTATGAAACCAGGTAGTATCCTGCACTATCATAAAAACTTCCGGGACCGGGCGGTGGAGCTGCAAAGTGGTGAAGCATTTTTTGATATCGTACAAAATGAACAACAACGTTTTGTTGTAAACGCTGCCAATGCAGCGGTGGAAGTACTGGGTACTTCTTTTAACGTTAAAACTTCCACTGACTATACCGATGTAGCAGTATGGGATGGAAAGGTGAAACTGAGTGCTGCAGCAGGAAAGGAAGGTGTGATACTAACGCCGGCGACTATGGGAAAAGTGGATGGTTATACCGGCAAGGTAGAGAAGATGGAAGGAGCCTTTGAATACCGCTGTGGATGGGCCAACAATGACCTGAGTTTTAACAACCAGCCGCTGACTACGGTATTGAATACACTGTCTTCCTTTTATCATGTGAGGATAGATGTTGCAGATACGACCATGTTACATGAAAATATAACAGCACGATTTAAAAATATAACGCTTGAAGAAGCTTTGGGAGTAATCAGGGAAATGCTTGACCTGAAAGCAGACCATATTTCCGCGGCGGAGTATGTACTGAGAAAGATGAAGTAGCTTATCCGCATCGCAATATTCTGATCATAACTTAATATTACCGGCTAACCTGTAATGCCTGGCCATTGGCCTGTGACCTTGTTATGCCTGTAATTTCCATCTGATATCTTTTCTGCAGAAAAGGTAATTGCCAGCTGCTGTCTGTTACTGTATATGTATCAACTAAAATCAAATGCGTAGCATGAAAAAAGTTAAATTTATTTGTACGGTCATTATGATCGTTTTAACCTGTGCCCGCGCGTTCGCGCAAGATAAATCCTCTGTATTGTCGAAGCGGGTATCCCTCGAAGTTACCGACAGACCTGTACCTGAGATACTGGCCCTGATTGAAAAACAGCTCAGTATTTCATTTGCCTATCCCAATGAAATTGTGAACGGGCGTGGTAACTTCTCTTTTAAGGAAAAAAATACCCAGCTGGAAAACATCCTCAAAGTATTGTTTCCGGTGAACAGCTTCCAGATCAAAGCCATGGGTGCACATGTGGTGATCAAACAGGTGCCGAAAGTACAAGGCCCGCTGATCCAGCTTAAAGGCCGTATCATGGACAAACAGACCGGAGAAGCATTACCCGGTGCGGTGATCACTTCCCGGGAAACCGGTAAGTCGGTGGTATCCGGCGAAGATGGTTCTTTCACTTTGTCTGCTCCGGAAGGCGGCACTTATCAGGTAGCTTTTATCGGTTATGAAACTGCTGTGAATACAGTCAGGGGTAACAAATCTGCTGATGTACAACTGGCCCGCCGTATTGCTGAAATGAACACTGTAGTGGTGACAGCACTGGGTATAGGCCGTCAGCAACGTTCATTGGGTTATGCTTATACCGATGTAAAAGGTTCCGATTTTACCAAAGCCAGGGAAAACAATCCCGTGGCTTCTTTGGCGGGAAGAGTGGCCGGCCTCGATGTAAACATGACCAACAGCGGCGTAGGTGCTTCCGTGAAAGTGACCCTGCGTGGTGTAAAAGTAGTAGGCGGTGATAACCAGCCATTGTATGTGATCGATGGAGTTCCTATCAATAACTCCTCACCCGGACAGGCCGATAAATATGGTGGTTACGATCTGGGTGATGGTACCAGCATTATCAACCCCGATGAAATAGAAACCATGTCGGTGCTGAAAGGTGGCGCTGCTACCGCATTATACGGCAGCAGAGCATCCAACGGTGTTATCCTCATCACCACCAAAAAAGGAAATAATAAAGGACTGGAAGTGGAAGTGACTTCCAATGCTGTACTGGAGAAACTCAATAACAGCTACGATTTCCAGGAAGAATACGGTTCCGGCCGTGCAGGACAGTTACCCCGTGATGCGGCCACCGCCCGTACCTATACACAATCCAGCTGGGGCCCAAAACTGAGCGCCGACAGTACAACCTGGCTGTGGAATGGTAACAGAGTGCCTTACGTAAAAGCTGTCAACCCTATCCAGAAATTTTTCCGCGAAGGCCTGACACTGTCCAACTCCATCGCCATGGCCACCGGTAATGATAAAACCCAGCTGCGCTTTACCTATACCAACCTGCACAACAAGGACATTGTACCGGCCAGTGGACTGGACCGACACAACTTCGCCATCAGAGGCACTTCGAAGCTGACCGACAAACTGAGTATCGATGCCAAGGTGGCTTACCTCAACGAAAAAGTCAATAACCGCCCGGCTTTGTCTGATAACCCGAATAACATCGGTTATGTACTGAGTGGTATTGCCCCCAATATCTCCATAGACTGGCTCAAAGAATACAAAAACCCCAAGACCGGTGATTACATCGACTGGAATAATGAACCCTATCAGGTAAACCCCTACTGGGCTTTAAACGAGCAGCCCAACAACAGTAAACAGGACAGACTTACCGGCTTCGCGATGCTGAAATACCAGCTTACCCCATACCTGAGCATTCAGGGCCGCACCGGTACCGATTATTCGAAATTCAGCTTTCGGGAGTTTACAGAATTTTCCTCACCCTTTAACACCACAGGAGCGATTGCCCTGAAAGACCGCACTTTGCGGGAAACCAATTCCGAACTGTTACTGACCTTCAGCAAACAGGTAAAGGATTTTCAGATAAACGCCAACCTGGGTACAAACCGCATGGACTATGAAGAAAATGTACTCGATACCAGAGGTAGAGATATCAGTGTCAGAGGTATTAAAAGTATCAACAATTTCAGGACAAAACTCAGTGAAGAAACCGTCAACCGTAAACGGATTAATTCCGTGTATGGCGCGCTGAGTGTGGCTTACAAAAACTATTTGTACCTGGACCTGACAGGCCGTAATGACTGGTCCTCTACACTGGCCACTGGCAAAAACTCCTTCTTCTATCCCTCAGTATCCGCCAGCTTTGTGTTCTCCGAACTGATGCCGCAGAACGAGCTGCTGAACTTCGGTAAGATCCGTTTATCCGTGGCGCAAACCGGTACTGATGCAGTTGATCCCTATCAGTTGAAAATTAGCTACGCCAACAACCCCAATATCCCTATGGTGGGAGGTTATTCTATCGGTGGCGTAGCGGTAGACAGGGTACCTTTCGAAGGGCTGAAACCCAGTATCAGCAGGTCTTATGAAGCAGGTATCAATCTGGTAATGCTGCGTAACAGGGTAAACATGGATGTTACCTTCTACAAATCCAATACAAGAGATCAGGTGTTGTTCCCTACCATTTCTTCTGCCAGTGGTTATACCGCCGCCGCCATCAACTCCGGCAATGTGCAGAACAAAGGGGTGGAAGTAGCACTGGGTATCAAACCCATCGTATCCAAAAATTTCAACTGGGATATGAACATTACCTGGGCCCGCAACGTGAACAAGATCCTGGAGTTAAGTCCGCTGGTTTCCGGTTATTATACCCTGGCATCCGCACGTTGGGCCAATGCCTCCATTGTGGCCCAGGAAGGAGAGGAGTATGGGATTATTGTAGGACGTAAGTTTCTGAGAGATGATAAAGGCACTGTGGTGCTGGATGATAAGCTGCTGCCCCGTTATGAAGCCGAAGATACCCGTCTGGGTAATGGTCAGTTCAAATGGATTGGTGGTATCAACAATCGTTTTGCCTATAAAAACTTTGCATTGTCTGTATTGCTGGACGTCAGACATGGTGGGCATATCTACTCCATGACCAACCTGCGTGCTTATGCCAACGGGCGTCAGAAAGGAACTCTGGAAGGCCGCGAAAGCTGGACCCAGTCTGAAAAAGAAAGGGTGGCAGCTGGTGTTGAGCCTGGCAACTGGAAACCAACCGGCGGTATTTTCGTAACCGGTGTGCAGGAAGATGGGGTAGATGGCAATGGTAACAAAAAATATAAATCAGCATCCGGCTTTGTAAGCCCGCAGGTATACTGGACCCGTATCACCGACAATATCCCTGAAGCGTTTATCTATGATGCTTCCTTCGTGAAAGTGCGTCAGATCACACTGGATTATCATCTCCCTAAAAGTATCCTGCGCAAAACCATGATCCGCGATCTGACGGTGTCACTCGTGGCCCGTAACCTGTTCATCTTAAGTAAAGATGTACCAAACATTGACCCGCAGTCCAGCTACAACAACAGTAACGGACAGGGTTTTGAATATGGTTCTCTGCCTACCCGCCGCTCTTATGGTATCAACCTGTATGCAAAATTTTAAATCCATGAAGATGAAAAATATTTTTCTACTAATATTCACCGTACTGCTGTTAGGTAGTTGTACGAAAGATTTTGAAACGATCAACGAGAATCCTACCAGAGGTAATACCATCGCACCAGGACAACAACTGGCTGCAGCTGCCTATTTTCTCAGTGGTGGCCGTGAGGCAGGCTATGCGAACCTGCATATCTTCCAGCCGATGGTACAATACATGAACGGCGCTTATGGGCAGCGTGTAGGTTCCAAGTTTGTACGCGATGATTTTTTTAATGAACGTGTATGGGAGATCTTTTATAACCGCAGTCTTAAACAGCTCATCGATATGTTGCATCGCTGCGACAATGACCCGCAGCTGGTGAATTACATGGCTGCCGGCCGTATCCTGAAAGTATACATCTTCTCTATCCTGACAGATACCTATGGAGATGTGCCTTACTTTGAAGCTGGCATGGCGTATTATAAAAATACCTATACACCCCGCTACGATAAGCAGGAAGATATCTACAATGATCTGTTCAAGGAACTGACCGAAGCAGTGAAACAGTTTGATGCTACCAAAGACAGACTGGACAATGATATCGTATATCAGGGTGATGTGGCAAAATGGAAAAAGCTGGCCAACTCCCTGCGGCTGAGACTGGGTATGCGTCTGTCCAAAGTGGATGAAAACAGGGCCAGACAGGAAGTACAGGCTGCCGTTGCCGGTGGTACCTTTACCAGTGCCAATGATAATTTTAAGATGGTACATGAAGAGTATGCCTATCCTGATCTGCGTGGCAATGGTTTGGCACAGGCCTTACAGGAAACACAGACCTATCTTTACAGCAACGGCAGCGCCACTTTTGTGAACTACCTGAAAGCTGAAAATGACCCCAGGCTCAGCGCCTTTTTTATTAACAGAGATAGCAGAGGAAGAGATATCACCCACCTGACCAATTATATGCCGATTGCACCAGGTTTGTACTGGTGGGATGAATGGGGCGCCTGGAGAGCACCTGATGGCACTATGATAGAACAGGCCGACAAATTCTGCAAAGTCAATACCCCTTTTTATCAGCTGAAAGCTCCGTTCCTGCATTTCGGATATGCAGAGGTGGAATTCCTGAAAGCAGAGGCGGCTGCCCGTGGATGGACCGGTGATGATGCCAACCAGCATTACCAGGAAGCTATCCGGACTGCTATGAAACAGCTGGATATATATCCTGATATGAATCCGGTGGATCCTCAGAAAGCATCGGACTTCGTGACTGCTCATACACTGACTGCCGGCAAAGAGCTGGAACAGATCAATATGCAGAAATGGGTGGCGCTTTTCCCCAATGGCTATGAGGCTTATGCCAATCTGAGAAGGACAGGCTTTCCTAAAACGTTGCCGGTAAAAGACGTAGACGGTGAATCTGTTACCGGTGGTGTCATGCCACGCCGGCTGTTTTATCCGGCCACAGAAGCGTTTAACAATACCAAAAATTATAGAGAAGCATTGAATAGGATCGGTGGTAAAAATGATTGGTTAAAGAGGGTTTGGTGGGACAAATAATGCGTTGTTGACAAAAGGGTGTCTCTTCAGAGATGCCCTTTTTTGTTTTATGTAAATAAGAAAAAACCAGACGACCGGATAAAAAAATCCAGTCGTCCGGTTTTGTTCAGGTTAGCCATGGATAAGAGGTCTAGTCTTCCAATATTACCTCCGCGTCTTTCCAGCCGGCATCGAGTATAAACTTAACGGCGCCCTGTACCGGCCCTTTAAAATATTGCTGACCATTACGATTAACCGTCACCGTAACCGGCGGTGCCGGGAGATTGGCGAAACCAGCCCTGCCATCACGGGTATAACGCAGCGTGAGTGCCTCGAACTGCAGTAAGGTGCCGTTGTTCCCTTTGACTGTAACAATGCAGTTACGAAAGGCGCGTGTTTCGCCCGGAAGCAGTGTTTCATCATTCACACGCATGGCCAGGCTAGCAGATCTATTGTCTAATTTCATATTTACCGTGAGCGAGTCAGAGTGGGTCGGTAGTGTAGTATCGTACATCTCATTCCTGACTAACTGCATATGGGTATTTAATCCACGGACGACAATATGGGAAGACTCTCCATACGGTATCTTACGACTGGCCGATACACATATGCCGGTTTCATCATCGGCATAAGCATTGCAAAAATATACTAAGGCCCATATGTCGGGATTTTTAGAGGTGAGCCAACAATCAAGATCAAAGGGAGGTTTACCATATGCTATAAAACGGGTGTGTAGTTCGCTTAATACAAAGGGAGTCACTATGCCATCGCTACTGGTGATAGTTCCAGTAAGGGTATCGCTACCGCGAAAATTGGCTTGTGAATAGAACAATTTAAAATACTGAGGGTGGATAAACAATTTATCCAGGAGCGTATCAGTATCTATTGGCAGGGGAGAGGGCACTGCTGCCAGTTTCATAGCACCATCCTGTTGGTCCGGTGTTATCAGATTCCATAGTCTGGAAGACTCTCCTATTGGTGGTTTACCGGTGATTTTATTTACATATTTCTTCATGGCACTGTCTCCTGCAAGTGAATGGGGAGCCGCCTGTTGTAAATCATCTGTGATCAGCTTACTGATCCAACTGTTCTTCAACTGAATAGAGTCCTTTGCTGCAAGTCGGTTGGTATATATAGTACTTTGCGCATATGCAGAGAACTGCCAGCATAGACATGTGATCAATAAATATTTCCTTTTCAGCTTCATGCACTAGTTTATTTATCTTCTAAAATGATGGTTAAATCGGTGACACTGTTGTCCAGGTTCACCCGCCGGGAGCCAGGATTTCCCTGGAGTTCTACATTTTCGTACGTTATCCCATTTTTAAGGACGGTTACTTTCACAGTATTGGATAATGCATGCAGGGTATATCCATTGTTTTCAGAGAGCGTGTATCCTCTTACGGTATATGCCAGTGTTCCGGTGCGGAGAGATCTGAAATGTGTTGTCTGATCAGGGAACAGGATGGACTGATTGCGAAACCCCGTCACATTCAGGCAGGCCTTCCTGGTACGGTTGATGATAGATACTTTGGCCAGGGAAGCAGGGTCCGTAGGTAGACTGTCTGCTGTTGGCCATTGATTGCCATCCAGGCAAACCGTGCTATATATATGCTTTAAATGATACAGGATCGTATCTCCGTGATAGGCCCACTGATAAACATTATAGGTAGTTCCATCTATAAAATCTCTATCCGACAATCTAAAGGCTTTCAGTGTGTAATTGGCGATTGTACTGTTATTGGCCAGCCGCGCTTTTACTTTAAACGGAGCATAGCCTTTTGCATAAAATACACTGATGAAATATCCAGGGGCTTTGGCTACCTGTGTAAGAACACCATCACTGCTGGTAATATCCACATAAATGGAGTCGGTTAATATACCGCCACCATTCAAACCGGGCAATATAAAAACGCTGAGGCCATACCCATTGTTAGTAAACAGCCGTAGTATGGTATTGACATCGCCTGCAACATAAGGAGCCATAGCCAGTTCACGGGAAACCGGATCTATGGTCAGCGAGCTATCCCGCAGTATGCCGGAACTATCCTTTATACTGAATGTCCTGGCATCAGCATAAGCTTTTAATGCCTGTGCTGTAGCGAGTATGTTAGTGCCAGCATCCGTAAGGGTACTATCCGATGTTATACCCTGTATCCAGCGGCCATTGAGCGATATTGAATCTTTTACGATTACTCTGCCTGTTGTGACTGTTTGGGCGTTCACCTGTGACAATACAAACAAGGTCAGTAAAACAATATTAAAAAGGTGTCTCATAGATAAAATTTATTCGCAGATAATGATTGCTTCCTTCCAGGTTTCATCCAGCATAAATGACTCAAAAAGTGAGGTGGATGAAATCTGTACTCCATTCTTATATAACTTCACATTGTATTGTATTTTTTCATCAGTGTATAACGCGTTAAATCCGTATATAGATGAAATCATCCGGGAAGCAGCAATTCCGAATTTTTCGGATATCCTGGCGGGATAAAGTGTATTGCAACTCTCGCCGGGCAATAGATAAAGATTGGGGTTGGACTTCGTATAATATATATAATTACTTCTATTGTATATTTTCAAACGCATGGTGGGGGCCGTATCGATATCCTTTATTGCCATTCTGAACCGAATGAAACCATACAGGTTACTCATGGTAAATTGTATAGTGTCCAGGTAATCGGCTTGTTGCCAGGTAGCCAGTGCGCTGTAAACCGGTGCAAATGATACCTGTTCTTGAAATCCAACCCTTGAAGATAACCGAATTGTCTGTCCGGGATGATTGTTGATAAAGGAGCAGGAGAGCTTAAAGGGTGGCTGCCCTTTAGCAAAGGCAACATCCGGTTGATTTCCCTTTACCACAATTGGCGTAGTAATACCATCGCTGCTGGTGACATTAAAAGTAATGGGATCGAAAAATCCCACCATTGAATCTTCTTCCGGCCTCATGATCAACTTGAATAATGGAGGCAGTAACAAACGGCTGTCAAATTCAGGTGCAACACGAACCGGTGCCAGGGCGAGTTCTCGCGTGGCCGGTAGAAGTGTCAGCATACTGTCTGTGCGACTGGTTTTTCCCGGTTGGGTTACCTTCATGTTGTGATCTATATACTGTTTCCAGGCGGCGCTGGTGGATACAGACTGGTCTGAGGCACGTTGCATGGTGCTGTCGTTCCCGAACTGCCTGATCCACTTACCATTAATGGCAATGGAATCTTTCACGATCAGGCGGTTGACATTGAGTACACTTTGAGCAAATACAGACAGGTGCAGGCAGCAAATGCAGCAAAGCAGGATTAACTTATTCATATAATTGTTTGGGAAAAATGATCTTGAATTAAACGTTATTATTTAGTTGTAACGTCACGTACATATATGGTAAGATCAGATACAGGAAGCGTTACGGAAAATTCGGGGTTAGGCTGCTGAGGATCCACACGGGTAATTCCGGATAGCTGGCCGTTTGCCCATATTTCAAGTTCAATGCTCTTTGTTAGCGGCAGATAGAACGAGTAGGCGCCATTAATTGTTTTGATTGCCTTTGCTGGGTAAATGTAATAGCGGAATATACCCTGATCTGGTTGTATACGTTGGCCAATCAGCTCAGACGTGCCGGGGTAAATTATATCACCCAGAAAATTAACGGATACATCATTGGTGAGATTTACCAGTTTAGTATTTAAGTAGAAAAATTGCGCCGGATCCTGACTGCCCATTTCACTGTAACCAATATAAATCCAGATATTATCCTCTATCACTCCGGTCTTTTCGATTTTGATAGAGTCCCTGGAAATGTATGTATGGGATAGAAGAGATTGGGGAGATCCATCCTCCGAACGTTTATATATATTGAAGTATGTGAAAAATCCGGAATCTGCAGCTACAGACTTACATTTTATAGTATAGGGTGGTTTACCGAACACATATATCCAGCCAGTTTTATCAGGCCGGGTTGTTAGTGTAGTGACAATACTATCTGAACTGATAAACTCAAAATCAAAAGATTGGCCAGTGATGCCCGGCATATACGTAAAACGGGTGTTTACTTTCATGGCATGTGGTTGCATAGAAAATATATCAAACAAGGATTGCAGTGATAACTTGTTGATGTTGCCGGTATCACTCAATGCCTGAAGAATATACTTCTTCAGGGCACCGTCTGTTGAAATGCTTTTATCACTGGCAGACTTCAGGGTGCTGTCGTTGTTAATACTGTTTACCCATGCACCTTTGAGTGATAATGAATCTTTTACGGCAACACGATTGGCAGAAATATTACTCTGGGCAAAAGTGATGTGGATTGTCAGTATTGTGAATAAAGCACTGTATATAAGAAATTGCTTCATTGTATGATGGGGTTGAATATCTCAAATGAATTGTATTATTCATGCAAAGTACTGCCGGCATAGCCGGCAGACTTGTATGTACGGGGCAACAGAAGATATTATCTTACGTAAAACCTGATAACCGTTTTAGCGGTAATACCAGAGAAGAACAGCTTTTTTTCGGCGTTATAAGCATATTGATCCAGCTGAATTACGTTCGCTTTGCCACCGATGAGCAGCAGATTATCCAGTATATCTTTATCGCCGGCGGAGGAACCAATGCTTAGTGTGATATCTGTGGCCGGCATTACAGCAATTTTTTCGAGGAGGCTGTTATTCCTGATTCCATAGGCACTATCAGTTGTATAGATTGCTTCTTCTACGTCCCTTGCCTGTATCAGCCGTGATAAACGATATACTGCTGCACTGGTGGCCAGTACATCTTCCTTGTCCTGGTTGTAGTCACTGGAGATTGCGTTGGGAAGATTGCCAAGTCCGATCTGTTCTTTCGTTACCTGGTGTGGGTTAGACACATTTGTGAAGTGAGCCTGTAATTGCTCATAATCCGCCTTGGCATTCAGAAGCGTACGGAGGTTTCGTACATTTTCAATATCAATAGTATCTTCCAGTCGATGTAAAAAACTATCGATAAGATCCCAAAACTGTTGCTGGGTGGGATAATCCCCCGTTTCAAACCAGCTTTTCAGTCTGTTTCTGTCTTGTATTGGCATATTATCGTTTAATGATTAGGTAATCGAATGATATTCGCTGATTGTCTGTAGAGTTCTCCCTGATGAGCAGGTCGAAACCGTTATAATCAAGGTTTTTAACGGTATAATGACAATCATTGTCATCATTCCAGTAACCACGGCTTCTCAAGGAGCCTACCACAATGTAGGAGTCGTAGATGTATCTGTTGAACCAGACTCTGATGTTCAGGTCCCTGTCAATATCAGGCAAGTCGATAGTCCCGGACAACAAAAATCTGTTGGCGGCTGCAAGGGCTGCTGTGGTAGCCAGTACTGCGGGGTTGTTGGATGCAGGGTCGCTGGAGATGGCGTTGGGGATATTTCCCAGGCCAACATCTGCTTTGGTCATGCCATGCGGATTCACGGCCGAACGATGCGCCAGGAAGTTGGCATTGAGCGTACTTAAATTGTTATTCAGGGTAGCAATGTTGTCTTTCAATGAGGCCATGCTGTCCAGTCTCACCAGGTCGCTGTATGGAAAACCACCGCTGCCGAAGCGTGCGTACCTGTTAAACAATACGGTTCTTGACACACCGTCTTCGAAGGTTACAGGTTTGTTGTCGTCTATGATGATGTAAGTGTTTTGTTTGGGTCCACCTACAAACGGCAGCAGCTCTCCATCATGCAAAATCCAGCCGTCGGCCACGATCGTGCCATTTTCCGACATTCCGGAAACAATGACTTTGTTGCCGCAAACTCTTGCCAGACCTGTCAATGCATCACGGTAGGATGATTGCATGTATGCCAATACGTCTTGTGTTAAAGGGAAACCACCGAGGTTGCCGAAATCCACTCGTTTATTACTCATGTCAGTTGTATTTTATATTCTTTACTGGCTAATTTATAGCTGTCGATGAATGCCCGCATTTCGTTTTCAGCATACCTTAAACCTGTCGGCAGCAGTACTACAAAGTCTACGCTTACAGCGATGGTTTCGGTGGTCGAATAAATGTAATGCGGATGGTTTGCGTCGAGGTACAGCGGTTTACTTTCCGCTTCCTGATATACATAGGCCTGTTCGCGGATGTATGGGTCTGCGATGCGTATGCGTCGTAATCCGAAGTCATAACGATCGTTGAGTGCCCAGGTCAGATAGCATACCTGCGGAGTGATGCTCAACCTTTTGAGATTGGCCTTTCTGTTGGAACGGAAGTCGTTGTACAGCAGCTGCACAGGATAGGTGAGCGCTATGAGCCATTCCAGCATGCGGGGCTTACGTAGGCGGGGAGGTAACAACGCCGTTACAAGCCGCCTGAAATCTATCTCGAATATCTTCATCATATAATACTACTTTGAGGGATGTACTGAATATCGAGATCGTTTTCCTCATCGATGCGGAGATAACCTGCGTCGGGCTGATACATCACATCGAAAGCCTTGAATGGCAGGGTGCCATAGCGGGCTTCTGCCTGCAATATTTGCGGGATAACCACACCATCTACCTGTTGCAATGCGTCTGTGAGATAGGTGAGTACCAGCCAGCCATTAAAGGGCAGCTGTTTCAGGTAGTTCCTGATGGCGGTTACCACTGGATTGGGACCATTACCATCCAGGCGTGAGCCGTTGCTGGACAGCACAAGCGGGTTGTAATAGATATTGATTCTTAACCGCAGGTTATCAGCAGGGTCAGAGCTGACGAGCAATCTTACACCGGCATCCTTAATGGTGTTCATATAGGTGGTGAAAGCCAGTAACTGGTCGGCCGTTAATTTTTGCAGATCGCCCTGATTGGAAGCAGCTTTCACACGCAGTGCCAGTACACCTCTGCCATCAGGCTGTTCTACGATGGCGCAAAAGCTTACCACCCTGCTGGCCGTGATTTCCTCTGTGGTGGCGTCGGTATTGTCATACTCATCGCTTTCCTGTTTGAGGTTAAAGCCGTATTGAAACAGTTTTGCTTTTTCGGCATACCATTTCATGCTATGTGGTTTCATGCGGCTGATGAGGTCATTGACCTCCTGTTTGTGCAGATCAAATAACTGGTCGAGTGTCCATTGGCAAACGGCCACCACATAAACAAACAACCGGTAGATGGAAGTATTGCTGATGTTGTTGAGTGCCTGCAATTCCCTGGAGGAAGCTATTTTATCGATAATCTGCGATTGTATTTCTTGAATTGTTCTTGCCATTGTTAACTAATCTTGAAGTCAATGCCTATACCCATAAATCCAATACCTCCCCGTGAGATGGTTGCTGAATCCAGGGTGAGAGATGTACCGGGGTAAATATTAAAATCCCTGTAGTACGTTGTCACCGAGTTGTCCAGTATCCTGGCCCCTGCTGTTTCCAGGACCTGTCCGCCCGTTAACTCGTCGGTAATGTTGATATCATTCAACATGGCGATGGTAAAAACGCTGCTGATACTACCGGTTTCGCGGAGCACAATATCAAACAGGCATTGATGGGGTTTAACTGTTATTGCCATATGTTGCATCAATATTTAAGTGTCCATTTTCGTCGAGCCGGATGCTGGTGACTTTCATACCGTCTCTTTCAAATTCCGGTTTTATGTCACCCAGGAAGGCATACCGGTCTTCATCTTTCAAAAAGGAAGGCAGGCCAATCCCGGTAGTGGGAAATTCACGCCAGTCGCCACGGTTGCTCATCAGCAGCAGTAATTGATTCTGCATGGTGCATTCCCCTGTTTCGAGGTCCGCTTTTACAAAAGAGAGATCACCGCTTTCATTCAGAAGTATGTCAATCATTGGATGGTATATTTTAGTGGGCCAGAAGGTGTTACCGGGCCGCCAGTGGCAGATGTGAGCCCTGAAATATAAGTGATCTCTATAGCCTTCACCTCGGCGATGACTGCTTTGGCGATCTTCTCCGCAATCCTGTCCATGGCTCCGGGGGCATCACTTTTTTCGTTTTCTTCACTAAAAGCTGCACGGATGCTGGCTTTCAGTCTAGCTTCATTCATCATCTTTTAAAAGGTTTTTAACCCGGTTTTTAATTTGTTGAAAGGTAGTGGCGTTTACGAGGTTGATGGTAGGGCCGCTTTGTGTGGTGAAACGCATTTGTAAGATGGCATCGAGCAAGTCGTCGAATAACTTACGCAGCGTTTCATTATCACGTTTAAACAAGTAGCCCTTATCATCAACATTCATCGTTGTATTGCCAATTTTGTAGAGGACGCGGCTTACTTCATGTACCGTCAGTATCACGTAGTCATCGGTGCCGTCTATACGTGCGATCAACACATTGCTGCCTGTTTTTGGAACGAGCAGTATTTTACCACCGTCCTTGATGACACTTTTCAGGCGTACGTCGGGGATTTTATACCCATCCAGCAATTCCACTGCTACAGTATCCTCTTTGTCGTCTACTGAGTGTACAATACCCTGAAAGATTGTTTCAGGACCGTATTTCGAAGCGAAGCTGGCCATCGCTGCTGCGATATCATGAATTTCCTTTGACATCGGTATTTATTTTTTCTGACTGATGGTTATTTCCCTGTTGGCCTTGCTGGGACCATAGGTGACAGCGGTGCTCTGAACATAGTACAATGCCGTTTTTTCGTTGAATTTCAGATCTTCGAGATACACGGTATCACCTGGCTGTATGTAAGGTTGCAGGAAGCAGGTGATTTTACCTTCGTATCCTTCATAATTCGTGGTATTGGTATATTTTTTACCAATGTCATCCAACGTTGTTTTGTCTGTTACATTTCGGGCACTTTTGTTTTCACTGCTGCTGGCGGTATTAGTGGCGGCAGTACCATCTTTTTTAGCGGAGGTGACTTTTACCGTCACCCTGGATGCAGGCCCCTTTTTATATTTGAGCTGGTCATTACTGATCACATTATATCCCATCCGCAGATTAATCGTTGATACTTTGCCGTGCCGGTTCAGTAGATTAACGGCCAGGGCTTCACCGTCAAAGAACAGTTCGAGAGGGAAGGCTGCCTTGAGGGCCATCAATACCTGGAGGCCGTTGACGTTTTTTAATTCCCACTTATCGATCACCATTCCTGGAATATCATCAGCAAGGGTTAATCCTGTACCGGCGATGACCTTCTGCAACAGGTCCTTGAGGGAGGTTTTGCCTGATTGTTCGTTGAAGTTTTTGTTACGAAGTTTATAGCTGAATCCCTCACAGGTAATCACCACGTTTTTCGCATTGTCAATCTCTGTAACAAACCCTTTAAACTCAGTCCTGTACTGCTCATTATACCCCAGTTCTATACTCACTGCATCGCCGGCCTTAAACAAGGTGGCTGCGTTTACCTGGTCTTCCTTCTTAATCAACCCCTGCATAACAGTCGCTTTCTTTGGTATGGTCAGGGTAGCCTTGTCTACCAGATCAAAAATGCTCCGGGTGATTTTGGCTTCTATTGGTTTGATGTTACCGTATTGACCGATGCTGATTTTGCTGTTAAGAATGAACATTTCCTATAAATTCAAGCGTGTATATATCATCGCTCAGCAACGAAATTTCGTATGGCCTTGCGTTTTCGGTACTCTTCTCCCGGGAGAATTTCATGTCGGTGATCATGGCGTAGGGTCTGCCTTTCAGGAAGATATTGGTAATGATATTATCAATCGTTATCTTTTCCTTAGACAAAAAAAACGCTTCGATCTTACTCATCGCTTCTGTCGGGCCTCCTTCTTCATCAGAGATGTCAATCCCTTTGATATTGATGATGTAGTCATCTCTGCCTGTTACTTCCTTTACGGAGCCGTTTCTCTCCGGCATAGGTGTGGCTGTATATGTCCGCTTGCAGGTAACTTCTACTGTAGCAAAAGGCAATACGTAGTCGTTGAGCTTCACCGGAGAGAAATGTCCCCGCTTCTGGTCATCGGTAAAGGAATAAGGCTTTCCCAGCTTTGTGAGGCCTGTCTGACCAACCGCTTCCTTGATGTCAAAGTCCTTTCCGGGATTACGGTTAAATGCTTCATTATAGAGCTTCGCTAAATCAAATTTTGCCATTGTCAAATTGTTTAAGTGGCCAGTCCGTTCAGGGAATAGAATACCCGGCGCATTTCTTCGCGAATCAGTCCTGTCATTTCTTCAATGCCTTCTTTCGCGCTCATGGCGTGGATTTCCAGCGTTTCAATCTGTTTGCCTATGTTGATGGTGATGGCACTTTTTCCTCCGCTGTTAATGGAGTCTGAGCGATTACCCAGGTTTTGGTCCGGTTGTATGGATGTAGATGCCTGTGCACCGCTGATTCCGGTAGCTCCGGTAGTTGTGGTCGCTGTGGCGCCTCCGGTCTTCGGGATAACCTTGAGTCCATTGATTCCGGGGAACTGGGCAGGGACTAGTGCCGGGTTCTGCAATGGATTTGGCGGTGCTGGCGCAGCCGGTGCTGCTTTTTCCTTAGGCTCATTCAGCGGAGCGAGCGGATTTTTCGGATCTAAAAGCTCATGCTTCTTTTTCAGTATATTATCTATACCATTGATCTGGCTGGAAAGGTCTGCTCCGGTTACTTTTTGAATGAGATTAAGCACACCTCTGATACCTTCCATAAACAACTCCAGTGGTGCCAGTAAGAAGTTAAGAACAAACTTACCCGCTTCCAGCAGGACATTAAAAAATACCTGTACGCCTTTTTTAAACCATTCAAAATGTTTGTAGGCATATATTAGTCCACCTACCAGTAAGGCAAGTCCGGTTACGATCAACATGATCGGGTTGGCATTTGCCAGTGCATTGAATACTGTCATAGCCAGATTTAGTCCGCCTAAAGCAATGGCGTTAAAACCAGCGACGATGGCATTCCAGCTCAGTATAAGGGCGAGCCCGCCTAAGCCTGCGGCTAATAGCATGGCACCGATTTCTCCATCCTTCAATGCCATTCCAAAGTCGGCGAATAAGCCTACTACTCCCAGTACGGCGCCGCCTATTACTCCCAGTCCGTTGGAGAACGACTCCTGGATCATGGCCCATTTGCCTCCGAGTGTGGAGGCTTTTTCTTCCATCAGGCCAAAGTATTGGCCTCCGGTGCTTGTGGCAGACTTGAAGGATTCCTGGATCATGGATGTCGAGATATTACCGGCTTCCATATTGGCTTTTAGCTGATCCATCGACAGTCCGGAAACTTTTGTCATTTCCACCAGCGGATCAAATCCGGCTGATTTTAATGCTGCAAGATTCTCTTTGGTCAGTGTTCCTTCGGTCTGGATGCTTGCATAGGCTTCTGTCAGCGCCTTCATTTTTTCTGCGCTGCCGCCGCTGATATCTCCCAGCATGCCCAGGGTTGGAACGATATCATTCACGGCAGTACCGGCATTGGCCAATGCCAGTGCATTGGGGGCAAGGTCTTCCATGTTAAAGGTGGTATCGTCTGCCATTTTCTTGACCTGCTGCTGCATTTGACCGCCTTGTGAACCGAATGCGGCTTTGAACTCGATGTTCATCTGCTCCTTTGCCATGGCTATGTCAAGGCCTTTGCCCAGCAATTCCAGTCCCACACTGGCAATGTTGCCCATTGCCTCCTGGTATCCATCAGCGAGCTCCTGGTCGGCTTCTTCCGTCCTGCCGGTAGGTCCATCGCCCCTTCTTCCGTTGCCGGCAGCATTACTTGCTTTGATGACCTTTTGCAGGTCTTTGAATGCATCGGTTAAATTATCGACTTCTTCTGTTGCTTTAGTGAAAGAGGCAGCGATATTCGCACCGGCATCATCTGAAATCCGTGCGAGCGACTGCAGTCCGGGTGTGAATATCTCCACCGCCTGGTTCAGGCGATCCAGCTGTGCTTCAGAGCCTTTTACGCCTACATCCATCAGCTTGAAGGCCGCCGTAATATTCATGTCTCTGGCCATTCTCCCGAGAGAGCTCTGGAAATCGGCCATCGTTGACTTGATGTCCATAGTGTCAATTTTTTAAAGGTCCCCGGCTACATGCCGAGGGACCTTTGTTGGGCTTCTTTTTTACGCATATCTTCCAGTATGGCCCAATGTTGTGCCCATGAATCATCATCGAGTGAGGAGGGGTCTATACCGAAATGATAGCGTAACTGGAGGTCTATGTATAAAACATAGTTACTTTGAAAATCGCCTTTGGCGTTTTTTAGAGCTCCCCCAGTTCACCTTTTTTCTTGTTCATCAACTCTTCAACAAAATCGCTGAGGCCAAAGTAGTAGCGGTCTTCTTTGCGGATAGCTTCATCGCCTCCGAGCCAGATACCGTTGATAACAGTTTCGTTGAACTTGGCCGGGCTGGAAGAAACCTTTGTGGCAGCCAGGCTGTAAACATCGCGGGATACTGTTCTTAAATAACCTATCCGGCCTTCGATTTTGTATGCAAAGACTTTACCGTGTTCTTTTTTCCAGGCATCAATCTGTTCCTGTGATACCTGTCCGATCAGTTGTTTTGACATTGTATACTAAATTTTTAGTGTGATAATATTGTTGATAGTTGATGACAGGGGCCTTAGTTGCCGGTCCCTTTGGTTTTGCTGATTGCCAGGCAGATAAACGGTAAGCTCACTTCTTTGAACTTATCCCCTTGTTTCATGCCATCTTCGAAATCAGTAAATTCCACGTTGGAGATTTTGTCTACCTGCACATAGGCGTCACCTTCTTTTTTGTAGGTAACGATAATGCTGATAGCTTTACCGGGCACATCTACGATGTCGCTGTAACCTGCGCTGATAGCTGCTATGTTCAGTTGATCAAACTCGCTTTTCAGGATGGTAAGGGTTCCTTCGTATTTTTTATTGCCGCGTTGTACGGCCAGGGGACGGTTGCCGGCGCCATAGATGACTTCTTTCTCCTGTGATTTTTTGTAGGTCAGTCCGCGCAGGCCGGAGATTTCGCGGCCGAAGAGTACTACCTTGACATCCGCCCATTCAAATTCTCTTGAATCAAATATTGCCATTTGCTGTTAGTTTAAAATTGATAATTAATGATTAAGCAGCGGTGTATCCCAGGAATACATCGATGTATTTGAGGCAACCTTTCGGACGGATACGTACGAAGATGTACACCAGGTTTGTAGCGAGGATATTGAAATCCGGGCTGTCGATACCGGCAGCGCTGTACAGACCTGCATAGGTGGATGGATCGGGGTTTACCAGGGCTTCTACTGCAGGCGTGCCATCATTATTCTGGCTGATTTCACCTGCCATTCTGCGGCCGATGGCTTCTTCGATGTTTAATGACAGTGCTGCTTCGATGGCGCTGCTCAGGCGGCCATTGTCGTCTACGTCCACATCATTTTTCAACTCGTTGTAGTACACTTCATAGGCGATACGCACTGCTTTGTCAATGGTACGGCCATTGCGCAGAGAACTGAAGTCGCTGGTAAGGGAGCCGAGCATATTATCGTCATTAAACAGATAACCAGGTGCTGCCTCGTTGCGTTCAAAGGTGATGTAACGTTTTTCCCAGAGGGTGTCGAGATCAACGCTATCCAGGGCGTCCACGTTTTTGTCACCGATTTTAACGACAGCACTTTCCTGGAGTTTCAGGCTACCGCTTTTAACCCTGCCGATGTTACGCTGAACAGGCATGCCGGAAGCTCTTCCGAGGGCCAGCAGCAAAGCATGGGGGCCATTGCCGTTGACGGTGCCGAGAACGATACCGATGTTGTCTTTCTTTTCAGCAGCATAACTTTTTACGCTGGAAGGGGTTGTGAAACCAAAACCCTGGAGGAGGGCACGGAATGGTTTGCGCAGGTTGAACCATTTGGTGGACAGTATCTGCGCTGCATCTGCAGCTTTTACAACATCTGCATCGATACCATCGGTAACGACAGGCGTGTAGCCAGATGCAGGGAATTTAGCGAGGCCGAGCAGGCTGATAGTACCATTGGCGAACGTCAGCAGTTTATCTGCGTTAGCTGGAAGTAACATGTCTTCCATAGTGGTGGCTGCTGCTACGAACAGGCAATACAGTTTGCTGCCTTCGGCTGCTTCTGCAAAAAATCCATCGTTGATAGCAGTCAGTGCCAGTGCATTGGTGGCCTGGGCTAATTCTTCACCTGCCTGTTTTTTGCTCTTGATCAGTACCGGTGTACCGAAGCCACTGGTGGGTGCTTGCGGGATGGCCATGATAAGGCCGCACACGCCGTCTACATTAGGGGCTAAACCACCAAGGTTGCCGTTAGTTGTTGAAATATTTACTTTTGGTCTTGCCATTTTTCATTTTTTGTAAAATGGATGTATAGAAATTGATAAAAAACTGTGATGGTGTGGTAGCTAGGGGATGAGGAAACCTTTGAAGGATGTTGCCGGCCGTATTCTTTTGGCCACTGTAAAGCCTTCACGGCTACCCTGGTCATTGGTGTTGCCCTCGATAGTATATACCTTGTTGCCGTCGACGCTGATAACGAAACCGGTGTGACCGAAGCCATTGCCGTATTCCATGATGAAGATGGCGCCAGGTATTACACTTCTGGAAGTCTGAACTTTTTTCATGCCGGTGGTACGCCACTGCAGCAAGACGCCTCCGGTTTTAGTCAGTTCATTTTTTACACCCAATGCGGTGGTAGCCTGTTGCATACACCAGTATACAAATGCCATGCACCATGGATAACCAGGACCTAATCCCACACTTTTGAGATACTGATTTACTTCAGGTCCTGCATTACTTCCCCTGGGATGCTCTTCAACACCCTCCTGGGAAAGGGCTACAGCTAATACTTTTTCTGCCAGTGTCATTGGTTAACGGGTTTAAAAACGGATGATATTGTATTGCATACCGATACCCGCGCTCCATTGAAACTTTCCTCCTGCATAATAATAGCCGATGGAGGGTCCTATGGAAAGCCTGGCCTGCCGGCGGTTCAGCGTATTTAAGTTGATCGATTTTAAACCGGTGATGGTGGTATGGGGATTGGCGCTGAAACCATCGATATAGGTAGCTTTTCTGAAAAGCCCTTCTTTCTTTTGGTATGCTGCCAGCCAGATACTGTCACGCATCTTGTAGGTAATCTGAACCGAGTCGTGCAATACGCCATGGATGCTAATCCAGTCGTCTTCGTAATAAAACACCGTCGTGTCCTGTACGTGATTGACTGCTATCGCGGGTATGGTATCCGATGTAATGGTTACAGCGTTGGTGACCTGTTGTATTTTTTCAGGTTTAACAGTAACCTTTTTGCTGATAGCTGCAACAGGTGCTAACGCTTTGTTGGTACTGACAGCGGTTACAGCATGCTGTAGTCCTTCTGCATCCCGATAGTGTTGTACTATCGGAGTGTCTATGGAAGTTATCAACGGCTGTATGGGGTTAACAATTCTGCCGCATTCCCGGTATAGCAGCAGTATCGCTAACAGGGCAGCAACAAACAATGGAATGTTTCTCACGGGTTAACATTTTTTTTATTCACCTTCTACGGCAGCAGAAGCTACGGCCACCATCACAGAGCCGGCAATAAACAATGCCTTGGCAACTTCCTGCAGCATGCCCGGCATTTGCACATTGGCCACAGATGGTGCTAATATTGCACCAGCTCCGGCTATCAGTACTTTGCCAACAATCTTTATTTTCTTGAAAAATCTGGGGGTTGGAGAGGTTAATCTCTCCTTTGTTTCGTTAATGAATTGTTTCATATCTGTCATCTGCTAAAGGTTAACGATCCCCTCCCTCCGGCTGCCCTATCTTACGGGATAGGGAAAGCAAGCGGGAGTATCACGGTTAAATTGTACAACTGATCATCTTCTGTCTGCTGTTGCTTGTGTACATCGTTTCGTCCGTAATACAATGTAAAGATGCAATCATCTGAAAGCTTTACCAAATAAGGGTTTCGCCATACTTCTTGTATGGCGGTATCATACTCCGGTTATCTCCGCATCATGCCAGGTGAAATTTTATCCAACCTTTTATTAAAGCACTTTTGCATAAACAATTCTTAACAAAAACATTTATCACATGAACAACGTTTTCGTAGATTTTATGAACCTCGTTATCAGCCGCGTGCAAGCGGCCGTTCCTGCCCTTCAGTTTGTCGGACAGGATTTTGGTCAGCTGGAGAAAACAGGTGCAACTACACCTGCTGCAATTGCTTTTCCATGTGCATTGATTGATCTGCGTGAAGTTACCTGGGAAGATCTGCCTGGTAACATACAGCAGGGGACCGGAAGCCTTCAGATACGTATTGCAGTGGATGCCGCCGGTAATAACGTAAACACCTATTATGCGCTGGAGCAAGCTATCCATAAAGCACTGCAGGGGCAGGTACTGGGCAATGGTTATGGAAAACTACTCCGCCGTTCCTCTGATAGTGAGCAGCTGGGTGATAAACTGCATCTGCGTGTGGTGAAATATGCCCTATCTCTGAGAGACAACAGCACTGTGGATAACAGTACCAAAACAGCAAGACCTAACCCGGTTATCAACAAGTATAGCTAAACCGGTATCCGGCGTATTTAATCAGCATATGGCCCCAAACGAAACCGGCGCGGACAGAACAGTATTCAACTGTTTGTCCGCGCCGGTTTTGTAATCCCTTTTTGATAAATTATTTCCAGACCATCCAGGGGTATAATTTACGCAATGCTGTCACAGAAGGCTGCTGTGTATTCAGTTGCTTTAATAATTGAAAGTTCACATCCAGTTGTAATCTTTCGATGATAGTATAACCTGATAAATCAAATTCGATGGATAGAATATGAATGATCTCATCATATCTTTTCCGGCAAATCCGCAAATAGTAATAATGACGATGCACGAGCCTTTCGTCACGACGTACGAT
Source organism: Chitinophaga sp. HK235 (assembly GCF_018255755.1). Lineage (NCBI taxonomy): Bacteria > Pseudomonadati > Bacteroidota > Chitinophagia > Chitinophagales > Chitinophagaceae > Chitinophaga > Chitinophaga sp. HK235. The sequence goes on along the minus strand of NZ_CP073766.1, from coordinate 3,942,473 downwards.
AAGGTCGCGGTTTCTACCCGGCGTCCGACGGCTGGCATCAGCAGGCGGGTCAGACAATAATTGCGAGAATAATGTTTGAACTCCTTTCACACTACAAAAATAAAAAATGCTCCCCGTTAGAGGAGCATTAAGATGTTGACAATAGCCAGAAGATTACGATTTGTAGATCTGCTCCATTTCCAATTCACCAGGCAGCATGCTGGACAAGAGATCGAGCAAAAACACATTTGCCTGTCGTACGTTTTCCGGTACGCTTTCCGGATTGGCAAGATTATGTTTTACAGTCTGAATAATTCCCTGCATTAATCCGGAATGTAAACTTTCAGGGCTCACGGTTGGAATGTATAGTAACAAACCTTCATTTTGATAACACACTTTCTTCATAATTTTCTTAGGATTAATTCGCTCACTTCTGTCCTTCCATAATAGGTAACCCGCCAGGTATAGCTACAGTGTTTTTTGCTGGTATGGAAACCGACAGTTGAAAGTCTGGCTTGATAATTTTAAGGGTGTAAAACTATTTTTTCAGGTAAATGGATTGGTATCGTATGGATTAACAAATCCTTTTATGAGTTTAACAGTTGTTCATTTAAAGATATATTTTTTTTATGGCATTTTAAGGTAAAATTTTTGCTTTTAATCCGGGCAGAATGGGGGCTATTTTCTGCCATTGTTCCATAAATGTGTAATCCGCTACAGTAAGGTGTTTGATGGCTTCGTTCAGGTTGTAATATACGGCCGGTCTGCTCCGGTTTAATGATTTTCCCGCCTGTGCAAATGTTACATTGAAAAATCTGATTAAAACATAACAAATAACCTGTCTTGCACATGCCACATATTTATCATTACGACCAGAAGTTAACACTTCCTTACGCAGCTGAAGTGCGTGGCAAATGGCATCTACTGTCTGGTCAGCAAAGTCGTTTTCCGGCTGACCATGAATCTTTATTTTTCTTTTCATGTCGGCTTATTTTTGGGTCTGTTTGAGCATTTTACGTTTCCGTTTATGCACTTCTCTTTCAAGACGGCGCATATCTCCTTCACATTCATGAAAGATTTCTACAGCAGCTGGCTGCTCACTGATGCCATTGGCTTCACAGATAGCGATGATTTCCTGTTTATTGAGGGAGGGGAGCTGAATAATACGCCGGCCTAAACGGGAATAAATTTCCGTATATCCTTTACGGTTAAGTCTGCGTCCTCTTTCCATTCGTTTTACCAGGTGGTTGGTGGCCATCATCACAATGCCGCATTTTCCTCTGAGCAGGTTGTACAGCGTGATAAAAAAATACAATACCTGATCACTGAGTTTATCTGCTTCATCGAGGATCAGTAAGGGTTCTTCCATCACCAGTAAATGGGATACAATTTCATCCAGCAGGTCACCTACATTGTAGCCCTGTGGTTCTTTATGCATGGCTGTCAGTATTTTTCTGAGAAATATTTTACGGTTCCAGTGCTCTGCACATTCCAGGTGTATAACCGAAGGCTCTGTGGTGGAAAACCTTTGTGCAGAAAAGGTTTTACCGGAACCAGCTGCGCCTGTGATAGCAAACACATTCCCATACATTTTTGCATCTTCGAAATATGCGTCCAGTGTTTGGGAGGCAATAGTTTCCACGAAATGCCAGGCCGGCATTACAGCTTGCTTTTTCATATCTGATGTTTTTTATCTTGTTGTGAGTAGGATTACATTAAATCGAGGGGATCGAAATCGGATGTTGCTGATGGAATAAATTCCTGTACGTTGTCTTCGGCTTGTTGCTTTATTTCTTTGATCATTACCCGGGCTTGCAAGAGAGCAGCGGCATTCGCTTTGTTTTTTTCCAGCAGGGTTTCCCGGTTTCTTTTTTTATCTGTTATCATTTTCACCAGCTCTTTTTTGTTATGCAGATGCTGCCAGAGGCGTGCTTCATCGCCTTCCTGATAGTCGGCGCGGGCGGCAGGCAGTTTTTGCTGTGTATGTGCAACAAAACGTAGTTGCTGCCCGTCCGTAACAAGTATCCGTGACAGATCAAACGGGTCATATATCAGCTGTACCTTTTTTCCTACATTCCGGAGGTACAGGGCATCCGGTATTTCATATTCGTGGGTCCGGCCTTTTATGGTCATACGTATGCCACCGTTGGTGATTGTGTTGCTATGCGTATGGGGCACGCCGAAAATCAGCAGTAGCTGTTCGTCTGTAATACACCGTTGTTTGGATGAGGCGCTGGCATTAAAGGAAGCTATCCAGTCTTCCTGGCGGGTGCGGCCTGTTGCAGGATTTCTCTCCTGGCGTAAGCCTTCAATAAAGGTTTGCAGTATAGGAAAGGCTTCTTCTTTTTCGGGGAAAAGTTTTTTTTGTTTTGCCAGATGATCAGGATTGAGACGGCTACGGGAAGTAATGTTGTTGCCTGCATAGTTATCGAAGCGACGCAGGTGCTGATGCCAGCGTTTACCAAACGTCCGTTCTATATATTTGGAGCGGGGAGCTCTTGCTGCTGCAGGAAAATATCCGGCATCGATCTGTTGGTAAAAGGATTCCAGTGCCTTCAGATTCCATCTGTCTGTTTGCAGTTGATGTGGGAGGTACCAGGCACCGGTAAGCTGATGTATGTGATACATTGCATCCAGCCAGGCCATTTTTACAAGATCGGTACTGATACTATCTGCATAAAAGTAGCCCAGCGGATAATCATTAAAAGCGTCGCTGATAACAACTGCTTTAAACCGGTGGTAGTAGCGGGTAACAAGCTGTTGTTCGTTACTTGCATGTTCATCCCTGAAATACAGGTCTACATCGTTATCATCAGAACCAACGAGCAACAGCGGCGCGGATGGACGGTTCCGTTTCGTTTGTTTACCAAATTGGTTGTACCATGCAGCACTGCCTTCCCGGAAAAGTTGCAGCTGATAATAATTGTTGCGTCTGTGATTACCTACTGTGGCAGCGGTGATAGCTGCATAAGCATGCTGGCTGGCCCATTGGTTATAGGCCCTGGCAATTACCGTATCATCATGTTGATTGGGATGCGCAATCAGCTCCAGTAACATCGATTCTGATAATTCATCTTTTATCTTCGCACTGTTCTGGTTACCAAACCGCCAGTCTATCAGGCAGGCATAGCCCAATTCCTCATACTGTCTGATTTTTTTGTTCAGTCTTTTATAGCTGTGAGGTAATAGAATATCATGCGTGACAATCAACTCCAGTACGGTTTTCCAGAATGTTTCCTTACTGATGCCCAGCTGTTTCCGGATGAAATATTTTTCCTTGCATACCTGTACCAGCATATCCAGCCAGGCAGCAGCTATGACGTACTTTTCCACATGCCCGGCAGGCAGACATTTGTTTTCATCATAACGATAGTCCAGGAAAAATTTTTCAGCACGCGGATCTTTCCTGATTAGATGGAGCAGGGGCTGCTTGCATAGATAAGCATGCGGGTCGCCGTATTTTGTTACAATCAGCTCTTTATATACCTCGGGTAAAGATGCATATACAATCAGTACGGAACGGCCATTGCCGCCGCGTTCCAGCACTTCTATCCTGTTCCTGCTTTTTAAAGAATCATAGGTTCCTTTGGGGACAAGGCCTCCGGGGTTCTCCTTTGTTTTTATAAATTCGTGCCCTTCTATGCACAATCTGTTACGGGAATCAAACTTCATAGGTTAACAACTTACAACAAGGACTGTAGCCAACTTTTTAGGCCGTTTTGATTTTAATTGATACTTTTATCGTTTTTTCTCTATTAAAACCATATCACAAAAATATAAGTTTTCTTATAAAGTCAAAATCTTTTTATAACTTTTTCTATATTTTTCAGCAATGACAGACGGACAACGTATTTTATATATCAGAAAGCTGATAAAAAAGAGTCAGCAGGACTTTGCCCTGATGCTGGGCATATCACAGGCCGCGCTTTCCGACATTGAGAATGAAAAGAACGGCATATCATATCCGGTATTCAAACGTTTGGTGGAAGAAGTGGGGATTCATCCTTATTGGTTTATGTGGGAACAGGACCCGATTTTCCGGGATAACAGCTTTCATGATAAATATAAGATTAGTTATAAAGATGCAAGCCCAACTGCAAGCGTAAGTGCAAGCGCAACCTCCAAAAAGGCCACAGGAAAGAAGTCCGGCGCACAACCGGAGGTAACGATGGAAGACATACTCAGGGAACTGACCATGCTGAGAGGAGAAGTGAGCAAAATCAAGCAGGAAGGGAAGAAGAGCCGATAACGCCCGATTCATTACTTATTTTAATCAGACCCCATTTAATCTGCCAAACGTACAAATCCGCTACAGCAAAGGGCCCCGCTGGAATTAACCCTTTCCCCCAGACAATATTGCCAACCCGCAGCAGTGGCTATCCGTACATAAATCACCATAGTTGTTTTTAAGACGCATCGTTTTATCGGTATTACATCCGACCTTCTGTAAAAATCCGGATAAAAAAATATAATTTGGCTGAGGTTGTGTTAGCACCTTACCATTAAACCGGACCAATGTCAACAGAAGAGGATCTCCATAGTATACAATGGGAGCGACTTAGAAATGGCGACAAACAAGCGTTGTTTGCGCTGTATAACAGTACCTATGCCCATCTGCTGCGTTTTGGCCTGAAACTGTGTGGGAACGATGAGCTGGTGAAAGACTGTATTACCCAGCTGTTTTTACAGCTATGGAATAAACATGCTCAGCTGAAACCAGTTACTAACGTGCCCGCCTATCTGTTTACTGCTCTTAAACGGCAGTTACTGGATCAGCTGGCCTATCAGTCACGGATACACGATGCTATCAGCAAGATAACCGGAAAAGAAGAAGAGAATGAATTATCCTATGAAGAGATCATCATCCGGGTACAGCAGGACGACGAAATCAAACAGCGGCTGCACAGCGCCATAAAAGCACTCACCCCCCGGCAGATAGAGCTGATACGCCTTAAATTTTTTGAAGGACTCAGTTACGAACAGATCGCTGCACAAACGTCACAAACGGTAAAAACGGCCTATAATACGGTCTATGACGCCATTAAAACCCTCCGGAAAATACTTTCCTGAAAAAAAAGTTGCCCAACGCTTAGGAAAAAATGAAAATACTGCCGTCAGTATAAGAAAGGGTTATCAGCATGAACTTCCTGGATTATGATGCAACGGAACTTGCATGTAACGAATCTTTCCAGCGTTATTGCCGGGAGGAATGCGAAACTGACATGATATTCTGGTCGGACTGGATAGCCAGGCATCCCGTGAAAGCAGCTGTGGTGGCAGAAGCCAGACAGCTGGTGGAAATACTGTCTGCCCGCCAGGGGGGCCGCGCAGAACAGCTAAAACATTTGAAGGATGGCCTGGCACAGTACGACTTGTTACAAGAGGCTTTAATGGAGCCGGTACCTGTAATGACAGCCCGGCAAAGGTTACCGGTATGGAAATACGCTGCCATAGTAGGTGGCGTATTAGTACTGGCTGCCGGCACCTTTTTTTTTAGCCGGTATGGTCACGGTACTATGTCCGGACAACCCGGCGCCACCATCATAGCGTCCGGAGAGGAACCACGTAAATCTGTTGTATTACCTGACGGCTCTTCCCTTATCCTGCGTAAGAACAGCCGCGTGGAGCTGGCACCAGGGTTTAATCTGCAGAACAGGGAGCTTACACTGACAGGTGAAGCTTTTTTTGATGTATACCAGAATGCAAAGCTCCCTTTTACGGTGCATACGGCTTTGCTGGATATTAAAGTATTGGGGACTGTATTTAACGTAAGCGCCTATGTGGGACATCCCGCTACTGAAGCGGCTCTGTTCAGAGGAAAAGTGGAGATCACCTGCGTGCAGCAACCTCAGCAGAAAATTGTACTGCAGCCCAACCAGAAACTTACCATCCTGACAGCGCCCACAGACCAGCCATCCACTAAAGCACCCCTGTTAAAAGTAGTACCACTTGATGCTGACCCTGTGGATCATAAAGCCCGGGAGATAGCCTGGGTACGCAACCGCCTTGAAATTGAGAATGAACCACTATCAGAGATTGCTGGTAAACTGGAGCAATGGTATGGTATCAGGATTGCCTTTGCCGACGAAGCCGTGAAACAGTACCGTTATTCAGGCACTTTCGAAAGTGAAACCATCCTGAAAGCCCTGGACGCATTGCAGTTATCCTATCCCTTTAATTTCAAAATGGTAAACGACACAATTATTATCAGTAAATAAAAATCAACGCAATACATCATCAACCAAAGTAAAACGGGGAAGTGTTGGCCCACCTCCCCGGAAATAGGCCAGATAATGTCCTGTACGATCATCAACTAAACCCAATCAAAGGTATGGTAAAACTTGTATTCCTGAAATGGAAAGGGAAATCTGTTCCCGCCGGCAAACTGTTGCTCACTATGAAATTGACCATCTTTCTTTTTTTGACCTGCCTGCAGGTACAGGCTATTTGTTTCGCGCAGGAATCCATTACCCTGCAAGTCAGGGAAACAAGTATCAAACAGTTACTCAAAACCCTGGAACACCAAACCGCCTACCGGTTTGTATTTCATGACAAGACATTGCCGGAAGACAGGAAAGTGTCTGTTTCCGCCAAAGGTGCCACACTTGAAGCTGTACTTTCTCAAGCCTTTGCCGGCACCCGCCTGGCCTGGACCCAGAAAGAAGACGGGCTGGTAGTAGTATATGCCAACGACCATGCTGTCACCAAAGCCGCGGCAGATATGACCATCCGCGGAACAGTAAAAGGCACCGATAACCTCCCGCTGCCGGGTGTTACGGTAAGAGCGGTAGGCACTAATGCCGGCGCACTTACCGCTGCTGATGGCACCTATACACTCACCGCACCTGATAACGCCCGTCTGCTGCAGTTTTCGCTGGTAGGTTACACTACCCGGCAGATAGAGATCAGTAACAGACACGAAATTAATGTTACCCTGCAGGAAGATGTGAAAACACTGAACGCAGTAACGGTAACCGGCTATACGAACTATGCCAGGGATAAATCCACCGCTTCTGCAGGCGTAGTAGGGTCCGACAAAATAACACAAGTACCGATGGCCAGCTTTGAACAGATCCTGCAAGGACGTGTGCCTGGTATGATGGTGTCTGCCGGCTCCGGTCAGCCCGGAACAGCTGCCACCGTTACTGTCAGAGGTGTAGGTACCATCAACGGTAACTCCTCCGTATTGTACGTGATGGACGGTATTCCTATTGAAGCAGGACAGTTTCAGGGCATCAACCCGGAAGACATCGCCTCCGTGACGGTCTTAAAAGATGCTTCCGCCAAAGCACTCTATGGCTCTCGTGGCTCCAATGGTGTGATCGTTATCACCACCAAAAAAGGACAAGCCGGCAAAGTATCTTTCTCCTATAAATCACAATACGGTTTCTCCAATATGACCACGCCCAAATTCAAGATGATGAACTCCGCAGAACATCTGCAGTTCGAAGAAGAAATAGGGCTGGAAACCGGTTCCAATCTGGGCCCCGGCTGGGAGTACTCCAAAAAGAACCCCGACTATGCCACCAAAACACCGGAAGAACAAAGGCAAGCCGATCATATACTGGACAGCCTGAGAAATACCAGCACCGACTGGCGCAAAATATTCCTGCAAAACGGCCAGTTCCAGGAACACCAGCTGAGCGCCAGCGGCGGCAATGATAACGTTCGTTTTTACAGCTCACTGAACTATTACGATCAGCAGGGTATCGCCAGACGCTCCGGCTTAAAACGCTATAGCCTGAAAAACAATGTGGACTTCAATGCCGGCCGGTTGACCGCTAACATCAACGTGGGCCTCGCTTATTCAGAATCTTCCTTCATTGAAAGAGAAGCTTCCAGCAGCGGCCAGAACCCGCTGGCAGCCGTATATTACGCATTGCCTTATGAATATCCTTATGCTGCAGATGGTACACTGGTCACCAACTGGAACGACGATGTATACCCTGTATACGATCTGCGTGAAGGCAGCAACGCACTCGAAGCCCTGCTGAATACCAGCAGTAAAGATAACCAGCTGAAAAGCATCATCGGTACATCCCTGAATTTCACCATTGCTAAAGGGCTGGTGGCCAAAACTAGGCTGGGACTCGATTTCAGAGAAACCACCACAGAACGTTATGTAAACCCGGATTCCTACTCCGGTTACAAAGTAGACAACGGAGCAAAAGGCAGCTTCGGTGAAGGCGTTACCCGCAACTTCACCCTGGTAACTACTTCTGGCCTTACCTATTCAAAAAATATTGCCAACCGCCACGATTTTGAAGTGTCCGGTTATTTCGAATTTACAAAGAACAACTACCGCGCTTTTGACTACACCGGCTTCGACCTGGACGGCCGTCTGCCGGCCACGCCGGCGGCCATTACGCCAGGATCGCCTTTCAGCCCTGTGTTGGGGGGCGGCCGTACCCGCAGTGCACTGGCCTCTTATATTGCAGTAGGCCGTTACACCTTTGATGAAAAATATACCCTGAACGCCAGCTTCCGTTATGATGGCGCTTCTACCGTGCCTCCTTCCAACAGGTGGCATGGCTTCTATTCTGTGGGTATCGGATGGGAAGTGAAAAAGGAAAATTTCCTGAGAGATGTAAGTTTTGTGGATAACCTGCGCTTCCGCGCCAGCTATGGTACTTCCGCCAATCCTTTCTCTACACTGGGACCCTTTGCTTACTTCCGCACTTATGGAACAGACCAGTATGCAGGCCATCCGGCCATTGTGCCTTCACAACCCGGCAACCCTGGCTACGACTGGGAATACGCCAAAGAGCTCAACGTCGGCTTCGACCTCGGTATCTGGAACAACCGTATCCGCATCGTGACAGATGTGTATAACAAGATTACCAACAACCTGTTTATAGATCAGCCGCTGTCTATCACTTCCGGCTTCGGCAATATGTTCCTCAATTCCGGTGCTATGCGCAACAGAGGTATTGAAATGGATGTGCAGGCTGATGTGCTGAAACGTAAGGATTTCACCTGGAACGTTGGTTTTAACTTCGCCTATAATAAAAACGTGATCACTGATCTGGGTGGTGCCAATGAGTTTGCGCAGGGCACTTCACAGATTGTGCGGGTAGGGCTGCCTTATGGCTCACACTATGCGCCCAAATGGGCCGGTGTAGACCCGCAGACCGGCAATCCCCTGTATTACGACAGGAGCGGCAAAACCACCAGCGACTATAACGAAACCGCCCTCAGTGTAGCTGAATTTGGTACCTATATCCCGCCCTTCACCGGTGGCTTCAATACCGGCGTGAACTGGAAAGGGTTTTATCTGAATGCACTGTTCACTTTCGCAGATAAAACCATGCGTTATCTCAATGAAGACTATTACAACGAAAACCCTGCTTTCGCCAGCAGTAATCAGTCTGTACGCATGTTGTACGACCGCTGGAAGAAACCTGGTGATAACGCGATCCTGCCTCGTTTTGGCACTAAACGCGGTTATTCTTCCAGAGATATCCAGGATGCTTCTTATCTGCGCTTAAGGAATGTCAGCATCGGTTATAATCTGCCGAAGACAATGTTGTCGCAGCTGAAATTTGTACAGGGCGTACAGATCTTTGCTCAGGCCCAGAACCTGTACACCTGGACCAAATGGAAAAGTTTTGACCCGGAAAATGCCAATGGCGAAGGGCGCTTCGATTATCCCAGCGCACGTACCTACACCTTTGGCCTGAACGTTAACTTTTAAACCACGCAGCACATCATGATCCGTTATTTTCAACATACCGTTAAATACCTGGCGCTGATGCTGCCGGTATGCCTGCTTTCGTGCAACAAACAGCTGGACCTGTCGCCTACCGACAAGATCATTGACCCGGGAAGAACCTTCCGCAATGTGTCTGACCTGAACGGCGGTCTGCTGGGCGCTTACACGCGACTTACCTATAATACGATATACAATGTGTCGCTGGTAACAGACGAATGTATGTTGCCCAGTGAAAACGGTACCGGCGGGGGAGTGGCCTCTTACCGCTGGCAGATAGATCCCGGAAGTGGTACCATCACTTCCTCCTTTGATGAGTATTATGTAACGATAGACCGCGCCAACCGCGTGCTGGCGGCCTTACCGCAGATACCTGCCAAAGGCGATGAGGTGGCACAGAAAGTACAGTACCAGGGCGAGTTGCTGGCACTGAGAGCATACTGTCATTTTCAGTTGCTGCAGAGTTACGCGCAGTCCTATACTGCCAGTGCGCTGGGGGTACCATTCATGGATGTTTCTGTGATCAGTTCCCCTGCCCGTAATACTTTTGGAGAAGTGATGACCAGAATAGAAGCTGACCTGAAAACCGCCAAAAAGCTGGTCCCTGCTTCTTTGGATGATAATACCCGTATTACTGTAGCGGCTGTTGCTGCCATACAGGCACGCGTAGCCCTATACGAAAAGAAGTGGGATGATGCCGTAACCTATGCCACTGAAGCCATCAATGCCATACCGCTGGCATCCAGAAGCAAGTTCCCTGGTATCTGGAAGGATACCGATGAATCGGAAGTAATCTGGAAGCTGAAACAGATGGCCGGTACCAACAACGGTCTGATTGGCGGTGTATATTTCAAAAAACGTGTAGCCTTGTACGTGCCTTCTTTCGAGTTGATCAAACAGTTCGATAAAGACAATGATGTGCGTTACACTTCCTATATCGGGTATGATGATACCCGCGGAGCTGGTAAATCAGCTTATCTGGTGAACAAATATGCCGGTAACTCCGGTAATCCAGGACTGGCGGACATTAAGCTGTTCCGCACCGGTGAGATGTACCTGATCAGGGCAGAAGCACTGGCAGAGTTGAACAGGCTCCCCGAAGCAGCCACCGACCTGAATGATCTGCGTGTTGCACGTATCAACGGTTATGCACCGGAAGTTTTTGCAGATAAAAATGCACTGATCACCGCTTTGTATAACGAACGCTTTAAAGAACTGGCTTTTGAAGGACATCGTTTGTTTGATCTCCGCAGAAGACAATTGCCGGTGACCAGAGACCGGGAAGACGCGATCAATACACTGGGTGCGGTATTGCTGAATCCTGGTGACAGGGGATATGTATTCCCTATTCCGGATGCAGAAACCAAAGCCAATAAAAACATGGTGCAGAATACTCCTTATTAGTAAACCCATAAGATTGTCAGATGAAAGGATATAAATTGATAGGGTTGTTAACGGTGACGGCTATATATTTTAGTGCCTGTCAGCAACAAACAGCCCCTCGTGTCATGCCGGGGCGCCCGGCTTCTATCGGCATTATCGGTGATACGGCCGATGTCACCACACCGGTAAAAGGAGGCGTGGCACTGGTTGGCGGTGGTGGTAATGTAGACGGCGCTTTTCAATGGATGATAGAACGCAGCGGTGGCGGTGATGTAGTGGTGCTGACGGCTTCCAACAACGGCGGTTATAATGCTGACATTGATTCCCTGGGTAAGGTAAATTCTGTGGAGACGCTGAATATCACCAGCCGGGAGCTGGCCAATAATGATACTGTAGCACAGATCATCCGTAATGCGGAGATGTTGTTTATTGCAGGTGGGGACCAGTCGCGTTATATGAACAACTGGCGTGGCACCAAAACAGGGACTGCGATCAACTACCTGCTGCAGGAGAAGAAAGTGCCGGTAGGTGGTACCAGCGCGGGCTGTGCCATCCTCAGCGGACTGTATTACAGCGGAGAAGGAGGCAGTGCCGTGTCTGACAGTGTGCTGGCCAATCCCTACGACTCACTGGTCACAGTATACAACAACGACTTCCTGCATGCACCTTATCTGTCGCTGGTGATCAGCGACCAGCATTATGTAAAGCGTCATCGTCAGGGAAGGCATGTAACGTTTATGAGCCGTATTATCACCGATCATGGTGTTTTCCCCAGGGGCATCGCGCCGGATGAGAAAACAGCCGTGTGTATCGACGAGCAGGGTATGGCCAAAGTATTTGGTGTCAGCAAAGCTTATTTTATATTGACAGATAGTCTTAAAAAACCTGAACTTTGTGCGAAAGGGCAGCCACTACAGTGGAACTGTAACGGGCAGGCCCTGAAGGTATATGAAGTGCCGGCATCAGCCACCGGCAACGGCAGCTTCCGGGTATCCGACTTTGATCCTGCAGCTGCCAGCGGTGGTACCTGGTATTGGTGGTGGGTGGAAAATGGCGTGTTGAAAACGAAGCAGATTTGATTATCTTAAAATAACAAAATATCAAAATAATAAAATGAAAAGAGGTTTTTGCTATCTATTGCTGGTTTGTTGCCTGGCCTTGTCCTGGAACACAGGCATAGCCCAGAAAAAGGGGCCTTATGTGCTGGTGATACATGGAGGTGCGGGCACTATCCTGAAAAAGAATATGTCGCCTGAGATGGAGGCTGCTTACAAAGCTTCTCTGAAAAAAGCGCTGGAAAAAGGATATGGTGTTTTACAGTCCGGCGGAAGCAGCCTGGATGCGGTAGAAGCCACCGTGCGGGTAATGGAAGACGATTCTCTTTTTAATGCCGGCAAAGGCGCAGTGTTTACACATGATGGACGTAACGAGCTGGATGCCGCTATTATGAACGGTAAAAACAGAGCTGCCGGCGCCGTAGCCGGCGTGACAGTGATCCGTAACCCTATCAGCGCAGCCCGTGCTGTAATGGAGAAATCAGAGCATGTGATGATGATAGGCCCTGGTGCTGAGAAATTTGCCAAAGAAGCGGGCCTGGAAATAGTAGATCCTTCCTACTTCAGGACCGAATCCCGCTGGAAAGCGCTGCAGAAAGCCCTGAAAGAAGACTCCCTGGCTGCTGCCCGCTCCAACGCCTATACGAATCCGGCCAAACTGGGTATCATTAATAAAGATAATAAGTTTGGCACCGTAGGTGCGGTAGCGTTAGATAAGCAGGGTAACCTGGCCGCTGCTACCTCTACCGGTGGCATGACCAATAAAAAATACGGCCGTGTAGGCGATTCTCCCATCATCGGAGCAGGCACCTACGCCAACAACAATACAGTGGCTGTATCCTGCACCGGCTGGGGCGAGTATTATATCCGCAACGTAGTAGCCTACGATCTCTCTGCCCTGATGGAATACAAAGGTCTTTCCGTACAGGACGCCGGTAAAACCGTGATCAAAAAAGTAGGAGACATGGGCGGCGACGGCGGTCTCATCGCCCTCGATAAAAACGGTAACATGGCCATGCCTTTCAATACGGAAGGCATGTACAGAGGTACTGTTACCAAAGACGGGAAGATTGAAATTGCTATTTACAAAGAACCGTAATGGATGTGATTTTGCTGATGACCTGATGAGCGTCGATATTAGCGAAGGAAATTTTAACATAAAAAGTAAAGGCTGTTTGATTCAATCAAACAGCCTTTACTTTTTACACTGATCTCCGCTCATCAGTGTTATCAGGAAAATCACATCCATCATAGTTGATTTTTATTTATATCTTTATTTTACCGGGTGAATGTTATATAATTATGAATTCCGGCTGACTGATATCAGTGTAGGGGTCATCGGAATCCACGGCCACTGGCGGATTTGCAGCTAACGATAAGATTTTCACGTGTTACCGGATTTTCCTATAGCCTTTACAGTGACCTGTACACCATACTATATTTGTGACCAAAATCTATATGGATGAACGTCCGCGAGCTACATACAGAGACTGACCTGTTCCGTGCGATTGCCAGCGGCAATGAAAAAGCTTTTGAAACGCTCTTCAGTAAATATCGTAACAAAGTATACACAATTGCGTTTAAGATCACCGGTTCTGAGGAGTTGTCCGAAGAGATCGTACTGGATGTATTCCTGAAAGTATGGTTAAAAAGAGAACAGCTGCCCGAACTGGAATACTTTACGGCCTGGTTGTTTACCATTACCCGCAATCGTGTGTTTAAGACACTTAAGCAACTGGCGCACCGTGCCACTGACCGCCCCATCACCGAAGAGGAAGAATGGCTGTTAACACCGGCAGATACTTCCAGCTCTCTGCTGCTGGAGAAAGAGTATCGTCAGATATTACAGGATGCCGTTGGTCAGTTATCTCCCCAGCAAAAGAAAGTATACCATCTGATTAAGGAACATGGCATGAAAAGAGAGGAAGCCGCCAAAGCCTTGAATCTTTCTCCGGAAACCGTCAAACGCCATCTGGCAGAGGCGATGCAGTTTATCCGCACTTATTGCAGCTACCATCTGGGCACTTATGCCGCCCTGCTGATTATTAAGGAATTGTTATGAAGCAGATTTTTTCTGTAGTCCGCTGACCCATTTTTCTTTTTAAGGGATTTCTTTTGATATAACCGGTCATAAATCCGGTCAACAGGATGTCTTATTTCAAGTCATTATTTCGTAAATCACTGGAACGTAGCTATACGGCAGCTGAGGAAAAGGAGCTGCTGGAGCTCATTGCGCAGTCGCAGCACGATGAAGAGCTGTTGCGGCTGCTGGATGAGGTAATTGCCGAAACAGATGAGGAACTGGTTCTCCCGGAACATCGGGCCGGGGAAATTCTTTCCATCATTCTGCACACCAGGATGCAAAGAAAGAAACAGCACCGGCTGGTCCGCATGGGCTGGTGGGCGGCTGCATCCGTTTGCCTGTTGCTGGGGGCTTCCTGGTTTTATTTCCGGCATAGTGCCCGGACAATTGTTCCATCTGGTTCGGCGGCACTGGCCATACAAGACATCCGGCCTGCATCGCAGAGTGCCATGCTTACACTGGCCGATGGCAGCCAGGTAGCACTGGACAGCCTGCAACCTGGCAGTATCAGTAACACAACAGGAGCCGCCATCCAACTACAAAAAGGAAGCATTATTTATTCGGGCGGTCAGCAAACGGCCGCCGCGTACAATACACTCTCCACGCCACGTGGCCGTATCTTTCATCTGGTGCTGCCCGATGGCTCTGAAGTATGGCTGAATGCCGCCAGTTCTATCCGTTACCCTATCGCCTTTACAGGAACAGAGCGGGTGGTGGAACTGACCGGGGAAGCCTATTTCGAAATTAAGCAGGCCGCGACCAAACCTTTCCGGGTAAAAACCGGCGATCATCAGGAAATAAGAGTACTCGGAACAGGATTCAACGTAAACGCCTACACGAATGAACCGGAAATGGCTACTACACTATTGCATGGTAGTGTTCAGGTGGTGAGCACCCAACATAAAATGATACTGAAACCCGGTCAGCAGGCAGTGATGAACAATGACGCTATTCGTCTGCAGCAGGCCGATACCAGCCAGGTGACCGCCTGGAAAGAAGGTATGTTTCAGTTTGACAATACCAATATACAAACTGTCATGAACCAGCTGGAGCGGTGGTATGATATAGAAGTGATCTATGAAAAAGGCATTCCCGATATCCGCTTCGGCGGGAAACTGGAGCGGGACCTGAGTCTCAGCCATGTGCTCCGGATATTGGAAATATCAAACGTACATTATCAGCTGGTAGGGAAAAAACTAATCATCACACAGTAACCAATACATATTTACATACCAACTATTACTGCGCCTGAACGCGCAGCAGGGCAACGTTTGCCCGTAATGATCCTTCATACAAATTCTGAAATCATAATGTTCACAAAACAGCTTTACGCACAAAAAACTACACTTCAGCCTGGCCAGGTGACTCGGCTGAACAGCAGCCGGCCATCCGGTAAACCTGTCCGCCGCAGGTTCCGTTTATGGCCATGCATACTGCTATTGGCTGCTATCCTATGCCTGCAGGTACAAGCCGGCACTATGGGGCAAACCATCACCCTCTCCGGGAAAAATCTTTCTTTCAGAGAGATCTTTCATGTCCTGGAAAAACAAACCGGATACGTTGTTTTCTACAACACGGCTATGCTCAGTAAAACCAAACCTGTCACCATTACGGTAAAGGATATGAGCGTGGTTGATTTTCTCCGCACTGTGATGGCAGACCAGCCGATCGATTTTGAGATCAGCGTAAAAACCATTACCATCAAAGAGAAGAACAGACTCTCTGCAGAAGTGCTACCAGCGCAGGCTGGCAAGGAGCTGGCCAAAGACCCGCCGGTAAAAGGGAAAGTGACCGACAATGAAGGCAATCCGTTGCCCGGCGCTACCGTGGCCGTGGCCGGTAGTACACGTGGTGTACAGACCAATGAAAAAGGAGAGTTCAGTATAGAAGCCGGTAGTAGCGCCACGCTGCTTATCACCTACATCGGCTTTGAAAGAAAAATGATCTCCCTGGCCCATGATAAACAACCACTGACCATACAGCTGCTGCCCGCCAAAAAGGACATCAATGAAGTAGTAGTGATTGGTTATGGTGCAGTGGCCAAAAAAGATCTTACCGGAGCCGTTTCTGTAATACGTCCTGCCGATATTGAAGGCCTGCCTGTCACCCGGGTGGACCAGATGCTGCAGGGCCGTATTGCCGGCGCTGAGATCGTATCTACAAGCGGAGAGCCTGGCGCCGGTACGTCGGTGCGTATCCGTGGTACCCGTTCTATCAGCGCCAGCAACGAACCCCTTTATATCGTAGATGGTCTGATGGATGGTATCACCAGTTTGAATGAGCTGAACCCTTCTGATATCGCCTCCATCAACGTATTGAAAGATGCATCTTCCACTGCGATCTATGGTTCACGCGGTAGCAATGGTGTCATCATCATCACCACCAAATCCGGTGTCAACCGTTCGGGCAAAACCAACTTCACTTTCCGCTCAGACCTGGGCAGCTCTGTATTGCCCCGCTACCTGGACCTGATGAATGCTACCGAGTTTGCCCAGTTACAAAACGATCGTTTTTATTTCAGCAACTCAGCCAATCCTACACGCCCGCTGGAAGAATACCCTTATCCGGACCCGCTTTCCCTGGGCGAAGGTACCAACTGGACCAAAGAGATCACCCGTGTGGCTCCTTATCAGAACTATACCCTGTCGGCCAATGGCGGCGATAAAGCCACGCAGTATTATTTTTCGGCCAACTATAACGACAACCAGGGTATCATCAAAAACAGCGGCATGCAACGTTATCAGGTGCGTCTGAACCTCGACAGGACCATCAGCCGTTATGTGAAGGCCGGTGTGCGGTTCAACTACTCACAGCTGATGCGTAAGCTCAATAATGCCGACGTAGGTACGAGCACGTTATGGTACCGTTCCACTATTTTCCTGGCACCTACCATGGCGGCCTACAAGCCTGACGGCAGTTTCAACGACTGGAATACCCAATGGTACAGCGGCACCCTGTTTGACTCGCCAATAGCCAACGTAGAGCTGAAACAGAATGATGCACTGGAGAAAAGCCTTAGTTCTATGGGCTATATTGAAATCACGCCGGTGAAAAATATACTCATCCGTTCAACCTTGTCTTATACAGACTACAGCAAAAACGAGAACCAGTTCACACCGTCTACCATGCCTTCCCGCGCCAATGCCAACAGCGGAGGAGCTGCCTATAAACGCAGTTATTATGATAATAACATCCTGAATGAAAATACCATTACCTATAAAAACTCCTGGAACCGTACGCACAACCTAGATGTGATGTACGGTTTCACTCTGCAGAAGAAAAAATTCAATAATATGACCGCCAGTGGTAGTGGTTATTTTATTGATGACATTGGTACCAACGATATAGGTGCACTGCCTTCCAAAGAAACCATCTCTATCGGTTCATCACTGGAGAACCAGGGCCGTATGTCGCATCTGGCACGTATCAACTATAACTACAGGAATAAATACTATCTCACTGCCACCGGCCGTGCAGATGGTGCTTCCAACTTTTCCAAAGATCACAAATGGGCTTACTTTCCTTCCGCCGCCTTCAAATGGAATGTTACCAGTGAACCTTTCATGAAACGTTTCCGTGATATCAGCGAACTGTCGGTTCGTGTGAGTGGCGGTACTTCCGGTAACGATGCGATATCCCGCTATCAGTCTTTATCCCGGATGAACTCCACATCCTCCGGTTATATTTTCTCAGGTACACAGCCAGTAGCATATTATCCCGGCCGTATTGAAAACGAAGGACTCACCTGGGAAAAGACCACTTCTTACAATGCAGGTCTGGACCTGTCTTTCCTCAACAAAAGGGTAGACATCTCCCTGGATCTCTACAGAAGTTTTACTTCCGACCTGTTGCTGACCGTTCAGTTGCCTACTCATACGGGCTTCAATTCCAGGCTGGCCAACATCGGGAAAACATCCAACAAAGGCATTGAGCTGACCATCAACACAGAAAACATCCGCAGGAAAAATTTCTCCTGGTCCACCACTTTCACCATCGCGCATAACAAGCAGTTGGTGGAAGATATCGGCGGACTCGATAAAGTATCTGTATACGATAATCCCTACGGTGCACAATACATGATGTATGGCTATGTAAAGGGGCAACCGCTGAATGCCTTATGGGGTATGCAATACGCCGGTGTCTGGAAAAGTCAGGATGAAATAGACCAGAACAAAAAAGATAAAAACTATGCGTCTGCTGCTGTTAATTTTTATTCTCCCGGTCGTCAGCGTTATATCGATCAAAACCATGATGGTATTCTCGATAACAAAGACATGGTATACCTGGGTAACGCTGATCCTGAGGTCTATGGCGGGATACAGAATACAGTACGGTTTAAAAAGCTGAGTGTTTCTTTTTATTTCAACTACAGTGTGGGCGGTCAAATCTATAATCCTACCGAACTGTTTATGGGCACCGGTACTTATCTGAGTAATCAATACCGTTATATGGTGAATGCCTGGCATCCGGTGCGTAACCCGACTTCCGATTATCCCAGGGCTGATTCCAAAGATGATATTCCCAACGACCGGTTTGTGCATTCGGCCACCTTCCTGCGTTTCAAGAATTTCTCCATTGCCTATCCTTTTGACCTGAGTAAAATTACACATAAGAAGCTGCAGTCACTGTCGTTGTCGCTGGGTGGCAACAATCTGGTGTTGTGGAAGTATTACAATGGTTATGATCCGGAAGTGTCTACACAGAGTGGTAGCTCTACTATCCGTCGTATGGACAACGGTGCTTATCCGTCCAGCCGTACGATCACTTTTGGTGCTGAATTAAAATTCTAAAAGTACTGGTATGAAAAGAAAATACAGTTATATCCTTTCTTTACTGCTGCTGGCGGGTGTTAGCCTGTCCACCGGTTGTAAAAAACTGCTGGAGGAAGATCCCAGCAGCTTTGTTAGTCCGGGTGAGTTTTTTCAAAATGAAAATCAGTGTATTGCTGCCTTGAATGGTTGTTATATTCCGCTCAACAGTGTCTATACAGCCGACTTCATGATTGCACAGGAAGCAGCTACAGATCTGGCTTTCCTGAATTCTTCCGCGCTGGATGCCAAGTTCGAAATATCACCGGCCAATCCTGGTATGGGCGATAATTTATGGTCTGCCTGTTACAATGGTATTATGTATTGCAATGCGGCGATCTATGGCATTGAAAATGCAAAGGTGGCTGCCGACCGGAAACCTGCGCTGAAAGCGGAAGCGGTGGCGCTGCGGGCGTTGTACTATTATATTCTCACCAGCACCTTCAATGACGTACCGTATTATACGCAGAACATCAACAGCCTGAGTGCGCTGACAGAAGTGATGAAGCTGGGCAGAATGAGTGCCGTGGAAACGCGTGATAAACTGATCAAAGAACTGCAGGAATATGCACCGAAGCTGCCACAGGCACGTACTTCAGAAGTGCCGCAAAACAGGATATCCGCGGCCATGGCGTATATGCTTATCGGTAAGATGGCGCTGTGGAATAAAGAATATCAGGTATGTGCAGATGCCATGCAAGCCATCCGCAAGATCTATGGCCAGCTGACGCAGTATCCTTTGCAGGATACCTGGTTCCGTAATAAAAACACAGCTGAATCCATTTTTGAAGTACAGTTCACCTGGTCGGCCACAGGACTGAGGAAAACATCTACTGTGGCCTGTTTCTTTACGCCCACCAAAACATCCGGTACCAGCATCTATGATGGGGTGAACATACCGGAACTGGGCTCCAAAGCCAATCCTTTCGTCTCCATTATACCTACTGAGTACTTCATGGGCCTGTATGACTATGCAGATCCACGCCGGGAAATCATTCTGGCTTACAGCTATAACGGCACCTATTTCAAACGGCCCATGCAAAACAACGGCACCGGCAAGGCCTGGATGGGCCCCAAATTCTGGTGTCCTGGCATGGACAACGTCGCCGATGGCAACAACCAGAAAGTATTCCGTTATGCAGACGCACTGCTGATGCTGGCTGAAGCAGCCAATGAAACCGGCGATAATGGACTCGCACTGCAATGCCTGAACGAAGTAAAAGCCAGAGCATACGATGGCCTTAAACTTCCGGCATATCCCGGTAAAGACCAATTTCTGGAAGAAGTGAAGAAAGAGCGTGCCCGCGAACTGATGGGAGAATACGGCCGTAAATGGGATCTCGTAAGATGGGGTACCTTCTTCAAAGCTGTCAGCGCAACATCTGCTACAGAATACGAGGTCATCAAAAACAACCTTCGTCCTTACCATGAATATTATCCGATACCGGACAAGGAAGCACTGCGTTCCGGTGGCATCTTAACTAATCCAGCTTATAAATAATTTATCATGAAACGTTTTCTGAAGATTGCTTTTTTATTGTTTTGTCCTTTTTATATAGCCGGTGCTCAGGCACAGGCACCACTCCGGGTATTGAGTTATAACATACTGGAGGGAATGACCACCGATACTACCAAAGGGAAGAAAGTATTTGTGGAATGGGTGAAGCAGTTCAACCCGGACATCATAGCATTACAGGAATGTAATGGATTTACCCAGAAATCACTCGAAGAACTGGCTGCTACCTGGGGACATCCTTATGCCGTGATCGTAAAGGAGAATGGTTACCCTACCGGCCTCACTTCCAGATATCCCATCACTGATATTCAGAAGGTGAATGAAAACATGACTCATGGCTTTATCATGGCTAATGTGAATGATTACAATATCGTAGTGCTGCATCTCAATCCACATAAATACCGTAAAAGGAGGGAAGAAATAGCAACCATACTGGCCAATATGGAAAGAAAAAAAGATCCGCGTAACTGGATCATCATGGGAGACTTCAACTCCAATACACCGCTCGATAAAAACCGCCTGGACTCCAACAGGATAAAGTCCTGGCAGGCCAATGCCATCAAGAAAAATCCGAATATCGACAACCTGGTGGATGGTAATCTGATAGATTACAAAGTACAACAGCAAATGCTGGATGCCGGTTTTACGGATGCCATTTATGAGTATGCTAAACAGGAGAAAGCGGCTTCGGGTAAGGATCTGATGGGTACCAACACCCGCATCGACTACATCTATCTCAGCAAAGACCTGGCTAAGAAGTTAATCAGCTGTCAGTTTATTTATGATGATTTTACGGCCAAATACTCTGATCACCGGCCGGTTTACATGGAACTAAAAAAATAAAAGCCGTCATGGGAAAATATCTGTTCATAGCAGCCTGTTTATTATTGGGGATGATCTCGTGCCGCAAAACAGAAGATTATAAATTCAGCACTCCACTGGCCATCGACACCCGTATCGTGCGGGTAGGTGCCGCCGCCGATACTACCCGTATTATCGTGTATGCCGATGGGGATTGGAAAATGGAGCCGGTGGCTGAAACACCCTGGCTGCTGCTGCAAACCAGCATCGGACATGGTAAGGGCGATGCGTTGGTGGAAGTAAAGGATAACAGCGGCCAATTGCCTCGTGCCGCCAAACTGGTCGTGAAAGGCGGAGGTAAATCAGATACCATCGTGCTGCAGCAGAAAGGTATTACGCCACTGCTGGCTATTACTGATGAAACAGCACAGACTATCGCCAACGGGGGAACGTATAAGTCGGCCATCAATACCAATGTACCACTGGATTTGATGACAGTAGGATATGGCTACGATTCTACCGGCGCCACCAACTGGGTATCCGGTCTGCAGATAAAAGACGGGTATCTGTTTTTTAAGGTAGATACCAACCAGCTGGCTACAGCCCGCAGCGTAGCATTGCGACTGAGTTATCTGGATGCGCTGGGTACTACCACCAAAGATACCATCCTTATCAAACAACAGCCGGGGATGAGTTATGAAGGCGCCGTGCAAAAAGATTTCGCCTATGTAAAACAAACACTGGCCAACGGCGTGATCAATGAGAATATTTATGTAGAAGGGATTGTGGTCAGCGACAAAGGACATCCCAATATCGCCCGTAACCTCAATACACCCAGCAACAAACACAACCTGGATAAAACGGAAAACAGTATAGCCGTTTACGTGCAAAGCCTGGATGGCAGCAGTGGCCTTTATTTCAGGACCAAAACACCGGGTGATAATATCTTTAACTTCAACGATCGTGTGAAAATATGGTTGAAAGGCACCAGCATACAACAGCTGCAAAATCCTTCCCGGACCATCATATCAGATCTGGATGTAGTACATATCATGAAAAAAGATGTAGGTACTATGCTGCTGCAACCAAGAGAAAAATATATGTCGCAGCTGACAGACAATGATCTCTATACCTATGTAAAACTCAAAGAGGTGGAAATATCCGTCCCCAGTGGATCCTTTACGAATATCAATGAAGGCTATACGGCGAGGATGGACTGTTATCCTACGAGCATCCGCGATATTCAGGGCAGCAGCATGTATATGCTTACCAACCTGGATGTTCCTTATCGCCGCGATGGCAAACGGGTGCCGCAAGGCTCCGGCAGTATCACTGGTATCCTGGTACATGAAGAATACGAGCGTTATGGCGGTGATATCGGGCGTTATTCCATTCGTCATCTGAAGCGGGAAGATATCACGCTGAATGATGACCGCAATAATGGCTTCTCTAACGTACTGGCAGAATGGAGCCGGTTTAAAACCGAATACGCTGCCACGCCTACAGATGCGCAGCATCCGCTTACCCCGGATATCGGTACCGGGCGTATTTATCAGAGCGGCAAAAAATGGCTCGATTATACCGCGAACGGTATCACAGCAACTACTGACTATAACGCGCTCATTCAGGAACCTACCACCAACAAGGGCGCCGTTGCCAATGGTGGCTGGGGCACCAAAGGATGGTGGAACAACACTACCAATACCGGTGAATACTGGGCGATAGAAGTGTCAACTGCGGGCATCAGCACACCGGTATCTTTACAGATAGAAGGCAATACTGATATCGGTGGTCCCCGCAACTTCATAGCGGAATGGTCGGCGGATAATGCCAGCTGGAATAGTTTAGGCAGCTTCACTTTTGAAGATGTAGCCAACTGGTCCAATACCCTGCTCACACAGGTGGCTGGGCTTAAGGTGCTGAATTTTCAGCTGCCGCAGGCCGCATCAGGACAGGAGCATCTGTATATCCGGCTGAGAGTGGCGAATAAAAACGTAGGTACTACCAATGCAGCTACAGGAGGTACGTTGTCAACAACTGCTACGTGCAGGTTGGCGCATGTGTCGGTGAAGTATAATAAGTAGGGAAATGCTTTTAATAGTGACAGGGGATCATCTGAAAAGGTGATCCCCTGTTCGTTTTTATTGCTGGTTTACTATCCATACATTATCTTGAGCATAAATCCGCTAAATGTTGGTATGTCACCTATAGAGTGGGCATAGGCCGGATTTTTATTTGATACTACTACATATTTACATATGCATTATTTAGTCAGGCACCAGGGTTTTATTTTCCTGTTTTTTACTTTTCCCTTACTGGGGTGGTTAATCCATCAATGCTTCTCAAAGAAAACCATTTCCTATATACTTTGCATCTCTTTGGTACTATTATTACCAGCCCTGACGGGATATAGTTATGTAGTAGATAACGCGTATGGCTATCTTTTTTATATTTTATTAACCTTCGCATATGCCTTAATACATAAAGTAACAGAGTATAAGTTTTTACCAACTGGGATTATTTCTTTGTCACTTTTTCTTTTATGTGTTTTTATTAGCTTCATGGGGGTAGTTGCAGGCACTATTACTGTTGAGAGAAAATGGAAACTTAAAGGATATAAGATAGAGTATATACGGGATCAAGGTTTTGCAGGAAGACCTCTAATGACGTATCAATTAAGTAAATATGCTATGATTCCGATATTTCTCAAACATGTTGATACAAAAGTAGATGATGATACAACCCATACCTGTTGGATAAAATTCGCTGATGCCGGATTCAATTTTAACAAATGTAGCCCTGACTCGTCCGGCATTTTAAAGCACTAAAGGCTGGATTAGGATTCATCCCTGCAAAATTAACAGAAAGATGTTCAGCTTGATAATTAAGGACTGTATTGATCGAGCAGATCTGTTAGTCAGCTTATCACAGTTTTTCAAAAATGAAGTGTCTATAGCTTATCTTGATACTGATAAAGAAAGGCATGAAGATGTGGTTTATGAGTGTATTCCTATGAAAGGAGATTTTTGTATAGCGTTGTGGATCTATACAGATTTGAAGTTTGATGTTAAAATCTTATCAATCTTTCTTTGTCATTCTTTTAAAACAGAGATATTAATAAGCGATAATCTGCTTAATCCCTATACCTGGATTCTAATCACTGACGCAGGTGAACAAGGAGTTGTCAGGCAGCTGGTAGATGAGAACGACCTTTTTAAAATTTTATAATGGTAACCAAACCACGGCAACAACATTTATTGGTACTGGCTGGAATCACGTTCTAAAAATGTTTAAAAGATGAATTACACCTTACATAACTGGCCCTATCAATGGTTGGGACCATGGAAGGAATACGGAGAAGGTTATGAGAAATATCCTTCTATAAAGGATTTTGTGGATCATGAAATCAATGCGGGGTATGACAAGAGGTTAATTGAATATTTAAATAACGGAGTTATTGTTTGTGTAACAAGCGGCATAAGTTTCCCTTCTCCTTTTGATGGAGAGATAAAAAGAGGCACTGTTGCTTACAGAACCGATGGTAAATGGCTCTGGTTGGATAATATTGCTGACTTTGTTGTAGAGAACGGACTGGCGATACCGGAACAATGGTATTACGAAATAAGGGAACGTAATTTTATCATCCCGGATGTGAGTGATGAACAGATTGAACAGCTGCCTTCAACCATTCCCTGCTAAATTCCTTACCTTCGCCCTATGAATATGAACGACGAAGAATTAATCTCCTGGGTGAGAAAATCAATGCAGCCGATAGGGCCTATCAGTACCCGGCCGACGATGGAGGGGCAGGCTATTTATCTGGATGGGGTGCTCTTTGCTTATGTGGCGGAGTCGAAGTTATGGTTCAGAACGGATGATGAGAGTGACCTGGCATGGGATGCTGCCGGTAGTGAGTGGTTAAGACGACCGAAGAAAGATGGTACGCTGGGGTATGAACCTTATCGTAGTGCGCCGGATGGAGCGTATATGGATGAGAAGGACCTGCGTAAGTGGGCAAAGCAAGGACTGGCAGCTGGACGACGCGCAAAACAAAACTGATATAAAGAGACCGCTGGTCTCTTTTTTTATTGCCTTCGGGTAGGGCTCAAAGTTAAGTGTACTTCTTACCCTCATAGCGAAAAAAATATAAGCCTTTGTTAAAATTAGATGTATAACCTACGATAATTTTCTTCATATTTGTTACAAATTCAACCGAAATTATTGCCTGGAGCGAACTGACTGATTCCATGGCTGTGAATCCTGAAATGTGCTGTAGATCAAAGCAAGACTGTAAATCCACTACCGAACGAAAGCTGATCCTTGTACTAAAGAGCGTTATGAAATTCTGAAGACGACAATTTATCCACTGATTTTCTGGCGAACGATTATTTCCGGAAACGGTATAACGGAAAGGTATACTCGCCTATTTTAATGCAAACGATTGCAGTTCAATAGATTGAACGCAGCTGGCGGAATGTGACAGCAGCCAGGGACGTGAGTTTTGCCTGCAATATATATGCAAACGATTGCAGATATTTATCCCCGATGCATTAGAGGTATCAGCAACCTTAAACACATCAGCAGTTGCAGTTATCTCTCCCTCAGGAGCATCAAAATGCATCAGCGATGTATCAGCGGTTAAGGTTGCAAATCCGTGCATCAGGAACATCAGCAGCATCAGACTTATCAGCGGTTGCGGTTAATATTATCAACCACTAAAAACAAAACTGTACGCATGTACGAAAATTTACCAGCGCCACAATAAAAAGAATACTGCATTAACATCAACCAAGACAGTTTAATTACCTGCAGGAGCTACGCCAAGGCCCTGTCTGAGAGACCTATGCCTGTCGCAAACGGTCTGCCTAAATAAATTTCACATGAAAAAAAGATTTCTCTTCCTGCTATGTAGTGCGTTTGCCTCATTGCTGCTATTTGTGCCGGGAAAAGCCCCTGCACAACTGCTGGCAGCTGCAAACATCACCAGCCTGCATACACCTGCCTCCGACGCGTTTGCCAACAAAAACACGACAGCACTATTTAAAAAAGAAGTACGGGGCCAGGTTACAGATACCGCCGGATCTCCCATGCCCGGTGTAACCGTCCTCGTAAAAAACAGTCCCAATATCGGCACCACCACCGATATGAACGGACGCTATATCCTGGAAGTACCGGACAACACCACCGTGATGGTGTTTACCATGGTAGGATATACCACCCAGGAAGTAACGCTCAATGGCCGCAGCGTCATCAACGTTCAACTAAAAAACTCCGCCAGCCAGCTCAGTGAAACCGTGGTGGTAGCCTATGGTAAACAGAAAAAAGCTTCTGTAATCGGTTCTATTACCACCATCAATCCGGGTGAACTGAAAGTGCCTTCCAGCAACCTCACTACCGCCCTGGCAGGACGCCTCGCCGGCGTAATCGCCTACCAGCGCAGCGGCGAGCCCGGCATGGACAACGCAGAGTTTTTTATCCGCGGTGCCACCACCTTCGGTTATAAGAAAAGCCCGCTTATCCTCATCGATGGTATCGAATATGATGTAACAGAACTGGCACGTCTCAATACAGACGATATCGCTAGCTTCTCTATCATGAAAGACGCTACTGCCAACGCACTCTATGGCGCCCGTGGCGCCAACGGCGTGATCCTCGTTACCACCAAAGAGGGCAAGGAAGGTAAGGCTAAACTTAACCTCCGTCTCGAAAACTCCATCTCTTCGCCCACCCGCGACTTGCAGCTGGCAGATCCGATCACCTACATGGAGCAGAACAACGAAGCCGTGCTGACACGAAATCCACTGGCGCCTGTAACCTACTCCCAGAGCCAGATAGATAACACCAAAGCCGGTACCAACAAAGACGTATATCCTACCACCAACTGGAAGGAGATGCTGTTTAAAAAACAAACGGTTAACAAACGCGCCAACTTCAACCTCGGCGGTGGCGGCCAGATAGCCACCTACTTCGTCTCCGGCGGCTATACGAAAGATAACGGTATCCTCAACGTAGACGGACGAAACAACTTTAACAACAACATCGATCTCACTACCTATACCTTACGTTCCAACGTCAATATCCGTGTTACCAAATCTACAAGCGCCATGGTGCGCCTGCACGGCACCTTCGATGAATACAAAGGCCCGATCGACGGCGGTGAAAAACTCTACCAGAAAATGATCTGGTCCAACCAGGTATTGTTCCCTGCTGTTTATCCTGCTGATGATGCACACCAGTTTGTAACACATCCGCTCTTCGGTAACTTCAACAACGGCGAATATCTCAACCCCTACGCCGACATGGTGAAAGGATACAAACAATATTCCCGTTCGCTCATGCTCGCACAGTTCGAGATCAAACAGGACCTGTCTTCCTTCATCACCAAAGGCCTGTCTGTCAGAGCTATGATGAACACCAACAGGCAAGCCTACTTCGATGTGTCCAGGCAGTATATTCCTTTCTGGTATAGCGCAACCAACTATGATAAACTAAATAATACCTATGTGCTCCGGGATATCAACCCTGATCAGGGTACAGACTATCTCAACTACGTACCGGGAAAAAGGTCCGTGGCTTCTACGTTTTACCTGGAATCCGCTGTTGACTACAACCGTACTTTCGATAAACACGGTCTGGCTGGTATGCTGATCTTTATTGCCCGCAACAATCTCCAGACGATTGATGATAACAGTTCAAATGTGAACCTCCTGCAGAAGTCGCTGCCATCCAGAAACCTGGGCCTGTCCGGCCGCGCCACCTATTCTTATGATAACCGCTTCTTTGGTGAGTTCAACTTCGGCTACAACGGTTCCGAACGTTTTTACAAAACAGAACGTTATGGTTTCTTCCCCTCTGCAGGTATAGCCTGGTTTGTGTCTAACGAAAATTTCTTCAAACCGTTGGAGCATGTGGTGAACAAACTTAAAGTCAGAGCCAACTACGGCCTGGTGGGCAACGACGCAATTGGTAATGAAGATGACCGTTTCTTCTATCTCTCCAATGTGAATATGAGTGATTCCAGGAAAGGCGCTACATTCGGCACCAATGGCGGTTATTCCCGCAACGGTATCTCCATAGGCCGCTACGACAACCAGGCCATCACCTGGGAAACAGCTAAAAACTCTACGTTTGGGCTGGAAGTAAGTCTGTTCAATAAACTGGACATCATCGCTGAATATTTCTTCGAACAACGTTATAATATCCTCATGGACAGGGCTTCCACACCCAAAACCATGGGCCTGCAGGCTACGCCCAAAGCCAATGTGGGCAAAGCCGAATCCAATGCCTTCGACTTCACCGCTGATTATAACAGCAACATCGGTAAGGATTTGTTTGTGACATTGCGTGCCAACTTCACCTATGCCCGTAATAAATTCAAGGCCTATGAAGAGCCCCGTTATGATGAGCCTTACCGTTACCATGTAGGCTATCCGATCTCCCAGCGTTGGGGCTATATCGCTGAACGTTTGTTCATTGATGATGAAGAAGTAAGAAGCTCCCCCCAACAGGCTTTCGGTAACTTCAAAACCATGGGTGGCGATATCAAATACCGCGATGTGAACGGCGATGGCCAGATCACACCCAGCGATATGGTGCCTATCGGTTTTCCTACCATGCCTGAAATCATCTATGGCTTTGGTTTCAGCGCCAAATACAAAGGCGTGGATTTCTCTGCCTTCTTCCAGGGATCTGCCCGCTCTTCCTTCTGGATCGATGTACAGGCTACCTCTCCCTTTATTAATAACAGTGATGATAAATCAGTTATCGGAGAAACCCAGCTGCTGAAAGCTTATGCAGACAGCCACTGGTCTGAAGAAAACAGAGATCTGTATGCTTTATGGCCCCGCCTGAGCCCTGTGCTGAATACCAACAGCATGCAAACCAGCACCTGGTTTATGCGCAACGGAGCCTTCCTCCGCCTCAAACAGGTGGAACTGGGTTATACCCTTCCCTCCAATCTGACACGGCGACTGCATATGTCTAATCTGCGTGTATACGCCAACGCTACCAACCTGCTCACCTTCTCCAAATTCAAACTCTGGGATATCGAAATGGGAGGTAAAGGACTGGGGTATCCGATTCAGCGCGTTGTCAACTTCGGTTTAATGGTTGGCTTCTGATAAATGTGCATCTGACAGCAATAAAAAAACAGCAATGAAATATAAAATACTGATCACGCTTACACTGATAGCCGGACTGAGCTCCTGCAGCAAGTATCTGGATGTGGTACCCGATAACGTGCCGACTATCGATAATGCTTTTACCCTGCGTACTTCTGCAGAAAAATACTTGTTTACCTGCTACTCCTACATGCCTAAAAACGGGCACTTTAACGATAACGTCGCTTTTAATGGTGCCGATGAAGTATGGTACGATGATCCCATCCGTGATGTGGACCCTACCTTCTTCAATATCGCCAAGGGCCTGCAAAGTATGACCAGCCCGCTGGGTAACTACTGGAGCGGCAGTGCCCGCGGCACTTCCCTGTTTGTGGGCATCCGCGACTGTAATACTTTCCTGGCCAACATCGGCAAGGTAAGGGAGCTGCGGCAGTATGAAAGGGAGAGATGGATCGCGGAAGTGAAATTCCTCAAGGCATATTATCACTTCTTCCTGCTCCGCTGCTATGGCCCTGTTCCGCTGATAAAGGAAAACTTGCCGGTGTCTGCAGGCTCCGATGAAGTACAGGTATACCGCCAGCCGGTGGATACCTGTATCAATTATATCGTGCAGCTGCTGGATGAAGCAGCTAACAGTGAGTTTCTGCCCAACAAACTGGAAGGCACCGAAAACACAGAGCTGGGCCGTATCACCAAATGTATTGTGCTGTCGCTGAAAGCCAAAGTACTGGTGACCGCTGCCAGCCCTTTCTTTAATGGTAATCCGGACTACAGCCGTATGGTGGATAACCGCGGTGTACAGCTGTTTTCCGCGTCCTATAACGCTGAAAAATGGAGCCGGGCAGCACAGGCCTGTAAAGAAGCTATTGAGTTTTGTCAGGCCAACGGCTATACGTTGTACCATTTCCCGGGCAACTTCGGCTACAAAATCAACGATACCCTGCAAACACAGCTGGATATTCGTGCAGCCGTGACCGATAAACAAAACAACACGGAAGTGATCTGGCCCAATACCAACAGCACTGCCGGCGATATGCAGCGCTGGTCTATGCCGTTGATCGCCAATGGTGCCAGCACCTCCGGCCCTAAAGGGATTATTGCACCCACCCTCAAAATGGTGGAGATGTTTTATTCCAAAAACGGCGTGCCCATTACAGAAGATCGCACCTGGGACTATAGCAGAAGGTATGTGCTGAGAACAGCCACCAATGCGGAGAAATTTTATGTACGCAGTGGTGAGCAGACAGTAGAGCTGCACTACGACCGCGAGCCGCGTTTTTATGCAGATGTGGCATTTGACCGCGCCGTTTGGTTTGGCAACTGGGTACTCAACTACAACAAAGACAGCTCCCTGTATTTCGTAAAGGGCAGGGCTACTGAAATAGCTTCCAGAAGAGGTATCAGTAACTATTCGGTAACAGGTTACTGGGTGAAGAAAACGGTGAATATAGAAAGCAGTGCGGCCACAGATGGTAACATCGCCAGTGGACTGGTGACTTATCCATGGCCCGAGATCAGGCTGGCGGACTTGTACCTGCTATATTCCGAAGCACTCAATGAAGTGAACGGCCCCGGCGCTGGTACCACCCAGTGGATCAACCTGGTGAGGGCCCGTGCCGGACTGAAATCAGTAGAAGAATCCTGGACCAACTATTCTAAAAACCCTACTAAATACACTACCAGAGAAGGCATGCGGGAAATTATCCAGCAGGAAAGAGGCATCGAGCTTTGTTTTGAGGGACAACGCTTCTGGGACCTGAGAAGATGGAAAACCGCGCACGTAGCCCTCAACAACCCCATCAAAGGATGGGATATCACCCAAAATGCTGCCCCGTCTTATTATAAGGAAGTATTGCTGTTTAACCAGCGCTTTGGTATGCGGGATTACCTGTGGCCTATAGAAAATGCCGAGATGATCATCAACAAAAACCTTGTACAGAACCCCGGATGGTAATCCTTTTTCATGACACTCAAACTTACTGAAATGAAGCATTTCAAAATCTTATCAACAGCTGTCTGCCTCTCCGTTGCCATCCTGTCTGCCTGCAAGGAAGATAAAATGATGCCTGTTTCCAACGACAAAACAGCCCCTAATCCTGTGTCCAATCCCAATGTGGTGCCACAGGCCGGTGCTGCTGAAATTTCCTACTCATTACCGGATGATCAGAACCTGTCTTATGTGCGCGCCGAATTCGAGATCAATGGAGAAAAGAAAGAAGCCAAATCTTCTTACTTCAAAAGATCGATAAGGGTAGAAGGCTTTGGTGACACAGCTTTCCACACGGTGAAACTGTATGCCGTGAGCCGGGGTGAGGTTTCTTCCACACCGGTGGAGGTGAAGGTAAAACCATTGCCACCCGCTATCTGGCAGGTGTTTAAATCTTTAGCGGTAACAGAGGCTTTTGGTGGTTTACAGGTGAAGTTCAGCAATCTCGACAGAGGAAAGATTGTGATAGGCACGCTGCTCTACGACCCCAAGGCAAAGGAATGGCGTAATATCAACAACTTTTACTACGGCCTGGATTCCGGCAGATTTACGGTTAGAGGGCTGCAGCCGGTAAAGCAGCAGTTTGGCCTTTATGTAAAAGACCGCTGGGACAACAAAAGCGATACGCTCAAATTCGAACTGACACCCATATACGAAGAACAGCTAGACAGGACCAGATTTGTGAGCGCTATGAAGAAAAAATATCCGATTCCGCAAGTAGCGCCGCTGCCTAAAACGCCGGGCGTACAGATTGTAGAGCCGGGCAACCTGTCTTCCTGGCCTATTGAAAACATGTGGAACGGCGTGATCGGAAACGAAGGGTTTCATACCACGGAAAATAAAGATGTGCCTATCTGGATTCCGATAGACCTGGGTGTGAAGGCGGTGATCAGTCGTTACAAGATCTGGCAGCGTCAGGCAGGATACATCTACAACCATGGAAATCCGCATGAATGGGAGCTGTGGGGTACCAATAATCCCATCGATGTCAACAGCTGGGTGAAACTGGACCATCAGATTATGGAGAAGCCTTCCGGGCTGCCGTTGGGGCAGAACTCCAATGAAGACATCGATGCCGCCGCAGCCGGACAGGAATATGAACTGCCTATCGGTACACCCGCGGTGAGATATATCGCCTGGAAACATATCGACAGCTGGGCCGCCGTCGATGGTATCATCGGGCATCTGCATATCAGTGAAATAGCTATCTGGGGACAAATCAAACAATAATCAAAAGAAATTTTATCATGACATATATAAAACGATGGGTAAAAGGTAGTCTGCTCCTGGGCGCTGTGATAGTGGCTTTCTCTGCCTGTACCAAAATGGACGATACCTACAAACAGTTCCTGGAAGGCGGTGAAATCATCTATACCGGCAGAGTAGACTCCCTGAAAGTATTTCCCGGTAAAAACAGGGTGCTGCTGTCCTGGTATCTGGTTTCTGATCCCAAGATTACCAAATGCCGGGTGTTCTGGAATCAGCGCACCGATTCTGCAGAGGTGGCGGTAAAACGTACTGGTGGCGTAGACACCGTGAAACTGCTGCTGGATAAATTACCGGAAAATATTTATACTTTCCAGGTATATACGTATGACAATGCCGGCCACTCTTCCGTGAAAGAGGAAGCTATCGGTAATGTTTACGGTGACGCCTACACGGCGACTTTGTCCAATCGCCCGGTGCGGTCTGCAAAGTATGATGCCACCAAAAAGGAAACCACTATCTGGTGGTTTGGGGTGAATAACCAGGTGGTAAAGGTGGAAGTGGTGTATACCAACACGGCTGGTGTGCAAACAACGCTCACACAGATGGCTGACAGTGTGCCTGCCCTGCCGCGTGATCCGATGGAGTTCAGGGCTTCGCTTAAATTGCCCGGTTACCAGGCTGGTACACCCTTTAAGTATAGAACCGCATACAAACCGGTTAAAATTGCGATTGATACTTTTTATACCGCTTATGAAATGCAAACGGTCCAGTAGCTAAAATAAATCCACTATATGAAAACAATGATGGCAGGCCTGCTGACAGTACTCGTGATCAGCACTCACACGGCCTCTGCACAGAAAAAATCCGGAGCAGCGGACCTGGTCCACTTTCCGAAGGGTTGTTCTCCCAAAGAGGTAGGCAAGCGTGTGGCAGCACGTTTTGTGGCTTCACCGCATGCTAATTTCGGGCGGCCCACACCGCCTTCCCGTATTAACTATCCGGAGGTATGCACCTGGTACGGCGCTCTGACCTTTGCCCGCGAGAGCGGGGATAAAGCGCTGACACAACAGCTGGCTGCGCGTTTTGAACCGTTGTTCACCACGGAAGCAAAACTGGTGCCCGTGCCTGACCACGTGGACTATACCGTGTTTGGTTCGGTGCCGCTGGAGCTGTACATGCAAACCAAAGAAGCCCGTTATCTGGAGATGGGTCAACGTTTTGCTGACAAGCAGTGGGGACCTCCGGAAGGGCCGCGTGTGAAGCCGGAATCACAGGGATATTATGACCGCGGACTTACCTGGCAGACGAGGATGTGGATAGATGATATGTTTATGATTACAGCGGTACAGTCGCAGGCTTACCGGGCTACCGGCAATGCGGAATATATCAACCGTGCTGCGCGGGAGATGGTGGTATACCTGGATTCATTGCAGCAACCCAATGGTCTTTTTTATCATGCACCGGATGTACCTTATTTCTGGGGCCGTGGTGATGGCTGGATGGCAGCAGGTATGAGTGAGCTGTTGCGTTCACTGCCTCAAGACAACCCTAACCGCGAACGTATCATGAAAGGCTATAAGATCATGATGGCTTCGTTGCTGAAGTACCAGGCGTCCGACGGCATGTGGCGGCAGCTGATCGATGATCCTGCATCCTGGCCGGAAACGTCCGGTACCGGGATGTTCACCTTTGCGATGATCACCGGTGTGAAAAACGGCTGGCTGGATGCAGCTACCTATGGACCGGCAGCCAGAAAGGCCTGGATGGCATTAGTTACCTATATCGATGAGCATGCGGATGTGCGGGAAGTATGTGAAGGTACCAACAAGAAAAACGATCGGCAATATTACCTTGATCGTGGCCGTATTACCGGTGATATGCATGGACAGGCGCCGGTGCTGTGGTGTGCTGCCGCGTTACTGAGATAATCCGCTGGTAGATAAATACAGCGCAAACAAAATGCTTCCGGCGCAACGATGGGAAGCGTTTTGTTTGCGCTGTTCTTTTTTGCGCTTTTATGTGAATCATCCGTTTTAATAAATCTTCAGCCGGGTTGCTTCGTCTGTTTTCTCATCTTTTTCCTCTTCGTCTGTTACGTTCTCCCTTTCTTCCGGGTCCATGTTTTCTTCTTGCTCCATGGCTGCCTCAGCGGCAGCCTCTCGTTTATCTTCTTCTTCCAGCAGTTCATCAATTTCTTCATCATATTCCTCTTCATTCAACAGGTCTTCAGAAGAGTCTGCTCTGCGTGATTGCTCGTCCTGATTGCCTTTGGGTGGTACAGGCTGTTGGTGGTGATTGATGATGTCATCCGGTAGAAGCTCGTCTTCACGCAGGGGTCCTATGTTTTTTTTCTGCGTTGTCATATCTTGTAGTTTAAATGGATGTCACCCCAAAGATACGCCACATTTAAACAATGGTTTTTTACTATCAGCTCTAACTATGTATATAATAATTTATAATTATAACTAATACGAATTTAATTATTAAATAATAATATTTGTTACTAATTTATACGGTCGATTGAATGGCCATTGTATGAGAAACCTGGCTTTTTCTCAGCCATATAAATTGTATTCCACGGTATGATTTATATAAAAGAAGAGATATGAATATAACAGATGCTGAATTGGTATTACGGCTCCGTAACAGCGACGTGAGCGCTTTTGACAGCTTGTATACAAGTTATCATCAGGCCGTATACCGGAATATCCTCAAACTTGTGAAAGATGTTGCAGTAGCAGAAGACATCTTGCAGGAAGTCTTTGCCAGGTTGTGGGAGAAGCGTCGGGAAATCCAGGCTGAGCAGTCGGTAGGTGGCTGGTTGTTCGTAATCAGTTTTAACCTCTCGGTCAGCTGGATGCGTAAAAAACTGAAGGAACAGGCTTTACATAAAAATCTGCTTGACCTGGGACCGGAAGACCATCTCATGCTGGACCGTAAAAATATGGACGAAGAGCAGTATAACCTCCTGGAACAGGCGATTGCACAATTATCTCCCAAAAAAAGAACCATTGTTACCCGTTGTAAGCTGGAAGGCAAAACCTATGATGAAGTAGCCAGTGAACTGAATATCTCCCGAAATACCGTTAAAGAACATCTGTCTGCAGCCATGATTAAACTCAACGACTATATTCTTCGCAATGGTGACCACAAATACATTGTGCTCTTTCTCTTTTTTTTCACACATCACAATTCTTCCAACTAATAAATATCTACATGAAATGAATTAGAATAAAATAAATATGTTTTTTTTCGGAAAATTACCCACCCACATTTTATCAACCTGCGTATTTAAATTAAACCGTCACGATAGTGCACAACAGAAAGGAATACCTCAGACAACTGCTACATACGGAGAACTGGTCTGCCGTGGAGCAGGAATGGATGCTACAGTACCTGGATGAAAACGATCTGTCTGACCTTGAAGCGGTAGCAAGAGAATATTATCAGGCGGAAGGTCCTGAAGTAAAAAATCTGCTGGACGAACGGTTGTCGGCACTGCTGCTGAAAAAAATTCACCGCCGTGCAGGTATTACCCAACCAGGCATTTTTACGCTGTACGGAAGAAAAATCGCTGCCGCAGCTGCAGTGCTCCTGGTAGCCGGTGCCTCCTGGTACCTGGTGATACAGCAACAGGTAAAACAACTCGTGACAAACAGCGGCAACGCCCGGAAAACAGTGACATTGCCCGACGGCTCTGTTGTATACCTGGAAAAAAGTTCCAGTATAGC
Organism: Chitinophaga sp. HK235; assembly: GCF_018255755.1. Lineage (NCBI taxonomy): Bacteria > Pseudomonadati > Bacteroidota > Chitinophagia > Chitinophagales > Chitinophagaceae > Chitinophaga > Chitinophaga sp. HK235. The sequence continues at coordinate 3,906,092 of NZ_CP073766.1, read as the reverse complement.
CTATGCGGAAAATTTTGGAAAAAAAAACAGGACCCTGCAGCTCAATGGAGAAGCCTTCTTTGAAGTAAGCCAGGACAGCCGCCACCCGTTCATCATTTCTTCTGCATTGATCAATACTACCGTACTCGGAACTTCCTTTAATATGGAAGCCCGTAACAGGGAAGTGGCCAAAGTAGTAGTCGTGTCCGGGATGGTACAGGTAAACACCAACGAAGGCGGAACAAACAGTCACAAACCGATGGTACTCAGTGCCAACAAAAGCGCGGTATATCACCCCGCCTCCAAAGGACTGCAGCTGGTAGATGCAACAGATGATGCCCGTTTTTTCACCCAAAAACAAAACGGAAAATTCGTTTACAAAGGACAAGCCCTGACTATGGTGCTCAACGACCTGCAACGGTTCTATAATGTACCGCTCAGGTCCGAAAAAAAGCTGGAACAGTGTAACTTTTACGGGGACTTTAATACTGCAGATGATCTGCAACAAGCTTTAACATTAATTGCCGTGACCTTGAATGCCAAGATTAGAAAAGATGCCAACGGAAACGGGTATACGATAGTAGATGGCAATTGCCGATAATAACCAATTAAAGATAACCGTTAACCAAAATCGTAGACAAGATGAAACACTTGTTTTGTTGTAGCAATTAACCTGACTTATAGAAATAATAAGTGTATTGCTGGTAAGCTATCCTGTTAACTTTTAGCCTGGAAATGATTCTCATCCCTGGTTATCTGCCTTGATGGAATACGCCTGTATTCTTTCAACAGGGCATCCTATTGCCAATACATTCCCATAAACTTTTTTCATTTCACAACCGAACTAAATCGCTATATGACACAGACTATACCTTGTTTATCAGGCTAATAATTGTCAACTAGACACTAATAAATCTCACTGCACAGCAGAAGACCCTTTATTGCCCGGCTTCGCCAAATGACCGGATAGGGATTCCTATTGCCCGGAATGAACAAACATTTATTTATTATGCTTAGAAAGACCCGACACTACACACTTTTAATAACGTTGTTCCTGTCTATACTACATATACAGGCACAAGCTGTGGACCTTCAGGATGCACTGGATAAAAAAATAACCTTACATCTGCACGATGTAGTATTGAAAGATGCACTGGAAAAAATCAGTAACCTCGCCGAGGTGTCTTTTGTATATGTTGGCAGCGAAGTGCTCAACGCCAATAAAATCAGCATCTCCGCCCGCAACGAAAAAGTGGGGGACCTGCTGAATAAAATACTGACACCTTACGCGTTGTCCTATAGCGTCATCTACGATCGCATCGTGATCAAACACGATGGGGCCAAAAAGATGGCATCCCTTACCGTCAGTACTCCGAGGCAGGTCACCCCCCGGCTTACAGACATCAAAGGCATTGTGACTTCCGAGAAAAAAGAACCGCTGCCAGGTGTTACCATCCTGGTAAAAGGCTCCGGAAGAGGCACTACTACCAACGCCAAAGGTGAATTTGAAATCAAAAAAGTGGCCAGCGATGCCATCCTGGTTTTTAACTTCACCGGCTACAAAATGGAAGAAGTGCACTCCAGCGAATTTAAAAGCGGTGCGCTTACCATCATCCTCAAAGAAAAACCAACCCGCCTGCAGGAAGTGGTGGTGACCGGTTTTCAAAGTATAGACAAAAGCAAGTTCTCGGGTGCTGCCACCAGACTCAAAGGCGAAGACGTGAAAATTGACGGCATCACGGACGTAAGCCGTATGCTCGAAGGACGTGTGGCCGGAGTGGCCGTACAGAACGTGTCCGGCACCTTCGGTACCGCGCCCAAAGTAAGAGTCCGCGGAGCTACCTCCATCAACGGCGACAACAAACCTCTCTGGGTAGTAGATGGAGTTGTACTCGAAGATGTAGTAAACATCTCCAACGATCAGCTGTCCAGCGGAGACCCAACTACCTTGCTGGGCTCCGCCGTGGCCGGCCTCAATGCCAACGATATCGAAAGTTTCGATATCCTCAAGGATGCTGCTGCCACCGCTCTCTACGGTGCCCGCGCGATGAACGGCGTAGTAGTGATCACCACCCGTAAAGGCCGCGCCGGAAAACCGGTCATCGCCTATAGCGGCAACTTCAGCACCCAGCTGAAGCCCACTTACAAAAACTTCAACATCATGAACTCCGGCCAGCAAATGTCTGTGCTGGCAGAACTCGAACGTAAAGGCATACTCACTTCGGATATCCTTTCCCGTGGTGATATCGGCGTATTCGGAAAATTATACGAACAGCTGGACGCCAACAAAGACGGCGACTTCCCGCTGCGCAACGATCCCGCTGCCATGAAAGCATTCCTGCTGCGTTATGCCAATGCCAATACCGACTGGTTTGGTCTCCTGTTCCGCAATAATTTCGTACAGGAACATTCCTTAAGTATCTCCTCCGGTACCGATAAATCACAGTCTTACTTCTCTACCAGCTTCTACAGCGACAACGGATGGACACTGGCAGATAAAGTAAATCGTTATACACTCAACTATCGCAATACCTACAAGTTCTCCGACAGGCTCACTGCCGGCTTCTCTGCATTGGCGTCCGTACGCCAGCAGAAAGCTCCCGGCGCGCTCACCCGCAGCAGCAACCCCGTAGAAGGACAGTACGACCGCGATTTTGATATCAATCCGTTCAGTTATTCCCTCAATACCAGCCGTACGCTCACCGCCTACGACCAGAACGGACACCTCGAATACTTCAGACGGAACTTCGCACCGTTTAACATCATCAACGAGCTGCGCAACAACTCCCTCAACCTGAACATGATGGACCTCCGCCTGCAGGGCGACCTGGGCTGGAAGCTGACCCGCAACCTCCGCTATGAATTCACCGGCGCCATCCGCTATGTGAAATCATCCCGCGAACACCAGATCACGGAAGAAGCCAATATGGCCAACGCTTACCGTGCTGCCGGCAACGCTACCATCGCCAGAAACAACAAGTTCCTCTACCGTAACCCCGACGATCCCGACGCACAGCCGGTTATCGTGCTGCCTGCCGGCGGTTTCTACAACCGCACGGAAGACCAGCTGATGAACTTCGACTTCCGTAACGGTCTCGTCTATACGGACACGTTTGCCAGAAAACATAATATCAACCTGTTAGTCGGTCAGCAAGTAAAATATGCCGACCGGCAAAGTGCTTCCAACACAGGCTATGGTTATCAGTACGACAACGGAGGAACACCCTTCGTGGACTATCGTATCCTGAAACAAACCATTGAAAGCAATTTCCCTTATTACAATATGGGCCGTGACTATGACCGCTTTGCGGCTTTTTATGCTTCCGGTACCTATGCTTTCAATAACAAATACAACCTCACCGCCACTGGTCGTTATGATGGTTCCAACAGACTGGGACAGTCAAGCAAAGCACGCTGGCTTCCCACCTGGAGCGTTGCTGGTTCCTGGAACATAGAGCAGGAGCTTTTCATGCAAAAAGCCGCCTGGCTCAACTACCTCACCCTCCGTGCCAGCTACGGTCTCACCGCCAGCATGGGCCCGGCCACCAACTCCAACATCGTATATCAGACCATCAACACCAGAAGGCCGCACCTCAATGAAGTAGAGTCTGTGATCAGCCTCTCTCACCTGCAAAATGACGACCTCACCTGGGAAAAACTGTACACCACCAACCTGGGATTAGACGGCGGATTTTTTAACAACCGGGTCAACTTCTCCCTCGATCTCTATACCCGCAAAAGTTTCGACCTGATCAGCATTATCAAAACATCCGGTATCGGTGGTGAAATGTACAAAGCAGCCAATTATGCTGATATGACTTCCAAAGGGCTGGAGCTGCTGGTAGGTGGTGATGTGGTGCGCAAAAAAGACTGGGGCTGGAAAGCCAATGTCACCTTCGGTTACAATACCAACAAAATCACCAATGCTAAAAATATTCCGGCCATCTTCGACCTGGTAGTGGCAGAAGGAGGTAACAGGGAAGGTTATCCGGTACACAGTCTCTTCTCTTTGCAGTACCAGGGCCTTTCTCCCAAAAACGGCGTGCCTTCTTTCATCAACCAGAATGGTGAGGTAAGTCCGGATGTAAACCTGCAGGACCTCAAGACCGGTCACCTGGTATACGAAGGAGCTGTAGATCCGCCGATAACCGGTGGTTTCTCCAATACCTTCCGCTACAAAGGACTGTCACTCAATGTCTTCTTTACCTATCAATGGGGCAATAAAATCCGCCTCTATCCTGCGTTTAAGACAGCCTACTCCGACCTGGATGCAATGCCTAAAGAGTTTTATGACCGCTGGGTAATGCCGGGCGATCAACAGACCACCCGTGTTCCTTCCATTCTGGATGCCTATGAGCAGACACTGATCCGGGGCGCCTATCCTTACAATAACTACAACTATTCTACGGAAAGGGTGGCCAAAGGAGATTTTGTGCGGTTGAAAACCGTGTCCCTGACCTATCAGCTGCCGTCTTCTCTGATCCGCCACATCGGCTTCAGCAATGTGGCGGTCAGCGGCGCTGCCATCAATCCATGGCTCATCTATGCGGATAAAAAACTCCAGGGCCAGGACCCCGAGTTCTTCAACTCCGGTGGGGTAGCACAGCCAATCCAGAAGCAATTCACCTTGTCAATCAAAGTTGGTATCTAAAAACGCACTTATGGAACTGAGATATATAACCTGTACGCATAAACGATTCATTAAACCGCTGGCGATGGCCATGCTGACCATGGGCCTGCTCACGCTGAGCAGCTGCCGTAAATACCTGGAACAGGTGCCCGACAGCACCTGGACAGACCTCAGCACACCCGCCAAGGTTTCCAAGCTGCTGGGCACCGCTTATCCGCAGTCTTCCTACATCACCATGTGCGAAGCCATGTCTGATAACGTGGCCGACAAAGGTGCCGGCGTGATCAGCCGTCCTAACCAGGACGCCTATATGTTCAAGGATATACAATCTATTGAACAGGATTCCCCAGAGGCTTACTGGACGGCCTGTTACAAAGCCATTTCTGCTGCCAATCAGGCGCTGGAAGCCTGCAGTAAAGCTGCCGATCCGAAGGAGTACACGGCCCAGCGCGGAGAAGCACTGGTAGCCAGAGCCTACGCCCACTTTATGCTGGTGAATATTTTTTCAGAGATGTATGATGAAGCCACAGCAGCTGCTGCACCAGGTATTCCTTACGTGACCGTACCGGAAACAGTAGTCATCAAACAATATGAACGCAAGACAGTAGCCTATGTGTACGATATGATAGAGAAAGACCTGCTGGAAGGGCTGCCACTGATCAGCGATGAGGGCTACAGCGTGCCACGTTATCATTTTAACCGCAGCGCCGCTTACGCCTTTGCCACCCGCTTTTATCTCTTCAAAAAAGATTATGCCAAAGTAGTGGAATTTGCTGATCAGGCTTTTGCTAGCAATGACATTGCCAGCAACATGCGTGGCTGGAATGCTAATTACAGCAGCATGTCACCGGACCAGCTCTTCGACCTGTATGCCAATGCCAAGGAGAACGCCAACCTGCTGCTCGTGGAAACACAGTCCCTTTATGGTCGTTATGTTGGGCAGTATCGTTATGACCTCGACTATGCACATGAAGTACAGATCCTGGGATATAATGTGACTGGCGGCCGCTGGGCTTATCCGATATACTACAGGGGCTCACAGGATTACTTCGTGCCCAAGCTCACGGAATACTTCGTGAAATCCTCTGTCAACGCTACTATCGGAGAACCTTATGTGATGGTGCCATTGTTTACCACGGAAGAAGTACTGTTTAACCGTGCAGAAGCCAATACACACCTGGGAAAAACAGCTGCTGCGCTGAAAGACCTGAACCTCTTTGCCAGCAAACGTATACGCAACTATAATCCGGCTGCACATACCATTACCACGGCTTCTATCCGCAGTTTCTACGGCATCACCGGTGAAAAGGACGGCCTGATACATACCATCCTGGATTTCAAACGCGCAGAATATCTGCAGGAAGGGATGCGCTGGTTTGATCTGCAACGCTATAAAATGACCGTGGTGCACACCACCCGGGAAGGGGAGGTGCTGGAACTGAAAGCCGGCGATAAACGCTGTGTGTTCCAGATACCGCAGTCTGCCACCTCTTCCGGCATCGAATTAAACCCGAGATAATATTATTCGAAATATCAAAATCGCTGTATATGAAAGTTTTTTTGCTCGCTATGTCTCTTTTTCTGCTCGTGTCCTGCAGCAAGAAAGATGATCTGGGTAAGGTAGAAGATATCCCTGGTCTGGGCGGCGATACCTGGGCGAAAGGCCCGTTGGACCGGTGGTTGTACGATACCCTTACCATTCCTTACAACATCGCCGTAAAATATAAATGGGACCAGTTTGAATTTGAACTGAATAAAACGTTGGTGCCTCCCCGTGAGGAAAAGGTGATCCCGGTAATGAGCGCCATTAAGAAGGTATGGATGAACACTTACATCGCAGAAGCCGGTGATCTGTTCTTCCGCCGTTACTGTCCCAAATTCTTTATCCTCAGCGGAAGTGCCAGCTGGAACGAAAACGGCACCATCACACTGGGTACCGCCGAAGGTGGCCGCAAAGTGGTGCTTTACCTCGTCAATGATTTTATGACCAAAGACATGCCTGGTTATAAACCCTCCGATTCTGCCAATGTAAAACAGATGTTCCATGTCATAGAACACGAATTCGGGCATATCCTTCACCAGACCGTGATGTATCCGGTAGAGTTCAAACGGGTGACTGCCGGACTTTATACGGCCAACTGGAATAACATCAGTGATATGGCTGCTCATCAGGATGGTTATGTAACGCCTTATGCCATGTCAGGATATGATGATGATTTTGTGGAGATGATATCCACGATGCTGGTGGAAGGAAGGGCCGGGTTTGACAAAATTGTAAATAGCATTCCTCCCGGATTCAGTATCAACGGTACTTCCCAGGCAGAAGCCATCGCCCGCCTCCGAAAAAAGGAATCCATTGTGGTGAGCTATTTCCAGACCGTATGGCACATCGATTTTTATAGCCTGCAGTCCCGCACCAGGAAAGAAATCAATAAGCTTTTGTATTAAAACTGTCACACCGGCAACATTGAAAAATATTGGTATGAGAAAAAAACTTTTGTACTTACTGTTGGTCCTTACCGGAATGTATGCCTGTAAGAAAGAAACAGATCCGCTGTTCGACAAATCTCCTGATGAACGGATCAATGATACGATCCAGCGTTATCAGAGTATACTGACCCAGTCGCCCTATGGCTGGAAAGCCCTGGTATATCCGGGGGGTACACCTAAATCAGTGTACAGTTTTTATTTCCGCTTTAACGATTCCAACCGGGTACAGATGTTCAGCGATTTTGACCCGTCCTCCACAGCTACCATGAAGGAAAGCAGCTGGCGCCTTAAAGCCCTGCAGCAGCCAAGTCTGCTGTTTGATACCTATTCCTATCTCCATGTACTCTGTGATCCGGACGCTGGCCAAAATGGCGGCGACTATGGAAAAGGTCTGGGATCTGATTTTGAATTTGCTATCAATGGCATGGCAGGCGACACCCTGCTGCTCACTGGCCGCTTCAACAGAAGTAAGGCTGTATTGGTAAAAGCTACTCAACAGGATCAGAACGATTATTATCAGCATCGTATCAACCGTAACATCGACAGTGTTAGCAGGATACTGACCTATTTCCGCAGACTGACGACCAGTACAGGCAGATATGATGTGGAAGTGAATCCGCTCACACACCGGATCACTTTTACCTGGGTGAGCAACGGACAGGTAAAACAGATGACTACCGGTTACTACTACACGCCGCGCGGTATCGCGCTCTCTCCTGCATTTACAGATGGCTCCACCACTATCAGCAACTTCGATAATCTCATCTGGGATGGTGCTGCTGTAAAAGGCGCCATCAACGGGCAGCCAGCCAGTATCACTGAGATAGTGCGCCCTGTTGCTATAGACGGTGCAGCACCCAAACGCTGGTATCAGTATGCAGTCAACCAACGCCGTTACTGGGTTACGGAAACAGGCTTCCATGTAAATGGTGTAGACGATGCCTTCGGCATACGCACATTGCCCGGTTTTATCTCCGCTACCTACTGGCCTGAAGCTGCTTCTGGTGTCGATGCTTTCGGAATTATTGTTCCGGAAGAGGGGCAGCCCACACTCAGCTACGGCATGGTATACAGTGCGCCCTCGTTTACCAATGATGGCCGTATCATTTTCAAAGACCTGGGACTTTTTGGTGATATGCCGGCAAACAATACGCCAGTGACCAAAAGCCGCGCCCTGATGGCAGACCCGAATGGGTACTTCCTGGTACAGACCAGTGATAATACCTATGATATGGTCAGCGCCAAAGACGGGAAATCGTGGATCTCCTGGGTGTTCTGATAACCTTGTTAAACCCCTCTGAAAAATCAGCAAATAGTTTTTTATATGAGAAATTATACGCTTTCGTTTATTCACAAAACCTCCGTCATGTTGGTTTTGCTGCTGATGCTAGCCTTCCGGCTGTCAGCACAAACCGACGTCGCCATCGGCAATGATCCGACAGGGAACACCGATACCGGATATCCCTGTCCGTTGCAGGATTATTATGAAGGTAACAGGGCACAGTACCTGTTTAAAGCTTCAGAACTGACGGCCGCCGGCATGGGGCCGGGATTTATCTCCGGTATCAAGTTTCTGGTTAAAAACCTGAATGGTACCGATCTGATCGAACAGTATGGCATCAGTATTGGCACTACGACTGTCAGTACCCTCGATGACGCCAGCTGGGTACCAGGAGCTACTATCGTAAGGGCTCCTGCAGATTATGCCCCTGTGGTGGGCGTTAATACCTTCCCATTCAGCAGCAATTTTTTCTGGAATGGAACGGATAACATCATCGTAGAGGTTTGTAGTGGCTCGCCTAACAGCACCACCGGCACCTTCTACTCCAATAACCCTGAAGTTCCGTTTACAACCAGCCTTTCGTTCAATGCTTCCCATACCTACCGGGCGGATAATGAAGACAACCTGTGCGGTACTACCAGTACCACCAACAATGGTTCCATGACCACCCGACCCAATATTGTATTTACCTGGGTACCTGCTGCTGCCTGTACCGGCACACCCACAGCAGGTACTGCAGCTACAGATGTTAGCAGCGTTTGCCTGAATTCCACGTTTAATCTCAAACTCAATGGCGCAACTGTTGCGTCCGGACTTACCTATCAGTGGCAGCAGTCAGCTGACAATGCCACCTGGACCAACATCACAGGAGCCACCAACAGCCAGTATGCCGGCACACAATCAGCCAGCACCTGGTATCGTTGTGTGGTGACCTGTACGGCCAGCACCCAGAGCGCTACCTCTACCAGCGTAAATGTAACATCACCATCGCTGGTAGCCGGTACTTTCTTTATTAACAAAGGGTTGCCCACAGGGGGTAACAACTTTGCTTCTTTCAATGATGCCTATAACTATCTCAAATGCGGTATCAATGGGGCGGTAACATTCAATGTGGTAGCCGGCTCCGGCCCCTACAACGAACAGCTCACCATGAAAGCAGTACCCGGCGCCTCCGCTACCAATACCATTACCTTTAACGGTAACGGTGATACGCTGACATTCAACGGTACCTCTTCTAACAGAGGAGTGATTCAGCTGGATGATGCTGACTATATCACTTTTAATAACCTGGTGATAAAAGCCAAAGGTAGTGGCAGCTCCGGTTATGGATGGGGCGTATTCCTCACCAACGATGCCGATTATAATACCATCAGCAACTGTACCATCCTGGTGGATTCTGTTTCCACCAGCAGCAGTAACTACGCCGGTATCGTGATCAGCAGTTCCTATACTTCTCCCACTATTTCCGGTGATGCCAAATGCGATTTCAACACATTCAACAACAATAAAATCGTAGGTGGTTATTACGGTATTACCATGACTGGCAGCAGTACGCTGGCCAATGGTAACAACCGGATCACCAACAACACCATTACCGAATTCTATTACGCTGGTGTCAATGTCAGCGGATCATTTAACACGTTAATTGAGAATAATATCATCAGCAGGCCGGCCCGTTCTACGGTGTCTACCTTCTATGGCATTTATTTCTCCAGCCTCAACACAAAGGCCAATATCACCCGCAACAGGATCACCAATCCTTTCGGCGGATCTCCCAACAGTACCAGTACCAGTTATGGTATCTATTTCTCCAGTGCCAAAGCATTTACGCAACTGGAAAACGTAGTGTCCAACAACCTGATGTACAACTTTACCGGTAAAGGTGATGCCTATGGTATCTACAACTCCGGTTCTGACAACGTATGGTACTATCATAATACCATTGCGCTGGATGGTACTTCCACCAGCTCGACCACTTATACCGCCAGAGGTTTTTATCAGACTACCAAGGCAGATGGTATCGAATTCCTCAATAACATCATTGCGGTAACCCGCGGTGGTGGCGGCAACAAGTATGCTGTGTATTTCAACGCCACTACCAGTACCATTCATGCCAACAATAATATCTATTTTATGTCGGCACCGGGTGGCACCAGCTATACCGGTAACTTTACTACCAATCGCAGCACATTGCTCGATTGGCAGACTGCTTCATCGCAGGATACTGTGTCGCTGGCTTCTAATCCGTTGTTTGCCGCGCCCGCTTCCGGTAATTATCAGCCAACCAGTGCGTCTGTTGACAACAAAGGATTCCCGGTGGGTATCACTGTTGATATCAACAATAATACCCGCAGCACTACCACACCAGATATCGGTGCCTATGAGTTCACACCGGGCCCCTGTATTACACCGCCACTGGCCGGTGACGCTACAGTAGGTGCTACTCCCGTATGTGCAACCCGCAAAGTGGCATTGAGTCTGATCAACAACAGCATCGGGCTGGGACAAACCTATCAATGGCAAAGTGCTACCACGGCCGCTGGTCCTTATACAGCGGTAGGCAATCCGCTTACCAACCCGGATACGGTTATCACGGCAACGACTACACTGTATTACCGTGTGGCTGTCACCTGTAGTGGTAATACGGCTTATAGCACACCGGTACTGCTGACCGTAAATCCTGCTTTCCCGGGTGGTACCTATACCATCAACAAGGGGGCACCAGCCGGCGCCAATAACTTTGTCAGCTTTAACGCTGCCAAGGCAGCCATGGAATGCGGCATCGCCGGTGCGGTGGTGTTTAACGTAGTGCCAGGCTCCGGTCCTTACAAAGAACAGCTGATACTGGATTCCATTTCCGGTATGTCATCTGTTAATACCATCACCTTTAACGGTAACGGTGATACGATCCGCTTTGCTGCTACAGATGATAATGAAAGGGCTGTTATCAAACTGCGTGCGGCCGACTACGTTACCTTCGATAGCCTGGTGATAGACGCCAGAGGCGGTAGTAATGGTTATGGCGTGCATATCCTCAATAATGCCGACAACAATACCATCAGCCGTTGCCGCATAATGGTAGATACTGTTTCTTCCGGCTCCGGACTGGCAGGTATCGTGATCAACGGTGGTGATGGCAGCATCAGCACCAGCACCAATAACCTTTGCGACAGCAACGTGGTGCGTGGCAATAATATCCTGGGTGGTTATTATGGTGTGGTGATTTATGGCGCCAATGCGGCTCCACCTACCAATAACCGGATTGAAAACAATACCATCCGTGAATTCTATTCATATGGTATCTCGCTGTCTAACACCGCTAACACAGTGGTAGATCACAACGATATCTTCCGCCAGAACCGTATCAACATATCTTATTCCAACTACGGTATCAGTGTGAGCAGCAAGGGAGATGGTGTGGTACTCAACGGTAACCGCATTCATGGCCTGTTTAACGCTACGCAGGGAACAACCAACACCTTCTATGGTATTGAGTTCACCAGCGCAAGTGGTACAGCGGCCAGTCCTGCCAGGATTATCAATAACCTCATTTATGATATCCGTGGTGCAGGTACACAACGTGCCTTCTATAACTACAACAGCAGCTTTACACTGTATTACCACAATACCGTAGCGCTGAATGATAGCCAGAATACAGCCAACGCTGAAACAACCGGCTTGTATCAGTCCAGTTCTCCATCCGGTATCCTTTTCTATAATAATATTCTGGATATCAGCCGTGCCGGTGGTGGCAATAGAACAGGTCTGTCTATTACCAGCGGTACTGACTTCAAGTCTGATTACAATGATATATTTGTTAAGAGTGCCCGGAATACCGCCTATACCGGTAATAACGGCACCAACTATGTAACCCTCGCCAACTGGCGTGCAGGGGCTAAGCTCGACAGTAATTCCCTGGCAGTGCCACCTGTGTATGCAGATCCGGCCAGCGGTAATTTTGCCCCTGTTATTTCTCCGCTTGACAACAGTGGCAAACCTGTGGGTGTAACAACAGACATCCTGAACATTACGAGGAGCACTACTACGCCTGATATTGGTGCTTATGAAATCAACATACCGGAATGTACTTCTCCGCCGGTGGCAGGTGCAGCTACAGTAGTTCCTACTACACCTGTTTGTATGGGTGATGCCATTAAGCTGGACCTCACTGGTAACAGTAAAGGCGGTCATCAGACCTATCAGTGGCAGGCAGCTACCAGCCTGACCGGCACATGGAAAAATGTAAGCGACACCCAATATGTCAGCCTGTTTAATACCGTGGCCGGAGTAGAGAAATACTTCCGTTGCGCGGTGGTGTGCAGTAACAGAGATACCGTGTACTCCACACCTGTGGCTGTTAACCTGAACGATCCGTTGTTGTCCGGTTTTTATACCATCAACCCGGCATTGCCCACCAGTACTACCAACTTCCAGTCATTTGCCAGTGTGGTATCCAAACTGGAATGTGGTATCGCAGGTCCTGTGTGGTTCCTCGCCGCCAACGGTACCTATAATGAACAGCTGACCATGCGTAAAGTTCCCGGATCTTCTGCTGTTAACAGGGTGACCTTCAGCAGCGCTTCTGGTAATGCAGCCGATGTAACCATTGCCTACAGCGGTACATCAGCGCTCAACTATATACTGAAACTGGATAGTGTTAGTTATGTGACCTGGAAAAACATCACTTTCAAACCTACCGGTACTACTTATACCAGAGCGATTGAATTTGCGAAGAAAGCATCCTGGGATAGTATACAAAACTGCTCCATCACCTTGCCGGTAGTTACTTCTACCAGCACCAACAGTACCGGCATCTATGCCAACGGCTGTATCGGTGAAGGCAACGTGATTGTTGGTAATACCATCACCCAAGGTGGTAATGGCGTTTACTGGAGTAATAGTTATGACCTCGTTTCTCCGGGTGTAACCATAGATAGTAATACCATCAACCGCACTTACAGCTATGGTGTTTATACTTATTATGTAGACAAAGTGCTGGCCCGCAAAAATACCATCAATCTGAGCGGTACGCTGGCTTCTACTGCCTATGGTATTTATGCCGAAGAACTTGATTCTCTGGTTAGCATCGTACGCAATAAGATCAACGGCAGCAATACTGCTTCCAAAATATATGGTGTGTATCTCTATTATTGCCAGCCACCTGCAGGATCTATGAGTACCGTTAATGGTAATGAGATCTATGCACGTACCGGTAATACAGGAGAGTTGAGAGGTCTTACCCTCAGTTCCACCAACCGTATCGATGTGGTGAACAACGTGGTAAGTATTCGTACTACCGCTACCAATTCGTATGGTATTTACAGTGAGTATGGTAATAACCTCAATTATCTGAACAACAGTGTGCTGAACAATTCTACCAGCACCAGCAACAACTATGCGGCTTATTTCTCGCATAGTTATTCTTCCGCTTCACCGGTGAAGGTGCGTAACAACATCTTCGCGGCTGATACCGGCAGGGCCATGTATATCGCCAACCCGAATTATATCAACAGCGATTACAATACACTGTACACTACCGGCTCTGTGCTGGTGCGTCAGAACACACCTGCCGCCAATTATGGTACCCTGGCGGCTTACCGTACCGGCAGCGGACTGGATGTTTATTCCATCGTGTACAAACCGGCTTTTGTTAGTCCTGATGATCTGCATCCGCAGATTACCGATCCGGAAGTATGGGCTATCCATGGCCGTGGTGTACAGGTCCCCAATAACAACAAAGATCTGAATGGTGATCCAAGGCCTGTGACCCTGCAGGAAGGTGTGCCGGATATGGGTGCTTATGAGTTCCTGCCCACTTCTGTGCCACCGGCATTGCCTGCCTTCCCGGCAGCACCGGCTCCTGGCGTTACCCAGACATTTATGTTTGGTACCGATACCGTTACCAAAATCACCTGGAACAATGCCACACTGCCGTCTAACATGACCGTAAGGCGCTACTCCGGTGTGAAACCACCGAATATCGCCCCTGGTACCGACTTCATGTATTTCTATACTGATGTGGACGTAACACCGTCCAGTGGTGTGTACAACTTCAATATCCAGCAGTTCTATCTCGATCCATGGCAAGGTTATATCAAACGACAGAAAGATATCCGACTGGCAAGAACCGACAGCACAGACAAATGGATCGTTGATTCACTGAGTTTAGTCAATACCTCCACTAAGGTCATTACAGACAGTACCCTGCATTACTTCGATAAATTCACCGGCCTGAATGGAGGCTCCAACGCGCCGCAATTATTGCAGCCTGCAGACAGCTCCAACAGAGGTACCCGCTTCTGGGTAGGTTATGGCCACCATCAGTTCTTTACCGGCGATAACAGCCAGCAGATGGTACTGTACCTGAATGCGAAGGATTCATCCAATGTGACTGTGAAGATCAATGGTACTACCTGGGAACGTACTTATCATATCCCGGCCAATACCACCATTACAACCGAAACAATGCCTAAAATAGGCATGAACGATGCCCGTCTGCTGGACGAAGGATGGTCCGACAGAGGTATCAGTATAGAAAGTGATGTGCCCATTGTTGCCTATGCACATATCTATGGCAGTGCTGCATCCGGTGCTACCATGTTGTTGCCGGTGGGTACCTACGCTTACGACTATTATGCGATCTCGTCCCGTCAGAACTATAGTACAGATACCTATTCCTGGTTCTATGTGATGGCAGAATATGACAACACAACCGTGGAAATCACGCCTAGCGTGCCTACCCTGGGTGGCAGACCTGCCAAACAGACCTTTACCGTGACGTTGAACAGGGGAGAAGTATATCAGGTTTTAGGTGCCTTAAAAGATGGTTCAGAAGGATATGACATCACCGGAAGCCATGTTAAGTCAATCGTTAACAGCGATGGTAAATGTTATCCGATGGCGGTGTTCTCCGGCAGCAGCCGTACAGGCATTGGATGTGGCGGCAGCACAGGAAGCTCCGGTGACAACCATATACAACAGAACTTCCCTTCACAGGCCTGGGGTAAAAAATACCTGACAGCGCCTACTTCAAACGGTAGTGGTGCCAACTCACTGATGACCAACATATACCGCATCATGGTGAAAGACCCGACCACAGACGTAAAACTGAATGGTACTTCACTGTTGCCGGTGAATCTGATTGACAACCGGTACTATCAGTACGAAAGTAATACGGCTGATTATGTCGAAGCAAATCAACCAGTGATGGTTGCGCAGTATATGTCTTCCAGTGGAAACTGTCCTAATACCAGTGGAGATGGTGATCCTGAAATGATTTACCTCAGCCCGCTGGAACAGGGCATCAAAGCGGTAGGTCTTTACCGCACCAACCTGGAATCTATCCGTACCAACTATTTAACCCTCATCATACCAACAGGAGGATTGAGTTCTTTACTGATCGACGGTAGTACTATCTATGATTACACCTATCCTCACCCTAACCTGAACGGTTATACGGTAGTGGTGAAGAGGTGGATGGCTGCGCCTGCACAATGTAATGTGTCCGCTGATTCTGCCTTTACAGCCATTACCTATGGCCTCGGCAGTGTGGAAAGCTACGGTTACAATGCCGGAACATTGGTGAAGAACCTCAATATCCTGCCAGGCTTCAGCAACGTGCTGAATCCAACCAGCGGCAGCAACAACACTTATACCTGCGTGAAAACGCCGTTCCGCTTCTCCATGCTGATACCGGTGAAACCCACCGCTATTACCTGGAAACTCAGCGAGGTGAAAAACCTGGCTCCTGCGGTAGACGTGCTGCAAAACAATCCGGTGCCGGTAGATTCTATCGTTGCCAACGAAAGGAAGTACTACCGTTATGTATTGCCGGATGATTATGTGTTCTCTGTACCAGGTACCTACAACGTGCCTATCCGCATCTCACATCCGGATATAGAAAGCTGCAGCAATAGTTTCGAAGCTGTTCTGCCTATTAAGGTGATACCAGCTCCGGTGGTGGATTTCACTACTACCTATTCCGGTTGCGTAGGCGATGTGGCGCAGTTTGTGGGCAATGCTACTACCAGCAACAACGTTGCTATCAGCAAGTGGACCTGGAACTTCGGTGACGCTACGAATGGTTACCGTAAAGACACCACCAAAACCTTCAGTACACCGGGCATCTACAAAGTGAAACTCAATATCGTGGCGGCCGAAGGTTGTATCGGTGATACTACCAAAGAGGTGGAAGTGTACGCACCTGGTGTAGCGGTACTGGTGAAGGATTCTATGACCGTGTGCAGTGGTTCTGATGTATCACTGGCCGTAAAAGATCCGGAAGCCGGCGTACTGTACAACTGGTACGATGCACAAACTGGTGGCAATCTGCTGCATACCGGTAATACCTATACGATTACAGCGATTGGTGCAAGCGCCAACTATTATCTCGAAGCCATCAACCATGGCTGTCCGGGTGCTGCGCGTGCCAAAGCTATTGTGCATGTGTTACCGTTGCTGACTACACCAGTGGTGAAAGTCGATACGATCGGTGTAAATCTGATCCGCTTCAAATGGGCCGCTGTGCCTAATGCTACGGGTTATGAAGTATCACTGGATGGTGGCCTCAACTGGACGCTGCCGTCTTCGGGAAGAGAAGGGCTGGAACACCTGGTGTCTGGCCTGCAGCCTAACCAGACAGTGAAGCTGATCGTGAAAGTAAAAGGTTGCGAAGAAAAGATATCAGATCCGGCAGAAGGTAAAACATTGCCAGACGGTATCTACATCCCGAATGCATTCACACCTAACAATGATGCGAAGAATGATGTGCTGAAAGTATACGGTTACATCATCAGCAAAATACACATAGCCATTTTTGATCAGTGGGGTGAGAAGGTGTTTGAGTCCAATAGCCAGGAAACAGGCTGGGACGGCACCTACAAAGGTAAGGCGATGCCTTCCGGTGTGTACATCTATGTATGTCACCTTGTACTGAAAGATGGAACCAGTGTGGAAAAGAAAGGTGTAGTGAACCTGATCCGATAACCGCAAATGATCTGTGATGAAGAAGTATTTGCTTGCTTTCATAATAACAGCTGCGTTGCTGCATGGGCGTAAGGCCCATGCAGCAGCCCACAGCTGCCGCCAGGGAATAGACAGCCTGTTGAACAGTGCAAGGTCTATTGCCGCTTTCCCTAATCCGGTTACAGCCTCGCTGCATGTGCAATCCGTGAAAACGATGCGGGAGCTGGTGATTTATGCCCTGGACGGCAGGCAGGTAAGGAAGATACACACACCGGGCAAACATAACCTGGTAGAGGTATCCGGACTGGAACAAGGTCCTTATCTGCTGAAGGCCATATTTGAAGATGGGACAAGAACGTCAAAGATGATCATCAAACAATAATCATTTCATGATGAAAAATTGTACAAGATGTTAACCAAAATTACCAATCATCCTGTCGGCGCTGCGCTGCAGTGGTGTAAACTGGCCATATCTGTGTTAGTGTTGCAGTTCGTAGCCTTCAGTTTATACGCCCAGAATCTTTCCAACAAAGGGAAGGATTTCTGGGTAGGCTACGGACACCATCAGTTCATGGAGCCCGGTAACTCCAACAGCCAGGAAATGATCCTGTACCTGAGCGCCGAACAGGCCGCTACCGTTACGGTAAGCGTTACCGGCACGGCATGGACAAGGACCTATAACATCCCGGCCAATACGGTGATTGCATCAGACCTGATTCCCAAGGTCGGCGCCAGCGATGCCCGCTTATATTCTCCTCCTCCTTCTTTCGGAGGTACCGGTGGGGAAGGGATATTCACCAATAGATCCATTCATATCCAGAGTAATGTGCCCATCGTAGCTTATGCACATATCTATGGCAGCGCCTCTTCCGGTGCTACCATGCTTATGCCGGAGGAAACATGGGGCTATTCCTATATCTCCGTGAATAGTCAGCAGAACTATGGCTCCGACTGTTTTAACTGGATGTTTGTCATCGCTAATCAGAATAATACTGTTGTTGAGATAACCCCTTCCGTATTGACCCGTAATGGCCGCCCGCCGGGTGTGCCTTTTACCGTAACACTCAACCGCGGAGATATTTACCAGCTGGTAGGTGCTTCACTGGGTGGCTCTCTGGGGCGTCAGCTGACAGGTACTGTTGTCAAATCCATCGGTAACGCCAACGGACAATGTTTTCCGGTAGCTGTATTTTCCGGCAGCAGCCGTACCGCCATTACCTGCACCGGAGGCACCAGCAGTGGTGATAATAATATTCAGCAGGTGTTCCCCTTCCAGGCATGGGGAAAACGTTATCTGACAGCGCCGTATTCAGCGTCCAACAACCCTATCAGTAGTCAGAACGCTTATTTCAAGATAGTGGTGAAAGACCCGGCTACAGTAGTCAGGAAAAACGGAGTCGTACTGCCCATAGGGACACTGATCAACAACTCCTACTATGAATACCTCAGCGGTACCGCTGACTATATCGAATCAGACAAGCCGGTGTTGGTAGCACAATATATGCCCTCTTCCGGTGAATGTGGTAATACGGATCCCCTGGGCGACCCTGAGATGGTGTACCTGAGCCCATTGGAACAGGCCATTAACAGGACCGGTTTTTACCGCAACACCCGTGAAAGCATTACGGTCAATTACCTCACCATGATCATTCCTACAGGTGGTCTGGGTTCGCTTAGGATCGATGGTTCCGGGCTTTACGATTATTCGTATGTGCATCCCCGTTTGGCCGGTTACACCGTGGTGGTCAAACGCTGGCCCGCCGCGCAGGCCCAGTGTATTGTGACAAGCGACTCCGCTTTCATTGCTACTACCTACGGCCTGGGCTCTGTGGAAAGTTATGCCTATAACGCCGGTACGCTCATCAACAACCTCAACGCAGTGGGTTCTATTCACAACGAATACGATACTTCCAAAGCAACCAATGATTTTACCTGTACACAAACACCGGTAGAACTATCCATCCTCATGGCTTATCAACCCACCAAAATGGTGTGGAAACTGAGTCTGCTGGGAGCAGCTATTACACCCAATGCAGACGTGACGGTCAACAACCCGGTACCTTCCGGCACCGTAGTGATCAAAGGCATCACTTATTATAAATACACCCTGCCCGGGTCCTATAAGTTCACCACGGAGGGTGAGCAAAATATCACGGTGATGTCTACCCATCCGTCTATTGAGAACTGTACCAATACGGAAAAAGTAGGCTATACGCTGACGGTGAAAACCAAACCCCGTGCTATTGCTTCTTATACCTACACCGGCTGTACCCTCGACTCGGCTATTTTAAAAGGAGATAATAATCAACCCGACTATAAAATAGACCGCTGGAAGTGGGAATTCCCCGGCCCTGTGCTGGATAGTGGCATAGAAGTACATCATGCTTTCCCGGTAGGCCCGTCCAATGTAAAACTCACCGTGATCTCCAAAGACGGATGTGTGGGTGATACCGCCTTCCAGATAACGGCTGCTGCCAAACCGGTGGCCGCTTTCACCAGCGATGCCACTGCTTTGTGTGAAGGTACTGCTGTAAAATTAACGGACAACTCTACCTACGGTGGTACTGCTCCACTAAAGGAATGGTATTGGAATTTCGGCAATGACTCAGTACTGAACGCTACCACCAATGCCTCACCATCTATGACCTACAACGGATATAAGACCTATACCGTAAAACATGTAGTGAAAGTGAGTACGCTGTGTGTGAGTGATACTGCTACACAAACTATTACGGTATATGCCAAACCTCACGCGGACTTTACCTTCCCCGGTAATTGCCTGCCCGTAAATGGTGTGGTGCAGTTTAATACAGCAGCCACTGTCCCTGATGCGCAAACCATCACCGGCCATAGCTGGGACTTTGGAGATGCCGGCGCTACGCCAGCCAATCCCAATACTTCGACGTTGTCTGCGCCTACACATGCTTATGCCACCTTTGGTTCGTATAACATCAAATACCAGGTAACTACCGATAAGGGCTGTACGAAAGATACTACCATCACGGCCAGCTTCAAACTGAAGCCACAGTTGGCTTATACCGCGGTGAACGGCGTTTGTGTTAACGTGAAAGGTACAATACCAGTAGCCAATGCCAGTGTGAAAAATGGTGTAACCGGTAAGGGATATTATAAAGGTCCTGCTACCGATTCATCCGGTAATTTCACACCTTCTGTAGCCGGTGCGGGCACACATAAAATCTGGTATGTGTTTAATACCGCTACTGGTTGCTCAGACTCCATCGCTACAGATATCACCGTATATCCCAAACCGACAGCTGCTTTTGCGGCAACGCCCAGCCTTTGCCTCGGACAGCCGGCCGCCATCACTGACCAGTCTTCCATCAGCACCGGTACCATCACTACCTGGAAATGGGACGATGGTAATGGCAATCAGACTGTCGCCACCAACAACAATCCTTTTAATATCAACTATGCCGCAGACGGCACTTACCGCGTGAAACTGGTAGCTGTCAGCGATCAGCAATGTATCAGCGATACCGCGACTGTAACAGTGGCCGTACGTCCGTTGCCGATAGTGAATTTCCAGCTGCCGGCTTCTGTTTGTATGCCGGAAGGCAGCGCCACCTTCACCAACCTGACTACTATCAAGGATAACTCTGCACTTTCCTGGCAGTGGGACTTTGGTGATGGCAGTGCAAAATCAGCATTAAAAGATCCTTTGCATAACTACACCGCCTATGGTCCGTTTGATATCGTGCTGACCGCCACTTCTGCCTTTGGTTGTACCGATCAGAAGAGCAATCGTCTGGAAACCTTCTTCGGACAACCGGTAGCATCCTTTAAAGTGGCGCCTGATACTTTATGTCAGGGTACTGATAATGCTTTCACCGACCAGAGCACTGATGCCCGCAGCAACATTACGCAATGGCAATGGTCTTTTGGTGATGGTACAACATCCACCGCACAAAATCCGGTGAAGAAATATACCAGCCCCGGTGAATACGGTGTGCAGCTGAAAGTGGTGAATGCAGCCGGTTGTACATCGGCACCCTTCGATAGTAAGGTGGTGGTGTATCTGCAGCCGGTGATTGATGCAGGTCAGTCTTTTGTGGTGCCACAGGGAACCGTGATTACTTTCCGGCCTACGGCCAATGATTCTGTCAACCTGAAGTTCCGCTGGGAACCTGCGGCTGACTTCCCGAACCCAACACTGTTTTCACCGGTGATCGCCGCCATGCACGACCAGGTATATACGCTGACCGCTATCGGTAAACACAACTGTACCGCCAGCGACCAGATGTCTGTAAAAGTGCTGAAAGCAGTGGTTCCACCGAATGCCTTTTCACCTAATGGAGACAATATCAACGATAAGTGGGTGATCTATAACCTGAGTGATTATCCCGGCAGCAAAGTGGAAGTCTTCAATCGCTACGGCCAGCGGGTGTATTATTCAGACGGTTATGCACTGCCCTGGGATGGTAGCTTCAAGGGAAATCAGCTGCCGGTAGGAACATACTACTATGTCATCACCCTGAGGAACGGATTTGCGCCACTCACAGGTTATGTGGCCATCATCAGATAATGAACAACATTCACATAAAACACCGACAGCAAAATGAGAACTAAAATTGCAACATGGCTCATGTCAGTGACAGCCTTCTTCGCCTGCTCAAAGGCGATGGCACAGGCTGACCCGCACTTCTCACAGTATTATACTTATCCGTCCTGGCTCAATCCTGCGCTGACAGGCGCATTCGACGGCGATTACCGGGTAGCGGCCATCTATCGTACACAATGGGGAAATATCAGCCCCTTCAAAACATATGGCGTTACAGCAGAACTGCCTACCAACAGGAATATCAACCTCGGCGCCAGTGTGCTTAACCAGGCTGCCGGTGACGGTGGATACAACTATACTACCGGGTACGTAAATGCTGCCTATACCGGCGTAAAGCTGGACGCAGCACATTATCATCAGCTCAACTTCGGTCTGCAGCTGGGCTTTATACAGCGCCGCTTTGATCCTTCCAAGCTCACCTTCGGGGAGCAATGGAATCCGGTGACCGGCTATAATCCCGGTAATCCGGTAACGGACATGCTTACACGTACCTCATCGATTTCATTCGATGCCGGTGCCGGAGCATTGTATTATGATGCCACCCCCGGAAAAAAATACAACATCTATGGTGGTTTCTCTGTGATGCACCTCACTCGTCCGCAGGACCAGTTCAGTGCTGCCGGTGATGCCCGCTTCCCGATGCGCTTTAATGTGCATGGTGGTGTGAAGTTAACGTTGTCGGATATACTGAGTGTTACACCCAATTTCCTGTTTATGCAGCAGGGACCTGCGCAGGAGAAAATGATTGGCGCTTATGGTCAGCTGACCGCTGCACCAGGTACTGATTTCCTGCTGGGACTCAACTATCGTGTTAAAGACGCTTTTACCACACATGCCGGGTTTATCTATAAAACCATGATGCTGGGCGTCAGCTACGATATCAATACTTCTGATCTGAATAAGATGGCCCGTGGCTCCAACAGCTTCGAGGTATCGATCACCTTTATCGGACGTAGGAAAGTGAGAACACCGGAAGTGGAATTTGTATGTCCCCGTTTGTAATCAATTTTTAAAAGTAACAGGCATCTCATGAAAAAAATATTCGTTACCGCTTCCATGGTGCTGGCAGGATTAGTGTCGTATGGACAATTTACCTATGATTACCTGAAAGCTGCCGATCAATATTATAAAAAGGAAGATTATAACTCTGCTGTGCAGTATTATGAAAAATACCTTGGCACCAAAAACAAGGCGTTCCGGCGTGATTCCTACAAGCCTTACGCCGCCGTAACTACCAGCAGAAAAACTGCTGCTCCGGTAAGTAGCGAGCAGCAGGCTGTATATAAACTGGCGGAGAGTTACCGTAATCTGCACAACTACGGAAAGGCGGCGCCTTATTATGAAACCGTGATGGAGGCTGACAAAAACAGTTTCCCGCTGGCAGGATACTACTATGCTGTTTCCCTGCGGGCATTGGGTAAATATGAAGACGCGGAAAAAGCCTTCCGGAATTTCCTGAATGGTTATGGCTCCAAAGATGGCTATAGTACAGCAGCTGCCCGCGAGGTGGATAACCTGTCCTTTATCAACGGCCAGCTGAAAAGAAATGATTTATCAAAATATGAAGTCCGCAAGGCCCCGGCAGCGCTGAATACCACAGGCGCCAGTTATGCGCCCTGCTGGACAGCTGACGGAGCACTGCTGTTCACTTCCACCCGTCCTGATCCTGATAGAAATAAAGGTTATATCAACCGTGTTTATACCGCAGATTATGCCAACGGGCAGGCGTCCAATATCAGGCTGCTGACCTTAGCGCAGCCGGAGTTGCTGCACCAGGGAGCTGTCAGCCTCACACCGGATGGGCAGCAGCTGTTCCTCACCCGCTGGCATATCGATCATGGCAAAAAAATCACCTCCATCTGGACTTCCCGTAAAAATGGCAACAGCTGGAGTGAGCCTGTACAGCTGGATGCAACCATCAACGTGCCCGGCAGCAACACCCAGCAGCCTTTTGTATTGCCGGATGGCAAACATCTGCTGTACGCCAGCGACAGGCCCGGTGGACAGGGTGGCTTCGACCTGTGGTGTGCAGTACTCGATGAAACAGGTAAGCCTATAAGTACTTCCAACCTTGGAACAGTGATCAATACAGCCGAAAATGAGCAGGCGCCTTGTTATCATGCCGCTACCCGCACCCTCGTATTTTCTACCGATGGTAGAACAGGGATGGGAGGTTACGATTTTTTCAGCAGCAAAGGAGAGCCAGGCAACTTTCAAACGCCCGTCAATATGGGATATCCTGTCAACTCTGTAAAAGACGATATCTATTTCGCGAGCCGCAGCAACAACCGCAATCTGCTGGATGATGTGCTGCTGGGGACCGATAGAGCCGCCGAATGTTGCCTGGAGCTGTTTTTCCTGCATAAAGACCGGCCCGCACGGCAGCTCAGCGGGGTGGTAGTGGCCTGCAATAGTAATACGCCGGTAGCCGGTGCGGAAGTGCGTATCATCGATACGGTCCGCCATACGGTAGTCACCACCCGCAGCACCGCAGCTGACGGTAGTTACGCCTTCACTATGGATGAATATCAGCCGCTGGTGGCCGTTGCTAACGCGGACGGTTATACGTCATCCACTCAACGGATAGATGTGCCGGCAGATGAAGATGCGGAAGCTATTACTGCGCCGCTGTTGTGCCTTACACCGATAGTAGCACCGCCTTCACCGGTTACCCTTGAAGATGTGTACTACGATTATGATAAGTCTACCCTCAAACCGGAATCTTTCACCGCACTGGATAAACTGGTGGCGTTGCTGAATGGAAATCCTTCTATGGAGATAGAGCTGAGTGCTCACACCGACAGTATCGGTACCAAACGTTACAATCAGCGCCTGTCGGAAGCCCGTGCTAAAAGCTGCGTAGACTATCTGATAGAAAAAGGAATAGACCGCAACCGCCTTACCTATAAAGGTTATGGTGCTTCCATGCCGATAGCGCCCAACTCCCTGCCGGATGGCACAGACAACCCGGAAGGCAGACAGAAGAACAGAAGGACCACTTTCACTGTGCTGAAGAAATAACGGAGCATATGTTTTTAACCTAAAACATTGAGTCATGAAAAAGTTTGTGTTAACTGGTTTGATGGGATTGATAGTGATATGTGTACAGGCCCAGCAACAGCCGCATTACACACAGTATATTATGAATCCTTTCATCATCAATCCTGCGGTAGCAGGAATAGAAAATTACTGGGACCTGCGTCTGAGCCATCGTCATCAGTGGGCCGGGCTGAATGGTTCGCCGGTAACCACTTATTTCACGGTGCATGGACCATTACGCAAATCGGACTACAGTACATCATCACCTACCGGCTTCGACATACAGGGTGAGAATCCGCGGGGAAAGGCTTACTGGCGGGATTATACTACGCCACCGCCACATCCCGGTGCAGGGCTGACCATCCTGAACGACAAGGCCGGGCCACTCAATCGTTTTTCCATCAGCGCTGCGTATGCCCATCATATCAACCTGTCGCCCCGTACCAGTCTGAGTGCAGGGCTGTCACTGGGTATGCAGCAGGTGAGCCTGGATGCCAGCAAGGTGGGGTTTTTGGACCCAAACGACCCGGCTATCAATGGTACCGGTATCCTGAACCGCTGGCGCCCGGATATCGGGGCGGGGTTATGGTTGTATTCAGCAGATTATTTCGCTGGCATCTCCGCGCAGAATATCATCCCGCAAAACATCGGATACGATAACGGGAAGCTGGTAGGCGACAGCCTCTATCGGGGGAAACTGGTGCCACACCTGTTTTTCACCACAGGCTATCGTTTATGGATAAACGATGATGTCAATATACTGCCGTCGGTGATGATCAAATTTATTACCGCTATGCCGATGAGTGTGGATGTGAATGCCCGTGCGATGTTCAGGGACCGTTTCTGGATGGGAGCTTCCTATCGCCTGCATGATGGTGTGGCGGCCATGTTCGGGGTGAATATCAATTCCACTTTTAACATTGGTTACTCCTACGACTATACGGCTTCTTCACTGAATACGGTCAGTAAAGGATCTCATGAGATTATGATCGGGTTCCTGCTGGGTAACAAATATGGTGATACCTGTCCGAGAAACGTCTGGTAAAAATTACATCCAACAAATAAATATCAATCAAAATAAACACTTAAATCCAAATTGTAATTATGAAACAAGTATTGCGTTGCATGCCCTATGCACTGGTTCTCTCTGTAGTTGTATTTTTTGCTGCCTGCTCCAAAGACGGAGCACAGGGACCTGCTGGTCCTGCCGGAACCGCCGGTACTAAAGGCCCTCAGGGTCCTAAAGGGGATTCTGGTTTGCCCGGTTCTGCCAATGTGATTTATTCTGGTTGGTTGGATGTTCAGTTTCAGGGAATTCAAACGGCACCCAACTCCAGCGGGGGTGTAGACACTGTTCTTTATGGTGCCGTGATCTCAACGCCTAAAGTTGATTCTATCCTGCTGGGTAATGCGCTGGTGAATGTGTATATCAATCTGGGTACAGCATTACAGCCCAGGATTGTAGTGTTGCCTTATACCGACGAGGGTGGTGTTATTATCCGTTATGTAGCAGGTAATAAAGCTATTACGGTGGTATCTAACGCCAACCCTGGTACGAGAACTACTGCCAGCGGTAAAATTTATCAATACAGATATGTAGTAGTACCTGGTGGTATTGCTGCCCGCTCTGCCAGCACTTTCGACTGGAAAAATTATGGTCAGGTGAAGGAAGCCCTGCACCTGGAAGATTAGGTTAATTACTCATAGCCTCCAGCATAGAAATAATGGTCTCCCTTTCAAGGGAGACCGTATACTGAAGCTTTTATTTTTTAACGATTGAAACCTGTGTATGAACAAGTATCAAGATTTTACGGACCACGAATTGATCCGTATGTATATCGCCGGCAATAACCAGGCCTTTACAACCCTTGTGCATCGTCACAAAAACAGATTATATACCACCATTGTACTCCTGGTCCGCAACCGTGACCTGGCCGAAGATATTTTTCAGGAAGTATTTATCAAGATAGTCAATGCCCTGCATAGCGGGCAGTATTCAGACAATAACCGGTTTCTGGCCTGGGCGGTACGTATAGCCCACAACTGCTGCATCAGCCATTTCCGTAAGGTCAATTCCTGGTCTAAGACAGTAGTGGCCGGCTACAACGATGAAATGGGTGATAGCCTGGACTATATGGAACACAGCATTGAACATCACCTGATCGCCCACGAAACCAGTCAGGAGATCAATGCGCTGCTGGACCAGCTGCCAACCGTACAGCGGGAAGCGGTCATATTACGCTACTACGCAGACCTGAGTTATAAAGAGATGGCACAGACAGTAGGAATCAGTATTAATACTGCATTGGGAAGGGTAAGGTATGCATTGATGAACTTAAGGAAGCAGATGTTGGTGGAAGGGGAGGGAGAAGGAGAAGTCCAAAGCAGGTATATATAAGAAAGACAGCGCTTTAATTGAGGGTATTGATGAGGTTAACCACCACTTTGATTATTATCTCCATCTCGTCGGCTTTACTTTCCGCAATCATCAGTGTCAGGGCTACTAAAGCATTGTCTGCGATACGTTTGGAACCATCTTCTCTGTACAATAAATTGTTTTTCTCAATAAACCAAACAAACAGAAAGGCGGCGATACGTTTGTTACCATCTGAGAAGGAGTGGTTTTTGATCACGAAATACAGCAGATGTGCTGCCTTTTCTTCAATGCTTGGATATAATTCCTTGCCATCAAAAGTTTGGTAGATTACTGCAAGCGAACTGCGGAAAGATTCATCTTTCTCGTTACCAAACAGGGTGCTGCCACCAAATCTGTCCTTTAATCCGTGAATGGCTCCCATAGCTGCTGAATAGGTAATACGGAAAAGTGTATCTGAGGTAGTGCCCTGTATGGTTAACTGTTGATGATCATATTTGTCCAGGACGTCTAATGCGTAGGCATAATCAGTAAGCACTTTTAACAGTCCTGTTGCTTCGTCTGTATTGAGCGGTTTACTTTCCAGTACATTGCCCATCAGCCGTATCGTGTTTTTAAGAGTGACGAGTTGATCACCTTGCTCCTTGAGGCGTTGCTCGTTCAGGACGTAGCCTTTTATCAGATAATCTTTTAGTATTTTATTGGCCCAGATACGGAATTGGGTACCTCGTCGGGATTTTACACGGTAGCCTGTGGATATGACTACATCGAGGGAGTAGTAGCTTGTAATTTTTTCTATCTGTCTTTTTCCTTCAGCTTGAACAGTCAGGTATTCCTTGACCGTTGCATTTTTGTTGAGCTCACCTTCTTTGTAAATGTTTTTAATGTGAAGACTGATATTTTGTTTGGTTTGTTCAAACAATTCAGTCATCTGGGTTTGGGTAAGCCAGATCATATCGTCTTCAAGTTTGACCTCAATAGAGGTTTGTCCATCTTCTGTTTGATAAATAAGCATAAGTTTATTTTTTATTTCAGTAATATGGAACATAAAGAAATGGCTTTTGTTAATGATATATAAATGCTGCCCTATTTTTTGAATATAAGAGCTGTTGCATCATTTTTTCCTTGTTAAGAATCATTTTTGTAGATCCAAATATATGAACTTATTATTTTAATATATATTGCTCAATATTAATTATTTATAAGTTAAATGTTTTTAGTTTGCTTTGTATCTCTTTGTGGTGGCTGGTTTGGTCGTTGTGTTAGTTGTTGTGTCGTTTGTAATTCTCTGTCATGGCTTGTCTTGAGCTGTCAAGGAATCCTTGACAGCTCAAAAAATAGAAAATCATCCCATATTTAGCTAGCATTATAAAAAGTCCCGTAACCCAATATCATAAGGCTTTAAGAAACTTTTTAAAACCCCTTCGTCCTGTTCCTGAAATTTCATCCTGAGCGGATTTTCACGCCGGACCTGCCGATAGATCGGCAGGAGTGATTACAATTAAACGCCTCCCTACAGATATTACACTTTACGTGTATATACGCAATCAGAAATTGCGTATATGCTTAACATTTTTATTCGTTCCTGATTCCGTAATTTCGTACCCGCAGTTTCCGGAAAACAGCACCTGTTTTATTCACCTACAATTCCCCAAAACATAAAGGTACACCTCAGTGCAGGTGTGTCTTGTGCAGAATTTCATTTCAATTTAAAAACCCCATGTCATGAAAATGTTAGCAGCTAATCTCGCTGGCGCTATTGGTTCGCGCTATCTGAAAAATAAGAACCAGCTCATCTTTGTGGAATACGACGGCTTCATCTCTACCATTGACCTCGCTCCTGTTTCAGCAGTCGTTATTTCCCAGGGTACTACAGATATCAAAGGTACCTGGTTGTTTGATTGTGAAACCGGTACCAACGTTAGTGCCGGTGCCACGGCTGATATCTGGTGGGAACAGATAGACACGGTAAAAAGGCAGATGGTGCCACAAGGCAATGCACAGATCGTCAATCTGGGTATAGTGGATTTCAACCAGATCACACCCGCCGTTTTACAGTCGTACAACTATTCCAATACACCTATTATCGGTAACAACGATGCTTCCAATAAACTGGTCAATGGAGATGTCTTTTGTGTACATACCCGGGAAGGCAATTATTGTAAACTGATGGTAGTAGCGTATGGCTATAACCTCAAGGTACAATGGGTAACCTACAAACTAAACCCAACGTATAAACGTATCGGCAGCGGTTATACTAATCCGGAAGATATTGCGGTGATGGCCAATGAACAAACCGCCTTTGTTTCGGAACGCAGCGGCGATATTATGAAAGTAAATCTTGCCAGTGCCAACCGTGCCGCCGCTACGGTAGTATGCTCCGGATTAACCGCCCCGCAACAGCTGTGGCTGGACGAAGCACATATGACAGCTTATGTCGTGGAATATGCTAACCCGGGTAACCTGTTCCGCATAGACCTCACTACAGGCACTAAAACAGTACTCTACAGCGGACTTAACTTCCCCGTGGGGCTTACCCTGTCTTCAGACCTGTCTTTTGCATACGTAACAGAACAGGGTCTCTCCGGCATCAGCCGTATAGAACTGAGCACCGGTATCAAAATACTCATCGCAGGTGGACTGACTGCTCCGTTTTTCCTCACCTGGACAGACAGCACAGAAAGCCGGCTGCTGGTGGCAGAACGGGATCCGGCCAACCGCATCTCCAGCGTGGATGTTACCAAAACAACAAATAATGTCAACCTGTTTATCAGTAACACAGCTTCCCGTCCTTCCAGTATAGTGGCCACACAGCCCGGCAGCTATTGTGTATGCTGTAATAGCGAAGTAGACCAGTATGCCCTCATGGCTGGTACCGGCACCGGATGGTACAAGGGAATCGGTTTTGTGCCCTGGAACCTCATTACAGCCGTAGGAAAGGCCGATACAACCACACAGCCGGCCTACCCCTTCCAGTTCCCGAAAGACTCGCCTTTTGGTGGTACCCTGCCGGTAAATATTGATCATTACAATGCCTGGAGCAGCGGCATCAAATATTACAAGGTGCTGATAGATGGTAGCCCCCGTTTCGAGTCCTGGAACGACTTACGCCTGAACACCACCAACGGGTATTATGATATCATCGAATTACAAAAGCCGGATGTCAGCGGGTTCTATAACATACACAATCCGGCTGCTATGTATTACAATACAGACCTGGGCTGCCTGCTCGAGAGTACTACCGTGTCCAACGGACAGCATACGCTCATAGTAGAGTTCTACGATGCAGCGCATGTACAGGTGTCTTCTATGACTAATAAGTTGCTGATCAATAACGAGAAGTGTGTGGCCAGCCTCGATGTCCCCTTGCTGAATACACATCCGGCTAACGGTTGCGGCTATCTGAAATATATGAATGCAACAGATCAGGTAACATTGCGCTGGTCTGCAGCTCATCCGCAGGGCTTTGCCACCTGGTCTTTCAATATTATAAAAGGACTGAATGGTGGGGTATACGCCGATTCAGGTGCTTTGTTCCCTGCTCCGGTGCATGGACAGGATCTGATAAAGAATGTGTCTGACCTGCTGAATAACTGTCCGGGTGTAGCGGCATTTGCAGAATCCCTGTATGTGGCGTCCACTGTTATTAACGGCCATAGTCGTCAGAGTCAGCTGGATGCTGAATCCTCTATTGCTTTCTGCCTGGCACCCTGAGAAAACAATGGGTTAGTTGCCCGGTTATAAATGTTGTCCCCGTATTCCCGGTACCGGTCTCTTACTCCGGCAGCTACCCATGCCTGTTGAAGAGAAGCAGGGCCGGGGATACGCAGGACTGCCGGTATGCAGTTGCTCACCGGCAGTAGTATTTTGTTACAGGCTGAGTTCAGGTAACCCTTCATATAGAGCTCTGGCGATCACGGTTTCATCGTCCGGCTTTACTTTCCGGACAGAATTGACAGGCCAGTATTCCAGCTGTTCTGCCGGATATTCATATTGAATGATATTACGTATATCCGTTTCAGTTACATCCTTCTCTATCCATTGCAGGGCCAGTTCATTCGGCAGCATAAGCGGCATCCTGCCGGCATTGTCGCCTCCGTTGTGTATCTGACGCATCACGGGATTAGCGGCGCGTGTCAGCAGGGTGAACGTAGGGATACGTTCCGGCTTGTCCACATCCCAGGAGTTGGAATAGGCCCATAAGCCCGCAATGAGAAAAACATCCTGCTCTTTGGAATGGATATAGTAAGCTACTTTATTTTTCCATTCGGGTATCTGCCGGTATTCGAAGAAGCCGGTGACCGGTATCAGGCAACGCTGATGCCGGATGGCATTCCACATGGTCCCGCTTTCCAGCACTTTTTCACTGCGCGCATTAAGATACATTTGCCGCTGTCTTTTAACTTTTTCAAGCGTGTCCAGCAGCTTGGGAACAGGCCCCCAGGTGTATTTGTCCACTTTCAGGCCGTTGTTGTTAACAATCACCGGCCATTGTGGAAAAGACATCCCTATTTTATGATAGGTGGTGTCGAAGTTCAGGTCCAGATTGCCTGCTGTTTTTAACAGCGGTACCGACTTCAGTATCCGTTGCAGGTTGGCATTAAGGGCGATATCGTAACACATGTTTTAACTTTCGATTGCCGGTAAAGGTACTTTTAATTCTTCATGCTGATATCGCAGCGAAATATATAGATCCCCGTAATGCAGACACAACGTGGCACTGGTTTTTTCGGGCGGCCATTGGGTATGGCGGCTGATATACTGTCGTACGACAGGTGCCAGTTGTTTGTCCGGTGTTTGTTTGTCGCCGGCAATCAGCGCTACGTAAATTTTATATCCTGTAGGCTGCGAAGCAGCAGTATACAGCTTCTCCACTTCTTCCGGATGGAACGACTGATAAATATATTTTCGCCGGTCAAACCGTATATGCTGAAAATGTGCATTGGCCGCAGCGATATCCTTATAAGGTGTGATCAGCAATACTTCCTTTATGTGTGCATCGGAAGGTGATTCGCCGGCAGGATAAGACTGCCGTACAAAAATGGTAAACCCTTCCCGCAGCAGCGCTGATAACAGCGCAGCTGATAATAATACTAACGGATTGTGCATAACATTGTCGTTTCTCTATTTACGCATATCTACTATCACAGCGGTGATTACACCCCATACCTGAAAATCAGCCTCTTCCGTTATAACAATCGGTTTGTAAAAAGGGTTCTCCGGATGCAAAACCCAATTACGCCCAGCCTTTACCAGCCGTTTGATGGTAAACTCTCCATTAAGGACCGCCACAATAATATCCCCGGTGGAAGGACGAATAGAGCGGTCTACCACCGCCAGGCAACCATCCGGGATATGGGCTTCGGTCATACTGTCGCCCTTAACCCGGATGATAAAAGACTGGTGGGGATTAGGTTGTAAAATGCGGGAGAGATCAATCTCTTCCGGCTCATAATCCAGCGCAGGTGAGGGAAGGCCCGCGGGTATAGTCGTGTCAAAGAATGGCAGGGTCATATTCAGCTCACTCAACTTCAATGCTTCCATACTACTATCGCTTTTAATGTTTGCTAATTTTATTAGCAAAATAAAGCTAAATAATTTAGTTGAAAAAATCCGTTAACAGATCATTTGCAAAAGACGTAGAACCGCGGCTGCAGCTGCTAGCGCTTAAGTTACAGCAAATCAGCACAATGACTGCTTTGACTGCTAAAACAGGCGCAGGGATATTTTTGGGCTACTGAACAGCTGTCGCAGTCTGCTGCGGTGGAATTTCCGGGGAATAAAACAGCAATAAATTATTTTATGTAATTTGCTGTGCAGATGTTAATACTTGATAATATTACTGTTTAAAGTCTCCATACCAGACATCAGCCGCGAAGATCCCCATCCACAGCAGGAAACCAAATCAACATGGCACAGTATAACCTGGCTTTTATCCGTAAATAACATTGTTTAATGACCTTTAAAACTTAAAAACTAACCTATGGCTTACATAATGGTAGACGTAGAATCTGATGGGCCTATTCCCGGTGATTATTCCATGATTTCTTTTGGCGCCGTGCTGGTCAATGAATCACTCAACACCTCTTTTTACGGGCAACTGAAGCCCGTTTCAGAACAATATATTCCTGAAGCACTGGCTGTATCAGGCTTTACCAGGGAAGAGACCCTGCAGTTTGATGAACCACAAAAGGTGATGCAGGATTTTGCAGCCTGGTTAAAAGAAAATTGTAAAGACCGCCCTGTATTTATCAGCGATAATAACGGGTTCGACTGGATGTTCATTTGCTGGTACTTTCATCATTTCACTGGTGCCAATCCTTTTGGTCACAGCTCCCAAAATCTGGGCAGCCTTTATAAAGGACTCGTGAAAGATACTTTTCAGAATTTTAAACATCTGCGAAAGACCAAACACACCCATCATCCTGTGGATGACGCCACAGGCAACGCAGAAGCGCTGCTCACACTCAAAAAGGAATATGGTCTGAAAATTAAATGGTGATTAACAAAAAAATAAGTTTGATTTCCCGATTTACTTATTATTTTTGTCCCGACATTATGATTATCAACATACATATCCATCATCACCATCATACTTACCGCACAGGTAGGCTGGGATGATAATGTGTATAACCACCATATTAGATTCATCATCAGGGGCTTACCAACAGGTAAGCCCCTTTTTTATTTTTACACATCATGAAACTAAAGATCGCCATCCAGAAATCAGGCCGCCTGCACGATGATTCCATCAAATTGCTGAAGGAATGCGGCATCGACATTAACAATGGTGTTAACAAGCTTAAAACGGAAGCCAGCAACTTCCCGCTGGAAGTGTTTTTCCTCCGTGATGATGATATCCCGCAATATATTGAAGACGGGGTGGCGGATATTGGTATTGTAGGTGAAAACGTAGTGCTGGAAAAGAAAAAGCAGGTTAACATTGTAGAGAAGCTCGGCTTCGGAAAATGCCGCCTGTCCATGGCTGTGCCTAAAACCATGGAATACAGTACAGTAAAGGATCTCGAAAACACCAGGATCGCTACCAGTTATCCTGTGATCGTGAATGAGTTCCTGCAGCGCAACAGCATCATGGCCGAAATCCACGAAATCAGCGGCTCCGTGGAAATAGCCCCAGGCATAGGCCTCGCTGACGCTATCTGCGACCTCGTAAGCAGCGGCTCCACTTTATTTATGAACGGCCTCAAGGAAGTGGAAACCGTCCTGAAATCAGAAGCGGTGCTGGCCGCCTGTCACAACCTCCAGCCGGAACAACAGATACTGCTGGATAAACTGCTGTTCCGCATCCAGGCAGTGAAAAAAGCAAAGAACAATAAATATATCCTGCTCAACGCACCCAATGAAAAACTGAATGATATCATCGGACTGCTGCCAGGTATGAAAAGTCCTACCGTACTGCCTTTGGCAGAACAGGGATGGAGCTCTGTTCACTCCGTACTCAATGAAAATGATTTCTGGGATATCATCGAAAGTCTGAAAGCAGCCGGTGCACAAGGTATTCTTGTCGTGCCCATCGAAAAAATGGTGATCTAAAAAAGTATAGGATGCAAACAATAAAATTTCCCGATAAAAGCACCTGGAACACTTTGTTGCAGCGCCCTGTGATGGACACGTCTGCACTGGAAGCCAAAGTGGAAGCTATACTCAGCGATGTGCGCGACAATGGTGACGTGGCCGTCAGAAAATATGCAGCTGAATTTGATAAAGTGACGCTCACCGATCTGGAAGTGGCACCAGCTGCCTTTGCTGCGGCTGAAGCAGCCCTGGACCCTGCACTGAAAGCAGCCATCCGGCAGGCTGCAGCCAATATCACCACTTTTCACAAAGCTCAGCAGGAAAAAACACAGATCATCGAAACCATGCCAGGTGTGCAATGCTGGCGTAAACCGGTAGGTATCGAAAAAGTAGGGCTGTATATTCCCGGTGGTTCCGCTCCGTTGTTTTCTACTATCCTGATGCTTGGTATTCCGGCCACCATAGCAGGTTGTAAGGAAATTATCCTTTGTACGCCGTCGCTGCACCCGGCCATCCTGTATACAGCCCAGCTGGTAGGGATATCGCGGGTGTTTACAATAGGAGGGGTACAGGCTATCGGTGCCATGGCTTATGGAACAGCCACAGTGCCCCGCGTATACAAGATCTTCGGACCAGGCAACCAATATGTGACCTGCGCCAAACAGCTGGTTAATAAAAGAGGCGTAGCCATCGATATGCCGGCAGGTCCTTCTGAAGTGGCCGTGCTCGCAGATGACAGCTGCGTACCCGATTTTGTGGCCGCCGATCTGCTCTCACAGGCAGAGCACGGACCAGACAGTCAGGTGGTGCTGGTAACCACCAGCGAAAAAGTGCTCGCTGATGTGGAAAAAGCCCTGCAGGCACAGCTGGACAAGCTGCCTCGTAAGTCTATCGCCACAGCCGCGCTCGACAACAGCAAAATGATCCTTGTAAAAGATATAGACACCGCCATGGACATGCTCAATGCCTATGCGCCGGAACACCTCATCCTGGCCTGCCGCAATGAGCTCAATGTGGCCGATAAGGTGGTCAACGCCGGGTCGGTATTCCTGGGCAACTATACTCCGGAAAGTGCCGGCGACTATGCCTCCGGTACGAACCACACTCTGCCTACCAACGGTTATGCCAGCGCTTACAGTGGTGTATCTTTGGATAGCTTTGTAAAGAAAATTACCTTCCAGCAAATCAGCCTGCAGGGATTACAGCAGATCGGCCCTACTATCGAAGCCATGGCAGCTGCTGAAGGACTGGATGCCCATAAGAATGCAGTGTCTGTCAGAATTCAAATCTAAATATCCAAATATCAAAATAAAAAAATGTTTAATCTGGAATCCCTGCTCAGGGAAAATATAAAACGACTGGTACCTTATTCTTCCGCAAGAGATGAGTTTAAAGGAGAAGCTTCCGTTTTCCTGGATGCCAACGAAAACAGCTTCGGATCGCCGTTGCCGGTTAATTACAACCGCTATCCCGATCCTATGCAGTGGCCGCTGAAATACAAGCTGGCAGATATCAAAGGAGTACCGCCGCAGAATATCTTCATCGGCAATGGCAGTGATGAAGCTATCGACGTGCTGTTCCGCGCTTTCTGCAACCCCGGCGGCATAGACAATGTAGTGCTCTGTCCGCCTACCTACGGCATGTACGAGGTGAGCGCCCACATCAATGATGTGATCATCCGTAAGGTAAGCCTCACACCTGATTTTCAGCTGGATATAGAAGGACTGCAAGAGGCCATCGATGAAAACACCAAACTGGTTTTTATCTGTTCTCCTAACAATCCTACCGGTAACACCATTCACCGCAGTGATATTGAACTGGTGCTGAACAACTTCGACGGTATCGTAGTGATTGATGAAGCTTATATCAATTTCTCCCGTCAGAAAAGTTTCATCCAGGAACTGACCGAATATCCTAACCTGGTAGTGCTGCAAACACTGTCAAAAGCCTGGGGCCTCGCCGGTTTGCGCGTAGGGATGGCTTTTGCCGGAGAAGATATTATTAATGTGTTTAACAAGGTGAAGCCACCGTACAACATCGGGCAGGCCACTCAGGAACTGGCACTGCAGGCACTGGACAACGTAAGCCGGGTGAATGAATGGATACGCGAAATCGTGATCGAGCGCGACCTGCTCTCAGCGGGCCTGGAACAGCTGCCTATGGTACTGAAGGTATATCCCAGTGATGCCAATTTTGTGCTGGTACAGACTACAGACGCTAAAGGGATCTACCATTTCCTTACTCAGCGCGGCATTGTGGTGCGCGACAGGTCCAAGGTGGAACTGTGTATGGGCTGCCTCCGCATCACCGTAGGCACACCGGCAGAAAACCTGCAACTGCTCGAAACATTAAAATCCTATAATCCGAAAACAGAAACACCGGTATCCGCATGAAACGAGTGCTCTTCATAGACCGCGATGGTACCCTGATAAAGGAAGTACCGCCTACCTACCAGGTCGACAGCCTGGAAAAAGTGGAGTTTTATCCCAAAGTATTTGTGAACATGGCCCGTATTGCAGCTGAGCTGGATTACGAACTGGTGATGGTTACCAACCAGGATGGCCTGGGTACCGATTCTTTTCCGGAAGATACCTTCTGGCCTGCACAGCATATGATCCTCAAAGCCTTTGAAAATGAAGGCGTGACGTTCAGCGAAATATTCATCGACCGGACTTTCCCGGCAGAGAATGCTCCTACCCGCAAGCCAGGCACAGGCATGCTTACCCGCTTCTTTACGGAAGAGTATGACCTGGCCAATTCTTTCGTGATCGGTGACCGTATCACCGATGTGCAGCTGGCTAAAAACCTGGGCGCCAAAGCTATCTGGCTTAATGAAGGCAATGGCCTTGGCAATGCTGAAATCAGCGACGATGTGCAGGCGCTGCAGTCAGTGATAGCACTGGAGTCTACCGACTGGAACCGTATTTATGAATTCCTGAAGCTGGGCCTCAGAACGGTAACGCATATACGAAAAACAAATGAAACCGATATTACCATCCGGATGAATCTTGACGGCAGTGGTAAGGCCAACATTCACACCGGCCTGGGTTTCTTCGATCATATGCTTGATCAGATCGCCCGCCATGGTTCCATAGACCTCGATATTACCGCCAATGGTGACCTGCACATCGATGAGCACCATACGATAGAAGATACCGGTATTGCGCTGGGAGAAGCCATTGCCAAGGGTTTGGGAGATAAGCGTGGCATCGAAAGATATGGCTTCTGTTTGCCGATGGATGACTGCCTTGCACAGGTGGGCATCGACTTCGGCGGCCGTAACTGGCTGGTATGGGAGGCGGAATTTAAAAGGGAAAAGATAGGGGAGATGCCTACCGAAATGTTCTTCCACTTTTTCAAATCCTTCTCCGACGGAGCAAAAGCTAATCTTAATATCAAAGCAGAAGGACAGAACGAGCATCATAAAATAGAAGCGATCTTTAAATGTTTTGCCAAAGCGGTACGGATGGCAGTAAAACGTAATCCATATAATATGCAGCTGCCAAGTACCAAAGGCTTATTATAGGCGTGCCTTTGCGTGACAAAAAAAAATTTGCATTTGTTATAAAAAAGTTTCATTTTTGTCTCGCTATGAAAAATATCATGACAAATAAACATTGGTGGTGGCACGGAATCAATCCCTGATCTGTGTTACAGTGCCATGTTTCGTCTGAAATATAATTGGAAGGCTCGCTGTTACACAGCGGGCCTTTCGGCTTTTTAGGCCTTTTCTTTTAACAAATGCAAACACCTTTTACCCTGAATATTATGCGTACCATTCAAGTAAAAACGAGATCCAAACAGATGCTGGCAGACATCTTCACGCCAGTGGGCATCTATCTGCGGTTGCGGGATAAGTTTCCCGGCTCTATCCTCCTGGAAAGTACGGACTACCGCGCCAGCGAAAACAGCTATTCCTATATCTGTATAAAACCCATCGCCGGTATTGAAGTCACCTCCACCAGCCACTTTGAGTTCAAATATCCCAACCTGCCGGTAGAGAAAAAGGAACTGAAAGACACACAAAAAGTGCTGGACGAACTGGAGAAATTCCTGGGTAACTATACCTTCACTGGCAACCAGCCGGTACCCATGGCCCAGAGCCTCTTTGGATACACTACTTTTGATGCAGTACAGTTCTTCGAAACTATAGAATTCAACAAAAATAAAAAGGTCGGTAATGCTCCGATACCTTTGATGCGATACCGGTTTTACCAATATGTGATCGCCATCAATCACTTCAAGGATGAACTATTCCTTTGTGAGAACCAGGTAGAAGGCATAGACAGTGAGTTTGACCTGGTAGAATCACTGATCCGCCACAAAGATTCACCCGG
This sequence comes from Chitinophaga sp. HK235, assembly GCF_018255755.1. NCBI lineage: Bacteria > Pseudomonadati > Bacteroidota > Chitinophagia > Chitinophagales > Chitinophagaceae > Chitinophaga > Chitinophaga sp. HK235. Next base: position 3,866,882 of record NZ_CP073766.1, on the reverse strand, counting down.
CTATCCTTTCGCCACCGCCGGAGAAGAAACCAGTAACATGACGGACGCGGAATACATGCAAATGGTGGAACAAGGCAAACAACACTGTTTTCGCGGAGATGTCTTCCAGGTGGTACTCTCCAGAGCCTTCCAGCAATCTTTCACCGGCGATGAATTTAATGTGTACCGCGCTCTCCGCTCTATCAACCCCTCTCCTTATCTCTTCTTCTTCGATTACGGCGATTATAAATTAATGGGTTCTTCTCCGGAAGCACAAATAGTGATTAAAGACGGTGTGGCCGCCATTCACCCGATAGCAGGCACTTTCCGCCGTACCGGCGACGATGCGCAGGATAAAGCGCTGGCAGATAAACTTCTTCAGGACCCTAAAGAAAATGCAGAGCACGTGATGCTGGTAGACCTGGCCCGTAATGACCTCAGCAGAAATGCTACCGATGTGGAAGTATCGACCTACCGCCAGGTACAGTATTATTCCCACGTGATCCACCTCGTGAGCGAAGTGATCGGTAAGGTAGATCCTAAAACCAACCCCTTCTCCCTGCTCGCTTCTTCTTTCCCGGCAGGTACGCTCTCCGGCGCACCTAAATATAGGGCCATGCAGATCATTGATGAGCTGGAACCCACTGCCCGCGGATTCTACGGCGGCTGTATCGGTGTGGTAGGTTTCAATGGCTACTTCAATCACGCTATTATGATCCGTTCCATGCTGAGCAAGATGAACACACTTTACTACCAGGCAGGCGCCGGTGTGGTGGCCAAATCGGTAGCTTCCTCCGAACTGGAAGAAGTAGGTAATAAACTCAATGCATTAAAACAAGCCATTCTGCTGGCACAAAAAATATGATATGAACATCCTGGTTTTCGATAATTACGACTCATTTACATACAATCTCGTTCATCTGGTGGAGAAGCTGATTAACGGCAAGGTGACCGTTGTCCGCAATGATGAAATTCCCCTGGAAAAAGTGAACGATTACGATAAGATCATTTTATCTCCCGGCCCTGGCATTCCGGAAGAGGCAGGCCTGCTGTTGCCGCTGATAAAGGAATATGCACCTACCAAATCCATCTTCGGTGTATGCCTCGGTTTACAGGCTATCGGTCAGGCTTTTGGCGGTTCGCTGATCAATCTGAAGGAAGTGTACCACGGTGTGGCCACCAACGTAAAAATAGTATCCGATGCCGGCCGCATCTTCAATGGCCTGCCCCGCGATATTCAGGCCGGCCGTTATCACTCCTGGGTGATCGACAAAGCTACCCTGCCGGCAGACCTCATCCTCACGGCAGAAGATGCAGACGGTTTTATCATGGCCCTGCAACATAATAAGTACGATGTAAGCGGTGTGCAGTTTCACCCTGAAAGTGTACTCACACCCCTGGGAGAACAAATGCTGAAAAACTGGCTGGAATTATAGTCTCACCGCCATTTTTTTACTCCCATTGATCACTTTAAATACATCAGTCTGTATGAAAAAGATACTTAACTATCTGTTTGAACATAAAACATTCAGCCGCGAAGGCGCCAAAGATATTCTCATTAACATCTCCAAAGGCATGTACAACGAAAGCGAACTGGCTGCTTTCATGACCGTGTTCCTTATGCGCAGCATCACCATCGATGAGCTGCTGGGCTTCCGTGATGCCCTCCTGGAGTTGTGCATCCCTGTAAAACTCAATGGTTACGATGTCCTGGACATCGTAGGTACCGGCGGTGATGCAAAAAATACTTTTAATATTTCTACCTTGTCCTGCTTTATCGTAGCAGGTGCCGGTGGTAAAGTGGCCAAACACGGCAACTACGGCGTGTCTTCCATCAGCGGTGCTTCCAACCTCATGGAGCTGGTAGGCTATAAGTTTAAGGCAGACGACGCCAAACTCAGGACAGAGCTGGAAGAAGCCGGCCTCTGTTTCCTTCACGCGCCGCTGTTCCATCCGGCACTGAAAAATGTGGCCGGCATCCGTCGTGAACTGGGTATCCGCACATTCTTTAACATGCTCGGCCCGCTGGTAAACCCAGCCTTCGCCCAACACCAGCTGATAGGCGTATACAGCCTCGAAATGGCTCGTGTGTACAATTATCTGTTCCAGCAAACAGATAAAAAATATGTGATCGTACACAGCCTCGACGGCTATGATGAAATATCACTGACTGCTGATACCAAGATTATCACCAACGCCGGTGAACAGGTCATGACACCTGAACAACTGGGTAAACGTAAAGTACATCCGGAAGATATCTATGGTGGCAACACGGTGGAAGAAGCCGCGAAGATCTTTATGAAGATACTGAAAGGAGAAGGCACCTGGGCGCAGAACTCCGTAGTATTGGCCAATGCCGCTATGGGTCTCTACAGCCTCGATAAATACAACAACTACGAAGATGCTTTTGCCGCTGCCGTAGAATCCCTGGAATCAGGAAATGCCCATAAAGCATTTAAAAAATTGATTGAATTACAGTAAGCTGATGAAAAATATTTTAGCAGAAATAGTTGCCCACAAACAGATAGAAGTAGCTGCCCGCAAACTGCAACGCAGTGCGGAAGAACTGCAGCAGACGTCTATGTTTGAACGCGAGCCCCTGTCGCTCCGCAGTTTCCTGCAGAACCCGGATAAAACCGGCATCATAGCAGAATTCAAAAGACGTTCTCCATCCAAAGGACTCATCAACGGTGAAGCGACCGTTCAACAGGTGACTACGGCTTATACCCGCTATGGTGCCTCCGGACTGTCAGTGCTCACAGATGAAAAATATTTTGGTGGCTCTTCAGATGACCTGCAACAGGCCCGCAGCTTTAATCAGATACCCATCCTGCGCAAGGATTTTGTGATCGATGAATACCAGATTCTCGAAGCAAAAGCCATCGGTGCTGATGTGATACTGCTGATCGCTGAATGTCTGGATGCCGCACAGGTAGCGCACCTGGCGCAGTTTGCGCATAACCTCGGACTGGAAGTGCTGCTGGAAGTGCACAGCGAAGCACAGCTGGAAAAAGTGACCGCACATACGCACCTGGTAGGTGTCAACAACCGCGACCTGGTGACGTTTAAGGTAGACTTCAACCGCTCCTGCGAACTGGCGCCTAAAATACCGGCCGATAAAATAAAAGTAGCAGAGAGCGGCATCAATGATCCTGCTGCCATCGTAACGCTGAAAGCTGCCGGCTTCCAGGGTTTCCTGATCGGTGAACATTTCATGAAACAGGAAGATCCGGCCCATGCTTTTGAAAATTTTGTGCAGACATTAAACGATCTGCAGGCTAAATAATCACATCATGCGTATTAAAGTTTGCGGTATCACAAGAGTCAACGACCTGCAGGGCCTCGTAGCCAATCAGGTAGACTATGCCGGTTTTATCTTTTACGAACGGTCGCCCCGCTTTGCAGCGAGCAGGATAGATGCCCGCAGCGTCCGGGAAACCACCGGTATCCGGAAAGTGGGCGTATTTGTGAATGCATCCGCCGAACAGATAAAACGTACCGTAACAGACTATGCCCTCGATATGGTACAGCTGCATGGTGATGAAACACCTGAATTTTGCGCCGCCATCCGGGAAATAGTGCCGGTCATCAAAGCTTTTCGTATAGGCAAAAACGTTAACTGGGAAACGGAGCTGGCCGCCTTTGTGCCGGTAACGGATTATTTCCTCTTCGACACAGCCTCCGAAAAAGGCTATGGTGGCACAGGAGAGCGGTTCAACTGGGAGCTGCTGCAGCAGTATCCGTTTGATCATCCTTTCCTGCTGAGCGGCGGTATCGCTCCGGAAGATGCGGCCATCATCGGCACTTTACAGCTGCCTGCCCTGTTTGCAATAGACATCAACAGCAAATTCGAAGAGGCTCCCGGCATTAAACAACTGGACAAGGTGAAGCAGTTTGTGGACGATGTGCGTCAGATAACTAAATAATCAAATAAAAAAATATTAGTCATGGACATTGCAATTGATACCAGCAAATCCAGATATCAGGTAGATAAGAATGGCTATTATGGCAGGTTCGGTGGCGCCTATATCCCTGAGATGCTGTTTCCCAACGTGGACGAACTGCAACGCAGATATATGGAAATACTCAGCGACCCATCCTTTCAGCAGGAGTTTGAAGCACTGCTGCAGGACTATGTAGGCCGCCCTTCCCCATTATTTTTCGCCAAACGTTTATCTGAAAAATACAAGGCACAGATCTATCTTAAAAGAGAAGACCTGAACCATACCGGTGCCCATAAAGTAAACAATACCATCGGACAGATACTGCTGGCCCAACGCCTGGGTAAAAAACGTATCATCGCAGAAACCGGTGCCGGTCAGCACGGCGTGGCCACCGCCACCGTGTGCGCGCTCATGGGACTGGAATGTGTGGTTTATATGGGCAGCATCGATATCGAAAGACAGGCACCCAACGTAGCCCGTATGAAAATGCTCGGCGCTACCGTAGTGCCGGCCACCAGCGGTAGTAAAACGTTGAAAGACGCCACCAACGAGGCTATCCGTGACTGGATCAACAACCCGGTGGATACACATTACATCCTGGGTACCGCTGCCGGTCCGCATCCTTACCCTGATATGGTGGCCCGGCTCCAGTCAGTGATCAGTGAAGAAATCAGAAAACAGCTGCTGGCCAAAACCGGCAACGCCAACCCTGATTATGTAGTGGCTTGTATCGGTGGCGGTAGTAACGCTGCCGGCGCATTTTTCCATTACCTCGATGAAGAATCCGTAAAGCTGGTGGCAGTAGAAGCAGGTGGTAAAGGGGTGCACAGCGGTTTCTCCGCTGCCACCACACAGCTGGGCAAAATCGGTATCATCCACGCCAGCAAAACACTGCTCATGCAAACGGAAGACGGACAGATCGTAGAGCCACACTCTATCTCCGCCGGCCTCGACTATCCCGGTATAGGACCCATGCACGCCCATCTGTATGAAACAGGACGCGCCATGTTCCTCGACGCTACCGACGAAGAAGCCCTGGCCGCCGGTTATGAGCTGAGCAGACTGGAAGGTATCATCCCCGCCATGGAATCTGCCCACGCACTGGCCAAACTGAAAGACCTGCCACTCAACCCTGATGATGTCGTGGTAGTATGTCTCTCCGGCCGCGGTGATAAAGACCTGGATACCTATATCCGTCACATGAATAAATAAATGGATTATGCAAAATCGTATTGACCAACTGTTTGCCTCCAAACCAAACGGTATTCTGAATATATATTGCACCGCCGGTTTCCCGGAACTGAATGATACCCTGCCGGTGATGACCGCCCTGCAACAACATGGCGCAGACCTCATCGAGCTGGGCATGCCTTTCTCCGATCCGCTGGCCGATGGCCCCGTGATCCAGGACAGCAGCACCCGCGCACTGAAAAACGGTATGAGCCTTCATAAACTGTTTGAACAGCTGGAAGGATTCCGTGAACGTATACACGTCCCCGTTATACTGATGGGATACCTCAACCCGGTACTGCTGTACGGTGTGGAAGCCTTTGTGAAAAAATGTGCGGAAACAGGTATAGACGGCCTCATCATCCCTGACCTGCCCATGGCAGAGTTTGAAACGGACTATAAAGCTGTCTTTGAAAAATACAATGTACACCTCATTTTTCTGGTAACACCGGAAACAAGTGATGAGCGCATCCGGAAGATAGACGGTCTCAGCAAAGGGTTTCTGTACGCGGTATCTTCTTCTTCCACCACCGGAAAAGACAAGGATATGTCTGGCCAGCAGGCTTATTTTGAACGCCTGCAGGGTCTGCAGCTCCACAATCCGGTGCTGATCGGATTTGGTATCAAAGACAAGGCTACCTTTGATGCGGCCACCCGGTATACCAACGGCGCCATCATCGGTACCGCCTTTATCAAAGCAGTAGAACATAGCAGGGATATTGACGGAACAGTGCGTACCTTTATTGAATCCATCAAAAAATAATTACAAATTGCGAATTACAGGTTATGAATGAAGGACTATCACTAATATCTTCGCTTATAATTTGTAATTCGTAATTCTTCATTCGTTGGTTGTCATTCATCATTCGTAATTCGCAATTCGTAATTCGTAATTGAAATGAAAACGGTCATTATAAAATACAACGCCGGTAATATCCGCTCTGTGCAGTTTGCGCTGGAGCGTCTGGGTGTAACTGGCATTGTAACGGATAATCCGGAAGAGATCCTGTCGGCTGACAAAGTGATCTTTCCTGGTGTTGGCGAAGCCAGCACCGCCATGCGTTACCTGCAGGAAAGGAACCTGGATAAACTGATCACCGGCCTGAAACAGCCTGTGCTGGGCATTTGTCTGGGTATGCAGCTGTTGTGCCGCCACTCGGAAGAAAATAATACCCCCTGCATGGGTATTTTTGATGTGGAAGTAAAACGGTTTACCTCTCCGGTGGAAAACCTGCTGAAGATACCACAGATTGGCTGGAACAATATTACCGGCCTGCACAGCGTGCTGTTTGAACATGTGCCGGAAAATGCCTACATGTATTTTGTGCATAGCTATTACGCTGCGCTCGGTGCAGACACGGTAGCAATGGCCAACTATGTGATCAACTACAGTGCGGCACTGCAGAAGGATAATTTTTACGCGGTACAGTTCCACCCGGAGAAGTCTTCAGCAGGTGGCGCCCGTATTATTGAAAACTTTTTGAACTTGTAAGATGGAAATCAGAAGGATTAGTGTAGAAGATACCTTGTCGTTGCGCCGGGATGTTTTGTATCCTGATGCATCGCTGGAAACAGTAAAGGTAGATCAGGATGAAGATGGCCTTCACTTCGGGGTATTTGATGGCGGTCAGCTGGTCACGGTAGTATCGTTGTTCATGGGTAGGGAAGAGGCACAGTTCCGTAAGCTGGCCACACTGCCGGCGGCCCAGGGCAAGGGTTATGGGAAAGCAGTACTGGCACACCTGGTGGACATCTGCCGGAAGGAAAAAATCAAACTGCTCTGGTGTAATGCCCGTGATACGGCAGTTTCTTTTTACGACCGCCTCGGGTATGTTGCCCGGGGCAATTATTTTATAAAAGGGGGAATCAACTTCATACGAATGGAATTACCACTGGAGCAGTCCAAAGCCAAAACATTCGAGATCATTCCGGCCATTGATATCATCGGTGGAAAATGTGTACGCCTTACCCAGGGCGACTACAGCCAGCAGAAAGTGTACAACGAACATCCGCTGGAAGTAGCGAAGGAGTTTGAAGCACTGGGTGTGCGCCGCCTCCATCTCGTAGATCTGGACGGTGCCAAAAAGGGAGCGGTGGTTAACTGGAAAGTGCTGGAGAATATTGCCGGTAAAACCTCACTGGTAACGGATTTTGGCGGCGGTATCAAAACAGATAAAGACCTGGGGATCGTATATGAATGTGGTGCTGTCCTGGCTACCATTGGTAGTGTGGCCGTGAAATCACCGGAGCTGTTTTTCAGCTGGGTAGAACGTTACGGCGCTGATAAAATATTCCTGGGCGCAGATGTGAAAGATGAGAAGCTCGCCGTAGGCGGATGGCTGGAAACGACAGACCTGTCTGTGTTTGATTTCCTGGCAGATAATATCAGCCGTGGCGTGCATAATATCTTCTGTACTGATATCGCTAAGGACGGTCTGCTGGCAGGCCCTTCCACAGAGCTGTATAAGAAGATCATTGCACAGTTTTCCGGTATCAACTTTGTGGCCAGCGGAGGCGTAAGCCATATCGGTGATGTGGCGGCATTGCAGGAGATTGGCTGTAGTGGCGTGATCATCGGCAAAGCGATCTACGAAGGAAAAATTTCAACAGCGGAATTAAAATCATTCCTGTAAATAACTTATTGTATGCTTACCAAACGTATCATACCTTGTCTGGATATTAAAGACGGTCGTACCGTTAAAGGCGTTAATTTCGAAAATGTCCGGGATGCCGGCGATCCTATTGAGCTGGGCGCTTTATACGCAGCACAGGGAGCTGATGAACTGGTATTTCTGGATATAACGGCGACGAATGAACGAAGAAAAACACTGTCTGAACTGGTGTCCCGCATCGCCCGCCACGTCGATATTCCGTTTACCGTAGGTGGCGGCATTGCTGAGGTGGAAGATGTAAGTGCACTGCTGCAGTCCGGTGCCGATAAAATATCCGTTAATACTGCTGCTTTCAAAAATCCGGAACTGCTGGACCGTCTGGCACGGGAGTTTGGCAGTCAGTGTATTGTACTGGCCATCGATACCCGTTTTGAAGAGGGCGACTGGTACGTATACCTCAACGGAGGCCGGGTGAAAACTGACCGTAAAGCATATGACTGGGCGAAAGAAGCGGTGGACCGTGGTGTGGGAGAGATACTGCTCACTTCCATGAACAACGATGGCACCAAACAGGGCTTCGCACTCGACATTACGGCGCAGCTGTCACAAAACCTGCATGTGCCGGTGATTGCATCAGGAGGTGCGGGCACTATGCAACATTTCGTGGACGTATTCGAAAATGCCCAGGCTGATGCAGCGCTGGCCGCCAGTATCTTCCACTATAAAGAAATAGAAATACAGGCACTCAAAACCTTCCTCTACCAGAAAGGTGTGAATGTCAGATTTTAAGTATATCCTCTGAAACATGTTATCATGCAGATAGATTTTGAAAAATCGGCCGATGGCCTGGTACCGGCCATCATACAGGACGCCGCCACCGGCAAGGTGCTCATGCTCGGTTATATGAACCGCGAAGCACTCGACAAAACCCTCGCTGAAAATAAAGTCACCTTCTACAGCCGCTCCAAACAACGCCTGTGGACCAAAGGAGAAGAAAGCGGCAATTTCCTGCTGCTGCAGGACCTCAAGGTTGACTGCGACTCTGATACCATTCTTATCAAAGCCAATCCGGTAGGCCCCGTATGTCATACCGGCGCTGACACCTGCTGGAATGAAGTTAATGCCAGCAATGATTTCCTGGCAAAGCTGGAAAGCATTATCACCGACAGAAAAAACAATCCTTCCGACAAATCCTACACCTCCCAGCTGTTTGCCAGAGGCATCAACAAAGTGGCGCAGAAAGTAGGGGAGGAAGCTGTGGAAGTGGTGATAGAAGCCAAAGATAATAATGATGAACTTTTCCTGAACGAATCGGCCGACCTGCTCTATCACTACCTGGTACTGCTGCAGGCCAAAGGTTTTACCCTGGTCGACGTTATAAAGGTGTTAAAAGAAAGACATAAATAAGGATTCCTCAAAAATCCAGGATTGCGGATTGCGCAGAATGTTCGATGAATATGCATGAATCTTTTTGTGTATATTTATTCTTTCGTGCGTAATGCGCAATTCGTATTTTGTAATTGTCGTAAATTACGTCCCATCTAACTGATTAAAATTATTTATAATGAAAGGAATTTTCCTGTTAATGGCAGGTGCATTGATAACTGCCGGTGTTTCAGCTCAGCAGGTATCCGGAATCGTGAAAGGTGGTAATGGCAAGAAGATCTATCTGTTTGACGACCAGGATAATAATCCGGACGACTCCCTGACCATCCAGAACGAGCAGTTTTCCTTCAAGGTAAAGGCTGGCAAGGAGCCTGCCGTATACGCCCTGATACTGCAGGATGTGAATTATCCTATGCTGTTTGTGTCTGGTCCGGACGCCATCCACTTTACCACTACTACAGCAGCTTATCCGATTGCATCAGCGATAAAGGGTAATGACAATACACTCGCCATGCAGGCCTATCAGAAGGCTTTTGACCCATTGATCAAAAGAGCGCAGACACTTAATCAGGAAGCAAGGGAAATCAACCCGGAAGATGAGTCGGCAAAAAATGCTTTCCGTAAGAAAGCCGACCAGTTCAGCCAGGACATCGTAAAAACGGGTACCGACTTTATCACTACCCACCCGAAAAATATTGCCAGCATTTGGCTGATGATGAACGAGCTGCGTAACCGCGTGGAACCAGCCGAATTTCAGCGTTTGTTTTCCTCGCTGGATAAAACCATTCAGGAAAGTGCTTACGGCGGCAGTGTAACCGCCTATATAAAAAGTCTGAAAACCAATGCTGTCAACATTCCTGCGGAGGATTTCTCCCAGGAAGACGAAAAAGGTAATCAGGTGAAACTGTCTTCTTTCCGCGGTAAATATGTGCTGGTAGATTTCTGGGCCAGCTGGTGTGGTCCCTGCAGACAGGAAAATCCCAATGTAGTAAAGGCTTTTAACAAGTTTAAAAGCAAAAACTTCACTATCCTGGGCGTATCCCTGGATAATGACCGGGAACGCTGGCTGAGGGCCGTTAAAGCGGATGGTCTGGCCTGGACACAGGTATCTGACCTGAAAGGCTGGGGCAATGAAGTGGCCCAGCAATACGGTATCAACTCCATCCCTGCCAATATGCTGATAGGCCCCGATGGTACTATTATTGCCAGGAATCTGCGGGGTGAAGAACTGGAACAGAAACTGCAGGAAATCCTGAAATAGCCGTTTATCAAAATCAGGTTGACAATAACCAATTGATTTGCCAAATTTGTTATTCGTAAATTAAAAACCAATGAAGAGATCTTTTGTAGGGGTCGCCCTACTTATGCCAACGATATTGTTTGCCCAGGATAAAAAAGCTGCCTCCGCGGGTAAACCCTTTACCATTCAGGGAACTATTTCCCAACAGCAAAAGCCCGCTACCGTATTCCTCAGAATGCGTAAAAACGGGGAATGGCTGACTGATAGCGCCCAGGTGAAAGATGGTAAATTCTCTCTTTCCGGCAATCTGGAAGAGCCCATCCTGGCCAGCCTGATGCTGGTGCAGAAAAGTGCAGACAAACCAGTATCGATGGGCCGCGACATGCTGGCTGTATTCCTGGATAACGGAACCGTCGTGATAAATACCACCGATTCCATCAGCAAAGCCACCGTAACCGGTTCCCAGGCCAACGAGGACTACAGACGCCTCCAGGACCAGCTGAAGGATGTGAACGAAAAAAGCGCCGCCCTCCAGCAGCAGTATCGCGAACTGGCAAAGAATAAAGACGAGGAAGGTATCAAAAAGCTGGAATCTGCTTACGATGCCCTCGAAGCAGAAGAGAAAAAGATCGAAAACGATTTCCTGCAAAAAAATACCAATTCACCGATTGCACTGTTTGTGCTCAACCAGGTGGCTGGTTACGATATCAAACCAGAAGAAGTAACGCCGCTGTTCAAAAAACTGAGCAAAGAAGCGAAAAACTCTCCTTCCGGTAAGGATCTTTCTAAAAGACTGGAATCTGCTAAAAAGACCGCAGTAGGACAAACAGCCCTGGAATTTTCACAGGCTGATGCCGCCGGTAAAAATATCAGCCTCGCTTCTTTCCGCGGTAAATATGTACTGGTGGATTTCTGGGCCAGCTGGTGCGGTCCCTGCCGTGCAGAAAACCCTAACGTAGTGAAAGCCTACGGTAAATTCAAAGACAAAGGTTTTGAAATCCTGGGCGTTTCCCTCGATGATAAAAAAGAAAAATGGCTGGCTGCTGTTGAAGCAGACAAACTCGCCTGGCAGCATGTTTCCGACCTGAAAGGCTGGAAAAACGCTGCAGCAGAGCTCTATGGCGTACGCGCCATCCCGCAGAATGTGCTGATCGACCCTAAAGGCAAGATCGTAGCTAAAAACCTGCGCGGCGAAGACCTCGAAAAGAAACTGGCTGAAGTACTGCCTTAATACCACCGAAGGTTTAAAACACAGTATAACAGGGGCTGACCACTCGGTCAGCCCTTTTTTATGCTTCTCCCGAAAACAATATCTTCAGTCTGTCCATCGCTCCATATCAAACCAGTCCTGTATCTTCCTGAGCCCTTTGTTAATATCTCCTTTGAAGAAATACTCATTTGAACCACGATCATAGTAATAATCTTTTTCCCATTCCCGTATATGCGTAATAGTTATCTCAATGGCATCCAGGATAAAATTAATTTCGTCGTCAGTCATGGTAGGATGGATGGATAACCGCACCCAGCCAGGCTTGCAGGATAAATCTCCTGCATGGATGGCATGGAGTATGGCGTATGATTCCGGTTTATCAACATGCAGCAGTGTATGCCCGTAAGTGCCTGCGCAGGAGCATCCTCCTCTCATTTGAATCCCGAATCTGTCGTTCAGCAGCCTTACTATTAAATTGTAATGCACGCCCGTTACCATAAAAGAGACCACGCCTAGCCGGTTAGTGACATTGGCTTGAAGCACCTCCACATTTTGCATAGCAGTCAGCCTGAAGAAAATAATGGATAGAAGTTCTTCTTCCCGTTGAAGCATACAGGCTACGCCCATCTCTTCTTTAAGCCGGATACTCATGGCTGCCTTGATGCCGGAAAGAAACGGGGGAGTGCCACCGTCTTCACGTTGTTCGATATTTTGTGTATATACATGTGTTCCCCAGGGATTGGTATACTTTACAGTACCTCCTCCCGGCTGATCAGGTATTTTATTGTTGTAAAGCTCCTGATTGAATATCAATATCCCCGGAGTGCCCGGTCCGCCAAGGAATTTATGCGATGAGAAGTAAATGGCGTCCAGGTGGGCACCATGGGCCTCAGGATGCATGTTGATATCACAATAGGGTGCTGAGCAGGCGAAGTCCACGAAACACCACCCGCCATATGCATGAATGAGTTGGGCAATCTGGTGATAGGGCGTCCGGATACCGGTAACATTTGAACACGCGGTTACAGCAGCTATTTTATGCCGGCGGTTTTTATACTGTTCCAGTAAATAGCTGAAGTGAAGCAAATCCACCATCCCTTCTTCCGTCATTCCGATGATTTCCACGGTGGCAATGGTTTCCAGCCAGCTGGTATGATTACTATGGTGTTCCATATGTGTTACAAAAACAACAGGTCTCCAGGCTTCATCAGATGGCAGTGATATCGCTGTAGTATAGGATGCCAGGCGCTCAGGTATTCTCAGACCCAGTATGCGCTGCAGTTTGTTTACAGCGGCAGTCATTCCGCTGCCGCAGAAGAGCAGCACGTCATCGCTATTGGCATTAACATGATTTTTGACGATCGTTTTTGCCTCTTCATAGGCGTTGGACATCGAACTGCCGGTGACAGTAGTGCAGGTGTGAGTATTGCCAATAAAAGGAAGTATTTCCTGCTGTATATGATTTTCAATTGGTCTGTAGGCTCTGCCACTGGCCGTCCAGTCGGCATAAATGATCCGTTGGGGGCCAAATGGGGATTCAAAATACGTCTGCTGGCCGATGATATTCTTTCTGTAAAAGGAGAAGTAGCTTTCCAGTCCGCTTACCCCAGGGATAGATAATGAAAGCATAACTATCTGGATTGAGCAGTTTTAAATAAATCATGCGGTGCTTTGCTGTATCGTTCAATTAACAAACCAGATGCAGCGTAAACCAGCGCGATAAACAATGCCAGTACAATTAACTGTCCGATTGACACTTTATGAATCTTTTGTCTGGAGCTGATATCACATACTTCTCCCGGGCAATACTGTACCTTCTTCCGGTTAAACAACCGATAAAATATACAACCCAGGCAGATACCGAAGACGGCTTCAAAAAACAGAAACAGCAGGCAGACCAGGCAAATCAGGCCGGTAATAATACTATAGGCATTAACGATGATAAAAAAATAAAACATAGTGGCCGACAGCACAATGCCAATACTCCAGGCGAATTTTTTTTGCGCTGCACCTACATATTCAGGTGTCTGATTCCGGACGATCAAACGTCCTGCTATCAAGGTGGGAGAGAACCTGGGGCTGATCAGTACACGGATCAGGAAGTCTAACAGGAAAAAAGTGATCACATATTTGACAGGGATAAAATTTCCGTCAAAGAGAATAAACAATAATGAAGTATAGGTGGCGAGAAATAGGATACCTGCAGCGGCTCTGACTTCTCTCTCGTTTAGTACGGGGATATTATATCCTTCAACGATCTCTCCGAATTGAATAAGGTTGTTCATGTTTTGATTAATATTGAGTGTGAAGATGGATGTTGATTTGTTGACAGTACAAGATTAGAGAATCGGGCATTTTGCAGACATGCCGGGTCAACGAACAACGAGTAATGGTAAACAAACTGCGGAATTAAGTCAATGTCCATTGCCGGATAGTGAAATGAAAAACATTTTATCGACATTTATGGCACCAAACATCCCTATGAAGAAATTATGTCTCATAAAACGATATAAGCTGTATATCTGGCTCATTCCGATTTTTTTACTGCTCAACCTGCTGGGGGATGTAGTGGAAGGTGCCGGTCATTTCCCTCAGCGGGCGGTCAATGAATTATGGCTGGTATGTTATCTGACGGTAGCCAACTACCGGCTTTTTGAATACGCCTTACCAGGTATGAGTTGGAAAAGATGGTTTGAATCATTCCTGCAGGTGTTGCTGTATTGTTTTATTTATTCCCTTGGTTTTTTTCTCTGGAGATCGCTGGGTGTAACATTGCATATCTATACGGTGCTGGATAAAACGATGTCCATACCGGAGAGAATCGGTGGCCTTACAGGGTATAGCATTGGATCGGTTGTTATTTTTGGAATAACCAGACATATTTTCAACTATGTAAAGCTGAAACAATCATCGCAGCAACTGCAGATAGAAAGCCAGCAGGCAGAGCTGAACTATCTCAAATCACAGACTAATCCACATTTTTTATTCAATACACTGAATAATATCTATTCACTGGCCCGAGATAAGTCCGACCTGGCGCCGGAATCTATTCTGCGCTTATCAAAGATCCTGCGGTACATGCTGTATGAAACCAGCGCGCCCTATACAGCTATAGAACAGGAGCTGAGGATTATTGATGATTACATTGCCTTGGAAAAACTGCGGTATGATGAATCGCTGCAGGTTAATTTCAGTCATGATCTGGAAGACAGCAGGCAGGGTGTTCCTCCGCTGCTGCTGGTTCCACTGGTTGAAAATGCCTTTAAGCACGGCGTATCGGAAACCAGAGACCGCCCGCGGGTAAATATTTTTCTCTCTGTAAAAAACAGGATACTACTTTTTACAGTAGAAAATTCCACCGGTGATCCAGTGGATGATAACAAAGTGAAAGAAAATATCGGTTTATCTAACTTACGCCGCCAGCTGGCATTGTTATATACTGATTACAGTCTTGATATACGGCCGGGAGATTTTATGTTTACCGCTGTCCTGAAAATAAATCTCAACAGTCATGTCTAGCATAAAATGCATTATTATAGAAGATGAGCCGCTGGCAGCAAAAGTGCTGAAGGATTACGTTTCAGCAGTTCCCTTTCTGGAGCTGCAAGGTATTTTTAAAGATGCCATCCTTGCTTCAGAGTTTCTGTTGCGTAACGAAACGGATCTCATCTTTCTGGATATCCATCTGCCCAGGCTGAAAGGAATGGCTTTTCTTAAAACACTGACGAATCCGCCCTCCGTGATTGTTACTACTGCCTATCATCAATATGCGGTAGAGGGTTTTAACCTGAATGTAACAGATTACCTGCTGAAGCCTATCGAATTTGAACGTTTTTTTACGGCTGTTAATAAAGTAAAAGCCGACCCCCGCCGGGGAATAGAGGAGGTCAGGGATTTTATTTTCGTATATGTACAGAAGCGGAGAGTAAAAATCCGGTTTTCGGAGATACTGTACATAGAAAGCCAGCGGGAGTATATTAAAATCGTGACCATCAGCAGTGAATACCTGTCCAAGATGAGTACCAATGAGATCGAAGAGCTGCTGCCAGGGAATATTTTCAAGCGCGTACATCGTTCTTTCATTGTTTCTGTTAATCAGATTGATTCCTATACCGCTGAAGTAGTGGAAATAAAAGGGAAACCCATTCCTATTGGAAGAGGATATAAGGATATACTGGATAAATTGTAGCGAGAAAGGGAGAGTTGTCTAACCGATTATTACAGGATTTGTTGGATTTTGGCAGTTTACTAAGTTAATAGTGAGCTGACAAGATGTTGCAATCTGAAACGTCATATACATTTCTATAATCGCTCAATATTTTTTTTTATGCGTTGGAGCAACTCTTCAAAAGGAGGTTGTCCCTTATAATAAAGGCTTTTAGTCGCTTCGTACCGCTCTTTAAATTTGTTTTGCAGTTCGGGAGAACTGAGATGAAATGCTTCATTTTCGGCAATAAAGACACCTTTATCCTTACCTGTAAAACGAACCTCTTTATGTTTTTGATAATCGTCCGTACCAATAAATTCCTGTACTAGTGGATTGTCAAGCAAACAGTAAATATCATAATATTGGCGCATTAGATTGGGCTTCTCTTGCCTCTTTTCCTGTTCAATTCGGAATTTTGTTACGATAGTTTGGAGCTTTTCGACAAAAGTATATCCGGGATGATAACAGGCTATATCAATGGCTCGATTATCCTCAATCTTAATTTTACCGCTAACTGCACGCTCATAGGCCCATGAACTAATTCTCAAGTTGTTGTTCGGTGTCACTGTGTCAAATCCAACTTCAAGAAGTATACCTTCTTTAGCTCCTTCTACTTTATCGGCGGAGCTTTCATAAAACAGCCTGATGCCGCCGCTATTATAAGTTTTTTCGTTGTCAAATGCCTTATCACGTAATATTGATGTAATTCCCTCAATTTTGATTTGTTCTGCAAGCCAATCATAATATTGCCTTCTCGAATCTACGGCATCTCCTTTAATATTCTTAGGATTGGATACAACTCCTAAATCATCCGGTGGGTATATTTGAATATCTATATCTTCTGAAAATCGGTCAATAATGCCATAGCCCTTCGATAAAGAAGTCCCGCCTTTCATTACAAATGAAAAGCCTTGCTTCTTAAGGCCGTATAATACGTGCATAATCCAGTAGTCTTTTTCAATAAGGCCCGCAAGGATTCCCGTCTCTTTTTCCAGGATTCTTAAAAGATCAGCAAAATTCTTATGCTCATGAAGAAATTTAGACGGCATGGGCAATCTGGTTTTGTTCGTTTAATACAGGTGACAATAGAGATTTAGTTTTGACATTACCGTAGCTATCCAAGGATCGCTTTAGTTGTTTCCTGTCCATTGAAGTTACTTTTGCAAAAACATTTTTTAAAAGCACTTCTTTATCCTCTGCCAGGGTATCTATATTATTGACTAAATCGACCAGCAAAAATTCAGGGGTGAGCTTTTTGGGGAAATGATGTTTAGAATGGAAAAAAAATTCTTTACCACCCAAATTGAATTCACCATGCCTTTTATGGTTATATACAATGCGCTTATTATACAATTGGGTCGTTCCAACTCCCAAACTATTATAGGCGTTTGGTGAGGTCAGTAAAAAATTATCATCCTTTAAAAAAGTGCGTACTAGCACTTTCTCATCAGGTGGTGCGACCCCAAAAACAGTTTCTTTGGGAACATAATATAGTCCAGCCGATACCTTCTCAAGCAAACCTTCTTTTAAGAGCATTACAAGATGGCGATCAACAGCATTAGACCATTGAGCTAAATCAGCGCGGCGATATACCTCACCACTTCTCAGATGCTTTTTGAGTTCCTCTAGCTTTTTCATTTTTTCTGTTCCTCTATACAAATATAGCACTAAATCATCTTTTTGCAAGTAATTTAATTTAAAATTCATGCAAATTTCTTAATTAAGTTATTGATAATTAAAGTATTAAGTAGTAGTTTTGATTTAATAAAGTTCCGGTTGGGCGAAAGCGCTCTCATTTTTTAAATAACACAGAACACTATTATATAGGGGTAGTGAAATATTATTGTGTGTAGTTATGTAATTAAAAAACCTTCTCATTGTTTGGAACCTCGTGATGATGATTGGATACTGAAAGATTCAAACATCTGCATATTTAAATACAGCCTACCCTGCATATTCCTTTTTGAATAATTATTTGATAATTATTCTTTTGAATTCTTTTTGAGAATTTTCCCCGAAAATATTTCCTTAATTACGAAACTTTCGTAGATTTACGAAAAGTTCGTAATTAATAAATTCATCAATATGGAAAAGCTCACACAACAGGAAGAAGCTGCCATGCTGGCGATATGGAAAAGGGGGAAAGGGTTTGTGAAAGACTTCCTGGAAGCACATCCTGCACCGGCACCGCCATATACTACACTGGCTTCTACCATTAAAAATCTGGAAAAGAAAGGATTTGTGGAAAGTCATAAGGTGGGTAACGTATATGAATATACGCCGATTATAAAAGAAGAGACCTATAAAAACAGGTTCATGAGTGGTTTTGTAAAAGACTACTTTGAGAACTCTTATAAGGAGCTGGTATCTTTCTTCGCCAAAGAAAAAAAGATCAGCCCTGAAGAGCTCAAAGAAATTATCCGGATGATTGAAAGTGGTAAATAACCTAAACCTGGAAAACAATGATACCTGCCATACTGATATACCTCCTGAAGGCCAATATTGCGCTGACACTTTTTTTCCTCGCTTACTGGCTGGGATTAAGAAGGCTGACCTTTTACACCCTTAACAGGGTGTTCCTGTTGACCGGCATTGCTTTTTCCTCTTTATTTCCATTAGTAGCTGTTAATTCATTTGTCAACCGGCACCAGGCTATTGCCGGCGGCATGACTTATCTGCCAGATCTCGAAGCGCTCAAAACGCATGGAGACAGCTTCACCGTGTGGACCTTGCTGGTATATCTTTTCTGGGCAGGTGTAACGGTAATGTCTATACGTTTTGCCGGGCAGCTCTTCTCACTCTGGAGGATCCATAGGAAGTCCAGGCCTGGTATAGTAGAAGGCGCTGCCGTGCGGACATTGCAGAAGGAGTTATCCCCCTTCTCGTTTTTCCGCCATATCTACATTAATCCTTCTCTGCATCAGCCGGATGAAATACCGGCTATCCTCCGCCATGAGCAGGTACATGTGAAACAATGGCACAGCGCCGATGTAATACTGGGAGAACTGAATAATACTTTTTACTGGTTTAACCCCGGTGCCTGGCTGATGAAAACAGCGATCCGCGAAAACCTGGAATTTATTACTGATCGTTATCTCCTGAAGCAGGGCATAGATAAAAAAACATATCAATACAGTCTGATACAAGTTAGTGGGATCCCATATGCGACGGCCATCGCAAACAATTTCAATTTCTCACATTTAAAAAACAGGATCATTATGATGAACAGGAAACAGTCATCAGCCATCCAGGTGGTACGCTATGGAGCTTTCGGCGTACTGGTGGGAGGCCTGGTATTATCGCTCAATTACAGCCGGGCATCGGTGGCCAACCACCAGGCGGTATTTGCCGCTGCCGCTGTACAACCTAAAGATTCCACCGGTCCACGTGAGGCGGTTTTTGTTGCCGAACCGGCATCACCGGAGCGCACTGCTTCCCCGAAAGCCAGACCAGCCGCACCTGCTGTGGTAGCGAACCCAACCCCACTGGCAGCACCAGCACCTAAAGAAGCAGGTGCAGTAGCTGCTGGCGGACCGGCACCTGTTACCCTCCGGGGAAGTGCTAATACGGTTAATGGCGAGGGCCCTCTGTACCTGCTGAACGGCAGACCCATCACCGATGGGGAAATACACTCCCTCAATCCGGATGATATTGAATCAATCAGTGTTTACAAAGGTGCTTCTACGGGTACCTATATAGAACAATACGGTGAATCCGCCCGCAACGGTGTAATTGAAATATTTACCAAGTCCTGGGCTGCTGCCAATAAAAAAACGATAAGCGGCCAGGCTTTTGTAGCAAAAAACACGACCATCTCTGGAACAGCCAACCATGTATCTGTAGCTACTGGCGGTAGCGCGGCTAACGGTGGAAAAGTGACGGTGATGGGCCACGTTATTATGGTCAACACTAACAATGCATCTGTACAGGGTGCCTCAGGCAATACTATGTCTGCCGATAAAATCACCCTCCTCTCCAAAGAGCAAGGCAGCGTCAATGCCAATAAAAATGATAAAGATGCCAGACAAGCAAAAGTAGAATCAGACGCTAAACCTTGATTCATCTTCTCTTCGCTCGGGAAGCAAAAAGCCACGGTCCGCCACCGTGGCATTTTTGTTTGTAGTCAACTTTCTCCGGGCATTAACGTTATACTTAAGCACTGTTTTCTTCCCCGGATAAATAGCGGTTATGTTACAAAAAGGCGATAAAGCACCCGATTTTACTCTCCAGGCAGCTCCCGGCAAACCTTTCAGGCTATCGGACCTGCATGGCAAAAATGTCATCCTCGCATTTTATCCGGCCGACTGGAGCCCCGTTTGCAGCGACCAGATGGCCCTGTACAATGAAATGCTCCATTTCTTCGAAAAGTATAACGCTATGCTGCTAGGCATTTCTGTGGATGGTGTATGGTGTCATCAGGCATTTGCGAAAGACAGGAACCTGCACTTCAACCTGCTGTCGGATTTTGAGCCCAAGGGAGCGGTGTCACGCCAGTACGGCGTGTATAAGGAAGGCGTTAGTCAGCGTGCCCTGTTTGTCATCGATCAGCAAAGGATGATACAATGGAGCTATCTGTCGCCTATCGATGAAAACCCCGGTGCTGATGGTATTCTGCAGGCACTGGAATCCATGACGATGACCGCCTGAACAAAAAACTGATAACTCAATTATATGCTTACACCTCCCATTACCAGCCGCGATCATGTAACCGGCAATCCCCAGGGCACTGTGGAGATTGTAGAATATGGAGATTTTCAATGCCCCTACTGTGGAGAAGCATTCGGTGTAGTCCGTGACCTGCTGCGGTCTGCAGATAATATCAAATTTGTATTCCGGCATTTCCCATTGGCAGAAACCCACGAGTACGCCATGGATGCGGCCATAGCTGCCGAAGCAGCCGGCAGGCAGCAGCAGTTCTGGCATATGCACGATGCCCTCTACCTCCATCAGCGGCAGCTGAGCGATAATTTGTTTATGGAACTGGCCCGTAACCTGAAGCTGGACCTCGACCAGTTTGAAGAAGATATGCAGGACAACCGCCTGGTCAGCAAAGTAGAAGCTGACTTCGAAAGTGGTGTGCGCAGTGGTGTGAATGGCACACCTACTTTCTTTATCAATGGTAAAAGATATAACGGAGATTATCGTAACCTGTTATCAGTGGTGCGTCACTGAGCGTACACAACGGAATCCCAGATTGGCCAGGCCCGATTCAGGGGTTGTTTTCATCCTGGCAGATACTCTGTACCCGCGGCAATACTCGTCACTGCACATATAGGAGCCCCCTCTGATCACATGTTTTTCCAGCGCCGGATCTTCCGGATCATACCCTTTGGACGGCCCGGAAGGGTTGGCAGTTCCCTTTTCCATCTGTGCGTAATAACGGGCATCATACAGATCAGACACCCATTCCCACACATTGCCGGACATATCATACAGCTGATAACCGTTAGGGCTATACGATTTTACAGGCGCTGTGTTTTCAAATCCATCTGTATGGGTATTTTTATAGGGAAAATTACCATTCCAGGTGTTGGCTTTAGGTTTGCCGGCAGTCAGGGCTTCACTGCCCCAGGGATATATCTGGTTGGAAAGGCCGCCTCTGGCTGCATATTCCCATTCTGCCTCGGTGGGTAAGCGTTTGCCGGCCCATTTGGCGTAAGCCTGTGCATCATGCCAGGATACCTGCGTTACAGGATGATCTTCCCGGCCTTTGATATCACTTCCCGGTCCTTCCGGATGTTGCCAGCTGGCGCCTGCAATAAAGCTCCACCACTGCGATACATCGTTGAAAGGCACTGCATGATTGGGCGGTGTAAACACCAGCGCCCCGGCCGCCAGCATGCTGCTGTCCGGCTCTGCTGAGCCCGGAGGCAGGGTGGCCATCAGTTCTTCTTTGGAGATTGGCTTTTCGGCGGTGGTCACATAACCGGTGGCCGCTACAAAGACAGCAAATTCACGGTTGGATACTTCATGTTCATCCATCCAGAAACTATCCACTTTCACACTATGTTTGGGATACTCATCAGGCATGCCGGTACTGTCATCTGCACCCATGCTGAACGTGCCACCCGGAACCAGTACCATCCTGTTGAGTGTATCCGTGCCAGTGATAGTGGTGGTAGTATCCTGTTGAACGGCTGGCCGGCTGTTGCCTGCACAGGCCGTCAGGGATGTGATTATACTGAGATATATTAAATGCCTGCTCATCCGCACAAAATAAGAAAGTTCGGAGTATCCCGCAAACAAAGGGCTCGCATCACCGTTAACAATAATATAATGATTTTTTTACGCAAACTGTCGTAAACTGCACCCTGATCGGTGCAACAGACCGGCACTGTTATTCAGGTTTTGCATATGGAACAGTCAGTCATGCCTTTTACCAGAAAGGATTTCGGGGATGATTTTCTTTGGGGAGTCACCATTTCCGCTTTTCAGAATGAAGGCGCTCATGATCGTGATGGCAAGGGACTTTCCATCTGGGATACCTTCTCTGGCCGAAAGGGCAAAATCCGTGATAAAACCCATGCACAGGTAGCGTGTGATTTCTATCATCGTTATACACAGGATATCTTACTGGCTAAAATGCTGGGCTTCAACGTATTTCGTTTCTCCTTATCATGGTCCAGGATCATACCCGGAGGCACCGGTGCGGTTAATCAGGCGGGTATTGATTTTTATCACCGTGTGATAGATGCATGCCTGGAGCTGGGTCTGGAGCCTTATGTTACTTTATATCACTGGGACCTGCCACAGGCGCTGGAAAATAAAGGCGGATGGTGCCACCGGGGTGTGGTGTTTGCTTTTGAAAACTACGTGCGCGTATGTACGCAGGCTTTTGGCAACAAGGTAAAACACTGGATCATCCTGAATGAGCCATTCGGTTTTACGGCGTTGGGATATATGCTGGGCGTGCATGCGCCTGGTAAGTTTGGCTTGTCGTGGTTTCTGCCGGCAGTGCATCATGCGGTGATGGCACAGGCAGAAGGCGGGCGTGTGGTCAGGGAAGAAGTAGCCGGTGCCAGGATAGGTACCGCCTTGTCCTGCTCCCAGATTATTCCCTTTACCAACAATGAACAGGACCTGAGGGCTGCCCGAAAGGCCGATGCGCTGTTTAATAGGCTGTTTCTCGAACCGGCGCTGGGTATGGGTTATCCTGTTGAAGACTTTCCGCTGCTGAAAAAGATAGAGCGGCGTTATGCCCTTTGGCGCGACTGGGATAAGCTGCCCTTTGATTTTGATTTTATCGGCGTACAAAACTATTTCCCGCTGGTAGTAAAGCATAATGCTTTTATGCCCGTCATCAATATATCAGAAGTGAAGCCGAAAGCCCGCAACGTGCCTACCACCGCCCTGGGATGGGAAATCAACGGTAATGGCCTGTATGAAGTGCTGAAACAGTTTGCAGCCTATGACGGTGTAAAAAGACTCATCGTTACCGAAGGGGGGGCTGCTTTCCCTGATATCCGGGATGAAGACGGATCTATCCGCGACAACGACCGTATACAATATTTTACAGAATACCTGGGAGGCGTGCTCAAAGCCAAACAGGAAGGAGTGCCGGTAGATGGTTATTTTGCCTGGACCCTGACCGACAATTTTGAATGGGCCGAAGGATACCGTGCCCGCTTTGGCCTCGTACATGTTAATTTTGAAACCCAGCAAAGAACGATCAAGGATTCGGGCTATTGGTTCCGGAATCTGTTGAATGAATAAACGAAATTAAAAACGCCGGGCAGCATCATTTCGCTGCCCGGCGTTTTTAACGGAAACCCTTACTGGTTCAGTCGCTTCAGGAACCATAGATCTCTCAGACTGAAGTTAAATACAGCGTTAAAATAATTTTCCTTAATGAGTCCATTGCTGGTAGTGCCACGCTGTCCGGCTTCTATACCGATATAGTAGCGTAGCTGCCCGTTTTTGCTGGGCAGGGAAGCCCCGAGTGTACCGGCAATATCGTGTATGGAAGTGTTTTTAATGACCAGTGGCGATTGATTGTAACTAAAACCGGCCTGCAGGATAAGGGCTTCGATGGGACGGTTGTAGTATTGTTTATTGATCGCATATTCCACTCCTGTTGAAAACCGTTGGCCATCCTGATAATAATAGTTCAGTCCTTTCTCGCTGAGATTATTCCACTGCTGATGACGATAGTCTGCTACCCAGGTGAGGGCACCATTGGTGAGTGAAATACCGGCGCCGTATTCGGCGGGCAGCGTAAAGTAGCCGGGAGCCAGCTGTTCACTATAATAGGAGAGGGCATCCTGGTTCACGATGTTGAGCTGTTGTTGCAGCTTCATCCTGGTCTGGAAGCGGTAAGTGGCGCCCAGTCCCAGCTGCCATTTGTCGGTTACCTTGGTCACGTATTGAGCGCCGGCGGTGAAGTTGGGCTTGAACGTATAGGTGTTATGCTGTGTGATGAGGGAGTCGGAACCGGTTGTCTGTGCGGTATTGAGCGGCCCGAAGAGAAAACCGGTGGACACTCCTATGGAGAAATGTTTGTTCAACTGAAATCCATTGGAGATATAGGCCCTGTTGAGCCCGCCGGTGCCGGTAGTGGCGGCGGTGATCGGGTTGCCGGTACCGGTGATGAACTGGTTGTTGAGCACTTTGAAATTGACAGTGCTGAATGGAGTGATGCCTGCGCTGATGCCCCAGAACCGGGCTGCTTTAAAACCCAGTGCCAGCCTTTTGAAGTTGAGATCGGAGGCGGTCTGCGAGATGTTGTTGCCGGAGTAGTTCAGGTACTGGGCTTTCATCGAAACATCGAGCATAAAGCTTTGTGTAGGCAGGGCGCTGTAGGAGGCGGGATTGAGCTCGTTCAGGTAGCCGCTGTTACGACGGCCTATGCCGGTGCTTCCGAGGCCGAAATTGCGGCTGTAATCCCTTTCTTCGAGGTCTCCTATTCCATAGGCGGAATAGATGGAGTTAAGGCCGTGTTGTGCCTGGGCGGCTGCGGTCAGCAGCAGTAAACACAAAAAACAGGTATATCTTTTTATGCGCATAGTCATGTCCGTTATTTATACAACAGGTAGTACACCTGGACTTTTATTTTCTTTTTAGCGACCTGCTGATCGTTTGTTATCAACCGGTTGAGGGTATTTCTGCCGGCACCGCCGGGAGTTGTCAGCAACAGGCCGCGGGTGCCAGCCAGATCGGCCGACAGCTGGGTGTTGCAGTAATTGGTGATATCGTAGGAGTAGTAGGTGTTTTCGTTGTACTGATTATCTATGGAGAGATTGCCATAACTGATGGTATCTGTCACGGTATTGGTTTTGTCTACCTGGCAAAGGGCCAGGTTAGCAGGTATCTGGCTGCTATTGGCGTAAGTGCCGCTGGCAGGATATACGGTCAGCACCACTTTCATGATCTTAAAAAACTGTCCCAGTTGCTGCATATTTTTCAGGAAGGGGATATCGATACGTGTAGCCACGCCCGTGAGCGACTGTGTAAACGTCATATTGCCGGTGGCGGCGGATGGCAGCTCTTTTACAGGTCCCTGTAGTTTTTCCAGCGGGCTGCCGGTACGGTTACTCAATACCTGGTTAAACTGCAGCTCACTGCCGTTCATTTTAAAATCTATATATCTGGCCGTTGGAATCAGTTCATTGATATGATAGTACAACCGCATAGTCAGTGCAGTATCTATCGCCTGGAATGCCATAACAGACGCGCTTCCGGGGCCTGGTGTAATCTTCAGCCCCGGGAAAAAATTGAGGAAACTGGAAGTAGGGAAGATGTCAGGGCTTTTGTCGCGTACCATGGTAAACAACTGGCTGCCCAGTGCGTCAGACATTTTTATGGAGATGCTTTTGTCGGTCTTTGGCCGGATGATGCCGGTAAAAGTGCCGAGCGGAGTATTTTCTGTCGTGAAGTTACTGTTGTTGTACAGGTAGTAGAAAGTTTTGGCAAACTGTATCGATTGTGTGACACGATACACCTGTAAACTTTGTGGTATGGTGGAATCGCCGGCAATATACCCCGTGGGCCTCATGAGAAGCCGCAGGGAGTCGAAGCCGGACCCATTGACAGGAATGTCTGTTGAAGATGGTGCCTGCAACTGGAAGAAAGAGTTGATAGTAGAAGTTCCGAAATAGGGATCTGCTTTAACACCGGTAAGTAATATCCCTGAACCGGAGGTCGGCACCGAATCATACTGAATGGTTTTCATCGTCAGCGAAAGGGTATCGGTGAGGATATAATCTGTTTGCTGGTTATCTACCACATTGTCATAGGTGAAACCAGCCTTCTGACAGGAGCTGCAGAGGGCTGTTACAAGTAGGGTCATAACGGTAGTTACGTATATAATACCGCCTGAGCACTTTGCACCTTTGTGTGAAAAAATAGTCTCGTTCATGGTGCGCAATTTTAGACAGGATCGATACTTACAGTTGCTGTAATATGCCAACGGCCATTATTCATCGATGAATCCTTTAATCCGTTCTTTATGCTGCCAATAGTGTCCTGATAGCCATTAAGGAGGAAAGATTACTGCTGGGAGATGAAAAAGCGGTATCTGTCATTTAAAAAGAGGGGAATGTCTATTTCCTGTTTGCCGGAATGCTCCTGCGGATAATTTTGGCAATAGTAAAAAGAACATGCTAATGCGTTATTTAAAAGGTTACAGTTTATTATTGGTCGCTTCCCTGATGGCCTGTTCCAAGAGTTCCACCACTACTGATAAAATAGGCAACTGGATTAAACGTTCCGAATTTGAAGGAGTGGGCAGGAGTGCTGCTGCGTCTTTTGTGATAGATAACAAAGCCTATGTAGGTACCGGGTACGATGGTGAAAACAGACTGCAGGATTTCTGGGTGTATGATGTAGACCTGAACCAGTGGACACAGAAAGCCGCGTTGCCGGGTGCTGGCCGCAGTGGAGCCGTAGGAATGGCCATGGCGGGAAAAGGTTATGTAGGTACCGGTTATGACGGCCTCAACAAACTGAACGATTTTTATCAGTATGATCCTGCATCCAATACCTGGGCCCGCAAAGCTGATTTTGGCGGTACTGCCAGATATGGTGCCGTAAGTTTTGCGCTGAATGACAAAGGATATATCGCTACGGGTTATGATGGCAACTGGTTGAAAGATAACTGGCGCTATGATCCCGCCTCCAATGCCTGGACACAGGTGCAAAGCCTCACCAGTGGTAAAAGACAGGATGGTAATGCTTTTGTGATCGGCAACAAGGCTTATGTGTGTATGGGTACCGCTAATGGTACTTATGTATCCGATTTTTATGCTTTCGATGGTACGACCGAAACATGGACAGCACTGCGTTCCATTGATAACGTGTCTGACCAGAGTTATGATGACAGCTACAACTTTAAAGGCAGTGGTGCCGCTTCGTTTGCCATGCGCGGCCTGGGATATATAGCAACCGGTACCAAAACGGGCCTGTCAACTGCCGTATGGGAGTACAACCCCGGTACTGATCTGTGGGTGCAGAAAACAGATTTTGAAGGTGCTGCCCGCAACGGTGCTGTCGGCTTTGCTGTAAAAGACCGCGGCTTTGTAGTGCTGGGCACCAGTTCCAGCCAGCCGTTTGATAATATGTTTGAATTTGATCCTACAGCGGCATATAACCAATATGACTAAACGAAAATTATTTATCCTGGCAGGAGCAGCCGTATTATTATTGCTGCTGATAGTTGCCAGGCATCGTAAACCGGCGTCTGCGCAGCAGGACGGCATGGTGCAACTGACAGTGGTGCCTTTCGAAATCAATGGTGGATGGGGATATAAAGTGATGATGGATAATAAGCCCTACATCTATCAGGATGTTATTCCCGGTGTTGCGGGTAACCAGGCTTTTCATTCGAAGGAAGATGCACAACGGGTAGGTAACCTGGTGCTGGAGAAAATGATGCAACACAAATTGCCAGCTGTTACGTTGACTGAATTAATGAAAATGCAAGTGGCCGGTATACAATAAGGATGTTGTCTGTTCAACGGGTTTGATCTCACCTGGTTTTAATTACTAAAAACCGGGTGGGATTCCCTGTTTTAATTGGATTTTAATCTCTATTAATTTTAACAATCCGTTATACCAGGATTAACAAACTTTAACACAAGCGTAACCGGATACGGTTGTATGTTTATCGCATCAAACTAAGTGATGCCTAATTTCAAACGGATACTAAAAAAACGCCCTGTCGTCGTGGCCCTGCATGTGTTGGGATGGGTATGTTTTTTATTCTTTCCTTTCTTCATCTACCGCATACAAATTCTGCACAAAGGATTTTTCATCAAAGAGCTGATTGATAATCTCTTTCTGATTGCTATTTTTTATCTGAACATTTATGTGTTGATTCCACGTTTTTTCAACCGGAAAAAAATAGTACTCTATCTCTCTACTGTGATGTTGCTGGTGGTGTTTATCACGATACAACAGGCCGCGCTTGATTATTATTTTTTCAGAAATTTTATGGGCCGCTCCGCGATGATGACCATGCGTATGGATAAAAATCATCCGGAGGAGGGTGTAACAAGAAGCGGCTTCCCACCGTTTCATCATCGGTACCGTTTATTCGAAGAAGGGGTGACAGAGATGGCTTCGGTGGTTGCAGTGCCGGCAAAAGGAGATGCAGCTGTTTTTGGAATGGGCAAGCCGGTGGTATCTACAATGCCAATGCCGCCGCCGCGCTTATACCGTATAATGGGAGAGAAACCTTCTTTCTGGGAATACCTGCTGTTCCCGGAAGTGCTCCGCCGATCTGGTTTTTTTGCATTGCTGATGTTGTTTATGAGTGGTTTTATTAAGATAGCGGTGGAGTGGTTTGAAAGTGAAAAGCAGCGGGAAGCGTTGAAAGTAGAAAAACTGAATGCAGAACTGAAATTTCTGAAGTCGCAGATTAATCCACATTTCCTTTTCAACTGTCTGAATACTATCTATTCGCTGGCACATAAACAATCAGGGCAAACGGAACATGCTATCCTGAAGTTATCAACCATCATGCGATATATGATCTATGAATCCAATGAAGCGAAAGTACAGCTGGAACACGAACTAAAATACCTACAGGACTACATTGACATACAGCGGCTGCGGCTGCCACAGGATATAGAGATCCAATATACCTTAAACGGCCAGCCTGCCGGCTTTCAGATAGAACCCATGCTGCTGGTCCCTTTCGTGGAAAACGCCTTTAAACACGGCATCAGTTATGCGGAAGACTCCTTTATCAATATCGATATTACGATCGCCGAAAATATGATCAGATTAATGGTCAGAAACAGCCTCTTTAAGGAAAGGGTGGCTGAAAGAGGAGGTATTGGATTACAGAATGTGTTGAAGCGGCTGGACATGCTTTATCACGGTGACCATGAAATCACCATCACAGAATCAGACAACCAGTTTATTGTGGATCTTAAAATAGTATTGAAAAAATGATAAAGTGTATTGCTGTGGATGATGAGCCGCTGGCGCTGGAAATCCTGGAGGATTATATCCGTAAGGTGCCCTTTCTGAGCCTGGCCGGTAAATTCGAAAACGCGGCTACCGCCCTGCGCTTTATCCAGGAAGAACCGGTAGACCTGGTATTCCTGGACATCAAAATGCCGGATATTACAGGCATACAATTCCTGAAATCTCTGAAATATCCGCCCATGGTAGTTTTTACAACTGCCTACGGCGAATATGCCCTCGATGGCTTTAACCTCGATGTAGTAGACTACCTGCTGAAGCCTGTGCCCTTTGAACGATTCCTCAAAGCCGCCGCCAAAGCCAGTGAAGCCTTCTCGGCCAATCAGCAGAAAACAACCCAGCTGGACCCAGCCTGGACCAATGACTACATCTTCATCAAAACGGAATACAAAATCATCAAGATCAATCTTGAAGATATTCTTTTCATCGAAGCATTGAAAGACTATACGAAAATCTATACTCCCAACCTCCCTGTGCTCACGCTGCGCAGCCTCAAATCATTTGAAACCCGTCTTCCGGCAGATAAATTCATCCGGGTACACCGCTCTTACCTGGTGTCGCTCAGTAAAATCAACTCCGTGGAGAAAAACACCGTCATGATTGCCAATCAGTCTATCCCCATCAGCGATGGCTACCGCGAACGCTTCTATGACGTGATCAACAGAAACTCCTGATTATAGGATGGTTGTTTAAAATAAAGTGAAGACAATCAGCAGACAAAGCCTATAGCCGCTGTAGGCTTCACTTTATTTTAAATAACCATCTGTTCGGATCATCATATTTTCATTTTTTTTCGGAACTTTGGTGGCACCATTCAAAAAAGAACCTTAATCAAAAACCACCAACATTGGAAAGAATTTATTTTGACAACGCAGCAACTACCTCCCTGGACCCGGTGGTATTAGATGCCATGCTGCCGTATATGACTGAAAAATTCGGTAACCCGTCATCCATCTATTCTTATGGTAGAGAGTCCAGACTGGGCATCGAAAATGCACGTAAATCCGTAGCAAAGACCCTCAATGCGCACCCGGGAGAAATATTCTTTACCTCCGGCGGCACAGAGAGCAGCAATACGGCCATCAACGCGGCAGTGAAGGACCTGGGATGCAAACACATCATTTCTTCACCCATTGAGCACCACGCCACCCTGCATACTGTAGAGTACCTGCATCATCACGACGGTGTGGCCCTGTCATTTGTCAAAATATTGCCATCCGGCCATATTGACATGGACCATCTCCGTGAACTGCTGCAAGGCTCCAAGGAAAAATGCCTGGTGACACTGATGCACGCCAACAATGAAATCGGCAACCTGCTCGACTTATACGCAGTAGGTACCCTCTGCAAGGAGTTTGACGCCATCTTCCATTCCGACACCGTACAAACCGTAGGGCACTATCCTTTTGACCTCCGCAATACACCGGTACACTTCATCACCGGCGCCGGTCACAAGTTTCACGGCCCTAAAGGTGTAGGCATCCTGTATATCAATGAAAACGTGAAAATCACGCCTTTCATCCAGGGTGGCAGCCAGGAACGCAATATGCGCGCCGGCACCGAAAACCTGTACGGCATCATCGGTTTCGCCAAAGCGCTGGAACTGGCCACAGAACACTACGACGAGCATAGTCAGTATATCAACGACCTGCGTCAGTATATGGCTGCAGAACTGGAGAAAAACATTCCGGGCGTAGCCTTCAACGGCGACCTGCACGGACGTAGCCTGTACACAGTCCTGAACGTGTCTTTCCCTAAATCAGAAAAGAGCGAGATGATCCTGTTCAACCTGGACATCAACGGTATCTGTGCCTCCGGTGGCAGTGCCTGTACCTCCGGTGCCAACGCCGGCTCCCACGTGATCAGAGCCATCAACAGCAATCCTAACCAGATCGCTGTACGTTTCTCCTTCTCTAAAAACAACACCAGAGCGGAAATAGACAAGGTGATCACAAAACTGAAAGAACTGATCTAAATTTTTTTATTTTGTCATTTTGTTATTTTTTCAATAAAAAAAGAAGACCGAAGCATAATAATCGCTTCGGTCTTCTTTTTAAATAAAAAAATGATAAAATAAAAAAATTACAAAATCACATAAACTCCTTGATGTCCTGCATGATCCGTTTGGCGATATTGTCAGCCGTTGTTTCGTTCTGACTTTCAGCGTAAATACGGATAATAGGCTCTGTGTTGGAGGTGCGCAGGTGTACCCAGTCTTTGTCGAACTCAATCTTCAGGCCATCTTCCGTGTTTAACGGTTGATTTTTGTATTTCCCTTTGATTTTCTCGAAGATGGTTTTTACATCCACACCTTTGTCCAGCTCGATTTTATTTTTGGAGATGAAGTAGTCGGGGTAGCTGTTACGCAGCGCTTTGATGTTTTTTTTGCTCTGTGCCAGGTGGCTCAGGAAAAGACCGATGCCGATCAGTGCATCACGGCCATAGTGCAGGTCAGGAACGATGATACCACCATTACCTTCGCCGCCGATGACAGCCTGGGTGTCTTTCATTTTCTTTACCACGTTTACTTCTCCTACGGCAGATGGCGTGTATTCACCACCGTGTTTCAGCGTGATATCCTTTAATGCCTGGGTGGAAGACATATTGGAAACCGTATTGCCTTTGCGTTTGCTGAGTACATAGTCAGCTACGGCCACCAGGGTATATTCTTCACCAAACATGCTGCCATCTTCACAAACGAAGCAGAGACGGTCCACGTCCGGATCTACGGCGATGCCCAGATCAGCGTTGGATTTGTCTACTTCATTGGATAACGCAGTCAGGTTTTCGGCCAGTGGTTCCGGGTTGTGGCTGAATTTACCATTCACTTCCCCGAACAGTACCTGTACGTCTTCCACGCCCAATGCTTTGAGCAGCGGTGGTACAAACAGGGCACCGGTAGAGTTAACCGCGTCCACTACGATTTTGAAGTTACGCTCTTTAATAGCGGCCACATCCACCAAAGGATAGTTCACTACCAGGTCTACATGTTTCTGGAGATAAGAATCGTCCTGGGTGTAGGAGCCGAGTTTATTCACATCAACGAAGTTAAAGTCTTCGCGTTCGGCGATATCGAGCAGCTCCGCGCCGTCTGCGCCGGAAATGAATTCCCCTTCCGCATTCAGCAGTTTGAGGGCGTTCCATTCTTTTGGATTATGGCTGGCAGTGAGAATGATACCGCCTGCAGCATTTTCCATTTTAACGGCAATTTCCACAGTGGGTGTGGTAGACAAGCCCAGATCAACTACGTCGATTCCCAGGGCATTCAGTGTGGAAACTACCAGGTTTTTCACCATTTCGCCGGAAATGCGGCCATCACGGCCGATTACCACTTTGCGGTTGTCGGTCTGGCGGGAGAGCCATGTACCGTAAGCTGCTGTGAACTTTACTACATCGAGGGGAGAGAGTCCTTCGCCGGGCTTGCCGCCAATGGTTCCGCGAATGCCGGATATTGATTTGATCAGTGCCACGAGATTCAATTTTTTAAGGAAGGCAAATATAAAAAAATCCACTCCAGATTTCCTAATTATGAAAAGATGATGAGCCTTACCCCTGAAACAGCCATTTTCCCCACTCAGTTTTCATTATATTTGCAGCTACGCTTTTAAAAAAACAGCTATACGTTGCATGCAAAACTTCTGGAAGAATATACCCCGGTATATTCGTTATGTGGTTGTTCAAACACTCTATCTTTTCCTGTTGATGGTGCTGTTCAGGGCTATTTTTTACCTGTTCTTCTTTAAGTCGACCATTACCAGCAGTGCTGTGATTACAAAGGCGTGGTACCTGGGCCTTAAGTTCGATCTCCGGCTGGCGCTTATCCTGGTAATCCCCATCGCCCTCATGGCGGTCATTGCCCGTAACCGTTTTTTTACTTCAAAGGTTATACGCAATATTAACAGAACTTATGTTTTTATTGTTTTTACTGTCCTTACCTTATTATTTATACTCGATCTGGGGCATTACGACTACCTGGGTTTACGTCTTGACCCGTCCATCCTGCGTTTCCTGGCTAAAGGGGAGCGGGCAGACAATGCCCGTATGGTATGGCAAAGTTACCCGGTGGTACGTGGTTTCCTGGGGCTCTTCGTATTCCTGTACCTTGTATTCCGCCTGCAAAGGCGCACCTGGAACCACCTGTCCGCCGAGCCGCCGGTATATCTCCGCAACTGGCCCTTCACCGGCTATGTTACCGGACTTACCCTCCTGATCGCCGCCGGCATCTATGGCAACTTCGCCTATTTCCCGCTGCGCTGGAGCCAGGCCATGTTTACCCGCGACAATGGCGTGACCAGCCTGGGACTCAATCCCATCCTGTATTTCGTCTCCAATTTCTCCGTACAGGGTGATACCTACGATATCAATCTCACTAAAAAATATTATCCGTATATCGCAGAATACCTGAAGGTAGACAAGCCCGATGCGGAAAAACTGGATTACCGCCGTACTGTCCCCGCTGATTCCACCAAACCAAAGCTCAATGTCATTCTGGTCATGCTGGAGTCTACCGGTGCAGCGCCTACCAGCATGTACAACAATCCCATGCAGGCCACGCCCAACATGAAACGCCTGGCCGACAGCGGTATCCTCTTCAAAAACTTTTACGTGCCGGCCATCAGCACCGCCAAAACTGTTTTTGGTGTCACTACCGGCCTGCCCGACATTACTGCCGTGAAAACGGCCAGCCGCCATCCTAAAATGCTGGACCAGCGTATCATCATGGACCAGTTCAAAGGATACGAAAAACTGTATCTCCTCGGCGGTAGTACCAACTGGGCCAACATACGCGCCGTATTCACCAACAACGTGGAAGGTATCAACATTCACGAAGAAGGGATGTACAAATCCGGCAAAGCCGATGTATGGGGCATCTCCGACTACGACCTGATCACCGAAGCCAGCGAAATATTCAAAGCCAGCAACGATCAGAAGAAACCTTTTGTGGCTTTCCTCCAGCTGGCAGACAACCACCCGCCATATACCACCACCAGCGGGGCCGGCGATTTCAAAAAAGTGAAGGAAAAGGACATCGATATGGAAAAATTCAAAAAATCCGGATTCGTGTCCATCGATCAGTTCAATGCCCTGCGCTATGAAGACTACAACGTAGGTCACCTGATAGACATGGCCCGTAAAGATGGTTACCTCAACAATACCGTCTTTATGTTCTTCGGCGACCACAACTGTATCCTCAATCCGTATTCCTTTATGCCGCTGCCGGAATACGAACTGGCCACCGGCGGGGTGCACGTGACTGCTTTTATGTACAGTCCCGGCCATGTGGCGCCACAACAGGTGATTAATACTCCCGGCAGCCTCCTGGATGTTTATCCTACAATGGCCAGCATGGTAGGTATACCTTATAACAACTATACCCTGGGCACCAACTTGTTGGACAGTACCCGGGTAAATGATAAATACGTGTTTATCACCTATTTGCGTAATCAGCAGCCTTATTACGCGCTCATCGGTGACCGATACCTGTATGAGATCAATTTGGTCACTGCAGCCACTGCACTGTACGACCTGCAGGCCGATCCTACTAAGAACATACAGGCCCAGCAGCCGGACACGGCAAAAAATCTGGATAATTTAACACGTGGCTTCTACGAAAGCACGCGATATTTGATGTTTAATAATAAAAAATAAACTGTTGCCACGGCAATTTGCGAATTATGGATATAGATATAGATAAAAGCTGGTTTAAAGATTGGTTCAATTCTCCTTACTATCACCTGTTATACAGCAATCGGGACGAACAGGAGGCAGCTGCATTCATTGACAAGCTGCTGGCTTATCTTCAGCCCTCTCCACATGCGGAGATGCTGGACGTGGCCTGTGGTAAGGGCCGTCATGCCAAATACCTGGCGGACAAAGGATACGATGTTACCGGCATAGATCTTTCCATAGAGAGCATTAATATCGCCAAGAAAATGGAAAATGAGCACCTGAGCTTTTTCCAGCACGATATGCGCCTGCCTTTCCGTGTCAACTACTTCGATGTGGTGTTCAACTTCTTCACCAGCTTCGGTTATTTTGCCTCCCAGCGCGACAATAACAACGCTCTCCGTACCCTGACCAACGCCCTGAAGCCTGGTGGCAGGCTGGTACTCGATTACCTGAACAGCTCATATGTGGAAAAACACCTCGTATATGATGAAGTGAAGGAAAAAGATAATGTGGTGTTTGATATCCACCGGGAGGTGAAAGATCATAAATTCCTCAAAAAAATTAATATTCTCGATAAAAACCTGATGAGAAGGCTCACCTATGCAGAGAGCGTCAATGCTTTTAACCGGGAGGATTTTGAGCAGATGTTTGCCCGACAGGGACTCGTTATTACGGAAATTTTCGGAGATTATCATTTTAACAGCTATGACGAAGAGCGCTCGCCACGCCTCATCCTCGTTGCTACAAAACCTTAGCCATGCTTGAAAGTATCCTGAAACAGGACCTTCGGTTATTCTTCCATATCAACGGGCAGTGGCACAATGCTGTGCTGGACTATATCCTGCCCCTGGCAAGGGAGCCATATATGTGGGCGCCGCTGTACCTGTTCCTGGCCTTGTTTGTCACCATCAACTACCGCTGGAAAGGCTTCTGGTGGATTCTTTTTTTCCTGCTGTGTTTTGCGCTGGCAGACCAGAGCAGCCTGTACATCAAACAGGCATTCGGCCGGGTCAGACCCTGCCGTGACCCGATAGTGTCGCATTATGCACGGATACTGGTGGGGTATTGCCCAACGAGCGGAAGCTTCACCTCCAACCATGCGGCCAATCATTTTGCGTTGGCTACGTTTTGTTTCTTAACTTTAAAATCAGCATTGGGCCGGTACACCTGGTTATTTTTTCTGTGGGCGGCCTTAGTAGGTTACGCACAGGTATATGTTGGTGTGCATTACCCGCTGGACGTTGCCGGCGGCGCCGTACTGGGCATATTTATAGGGCTGCTGAGTGGAAGTTTCTTTCAACGCCGCATTAGACTGGAGCCTGAACAAACATCATGAACTGGAATTATCTTATACTTATATTATTGGCTACGCTGGGCGGTGGGCTGATCCCCATGACGATCAGGCGTATCAATGCCAATTTTACCATTTACCTGCTGGCCTTTACCGGCGCCTTCCTGTTTGGGATCACCACCATGCATCTGCTGCCGGAGGTATACCATGAGCTGGGACATAATGCCGGCATTTATGTTGTCCTCGGTTTTTTCCTGCAGGTATTCCTTCAGCAGTTATCGCATGGTATGGAACATGGCCACACCCATTTACCGGGTGAAAACCACCGCCATATTGCGGTAACACCGCTGCTGCTGGGACTTTCCATCCATGCTTTTATGGAAGGTATCCCGCTGGGATTTCATTATGAAGATAAATCCGCGCTCCCATCTTTAATGGTGGGCGTGGCTGCGCATAAAGTACCGGAAGCATTAACACTGATCACCGTGATGATGCATGCACACAGGAAAAAGGCAGAGCTGTGGCGTATACTCATCGCTTTTGCCCTCGTTACTCCCCTGGCAGCTATACTGGCCGGGTGGATGGGCAACCGCTTTGAGATAGTACAACACTACCTGCTGTACGTGGTGGCCCTGGTAATTGGTGCATTCCTGCACATTTCCACCACCATATTCTATGAAAGCGGCACCAAACACCATGAACTGAGTGGAAAAAAAGTGATGGCCATAGCGGCAGGACTGGTGCTGGCATTTCTTACCCTTATATTTGAATAATTTTTTATTTTTAGACTTTAAATCATGGAAGTCGTCATTATCTTCATCCTTATTTTAGTGAACGGCATATTTTCGATGACGGAAATAGCCCTGGTCTCGGCTCGCAAGAGCAGACTGGAACAACAAGCTAATAAAGGGGATGAAAAAGCAAAGGCCGCTCTGAAGCTGGCCAATAATCCGGAAACCTTTCTTTCTACCGTCCAGATCGGTATCACACTCATCGGCATCCTCATCGGTATTTACTCCGGTGAAACGATCAAAGACGAGGTAATGGCCTGGCTCAACCAGTTTCCCGCCGTTACCACCTATAGCAACCTCCTCGCTACCATCATCGTTGTTATTGTCATTACCTATTTTTCTCTGGTATTGGGCGAACTGGTACCGAAGAGAGTGGGCACCGCCAAACCGGAAGCCATCGCCAAAATGATGGCCAAACCCATGCAGGTAGTATCCTGGCTCACTTTCCCGTTCATATTGCTGTTATCCGCCTCCACCAACCTCCTGGTAAAAATATTTAATCTGCACCCCGAAGAATCGCAGGTGACAGAAGAAGAAATCAAAGCCATCATCAGTGAAGGCACTACTTCCGGAGCTATCGAAGAAACAGAACAGGAAATCATCGAAAGGGTATTTCATCTGGGCGACCGTAATATCACCTCGCTCATGACCTACCGCAACGATATCACCTGGCTGGATATCAACGAAACACCGGACCAGTACCAGCAAAAGATCCACGAAAGTCTGCATAATGTTTATCCGGTATGTGAAGGCCAGATAGACAGCGTCAAAGGCATCGTGTCTATTAAAGACCTGTACGCCGTGGCCGGTACATCCACCTCACTGACACAGATCATACGTAAGCCACTTTTTGTTCCGGAAAACAATACCGCCTACCAGGTACTGGAAAAGTTTAAGGAAACTCATGTACATGCCGCGTTCATCGTCGACGAATATGGTACGTTTTTGGGTATGATCACGCTCAACGATATTTTAGAGGCGATAGTAGGCGATATGCCGGAAACAGAGGAAGCCGATGATTATGAAATGGTACTGCGCGAAGACGGCTCCTGGCTGGTAGATGCACAGATTCCGTTTTATGATTTCCTGGCAGAATTTGATAAGGAAGACTGGATGTCTGAATTTGAACAGGACTTTGATACCCTGGCCGGATTCATTCTCCATCATCTGGAACATATTCCGAAAACAGGGGAGAAATTCCTCTGGCGTGGCTTTGAGTTTGAAATAGTGGATATGGATGCTCATCGTATAGATAAAGTACTGGTAACACCACCTGTGCAAACTGAAGAGGAGTAATAGACCAACCATCCCCCAAAGCAGGTACATTTCGCATGCGTACTTACCCGTAATTCGTGATTGTCCGGGTGGATTTATTTGATTAAATCCATCTTTGTACTATTTTTGAGCACTTTTTTACATAAATAATTAAATAATATAATATAAAATGGTTGTATTAGGAAGTAAGTCGCTGACGCTGGACGAGGTGTATCGCGTGCTTTACGCCGGAGAAGAGTTGACACTGGATGAAGCGGCATTACAGCAGGTGGAAGCCAGCTTTTTGTTTCTGAAAACGTTTTCTGCCAAAAAGCTGATCTACGGTATCAACACAGGTTTTGGTCCAATGGCTCAATACCGTATTAGTGACAGCGATACCTTTCAGTTGCAATATAACCTGATTCGCAGCCATAGCACCGGCGCCGGCAAACCCTTGTCACCGGTGATCACCAAAGCCCTCATGATTGCCCGCCTGAGCAGCTTCATGCAGGCCCATTCCGGTATTCACCCCGAAGTGGTTCATCTCTTAAAAGACCTGATCAACAAAAACGTATACCCTTGTGTATTTGAGCACGGTGGCGTAGGTGCCAGTGGCGACCTCGTACAGCTGGCTCACCTGGCCCTGGTGCTGATAGGAGAAGGGGAAGTATGGTACGAAGATAAAATGCAGCCTACGGCGGAAGTATTTGCCCGCCTGGGTCTCAAACCAATCGGTATCCACGTCCGCGAAGGACTGGCTATCATCAACGGTACCTCCGCGATGACAGGCGCCGGACTGGTAAACCTGATCCAGGCCCGCCAGCTGCTGGGATGGGCAGTGACCCTCTCCGCCATGATCAACGAAATAGTGGAAGCTTTCGACGACCACCTGTCTGCCGAACTGAATGCCGTGAAAATGCACACCGGCCAGAACACCGTAGCCGCCCGCATGCGGGAAGTGCTCCAGGGCAGCAAAATGGTGCGCCATCGTCCGGACCACCTCTATAAAGAACTGGAAGAAGAAATCTTTAAGGATAAAGTACAGGAGTATTACTCCCTGCGCTGTGTACCACAGATCCTCGGCCCCGTGTATGATACACTCATACAGGCCGAAAAAATAGTGGTGCAGGAGCTCAACTCTGTGAGCGACAACCCCGTAGTAGACCACGAACTGGAAAATGTGTTCCATGGCGGTAACTTCCACGGTGATTATATCTCCCTGGAAATGGACAAAGTGAAAATCGCTGTCACCCGCCTGTCTATGCTGGCAGAGCGTCAGCTCAACTACCTGCTGAACGAAAAGCTGAACCACAAGTTCCCGCCGTTTATGAACCTGGGCAAACTGGGCTTCAACTTCGGTATGCAGGGCGCTCAGTTTACCGCTACCTCTACCGTTGCGGAAAATCAGACCTTGTCCTTCCCGATGTATGTACACAGTATCCCCAACAACAACGACAACCAGGATATTGTGAGCATGGGCTGTAACTCAGCGCTGATGGCCAACAGAGTGATCGCCAATACCTTTGAGGTACTGGCTATTCACACCCTCACCGTGTTACAGGCAGTAGATTTCCTGAACTGTCAGGACAGGCTCGCGGCTTTCTCTCATAAGGTTTACAATGAAGTAAGAGCAATTTATCCTAAATTTATTGAGGACAGACCTATGTACAAGGACCTCGGCAAGATTAAGGAATACCTGTTGTGTAATGAGCCGGTAAAAATGTTCTGATTTCTCTGTAATTCAAATGAGCAAACACGGCATGCCGTGATTCATAATCCAGTAATTCGTATTTTTCATGAAATGTGCCTTAATTACAGGAGGCTCCCGCGGTATTGGCAGGGCAGTATGTATTAAAATGGCTGAATTGGGATATCATGTCCTGATAAATTATAAAGGAAATGAAGCTGCCGCACAGGAAACCCTGGAGGCAGTAAAAGCGAAAGGCAGCAGCGGTGAGCTGTTGCAGTTCAACGTAGGAGATGCCGCCGATGTACAGGCTGTACTGGGCGCGTGGATCGAACAACATAAAGACCAACATACCATTGAAGTGCTGGTGAATAATGCAGGCATACGGGAAGATTCCCTCATGTTCTGGATGTCCGAAGCACAATGGAACAATGTGCTGAATATCAGCCTGAACGGGTTTTATCATGTGACTAAGCAGGTACTCAACAGCATGTTGCTGAAACGTTACGGACGTATCATCAACATGGTGTCTTTGTCCGGTATCAAAGGATTGCCCGGACAAACCAATTACTCTGCTGCCAAAGCAGGCGTAATTGGCGCTACCAAAGCGCTGGCACAGGAAGTAGCCAAAAGGGGCGTAACGGTGAATGCCATCGCTCCCGGCTTTATCAAAACGGATATGACCGCAGAGCTGAACGAGAAAGAGCTGGCAGCACAGGTACCGATGAACCGTTTCGGTACACCGGAAGAAGTAGCCGATGCAGTGGCGTTCCTGGCGTCTAAGTCTGCGGGTTATATCACCGGGGAAGTGTTGAATATTAATGGAGGTCTCCATACTTAAAAAGCATTTTGTACATGAACCGAGTAGTGATCACTGGAATGGGAATCTACTCCTGCATTGGTAAAGACCTGCAGGAGGTGAGGGATTCATTGTATAAAGGAAAGTCTGGTATTGTGCTGGATCCTGAACGGAAAACATTTGGTTACCGTTCCGGTTTGACCGGCAATATCCAGCGGCCGGAGCTGAAAGGTTTGCTGGACCGTAGGTCCAGGCTGATGATGCCTGAACAGGCCGAGTTTGCGTATATGGCAACCCGTGAGGCGCTTGCCCAGGCGGGTATGGACCAGGACTATATTGACCAGACCCCGGTAGGTTTGCTGTACGGCAACGACAGCTCCGCCAAACCGGTGATCGAGGCTACAGATATTATGCGGGAGAAAAAGGATACTATGCTGGTAGGTTCCGGCTCGGTGTTCCAGACTATGAATTCTACCGTTAATATGAACCTGGCCACTATCTTCAAGCTGAGAGGGGTAAACTTTACGGTGAGTGCGGCCTGTGCCAGTGGTTCCCATGCCATCGGGCTGGGGTACATGTTTATCCGCAACGGTATGCAGGACGCGGTGATCTGCGGTGGTGCACAGGAGGTGAATCTATATGCCATGGGCAATTTCGATGCGATCGCAGCTTTCTCTACCCGCGAAAATGACCCTGAGCGGGCTTCCAGGCCTTTTGACCGCGACCGTGACGGGCTGGTGCCCAGCGGTGGCGCGGCTACCGTGATCCTGGAGAGCCTCGAATCAGCCAAACGCAGAGGGGCCCCTATCCTGGGCGAAGTGTTGGGCTATGGCTTTTCTTCCAATGGCGGCCATATTTCCAACCCTACGGTGGACGGACCGGTACGTTCCCTGCAGATAGCCTTGCAGGATGCAGGTCTGCAGGCAGCAGATATTGCCTATATCAATGCCCACGCTACCTCTACGCCGGCAGGTGATGCCAGCGAGGCCCGTGCCATCTATGAAGTGTTTGGTACCTCCAACCCTTATGTAAGTTCCACCAAATCCATGACCGGCCACGAATGCTGGATGGCTGGTGCCAGCGAAATCGTATACTCCATGCTGATGATGCAGAACGATTTCATTGCCCCCAATATCAACCTGGAAAACCCGGATGATGATGCTGCGAAGTTGAACATTGCGACCAAAACCATCGATAAAAAATTTAATATATTTTTGTCCAATTCCTTCGGCTTCGGAGGAACCAACTCTTCTCTTATTGTAAAAAAATGGGAAGGGATGTAATATCTGGAGGTTTGATTATGAGTTTATTGTAGGCTGACAGGCGTTTCAGACCCGCTGTATTGCCAAATATGCAAATGACCAATGCTCTAAATGTTTTAACTTTGGAAGATTAAAAATCAGGATTGGGTAAATAAGAACCGCTTAAAAATTATTTTTAAAACGACCTATATCTGATTGCACATTTATGGAAATTAAGGAAATAATAACTGTTACGAACAAGTTTCTGGTGGAGGAGTTTGAAGCTAACCCCACTGACATTAAGCCTGAAGCTAACCTCAAGTCCACGCTGGATCTCGACAGCCTGGATTATATTGACATGGTAGTAGTGATTGAAGATAATTTTGGTTTTAAAGTAAAACCGGAAGATTTTCAGTCCATCGTTACCTTCCAGGATTTCTACGATTATGTAACTGCTCGTGTTCAACAAAAAGAACTGGTATAATGCCATCCTGGCAGGGAAAGTCTAAGGGAAATAAGCTGGGTTACAGTATCTTTATTTTCATACTCAGGTATGGAGGTGTTTACCCTGCTTATTTTCTGTTGAGATTTGTTGCTTTTTATTATTTTCTGTTCTCCTGGAGTTCTTCCAGGCCCATCTATCAATATTTTCATACCAAAATAGGTTACGGCAGATGGCGGTCTTTGTACAGCCTTTACCGCAACTACTACGTGTTTGGTCAGACACTGATCGATAAGATTGTGGTGATGGCCAACATGGAGAACAAGTTTACCTTCGATTTTGACGG
The DNA here is from genome assembly GCF_018255755.1 of Chitinophaga sp. HK235. NCBI lineage: Bacteria > Pseudomonadati > Bacteroidota > Chitinophagia > Chitinophagales > Chitinophagaceae > Chitinophaga > Chitinophaga sp. HK235. Next base: position 3,824,128 of record NZ_CP073766.1, on the reverse strand, counting down.
GGAACACCATCTGCGTGAGATGGTGACCGGCGGGCGCGGAGGAATCATGCTGAGTGCACACCTGGGCAACTGGGAAGTGGCCGGTCACCTGTTCAAACGCCTGCAAACCCGTATTAATATTGTCATGTTTGATGGGGAACATCAACGCATCAAAGAATACCTGTCTTCCATCACCGGCGACAGGAATGTGAATATCATCGTCATTAAGGATGATTTATCACATATCTATGCCATCAACGAAGCGTTGAGTAACCAGGAGCTGGTTTGTATGCACGCAGACCGTTTTCTGCCCGGCAACAAAACCATTACCGCACCATTGCTGGGGCATGATGCCCGTTTCCCGGTAGGGCCTTTCCTGCTGGCAGCTACCTTCCGGGTGCCGGTATGTGTGGTGTTTGCCTTTAAGGAAACGGCTACCCATTATCATTTTTATGCCACCGAACCCCGTTCATACCATGGACGCCGCAACCAGGGTGTGGAAAAGGCCGTGGCCGATTTTACCGGCCTGCTGGAGGAAAAAATCCATCGTTACCCGGAACAGTGGTTTAATTATTATGATTTTTGGGCATAATGCGTGTTTTTACTGTTAATAATGTCGAATAATTCGATTTATTTCGTGTTTTGTCTATAAATAATAACTTGCGCAGATGTTTATTCATACAGATGATATTACCGCTTATATCCCACAACGTACGCCGATTGTCATGATCAGTGGCATACTGGAAGTGGACGGCCCTAAAACCCGCACCGGACTGCATATTGCACCGGACAATGTTTTTGTGGAAAACGGCGTGCTCACACCGCCCGGCCTCATGGAAAATATTGCACAGACCGCGGCAGCCCGTATCGGTTATATCGCAAGACAGGAAAACAGCCCCGTACCCCTGGGTTTTATCGGCGCTGTAAAAGACCTGGAAATATTTGAACTGCCGCCCGCCGGACAGATGATCGAAACCACCACGGAAATCGGAGGAGAAGTGTTTAATGCTACCATGGTAACAGGAAAAGTTATGTACGATGGAAGGGTGATGGCACAATGTGAAATGAAAATTTTCATCAACCCGCAAATACAATAAGTTATGATTATCCGTAAAGTTTTTCCCCTGACCGTTCTGTTACTTGGCTTTTTTATCAGTGCCACCCAGGCCCAGAAGTTGAAAAACTTCCTGGAAAATACTGATTCTTCCTTCACCTGGCTGGGTGTGGACTTCACACAGGCCCGCCTGCTCGGCGACGCAGCCGCCAACGCAGTAGACATCGTAGACCGCCACTTCGCTGGTATCAACGATGTGGTGATCAACGAACCTAAAAAATACGATGTTGCTGGTGCTTTCCATCGCTCTAAAGTAACGTACGATGTGACCGCCACCAACAAACGGAATGCAGCCGCCAACAAGGAAGCGCTGAAATCCGATAACAACGATGATATCACCCGCCTGAAACCCGCCGACATCACCAAACTGGTGAAAGGTATCGATGTAAATGGCAAAAAAGGCATCGGTGTACTGTTTGTGATGGAGTCCATGAATAAAACCGGTAAAGAAGCGTCTATGTACGTGACTGTAATCGACATGGCTACCCGCAATGTACTCCTGACAGAAAGAATGACCGGCAAGGCGAAAGGCTTTGGTTTCCGTAACTACTGGGCGTTTTCCGTGCATGATGTAATGGACGATTTCAGCTCAGGCTATAAAAAAATCAAGGAGAAATATGCAGAAGCCAAAGATCCTGAAGAAGAAGCACCTGCAGCTCCTAAAAAAGATCCCAAGACAGCAGTAGCTGCCAAGGAAAAAGAAACAAAAAAAGCTAAGAAGAAAGGATAACAGGATTTAGGGATTTTTTCATTTAGGGATTTTTGATTTCGCAAATGAAAAAATCCCTAAATGAAAAAATTTCTAAATGAAATGGACCAGATAACCGAATGCACCGAATTTCCGGTGAAGTTTAATGAGGTGGATTCACTGGGCATTGTATGGCATGGCCACTATGTCCGGTATTTTGAAGACGGAAGGGAGGCTTTCGGAGAAAAGTACGCGCTGCGTTACCTGGATGTGTTTGAGGCCGGATATACCGCGCCGGTGGTGAATATACAGCTTGATTACAAGCGGCCATTGCGCTACGGCGACCGCGTAAAGGTAGCAACCACTTTTGTGGACGACCTCGCGGCGAAGATCAGATTTAACTATGTGCTTTCCAATCCGGCTACGGGTGAAATCATTGCCAAAGGCTCTTCTGTACAGGTTTTCCTGGACAAGGAAACAGCGCTGCTGCAACTGACCACCCCGGCTTTTTTCAGTGAATGGAAAAAACAACACTTGCATAACCACCTTTAGATAATGGATCATGGTCTTTGTAGTTGCAGATAATATTGTGGGGCCACTGGGTATTGATACCGATGAAAATTTTGAACAGATCATCCGGGGCAACAGTGGTATCGGTTTACAGGACCGCAGCGATTATGGCCCTGCACCTTTTTATGGTGCCATGATGGCTCCCGCCATGCTCAGCAGGGCAACAGCGGGTCTTAACGTAGAAGGTTATACGAAATTTGAACAGCTGGTGATCGCCTCCGTCACGGCGGCCGTATCGCAAACAGGTATCCGCCTGTCGGATTCCCGCACCGGTCTGATCATTTCCACTACCAAAGGAAATATTGAACTGCTGGAACAGCAGCCGGAAGGAGTGATCCCTCCGCCGGAACAGTTACAGCCTTCCGCTACTGCCCGTAAGATAGCGGCTCATCTGGGTGCTGCCAATGCTCCACTGGTGATCAGCAGCGCCTGTATATCCGGTCTGCTGGCCATTCTTACCGGTCAGCGCCTGATCACTTCCGGAAAATACGACCACGTAGTGGTAACGGGCGCCGATGTGCTCACCCGTTTTGTATTGTCAGGATTCCAGTCTTTCCAGGCAGTAAGTGCCGTGCCCTGCAAACCCTTTGATGCCGGGCGTATGGGTGTTTCCCTGGGAGAAGCAGCTGCCACCGTGGTGCTCAGCAAAACATCCGCACAGGCAGAAATTGTATTAGGCGCCGGGGCTGTCAGCAACGATGCCAACCACATTTCCGGCCCTTCCCGCACCGGACAGGAGCTGGCCATGGCCATGCAACTGGCCCTCAAAGGCAGCGGCCTCCAACCGGCAGATATCGGCTTTGTATCTGCTCACGGCACCGCCACCCTGTACAACGACGAAATGGAAGCCAAAGCCCTGCACCATGCCGGACTGGCAGCCGTACCGGTCAACAGTCTCAAAGGATACTACGGCCACACCCTCGGTGCTGCCGGCCTCGTAGAAGCAATTGTCAGTATGAAAGCCATGAAAGAAGGTGTGATACTGCCCACCAAAGGATACGAAACACCCGGTGTGAGTATGCCTGTCAACGTCAGCAATACCCTGCGCCAACAATCTTCCCGCCACTTCCTGAAAACAGTGTCGGGGTTCGGTGGTTGCAACGCAGCCATGATATTTAGTAGAAAATAATTACGCATTATCTGATTACAAATTTGTCATGCGCAATTGATAATTCGTAATTGTCAAATCCGATCTATGTTCAATAAAGAAACGAAAACAGCATTACAGGCAAAAGAAGCCGCATTGTGGCTGGCTTTTGCCCCTATTGCCTTCCAGGCTACCAGGGCCCTGCGTGACATGGGGATTTTAAAAGCAGTGAGCGACAGCGGATCTGCCGGAATCACCATTGAGGAAGTGATGGAAAAAACCAACATGAACCGCTATGCAGTGAGAGTATTGCTGGAAGCCGGTTTAGGAATGGAATTAGTGATCGTGAACGACAAAAAATACACGCTCACCAAAACCGGCTACTTTATTTTACACGACCAGCTGACCCGTATCAATATGGACTTTACCCAGGATATCTGCTACAAAGGCATGTACCACCTGGAAGACAGTCTGCGCAACGGTAAGCCGGAAGGCCTCCAGGAACTGGGCCCCTGGGATACTATCTATCCCGGCCTCTCCCTGCTGCCACCAGCTGTCGGAAAAAGCTGGTTCGATTTCGACCACTATTATTCCGACCTCGCTACTCCGGGCGCACTGGATATCGTTTTTGAAAACCATCCCAAACGCCTCCTCGACATCGGTGGCAACACCGGTAAATGGGCACTGGCCTGCACCGCCAAAGATCCCGAAGTGGAAGTCACCATCTTCGATATCCCCGGACAGGCTAATATCGCGCAGCAGAAAATGAAAGAAGCCGGCGTGGAAAACAGAGTACACTTCCATATCGCCAATATCCTGCATGAGGAAATACCTTTCCCTAAAGGGTTTGATGCCATCTGGATGAGCCAGTTCCTCGACTGTTTCTCCGAAGCAGAAATCGAGTCTATCCTCTCCCGTTGTCGCGAAGCGCTCAACGACGACGGTACCATCTACATCCTGGAACCATTCTGGAACCGCCAGCAGTTTAAATCAGCGGCTTTCTGCCTGCAGCAGACCTCCCTGTATTTCACTGCTATGGCCAATGGTAACAGCCAGATGTATCATACCGACGACTTCTTCCAGTGCATCGAAAATGCAGGACTGGTAGTAACGGAAGAAAACAACAAGATGGGCCTGAACTACACCCTGCTGAAGGTTAAAAAGAAGAAATAGTTATACAGGAACCCGGTGATAATAGAGAATCACAGGGTTCCTGACAAACCCAATCCCCTATAATCAAATCTCTGAATCCATAAAATTTTTTCCGTATGAAAACTGAACAAGTAGATGTTTTAGTCATAGGTGCGGGACCTGCCGGAACAGTAGCGGCGTCTATTATTCACCAGGCGGGTTATAAAGTGAAGATCGTGGAAAAGATGAAGTTTCCCCGCTTCGTTATCGGTGAAAGCCTGCTGCCACGCAGTATGGATGCGCTGGAAGAAGCTGGTTTCATCGACGCGATCAAGGCTAAAGGTTTCCAGGAAAAATTCGGTGCCAAGTTCGTGAAAGGAAATGCTGTCTGCGATTTCACTTTCAAGGAGCAGTTCACGCCCGGCTGGACCTGGACCTGGCAGGTGACCAGAGCCGACTTCGACAAAACACTTGCTGATGCTGCTGAAAACATGGGCATACCGGTATCATATGAAACTACGGTAACGGATATACGTTTCAACGGATCGGATTCAGTAACAACGGTAGAAGATATTCACGGCAACAAATCCACCATTGAAGCCCGCTTTATTGTGGATGGCAGCGGTTACGGCCGGGTGATCCCACGTCTGTTCAACCTGGAGAAAAACTCCAACCTGCAGCCCCGTAAAGCATTGTTCGCCCACACCGTGGACGTACGCCGTTCCATGGCCGACGAACCTAACCGTATCACCGCCGTGGTACACAAAAAAGGCGTCTGGATCTGGATCATTCCTTTCTCCACGGGCGTAACCTCCCTGGGTTTTGTAGGTGATCCGGAGTTTTTTGCGGAATACAAGGGTACAGATGAAGAAGTATACCGGGCCCTGCTGGAAGCAGAACCCTATACCAGAGAGCGTTTCCGCGATGTAGAACTGGTGTTTGAACCCCGGATTCTGCAGTCCTGGTCTGCCACCACCGATAAATTCTATGGCGATGGTTTTGTGCTCACCGGCAACGTGACAGAATTTCTGGACCCTATTTTCTCATCTGGTGTAACTTTGGCCTGCGTTTCCAGCCAGACTGCCGCCAAACTGGTGATCAAAAAACTGAGAGGAGAAGCGGTAGACTGGGAAAAAGAATACATGGAGCCTACGCTGCAGGGCGTCAATACCTTCCGTTCTTATGTAATGGCCTGGTATGAAGGCACACTGGACACCATCTTTTTCAAGAAAGATGCAGATCCGGTGATCAAAGGTCAGATCTGCTCTGTATTGGCAGGGTATGTTTGGGATATGGACAATCCATTCGTGAAAAACCACGATACGGCCCTCAAACGGCTGGCTAGGACCATAGAATTAACAGAAAAATTAAAAAGCAGTTCAGAGATTGAATAGCGAGGAAGTATATATTACAGGAAGTTGTATCCTGCGGCATAACAGTATCCGGTTGAACGGCGACCTGTTATGGGAAGCTGACAGGGAAATGGACCTGCAGGAATGGCTGCGGGCGGGCTACGACCGGTTTTCCGGTCAGTATCCCAAATTCCACAAGATGGACGCCCTCAGCAAACTGGGGTGGCTGGCCGCGGAAATACTGCTGAAAGACACGCCGGTACTGTCTTTACCGCCCGAAACGGTAGGGATGGTGTTATCCAACCGCAGCGGCAGTCTGGATACAGACCTGCGCTATTACGCTACAGTAAAGGATATTGCCAGCCCGGCCCTCTTCGTGTATACCCTTCCAAACATTGTGATGGGAGAAATCTGTATCCGGCACGGTTTTAAAGGAGAGAATACTTTTTTCGTCTCTGAAACCTTTGATCCGGAGCTGATGAGCAGTTATCCGGCCCAACTGCTGACCAACACGCCTTTGCAGGCCTGTCTTTGCGGCTGGGTGGAGGTGATGGACCAGGAATACGAAGTGGCGCTGTTTCTGCTGGAAAAAGAAAAGCGTGGTCTGGCGCAGCCGTTGACAGCAGCAGCTTTGGACGCACTGTATCAAATAAACAAATATTAAAATTTATCAATAAAAAAATGGACTTGGAAAAGCTGATGGAAGATCTGAAGAAGCAGATCATAGAACAACTGAATTTGCAGGAAGTGACACCGGAAAGTATCAGCAATGATCAGCCGTTGTTTAAGGAAGGGCTGGGTCTCGATTCTATCGATGCGCTGGAACTGATCGTACTGCTGCAACAGCATTATAACATCCGTATTGCCAACCCGGAACAGGGACCGGAGATATTTTACTCTATCCGTTCTATGGCAGAATTTATTGTTGCCCATCAAACAGCTAAAGCATGATTGAAAAGGTGTGGATAGCGGGTGGCGGCGTCATCAGCGGCATAGGCCTGAACCTGCGGGAGTGCCTGCAGGCTTTCCGGCAGATGGAGCCGGGCATGGGCGCCATGAAATACCTGTCTTCCGTGCACCGCAACACTTTCCCGGTGGCTGAGGTGAAGGCAGACAATGACACCCTGGCCGAAATGGCCGGGCTGCCGGAACACATCAGCCGGACGGCCCTGCTCAGCCTGATAGCCGCCAGAGAAGCCTGGCAGTCGTCGGGACTCGGTGATATCTCCGCCTACCGCGTAGGATTTGTATCCGGCAATACGGTAGGAGGGATGGACAAAACAGAAGATTTTTTTGCAGATTATCTGGCAGATAACCGTAAAGGAAGGCTGCGTCAGGTGGTACATCATGAATGCGGCAGCATCAGCGAAATAGTAGCCGATGCTTTAGGTATACGACATCATGTGTCTACCATCAGCACTGCCTGCTCTTCCGGCGCTAATGCGCTCATGTACGGAGCCCGCCTGATACGCAATAACATAGTAGACGTGGTGATCGCCGGTGGTACCGACTCACTCACCCGTTTTACGCTCAACGGTTTTAATACCCTGATGATCCTCGACCAGCAGGCCTGCCGCCCCTTCGATGAAACCCGTACCGGGCTTAATCTGGGCGAAGGTGCCGGTTATGTGGTGCTGGTGTCCGACAGCCTGGCTGCTCAATTGCAGCCATGGTGCCGCCTCAGTGGTTTCGCCAATGCCAATGATGCCTATCACCAGACGGCTTCTTCGCCCGACGGTACCGGCAACTATCTGGCGATGAAAGGTGCACTGGACATGAGTGGCCTGCAACCACAGCAGATAGGATATATCAATCTGCATGGCACCGGTACCGGTAACAACGACGTATCTGAAGGCATTGCCATCAACCGGCTCTTTGCGCCGCATTTTCCGGCCATGAGCTCCACCAAGTCGTTCACCGGGCATACGCTGGGCGCCAGCGGTGGTATTGAGGCTGTATTTTCTGCCGTCTCCGTGAAGGAAGGGATCATCTATCCCAACGCACGGTTTGAACACCAGATGAAGGAACTGCCGTTTGCACCGGCCACCACCTATTCTGAAGGTAATGAGTTGTTGCATGTGATGTCCAACTCCTTCGGCTTTGGAGGTAACTGTTCCAGCCTGGTTTTTTCAAGCTTTTAGTGATTAAATGATATTATGTTGACCATTTATATAAACGGCACCGGTTGTATTTCTGCGCAGGAAACTGCGGCAGGTGGCCCTCTGCTGGCCACGCTGCGGGAGTATGAACAGGAACGCCTGGCTACCGTAGACCCCGACTACAAAAGATGGATCGATGCAAAACAGATCCGCAGAATGAGCCGGGTGGTGAAAATGGGCGTAGGTGCCGCCAGCCTGAGCCTGGAAGCTGCCGGGGTGACTATGCCCGATGCTATCGTCACCGGAACAGCCTACGGCTGCCTCGACGATACCGGCGTATTCCTGACCAAAATGGTCAACCAGCAGGAGGAAATGCTGACCCCCACCGCTTTTATACAAAGCACCCACAACACCGTGGGCGGACAGATATCACTGCTCCTGGGCTGCAATGCCTATAACAACACCTTCGTTCACAGAGGCTTCTCTTTCGAAAACGCCCTGCTGGACGCTATCATGATATTAAAGGAAGGTAGTGCGCAAAACGTACTGGCCGGCGGTCTGGACGAAATCACCCAGCATAGCCATCAGATACTGTCCCGCTTCGGACTGTATAAAAAAGAACCGGTAAAAACCATGGAGCTGCTGAAAAGCCCTACCCGTGGTACTATCGCCGGAGAAGGTGCTGCTTTCTTTACGCTGGGCATCACTCCAAGCCAACACTCCGCTGCTGCGCTCACCGGTATCAGCACCCTCTACAAACCGCTCTGGGAAGGGGAAGTGATTGGCCATATCATGAAATTCCTGGAAGATAATGCTTGTACTCCCAACGATATTGATCTGCTCATCACCGGCAGGAACGGTGATATCGATCAGGATGACATCTATGAAGAGGTAGTGGAAGCACTGTTCCCTGAACATCCGGAAGCCAGCTTTAAACATCTCTGCGGCGAATATCCTACCGCTGCTGCCTTTGGCATGTGGATGGCCAACAGTATACTCGCTGAACAGGCGGTGCCTGAAGCGGCTCTGTTTTATGGAAAAGTGGCTGGCCCCATCAAAAGAATTTTATTGTATAACCATCATCAGGGTACCCATCACTCCCTGATCTTACTCACACATGTTGAATAACAGGGCCGGAAATATCATCATTATCACGAGTATCGCCGTTTTGCTGGTCATCCGGCTGTCGGGACTGTATACTGTGCCGCTGTGGTGGTATGCTATCCCGCTGTTGCTGTTGTTGCCTTTTTATGTGAGAGGGGCCATCAATATACAATCCGGTTTTTTTATTAAAACGCTCTGTACCGCGTCTGCTACGGAAAACGTAGTGGCGTTGACGTTTGATGATGGGCCCGCGTCCGAACATACGCCACTCATCCTCGATATCCTGGACGAACATGAGGTAAAGGCAGCCTTCTTTTGTATTGGTAAAAACATCGAAGGAAATACGCACTTACTGAAACGGATACACGAAGAAGGTCATGTAATCGGCAACCATACCTACTCCCATCATTTCTGGTTTGATATGTACAGCAGCCGGCAGATGGAGGCCGATATGGAAAAGATGGACACTGTAACCATCAACGCTACCGGGCTGCAGCCGCGCCTCTTCCGCCCGCCATACGGGGTTACCAATCCCAACCTGGCCAGGGCCATCAAACGCAATAATTACCTGCCGGTAGGATGGAGCATCCGCTCTATGGATACCGTTGCAACAGATGAAGATAAACTGCTGCATAAAATCATGACGGAACTGCACCCCGGTGCTGTTATCCTCCTGCATGATACCTGCAGCATCACCGCCAGCATCCTGCCCCGGTTGATCAGCGCCATCCGCGCTGAAGGATACCGGCTGGAACGCATGGACAAAATGTTAAAAGTGCCAGCTTATGTGTAAATGGATGATCATCTGCCTGTCAACTTTACTGTCGCTGCAACTGCACGCTCAGTCAGGCTTTAAACCGGTATCAGACCTGTCTGATATCAAAAAACAGTTCGCCAGGACCGCACAAAATACCCAGAGCATACAATGCGATTTTGTGCAGGAGAAAAACCTGAGCATGCTGTCCGATAAAATTGTGTCGAAAGGAAAATTCTGGTTCAAACGGGATAATAAAGTCCGGATGGAATACCAGCAGCCTTCGTATTACCTGTTGGTCATCAATGGGAAAGACATCAAAATAAAAGATGCGCAGAAGGAAAGCAAGGTGTCCGGCAAAAACAATAAACTGTTTGAACAGATCAATAAAATTACGGTTGACTGTGTGAGAGGCACTGTGCTGGACAATACCGACTTTACCACCAAAGCATCAGAAAACGCGCAGAGCGTACGGCTGGAAATGGTGCCGGTCAATAAAACCATGGCGGGTTATTTCAAAGCCATTGTGCTGCTGGTAGACAAACAGGATTATACGGTGTCCCGCATCACTATGCAGGAACCCTCCGGCGATGATACGACCATCAGTTTTGTACACAAACAAGTGAATTCAAACATCCCGGATGCGGTATTTGTGGTTAAATAGTCTGTTACTGTTAGCAATGCTGACCAGCTGTAAATCCGTTTATAAAGGATTACAGCGCACCAACGGGGATGTGAATTGTGTTAGGCAGTTCAGCCCGGCCTTTAATGCCACGCTGTACAGTACGCAGGTTAACATTCTGAAGCATCACCTGAGTGGACTGCTTTTTTTTAAGCAGATGCCCGACAGCAGCCTGCGGGTGGTATTTGCCAATGAGATGGGTTTTAAATTCTTTGATTTTGAATTTGACCGTCATGGCAATTTTACCAAACATTATCTGTTGCCTAAAATGGATAAAAAGGCGGTGGTGAAAACCCTGCGGCAAGATTTTGAACTGGTATTGCTACGCCCGGATCTTAGCCAGGCGCATGTCGCTACAGATAACAACTTCCGCTATGTAGTAGTGCCCACTGAGAAAGGCAATAATTACTATATAACGGATAGCGCTTGTACGAAACTGGAGCGCATCGAAAAATCATCTGTGCGTAAACCGGTGGTAAAAGTGTGGATGCAGCATTATACACAAGGTACGCCAGACAGCATCCGTATTGAACATCAGAACTTCCGTTTTAATATTTCTCTGCAAAAAACAGAGAAAAAACAATAGGTAAGCATCTCAACATCAAAATATATAAACAACAAAATACAAACATGTTAAAGGGTAACTTTTATCATATCACAGCAACAGCTAAAGAAGAAGGTCAGGTTAATATTACACTGGAGCTGAATGCAGCGCATCCGATTTTCCAGGGTCACTTCCCCGACCAGCCGGTAGTGCCGGGCGTATGTATGATGCAGATCATCACAGAAACGCTGGAGGACGCCGTGCAACAAAAAGTATTGCTGCAGAAAGCAGGCCAGATGAAGTTCCTGAACATGATCGATCCGGTAAAACAGCCATTGGTAGATGTAACACTGACCTATAAAGTGGAAGAGAACGGAGGATGGAAAGTGAATGCTACCCTGAAACGGGAAGCGATGACATTTATGAAATTCCAGGGAGTATTTAAATAAGTGATAGCCAACACCACACATAACGAACATTTTGAGCGCCACAGGGCAGCAGTGCTGATCCCTACCTACAACAATGCCTCCACGCTGGAGGCAGTTGTACAGGACGCCCTATCCTATACTTCACATGTAATTGTCGTGAATGATGGCGCTACCGATCATACCAGCCATATTCTCGATAAATATCCGCAGTTGCACCGGGTGTCGTATAGCCCTAACCGTGGTAAAGGCATTGCCCTGCGCCGTGGTTTCGAATATGCGCTCACGCAGGGATACGATTATGTGATCACCATGGACGCAGACGGACAACACTTTGCCTCCGATCTGCCGGGCATGCTGGATAAAATCAGCACCCATCCGGACACATTGGTGATCGGCGCCCGCAACCTCAATCAGGAAAACATGCCTGGTAAAAATACTTTTGCCAACAAGTTTTCCAATTTCTGGTTTTATGTGGAAACAGGGCTGAAGGCCCCTGACACACAGTCGGGCTACCGCTTGTATCCACTACATCGCATGGGCCGTGTCCGCTGGTGGTGCACCAAATATGAATTTGAAATTGAGGTGCTGGTACGCAGCGCCTGGAAAGGTATAAAAATAGACTGGACACCGGTAAAGGTATATTATCCGCCGGCAGAGGAAAGGATCTCCCATTTCCGGCCTTTCCGCGATTTCTCCCGTATCAGTGTGCTGAATACCATACTGGTGCTCATCACTTTCCTGTATATCAAACCCAGGGACCTTTTCCTGTATCTCCTGAAAAAAGAAAACTGGAAAAAGATGTGGCGGGAAGAAGTACTGAACGCTTCGGAGTCCAATGCCCGCAAAGCCGCTGCCATTGGCTTCGGTGTGTTTATGGGCATTGTTCCTATATGGGGATTTCAGCTCCTGGTAGCCATGCTGATATCTATCAAGTTGAAGCTGAACAAGGCACTGGTATTTTTAGCGGCCCATATCAGCACGCCGCCGCTAACCCCGTTCGTGATCTTTGCCGGTTTTCTCGTAGGGAAAATATGGATGGGAAGGTCAGCCAAAGATCTGTTGTTTGATGATAAAATCACCTTTGCAGCAATAGGCGATAACCTACTCCAGTATGTTTTTGGCAGTATCACCCTGGCGATTATAGCCGGAGTGGCCGCATGGGGCATCAGTTATCTGTTGCTGGCTTTATTCAGAAAGAAGAAATAAAAACAATTACGAATTACGGATGACGAATTACGAATGAGTAATTCATCATTCGAAATTCGTAATTCGAAATTGATATAAATATGAGCAGTCTTTTCGTAGCGATCTATAATTTTTTTGACCGGCATAAAACCGCGCTGTGGTGTTGTACCCTCGTGAGTTTTGCGCTGGTTGGCTTTTTAGCATCGCGTATCAGGCTGGAAGAAGATATCACTAAGATTTTACCCCAGGACAAAAAACTGGACAAACTGCAGCAGGTCTTCCAGGACTCCCGGTTCGCTGATAAGCTGGTAGTTACCCTTTCGCAGAAAGATACTACCCACGCACCATTGCCTGACAGTCTCACTGCCTGCGCTTCCTCTCTGATCAGCAGTGCCGGAAGTCAGTTGTCGCCTTATATCCACGAGATACAGGGCCAGGCAAACGATACGATGGTCATGGGACTGATGCAGGTGATACAGGACCATCTGCCCGTTTTTCTGGAAGCCGGCGACTATGCCAAAATAGACAGCCTGATCACACCTGCACAATTGCAGCAATCCCTGCAATATGATTATAATACGCTGATATCCCCTGCAGGCCTGGTATTAAAGAAGATGATACAGGCCGACCCGGTGGGTATTTCCTGGATAGGCGTGAAGAAACTGCAACACCTGCAGTATGATGATCAGTTTGAATTATACGACAGTTATGTGATGACGAAAGATCATCGTCATCTGATGATATTTATTACACCGGCCAACCCGCCGGGTGCGACAAAGATAAACGCTAAATTCCTGCAGGGCCTCGATCATATTAAAGACAGCCTGGCCGCTCAGTATCCTGATATCAGTGTCAGCTATTTCGGCGGTACCGCTGTTTCAGCCGGCAACGCCACCCAGTTGCGGCAGGACACCCTGCTCACACAAGGTATCACCGTGGTATTGCTGGTAGCGCTTATCGCACTGTTTTTCCGGAAAAAACGCGCACCCCTGCTGGTGATGTTGCCTGTAGCTTTCGGAGGTCTTTTCTCCCTGGCCTGCATCTACCTGATCAAAGGACATATTGCGGTAATGGCGCTGGGCGCAGGCGCAGTGGTGCTGGGCATCGCTGTCAACTACTCCCTGCATGTGTTTAACCACTACCGGCATTCACCCGATATCCGCGAAGTGATTGCTGATCTGGCTACTCCCATGACGCTGGGCAGCTTTACTACTGTAGGCGGTTTTCTTTGTTTGCAGTTTGTGCATTCGCCCATGCTGCAGGATGTAGGGCTGTTTGCAGCTCTCAGCCTGGTAGGCGCAGCACTCTTCTCACTCATCTTTTTACCACATTGGATTGTATTAGGCAAAAATGCTGAACAGCCACATACTCACCACGATAACTGGCTGGACCGCTTCTCTGCCCTGAAACCGGAGAAAAACAAATACCTGGTAGGCGCCATCTTCCTGCTGACCATTGTATTTTTCTTCACCGCCCGCAACGTATCATTCGAAAGTGATATGATGCGGATGAATTTTATGTCTCCTAAGCTGAAGGCGGCGGAAGAACATCTTAATTCCATCAATTCCTATACAGCGCGCTCCGTATATGTAGTGACCGACGGTGCCAACCTGGAAGCAGCCCTTGAAAATGGTGAGCAGCTGATGCCCGCCATCCATGAGCTGCAGGCTGCCGGTGTCGTGAAAAAGTATGCCGGCGTACAGGCGTTGCTGTTATCTGCCAAAGAACAGCAGGCCCGCATAGACCGCTGGAACCACTACTGGACACCGGAAAAGAAAGCACAGCTGATGAACTGGTTGCGAAGCAACGGCCCGGCAACGGGTTTCAGTGCCACAGCTTTTAATCGGTTTGATGAACTGTTGCAGCATCCTTTTGAAAAAATTTCTCCCGAAGCACTGCAGATCATCCGCAATGGCAGTCTGGGTGATTTTATCATACAGAAAAATGGTAAGACAGCGATCGTTACACTGCTGAAAGTAGATCCGGACCATAAGCAGTCCGTATATACCGCCTTTGAAAAGTTTGGACATACTACGGTGCTGGACAAACAATACGCTGCCAACCGCCTGGTGGAAGTGATCAAAGAAGAATTCAACAGTATCGCCTGGATGACTTCCCTGCTGGTATTTACAGCCCTGTTGCTTTCCTATGGCAGGCTGGAACTGGCTCTTATCACCTTTGTACCGATGGCTATCAGCTGGATATGGATACTGGGCATCATGGGCCTTTTGGGGATCAAGTTTAATATTGTCAACATTATCCTTTCCACTTTTATTTTTGGTTTGGGAGATGACTACAGCATATTTATGATGGACGGGCTGTTGCAGGAATACAAGACGGGCAAAAAGACCCTGTCTTCTTTCAAATCCTCCATCTTCCTGTCTGCCATCACCACTATCCTCGGACTGGGTGTGCTCATCTTCGCCAAACATCCATCTCTGCAGTCTATCGCATTGATCTCCATCATTGGCATCAGCACGGTGGTATTGATTTCTCAGGTGATGATACCGGTGTTGTTCAACTGGCTGATCACCAACAGGGTGAAAAAGGGATATGCGCCGTGGACCTGTAAAGGACTGGTGTTGTCAGTGTTTTCCTTCACTTATTTTACAGTTGGATGTCTGATCATGACAGTAGTGGGTTACTGTCTGATAAAGATCAATCCTTTTAATAAAACCAAAGGCAAACTGTTGTATCACCGCATCTTATCGGCTTATACCCGGAGTGTGTTGTACATCATGGGCAATGTAAAAAAACGGATAATCAACCCGGATAATGAGCAGCTGGAAAAGCCCGCCGTGATCATCAGCAACCACCAGTCTTTCCTGGACATCCTGGTATCTACGATGCTGAATCCGAAGGTGATCCTGCTGACTAACCAGTGGGTATGGCGTTCGCCTGTATTTGGTGCAGTAGTGCGGTTGGCAGACTATTACCCGGTGGCAGATGGCGCAGAAGGTGCCATCGAAAAACTCAGGGAAAGGGTAGCGGAAGGATATTCCATTGTGGTATATCCGGAAGGCACCAGATCGCCTGATACCACGATCAAACGCTTCCATAAAGGCGCTTTTTATATTGCAGAAGAGCTGGGGCTGGACATCTTACCGGTCATTATTCACGGTACCGCCTATACGATGACTAAAGGCGACTTCCTGCTGAAAGACGGACAGATAACCGTAAAATACCTGCCGCGTATTACCCCGCAGGATACTTCCTGGGGAGATAACTACAGCGCCCGTACGAAATCTATCAGCCGTTATTTCAAACAACAATACGAACTGCTGCGCCAGGAAATAGAAGTGCCTGTTTATTTCAGGGAGCAGTTGAAATACAACTTCATCTACAAAGGTCCTGTGCTGGAATGGTATATGCGTGTAAAAACCAGTCTGGAAGGCAACTACGAGCTGTTCCATCAGTTGTTGCCTCACGAAGGCCGTATACTGGACCTGGGCTGCGGCTACGGTTTTATGGACTACATGCTCAGCTATGCCGCTCCCGGCAGGCAGATTACCGGTGTGGACTATGATGAAGATAAAATAGCGACAGCAGCGCATGGTTATGGTAAACCAGACAATCTTCAGTTTATTCATGGTGATATCTCTGATACACCATTTAAAAAATACGATGCCTTTATTTTGAGTGATGTGTTGCATTATCTGCAACCGGAAGAGCAGGAGCAGCTGTTGCAGCAATGCATTGACGGCCTGGAGCCCAACGGTGTGATCATCGTACGGGATGGCGACAGCGACAAAAAGCAGCGGCATGAAGGCACCAGATTCAGTGAATTTTTATCTACCCGGGTAATAGGATTTAATAAGACGAAGAACAGGCAGTTGTCGTTTTTATCTGCTTCGCATGTGCGGAGTATGGTTGGCAAATATGGTGCAGTAGCGGAAGAGATAGACAACACCCGGTACACATCCAATATAATATTTGTTATTAAAAAATCTCCCCAAAAAAATTATGCACAACTATGATGTCATCATCATTGGCAGCGGCCTCGGTGGCCTGGTATGCGGTGCAATCCTGAGCCGGAACGGATACAGGGTGCGCATATACGAAAAGAACCGTCAACCCGGTGGTTGCCTTCAGACTTTTTCCCGTGATAAAGTCATTTTCGACTCCGGGGTACACTATATCGGAGGGCTTGGAGAAGGCGAAAATCTGCATAAGGTATTCAAGTATGTAGGTATCCTCGATAAGCTGAAGCTGAAAAGAATGGATACGGATGGTTTTGATCATATCAATTTCGGCGCAGAAGATAAAGTATACCGGATTGCACAGGGCAGGGACCAATTCATCCGCACCCTGCTGGCTGATTTCCCCGAAGAAGAAGAGGCCCTGCATGCCTATTGTGACAAGATTAGTGAAGTGTGCAGCAAATTTCCCTTATATAACCTGCGGGTAGGGGATTATGAAGAAAAACAAAGTGTATTGCACCTCAACGCTGCGGAAGTGCTGGAAGGTATTACTTCCAATACCCGCCTGCAGCAGGTGTTGGCAGGCAACAACCTGTTATATGCCGGTGTGAAGGGAAAAACACCTTTCTACGTACATGCGTTGGTGTTAAACAGTTATATGCACAGCTCCTGGAAATGTGTAGACGGAGGCTCGCAGATAGCCCGCCTGCTGTGCCGGCAGATCACCGAAAACGGTGGTGAAGTAGTGCGTAATACACAGGTGGAAAGGATTGTAGGTCAGGGTGACCGCGTAGACCATATTGTACTGGAAAACGGAGAAAAGGCATATGCCAGCCATTTTATTTCCAACCTGCATCCTGCACAAACCACAGCGATGACAGAAAGTGAGATGATACGCGGTGCTTACCGTTCCCGGATGCAGAATCTGGAAAATTCCTGTGGTGGTTTTGTGCTCAATGTGGTATTAAAACCTGGTACCTTCCGGTATCTCAACCACAACTATTATTATCATGCCACAGATGATGCTTGGGCCGGTATTCGCTATACAGCCGCCGACTGGCCGCAAACCTACGCCATGTATGTATCTGCCAGCTCCCGGCACGAAACCTATGCCGACAGTCTGTCGATCATGACGTATATGCGTTATGATGAGCTGGCTCCCTGGCAGCATACTTTTAATACAGAACAAAAGGAAGCCAGCAGGGGCGAAGACTACGAAGCATTTAAAATACAGAAGGCCGAACAGCTTATAGATTGTGTGGAGAAAAAGTTCCCGGGATTCCGGAATTGTGTGCAGTCGTACTATGTGGCGACACCACTCTCTTACCGCGATTATATCGGTACCGGCGACGGCAGCATGTACGGTATCCTGAAAGATAACACAGATCCGCTGCGGACCATGGTTTCGGCCCGTACCCGGCTGTCTAATTTGTATCTTACAGGGCAAAACCTGAACTTGCATGGGATTTTAGGGGTCACCATGAGCAGCGTGATCACTTCAGCAGAACTATTGGGAATGGAATTCCTGGTAGATGAAATTAATCAGTCAATACTTAAATAAAAGTGGAAAAGAAAAAAAGAAGCGGATGGCGTAAGTTAGGACGGGTACTGTTGTATTGCCTGGGCACCATCCTGGTACTGTTTATCGCACTGGCCATCTATCTGGTGGCTGTAAGCCGTATGACGCCTCCGGCGATCGCCGACAAGTCTGCCTTACAGCTTCAGCGCAAACAGCTGGACAGCACCGCCTGGACCATCGGCAACAGCTGGTTCCGTAAAAGCAACAGCGGCCTCTACGAAATGTACGTGGAAGGAGCGCCCTTTGAAAGAGGCGTTATCAACGGCAAACTGTCCGGAGAGCTGATCCGCCATCAGGAAGATGTTTTTGTAGGACAGATCAAAAAAATGATTCCTTCTACTTTCTACCTGCATTTTCTGAAATATTTCATCGGCTGGTTTAACCGTGATCTCTCCAATCATGTGGCGGAGGAGTTTAAAGAAGAGATTTATGGAGAATCTTTTTCTGCGGCTAACGGTTACGACTATATCGGCAGTAACTACGAAAGGCTGATGAACTACCACGGTGCCCACGATATTGGTCACGCGCTGCAAGGCATGATGCTGGTAGGTTGTACTTCCTTTGGTACCTGGAATGATCAGTCGGCAGACAGCAGCCTGATCATCGGCCGCAACTTCGACTTCTACATGGGTGATCAGTTTGCAGAAGATAAAATGGTCGTGTTTTATCATCCCGATAAAGGGAACAACTTTATGTTCGTTACCTGGGGTGGTTTCACCGGCGTGGTTTCCGGCATGAACGATAAAGGACTGACCGTCACCATCAACGCAGCCAAAACCAGTGTGCCTTCCGGCGCAGCAACACCTGTTTCACTGGTGGCCAGAGAGATATTACAATATGCCGGCAACATACAGGAGGCCTGGGATATTGCCAGGAAGCGCAAAATGTTCGTTTCAGAGTCTTTTCTGATTGGTTCTGCAGCAGATAACAAAGCAGTGGTGATAGAGAAAACGCCGGAAGGCATGGACCTCTATGATCCCAAAAAGAGCTTTATCACCTGTACTAACCACTTCCAGGGCGATTCACTGGGCAGTCTGGCTTCCAATAAGTTGCAGATCAGCGAGAGTGCTTCCCAGTACCGCTATGAGCGGCTGAATGAGCTGCTGAAAGAAAAAGGTCCGAATACCGTACAGAAAACGATCAGCATCCTCCGTGACCGTAAAGGGTTGCATGGCGCCGATATCGGGATGGGTAATGAAAAGGCCATCAATCAGTTCATCGCACACCATGCCATTGTATTTGAGCCAAAGAAAAGAATGGTATGGGTATCCGCCGCACCCTGGCAGCTGGGGCAGTTTGTAGCCTATGATCTCAACAAGATCTTCAGCATGCATGGCCTCGATAGTGATCATGAAGTGTATGACAGTGTGCAGAATGTCCCCGCCGATTCTTTCCTGCTGACAAAAGACTACGCTGCTTTTCAGGTGTTCCGTCAGCTGAAAGCGCAAATGCAGGATGGCAAAACAATTGACACGAAAGCGCTGGTAGCTTCCAACCCGGAATTTTATCATACTTATGTACTGGCCGGTGACTACCACTTCAAACGTGGTAACTATACCGAAGCCAGACAATACTATGAAACGGCCCTCAGCAAAGTGATCGCCACCAAAGGAGAAGAAACGCATATCCGCAAACAGCTGGAAAAATGTAACGCTAAACTCAGCAAACAATGATTGTTGGCATAGGCACTGATATTACAGACGTAGCCCGCATAACAGACAAAGTGGCTAAGGGAAAAGGTTTCCGCGAGCTGGTGTTTACGCCGCTGGAGATCAGGTACTGTGAGCAGCAGGCGGTTCCGGGAGAGAGTTATGCAGCTCGTTTTGCCGCCAAGGAGGCCTTCCTGAAAGCATTAGGCACCGGCTGGGGTAATGGTGGTGTCAACTTCAACGAAATAGAAATACGCAATGATGCAGCTGGCCGGCCGGAACTGTTTCTGCTGGCGCATAACGACAGATTCGCATCGTTGGGTGTCAAAAAAATATGGGTGTCATTGTCACACGAAAAAAATGCAGCCGTGGCAATGGTGATTCTCGAAAACTAAAGATTACATATGTACATCCCGGATATTGAACTTCAATCACAGACAGATATCAAAGCATTCCAGGAAAAGGAAGTCATGCGGTTATTAGGTTATCTGCGTGAGTTCTCTCCCTTTTACCGGTCGTGGTTTAAGAAACATGATATCCGGCCCGATCAGGTGCGTACGCTGGAAGACTTCAGCCAGATACCACCCGTAACAAAAGAAGAGCTGCAGGAACACAACTGGGAATTCCTCTGTGTGGATAAAAGCAGGATCGCGGAATATACCACTACCTCCGGTACACTGGGCCGTCCTGTGATCATCGCCCTCACAGAAAAAGATCTGCAACGGCTTAGCTACAACGAATACATTTCCTTCTGCTGCGCAGATGGAACAGAAAATGATATTTACCAGCTGATGCTTACCCTCGACCGGCAGTTTATGGCCGGTATGGCCTATTACAACGGTATCCGCAAGCTGGGTGCCGGCGTACTGCGTGTAGGCCCCGGCGTGCCCAGCATGCAGTGGGAGAACATCAAACGCATCAAACCTACTACCATCGTAGGTGTACCTTCCTTTATCGTAAAACTGATCGCTTACGCGAAAGAACATCATATCAATATCAATGAAACTTCTGTAAGGAAAGCCGTCTGCATCGGTGAAAATATCCGTAACACGGATTTCTCCCTCAACGTACTGGGCAAAAAAATTACAGAGCAATGGAATATCCAACTGTATTCCACCTACGCTTCCACAGAGATGCAGACCGCCTTTACCGAATGTAAGGAAGGCCGTGGCGGCCACCATCACCCTGAATTGTTGTATGTAGAGCTGCTGGATGAAAACAATCAGCCTGTAGCTCCCGGCGAAGAAGGAGAGGTAACTATCACCACCCTGGGCGTGGAAGGAATGCCGCTGTTGCGCTATAAAACAGGTGACATCTGTCAGTACCACGAGGATATCTGCAGCTGCGGCCGTCATACCCTGCGGCTATCTCCCGTTATCGGCCGGAAAAAACAGATGATCAAATATAAAGGTACCACCCTGTATCCACCTGCTTTATTCGACCTGCTCAACGATATGGAAGAAGTGAAAGAGTTTGTAGTAGAAGTGTATTCCAATGAACTGGGCACCGATGAAATCCTGCTACACCTCTGGCCTACAGAAGAATCAGAAGAGATGGATCGCAAAATAAAATCCTATCTTCAGGCTAAACTGAGAGTAATACCACAGGTGAAATACTGCAGCCAGCAAGAGATTATTCGGATGCAGTTTCCGGAGAATAGTAGAAAGCCGGTGAAGTTTGTGGATAATAGGAATTAAGGCTGTTTTGTATTTTCGATAGTAAACAACTAGGGGTTGGCCGGTTTTGGGTCAGCCCTGTTTTATTATTTAGAATTCCAAAGAGATTGCTGAGAAGTTTCAAAGCTAGCGATAGTTGTGGTTTTCGTTGTTTTAGTCTATCTCATTATTTGAACTTGATGTAAACATAAGTTTATTTAAAGATTAAATTAGAATGTCTTATTTTAAAGAAGAAAAAACTACATGTAATGGATGCTTCCTTATTCTGGACAACTCTTGGAACTCTTATGGCTATTCTAACATTCATTTATACTTATTATAAAGAACCTCGAGAGGATACCGAATACGCAATTCAAAAATTTGAATTCCTAAAGAAGTTGAATACAGATTTAATTAATGATCTTACTACTTATATGATTGCGAATAATGCCCAAGAAAAGGAGATAATGCAACAACTGACCTTTGAACAAGGTATTCGTATTCTCCAGAAAAATTTAGACCAAGTGATGAATGATAAAAATTTGGAAAACCTTAAAAAAGGTAAATCCGGTAAACGGCATTTGGACTTCATCATTAGAAAGTTAGAGGAGAACATCCAACATTGTAGTGAGATAAGAACAGTTTTCGAGTATTACCATCTTGGTACCGCCAAAATTTAATTGTCAACTAGAATATTTAAAAAGCCCGATTTTCCGCCAAAAGAATGCCAGTCAGCAGAGGCTGTTGATAATAAGGATTTTATAAAACTGCTTTGCTTGATATTGTCCGCTTTTGGTACAGGTAAATGTAAGGTTACGAACGCTGGAGAAGTTACGTGATAAATTGAGGGGAATGTAACTAAACAGGGCAGTAATGCTATTGAACTGAGCTCAGCAAGTCATTGGCTTGTACAACCTTGATTTGACCATTTTTATCGCCAATAACCAGTTCTTCATTGTTGGCGGCACTTTTTTCAACAAGTCTTCGAAGGGCTATTTTCATGCCTTTCATCACTTTGTCAGATAACTTTTCAAATTCTCTTTTCTTAGAATTTATGCTAATTTCTTCAGGTACGGTATCTTCATTTCTTACTACTATCCACTCATCACATACTGGAATATATAGTGCTGTAAGATTATGAATTCCTCTATAATATCGACGCTCAATTACATCCGGGGGAATGTTATGCCCTCCTTTCTTCACCCTGTTGGCGACCCTTTCTTTGGCAAGGGCTGGCGAACTAAGCCAGAAATACAGCAACACCACCTTATAACCCGCTTTTTTCGCTTTTTCTACCAGTGACTTATAACTTCTCGTCGCCAGTGTTGTCTCAAATGCAAAATCCTCTTTTTCTTCCAGTAGTTGATGAATCCTTTTGAGCATTAGCTTTCCGGCTTCCACTGCTACTTTTTCCAGATTAAAGGGAGACAGACCTGCAGCGCATTCACAAACTCCCTGCAATGCAGTATCTCCGGTAGGATGGTAAAACTGGCGGTAGTTTTACCTGCACCATTGCAACCTGATATGATATAAAGATTCGGCATATAATCAGAATTCTATTAAAGCATCTGCTTTCGGATTATCCAGCTTCGTACTTTTCCTTTTCCCGCCAACGATCACATGGATCATATTGATCTGACTGGGATGTTGTTTGTACAGGATATCATTTTTGATCATCACCTTTTTGGGGGTGGGGATGTTGTCTGCTTCCAGGAAACTCCATACGGCATCTTCTTCAATCTTATAGCCCAGAAAGCGCAGGGGTACTGGTTTCCCGTCGAGTGTCAGCTGAAAGTGATGGGAGAGGTAATCGGCGATGAGTTTATCGACCTGCTGCCGGTTGGCGGGTTTGGTGATATCAAAGGTGGTGTTGTATTGTGCTTTCAGCGTACTTTCCAGGTCGTCGGTGAAAATACGGCAGCTGACTTCCAGTTCCTTTTTGGCTGCATTGTGCGTGATCTCGGTAACACTCACATAGAATGGGTGTAGAATGGCCATGCAGGCGATTGTCCACCATTTACATAATAATAAACCCACTAGACTAATTTTTTTGGGAAAATTAATTTTTAGTTTCTATAATTACCAAATTTAGATAAAAGTAGGGCAATGGACGCGTTGTATTTTGAGCTGGGATGGCAACATATTCTCAATTGGGAAGGTTATGATCACATTCTTTTTGTGATTGCCCTGAGTGCGATTTATCTGGTAAAAGAATGGAAAAAGCTGCTGGTTTTAGTGACAGCCTTCACCATCGGGCATTCTATTACGCTGGCTTTAAGTGTATTACACATTATTAGGATATCTAGTTCCCTGGTGGAGTTCCTGATTCCGGTGACCATTTGTATTACAGCACTATCCAACATTCTGAGAAGAGATGAGGCGCCGCAGAATCTGCAGCTCAACTACTTCTATGCTTTGTTCTTCGGCCTGATCCATGGATTGGGTTTTTCCAATTATCTGAAAAGCCTGCTGGGCACACAGGCCAATATCGTGCAGCCGCTGCTGGGTTTTAACATCGGACTGGAATTCGGGCAGCTGCTCATTGTGGCCGTAGTGATGCTGCTGTCAGGGACGCTTGTCAACATTGGGCGGGTAAGCCGCCGCGACTGGAATATGTTTTTATCTTCTGCTACCTTTGGTATTGCCTTCCTCATGGTTGTCCAGGGCGTAAGAGAGCTCTTGAAATAATTGAAATCTAAATCCGTCTATGAGAAAAAATCTGTACCTCCTTGGTATTTTATGCAGTACTGCTGTTACACTGCATGCACAAAACAACCCGGGATCCAACCATGGTAACCGCTTCGAGCAGCTGGGAACAATGCTGCAGACGCCCAATATGTACCGCTCCGCTTCCGGGGCCCCGGGGCCTAAATACTGGCAACAACGCGCCGACTATGAAATCGCGGCCGAACTGGATGATGCCAAACAGAAACTGACAGGTGCTGAAACCATCACCTACTTTAATAATTCTCCGGACCCGCTTACCTACCTCTGGCTGCAGCTGGATGAGAACGAGCATGACCCGAAAAGCGATAACCGCAGCTTCGACGGTAGTAAGATGTCTGATAAAATGACATTAAGGGAAATCAGCGGCATGCTGCCTCCTACCGGCGATCTGGGCGTAAAAATCGTGAAAGTGACCGATGCGGATGGTAAAACGCTGCCTTATACCATCAACCAGACGATGATGCGGATAGACCTGCCTAAAACCCTGATGCCGGGAGAGAAATACCGCTTCAAGGTAGAGTGGTGGTACAACCTGTCTAATCGTATGGTGACTGGTGGCCGTGGGGGTTATGAATATTTCCAGGAAGACAACAACTACCTCTACACTATCGCACAGTGGTATCCTCGTATGGCAGTGTATTCCGACTTCCAGGGATGGCAGAACAAACAGTTCACCGGCAGAGGCGAATTTGCCCTCGCTTTCGGCAATTTCCGTGTACGCTTTACCGTACCCGCCGACCATATCATCGGTGCTACCGGTGAATGCCAGAACTATAAGGAAATGCTGTCTCCTGCACAGTTCCAGCGCTGGCAACAGGCCCAAACCAGCAAAGAGCCAGTGGAAATAGTGACACTGGATGAAGCGAAAAAAGCCATGCAGAATAAAGCAGGTGCCCGTAAAACATGGGTGTACGAAGCACAGAATGTGCGCGACTTCGCACTTATTTCTTCTCGCCGCCTCGTATGGGATGCTATGCCTGCCAATGTGGAAGGCAATAAAGTGATGGCCATGTCTTACTATGGTCCGGAGGCTTACCCGCTCTACCGCCGTTATTCTACCAAAGTGGTGGCGCATACTGTCAAATCCTACTCCCAACATACCATCCCGTACCCTTATCCGGTGGCCATCTCTGTAGAAGCAGCCAGCGGTATGGAATACCCGATGATCTGCTTCAACTACGGCCGTGCTGATAAAGACGGTAGTTATTCCGAAGCGACCAAAAATGGTATGATAGGCGTGATCACCCACGAAGTAGGCCACAACTTCTTCCCCATGATCGTCAACTCCGACGAAAGGCAGTGGTCCTGGATGGATGAAGGACTGAACACCTTCTGCCAGTTTATGGCTGAACAGGAGTGGGACAGCAACTTCCCTTCCTCCCGTGGTCCGGCACATAAGATCGTTGACTACATGAAAATGCCGAAAGATCAGCTGGAACCGATCATGACCAATTCTGAAAATATTATTCAGTTTGGACCGAACGCATATGCCAAACCAGCCACAGCCCTCAATATCCTGCGTGAAACCGTAATGGGCCGCGAACTGTTTGATTTTGCCTTCCGTGAATATGCGCGCCGCTGGGCCTTTAAACATCCTACGCCGGCAGATTTCTTCCGTACCATGGAAGATGCTTCTGCTGTAGACCTGGACTGGTTCTGGCGCGGATGGTTCTTTACCACCGAACCGGTAGACATCTCCATCGACAGCGTAAAATGGTACAGCATGGACGCTAAAAATCCGGCTGAATCCAACAAGGCCGCCAAGGCCGCCTATGATAAAAGTATGGACCATGTAGCCCGTCAGCGCAACAAAGCTGCAGGTATTAAATTTGCAGTAGATCAGGACACCAGCCTGCAGGATTTCTACAGCAAATGGAACCGCTTTGAAGTGACCAGCGAAGACAAAGCTGCCTATGAGCAGTTCTACAGCAGCCTGTCTCCCGAAGAAAAAGCGATGTACGACAGCAAAAAGAACTTCTATGAAGTGACTTTTTCCAACGTAGGCGGACTGGTAATGCCGCTGATCCTGGAATGGACATTTGCAGATGGTACTAAGGAAACAGACCGCATCTCTGCTTACATCTGGCGTAAAAATGAAAACCAGGTTACCAAAGTATTTGCGAAAGACAAAAAAGTAGTATCGCTGAAACTGGACCCGCTCCGCGAAACAGCTGATATCGACGAAAGCAATAACAGCTGGCCGCGTGAAGCAAGCCCTTCCCGGTTCGAAATGTTTAAAAGCGCTACCAGCGTAAGAGGTGCGTCCACCGGCGATAATCCGATGAAAAAAGCCCTTAATAAATAATGTCGATGAAACACACGCTCACCCTCTTTTTGTTTTTGTTCTTCCTGCAGACGGTCCGCGCTGCGGATGTTGATACCATCAGCATTCCCAGTGCAGCTATGCGCCGCAGTTACAAGTGCGTGGTTATTACACCGGCTTCCTATAAGGAAGGCACCCGGCGTTATCCGGTGGTGTACCTGCTGCACGGTCATAGCGGTAATTATGCCAACTGGGTCCGTAAAGTACCTGCTGTAAAAGAACTGGCCGATACCTACCAATGCATGATCGTATGCCCGGATGGAGCGATCAGCAGCTGGTATGTCGATAGTCCGGTAGACAGCACTATACGGTTTGAGACCTATGTAGGAAAAGAAATACCGGCATATATTGACCAACACTACCAAACCCTGCCCGAACCGCATTACCGCGCTATTACAGGGCTTAGTATGGGCGGCCATGGTGCGCTGTATCTCGCCATCCGTCATCCGGAAGTGTTTGGCGCAGCCGGCAGTATCAGTGGTGGCGTGGATTTCAGGCCATTCCCCAAAAACTGGGATATTGCCAAAAGACTGGGTGCACCTGGCGTAAACGGCGCCAACTGGACCGATTACACGGTCATCGGTCAGCTCGACAGGCTGAAACCTGGTACCCTGCCCATGATCATTGATTGTGGTGTAAAGGATTTCTATATCGACGTGAACCGCGACCTGCATAAAAAACTGCTCGAAAAAGGTATCGATCACGACTATACGGAACGTGCCGGGCAACACGACTGGGATTACTGGGCCAATTCGATACAGTATCAGTTACTCTTTTTCCATCGTTTCTTTCAGTAAATAATAACCGTCACATTCAGGCATAAAGAAGCCGTCCCGGGATCGGGACGGCTTTTTAACTTGCTAATATGTCCTGTTGATCTATGAAAAATAAGTTTGTCGCAAAGGGAAAAAGACGGCCGGAGGTAAGACTACAGGCGGCCGGATTATTTTCATGTGACCTAAGTTGAATGCTAAGCGAAATCATTTGCTTTTATCCCATCGTAGATGGATATTACTATCGTTGTGTCTTCAATGAGCATGCAGTCAGAATCGTGTGTGCGTTAACGTTATTAGTCTATAGGTTTTGCGAACTGTCTGTTGATCCCCCGGCAAAGGAGTCGGATCAACTCCCCGATGGTACCATCTCCATAAAATATTTTTTAACTTTTTTTAATGTGTAATTGCTACACATTGTTAGCATACTACTACCATAAAAAAAGCCGGTCCTCGATAGGACCGGCATTTTTTTTTATGCACGCGATTCAAAATAAGTATGTTAACAAAGTCAGTGAGGTATGTCCCACCAGAGTCTCACACCACCTTCGTCTTTAGGATTGGGGCCTAACAGCTGGATGGCTTTGTCCACTTCCGCTTTGTTGGAAGTATATTCTGTGTTGGGGAATGGTATTCTTCTGATTTGTATGTCGGTATTGATGGTCCCGTTGCTTAAGTTATTTACAACAGGGAACAGTTTAGGATAGCCGGTACGTCTGAATTCGCTCCAGGCTTCCTGTCCTTCCGGATACATAGCGATCCATTTCTGGGTGATGATACGTTCCAGTTTTTCGTTGAAATTGCCGGCATCATTCCATTTGATGGTGATTTTAGACAACGCAGGGGAGTTGTTGGCCGCATTGCGGGGATCTACGTAATCAATTGGTTTGCTGATATCGTCTGCTATATAAGCATTAACATCAGCCGGAGCGGCATCCCATTGAGCGAAGGAAGCCCGCATGCCTTTTTCATACAGTTCGGCAGGGGTTCCTCCGGTGTTGTTCCATCCTCTCAGGGCAGCTTCTGCGCGCAGGAAGAAGACTTCTGCTGAAGTCATCAGCTGTATGGGAGTGTTGGCGCGGAATGTTTTGGTTTCCGCATTAGCAGGAACGGAATAGCCGGTATAGTCCGGTTTGGCGGTCACCTGGCTACCGATACGGATACCTTTGTAGGTGCCGGGATAGGCGGTAGCATGGTCGAAATATTTAGGCAAACGAGGGTCTTTATACCCTACCAGGATAGACTCCATAGAGGCGTTCATGGCGTTGTCTGTCCAGGATGTTACGATAGTGAACAGCGGATTTTTCAGACCGAAGCCGGAAACATTGGCATTGTCCCTGGTGACTTCCAGCACGCCACCTTTGGCGGGGTCCAGTGCTTTTTCACCTTCTTCTTTTGCTTTGGCAGGATTTACGTTGGAAATACGGATCGCCAGTCGCAGACGAAGGGAGTTGGCAAACTTGACCCATTGTTTGTAATCACCGCCATATAACATATCAAATTTACTGAAGAGGGAAACACCCGGATTCGCGGCTACATACGTGTTCAGTGAGGTTACAGCAGTATCCAGTTCTTTAAAGAAGCGGGTGTACACATCTTCCTGTTTGTCGTAGGCAGAAGTAGTTCCGCCACTGCCATAAGAGCTGTAAGGAATAGGACCATAGATATCGGTTACCCGGTGCATGGCTTCTACCTTGAGGATCAGCGCAATGGCCCAGAACTCAGGAGCTTTAGCCGGTGCACCTCTTCTTTTTACTTCGGCGATAGGCGCCATCACGTTATTGTAAGCCAGGTTGAAGGCGGAAGCATTCCAGCCGTCTACCAGTGAATAGGTCATGTTATTGATGTTACCGCGGAAGTTATTTGGCGGCATCAGATAACCGGAGTACACGTCGCCCATCAGGTTTTGTTGCAGCTGAAAGTCGGAGTTCGTGTTGTTGAAGTTGAAATAGATGGAAGACTGTATCTGCGGGAAGAAGCCACCGATATAGTTGAAATCGGGCCTCAGCGCGTCTTCGGTCAACCCGGTATTGTCTGTATTGTATTCCTCGAAGTTTTTGGTACAGGCATTGAGACCAAGGATACCTGCCGCCAGCGCGATGACTGCTACTGGCTTATATAGTTTGAATCTGAGCTTTTTCATCGGTGTTGAATTAAAGGTGAACAGTCATTAGAAACCAACATTCAGGTTAAAGCCAAAGCTGCGGGTAGCTGGCAGCGCGAACATATCCACACCGGACAGGCCGTTGCCAGTAGACATGGAGATCTCCGGATCGAATGGTGCTTTTTTGGAGATATAAAAGAGGTTTCTGCCTACGAGTGAGAAACGGAGGTTTTTCACAAAACCACGGCCCAGTGCTCTGGAAGGAACGGCATAACCAAGAGACAGCTCTCTGAATCTTACTACAGTAGCGTCGTACATATACTCGCCACTAACACCGTCACGTCCGCCTATAACACCATACCATTGGGCTGCATCAATTTTGCTGATGGTTTCCTTGGTGTTTTCACCTACGCCATTGATGGCTACACCACCGTTTTTGCGGCCTTCTGCAGTTCTTTCGGATACACCGTATTTGTCCAGTACAGCTTCCGTCATAGACATTACTTTACCGCCGAATTTACCATCGATCAGGAAGCTCAGGGTGAAGTCCTTATAACTGAGGTTGTTGCTCCAGCCACCTTGCCATTTAGGGTTAGGATTACCCACAAGTGCGAGGTCGGAGCTTACCAGCGGACCATCTTTACCGATGATCACACGACCGCTTTCATCTCTTTTCAGCACTTTACCATAGATGTCACCATAGGAACCGCCTTTGGCGATGATAGATGCGAAGGTGTTGGAGCCTTGAGGTGTCAGCACAAACTGGTCGATATTGTCAGCCAGCTCGATCACCTTGTTTTTGTTCTGAGAATAGTTGAGGCTGGTGTTCCAGCGGAATTTGTCTGTTTTGATCACATTGTATCCCAGTACCACTTCGAAACCGCTGTTCTGGATGTTACCAGCGTTGATGAAGCGGAAGGCGTAACCGGTTCCCGGTGGTACGGCGATCTGGAAGTACTGGTTAGTGGTATTTGTTTTATAGTAGGTAAAGTCGAAGTTCAGTCTGTCCTGCAGGAAACGCCATTCTGTACCGATTTCCAGTGATTTGGTTTTTTCTGGTTTCAGTTCTTTGAAAGGAGCCTGGTTGTTGAACACGAAAGTACCGCCTACGTTACCCAGCCTGTTGAGCGGGTTGGTTACGTACCATGGAACAGTGTTACCTACTGCAGCATAGGAGCCGCGGAGTTTGGCGTAGCTAACAGGTTCCGGCAGGTTGAGGAGTTGATGGAGCATGAAGGAAAGGCCGGCAGAGGGATAAAAGTAGGAGCCGTTACCAGTATAGGCCAGGTTGGAAGACCAGTCATTACGGCCGCTCAGGTCAAGGAACACGAGGTCTTTGTAAGACAGGTTCACGTTACCGAATACGGCTTGCAGCTGGCTGTGGTTTTCCGGAACTGTCTGTATCTGGCTACCAGCGGTCATGTTCTGCAGGGTGAAGAAATTAGCTACATAGAGGTCGCCGTTAAAGCTGTCTCCGTTCATGCCTTTGGTACGGGTATCGTTGATGCTGGTACCCAACAATGCATTCAGCTTGAAGTTGCCGAAGTGGCGGTTGGCATTAACGATCAGGTCACCGTAAAACTGAGTGGTAGTAAGGTCGCTCATGATATAGCGGCCGTTGGGGCCTGAGAGTACGCCGTGAGTACCGGCATAGAACTGACCATCGTAGGTATCGTTGGTACGGTCCATGTTACCGCGGGCCTGAACATATAACCAGTCAGCGATATCGTATTTGGCGCTGGCATTGAAGAGGGTCCTGTTACGCCTGGCCTGGCTGGTATTTCTGTTAACGATCCAGTAAGGGTTCTGTTGTACGTCTTCGTTGAAAGGCCAGTTCTGGAGGTCTATCTGACGGATGGGGTCAAACTTGGTATAGCTGTCCTTATAAGGTGCCATATCACGGCCTCTTGGGAACAGATACAAACCGGTCAGCGGGTTGAAGTACAAGCCGGTTACAGGTCCGTTATCCAGCTTCTGGGTGATGATGTTTACGTTACCATCCAGTGTCAGTTTATCGTTCAGGAATTTGGCAGTTTCCCGGAAAGTGAAGTTGTGACGGTTGAGGTCATTGCCTGGCATTACACCATTTGCATTGGTGTTGGCATAAGAGATATAAGTCTGGGCTTTTTCATTACCGGCGGTGAAGTTGATGGAGTTGATCCAGGTATTACCGTTACGGAAGAAGTCGGAGACGTTATCATGGGCATTGGTGATTTCAGGGCCCCAGCTTTGGGTAGAACCGTCTTTGGTGGCGCCATAGGAGTTCTGCAGCTTAGGTTTGTAAGCTATTTTATCGAGGGTGAAACCACTGGAAAATTCTACTTTGGAGGTGCCGGATTTACCTTTTTTGGTGGTGATGAGGATAACACCATTGGCTGCCTGACTACCGTACAGCGCAGAAGCAGAAGCACCTTTCAGTACAGACACGCTTTCCACGTCGTCGGGGTTGAGGTTGGAGATACCGTCACCACCGTCACGACCAGGTGCAAAGGTAATGGTACCATTACCACCCCAGGTACTGTTAGGCTGCTGGGTGCTGTAGTTGGTCATGGGGATACCATCAATTACATACAGTGGCTGGTTGGTACTTTGAGCGGATTTATTACCACGAAGGGTTACTTTAACGGAACCGCCTACACCGGAACCACTCCTGCTCACCGTGATACCGGCAGCTTTACCGGAGATGGAGTTCATGAGGTTGGCGTCTTTGGCAGTGGTCAGTTCTTCACCGCCCAGCCTTTGTGTGGAATAAGTCAGTGATTTGGCAGTCTTTTTCACACCCAGCGCTGTTACTACCAGTTCATTCAATCCTTTTACATTCTCTTCGAGTCTTACATCTACAGAAGCACTGGTGCCTACGGTCACTTCACGAGGAGCGAAACCGATAGAGCTGAATACCAATACGTCGCCGGCTTTGGCACTGAGGTGGTATTGGCCGGATGCATTGGTTTGTGCGCCTTTGGTAGCACCTTTTATTTGTACAGAAACGCCGGGCAGAGGAGTCCCTTTGTTATCGCGGACAGTACCGCTGATTTCCCTTTCCTGTAAAATGCTACGGAATGAAGCTGTGGGCGCATAAGTATAGCCGGCAGCCTTCGCATAAGCATTGTCTGCTAATATGGAAGTGAGCGCTATTCCCGTTACAGCACACACTTTCATAAGGCGTAGGTTTTTTTTCATACTTGCCTTTTTTTTGGTTAATAATTGGTATTTAAATGTTGTGGATAAGATCTGACTGTATGTATCGCGTGCCTGGCTGATACAAGCTGCTATCACGTGCTCTATGGAAAAAGTATCTCCATTAGCATGGCGCAAGCCATCCTTTACCACTCGTTTTTTAATAAATAAACGTGGTTTGTTTGCACAGGTATCCCTCCGGAGATACAATCCTGCTTTTCAGGTCGATTCCGTCAGACTTTTTCGTGCCTGTTTTTCTTACATGAAATTTTTATTTTGAATGATACTCCTCCGTTGCTGCTTGTTATTTTGCTGTTTTGTTATTTTGTTGTTTTCATTTGGATACGCCATGAAAGGCGCTACAGGTAAGATGTCGTGCGATGTGATCAATAGTACTATATCACTGTAATTTTTTTTTGATGGATATGATGATTATGATAAATGATCTTGTCAGATCTTCCCAAAAAAACACCCATTAACGAAAAGTTAATGGGTGTTGCATTTATTAATATGTTAATCTTCGCTTATCAGGAGCATCAGCACTCATCATAGTAAACAATACCAGTCATCACAGTTCATGGTTTGGTATCCCACCATAATCGTGTCCCTCCGTTATCCGGGCCGTTCAGTGTTTTGACGGCTTTGGCGAGGGCTTTGGGATTGGTGACCTGTTCTATCTGTGGCATAGGGAGGCGGCGGATGAATTTTTCGCTGCTGATCGTAAGGTTACTGTTGTTGATCACTACGGGAAACAGTTTGGGATAACCCGTACGTCTGAATTCACTCCAGGCTTCCTGTCCTTCGGGAAACATGGCAATCCATTTCTGGGTGATGATACGTTCCAGTTTCTCTTCTGCTGATGCCTCTTCCTGCCATTTGATGGTGATGGTGCTCAAATGTTGGCTGCCGGCAGAAACATTGTTGACAGGATTGTTAGGATCTATGTAAGGTTTGGCCTTGTTAGTGTTGTTATTAATATAGTCGTCAACGTTAGTTAGTCCGTATTGGGCGAAAGAAGTGCTGATACCTTTTTCATAATTATAGGCGGCGGTGCCGGCGCCTTCCCAGCCATTAAGGGCTGCTTCTGCTTTCAGGAACCAGGCTTCGGCTGCGGTCATGTACTGGATTTTATTTTCCAGCCGTACCAGCAGCGAAAAGCCGGAATACTGTTCCTTGGCTGAAATACGGATGCCGTTGCGAATACCACGGTATACAGTAGGCCCCTCATCGGTATGTACAAAATATTTCGGCAGGCGCGGGTCTTTTAAACCAGTCAGTATAGACTCCATGGGCGCACTCATACGCAGGTCGGCCCAGGTATAACACATGATGTTCAACGGATGGGTGACAGGAGAGATGTCTACTGAAAAATTGTCTTTGCTGTCCTGTAGTAAGCCCATAGGATGTTTCAGAGCAGCTTCGCCTTCAGCGCGGGCTTTGTCTTTGTCTACTCCCGAGATACGGATCGCCAGCCTTAACCGCAGGGTGTTGGCAAATTTTATCCATTGGACATAATCTCCTTTATATACAAGGTCAAAAGACTGAAAACGCTGTGTGGCGCCACTGTTGACATAATTGGTCAGCGTCGTGATACCGCTGTCAAGATCTTTGAAAAACGCATAATAAGCCTCCTGCTGGGAGTCGTAATCCAGGCTTTTATCCTCGTTAATGTTACTGAAATGAGTGTATATAATAGGACCGAAGATATCGCTGATGCGATGCATGGCTTCTACTTTCATGATCTGGGCCCAGGCATAAAAATCAGGGTACTTACCTCTGGCTTTTTCCTGGGTGAAGGCACAGGCTTTGAATACCCAGTTGTAGGCCTCGTTCCAGGGATGGTTGTTCCAGTAATACAGCAGTCCGTAATTGGTATTGTTGATATTACCTTCAAAAGGGGTGGGCGACATCATATAACCGGAAAATATATCTGCATTCAGGTTCTGCTGCAGTTGTGCGGTGGGAGGGTCGTTGTAGCGCAGGAGGTGCAGCTGGGCCTGCGACATAGGTGCGCCCATCAGCTGGAAATCTCCTTTCAGCTCATCTTCTCCGAAGTCGTAAGGGTTTTTATTGATGTCGATGAATTTCCCGGTACAGCCACTGCTCAGCAGGACGGTGGCGATAACGAGCAGCATGTGTAAAGTCCGTTTTTTCATGGGTGCGTGGTTTTAGAATCCGAATTTGAGGTTCAGGCCCATACTGCGTACAGGCGGTAATCCAAATACATCTACGCCCAGCAGTCCGTTGCCTGCGCCCATAGACACTTCAGGGTCAAACGGGGCGTTGAGGTAAAAAAAGAAAAGGTTTCTTCCAATGATGCCGGCGCGTACATTCTTAATCCATTTCCATTTCAGCGGGATGAGGTAACTGAGACTGAGTTCCCGCAGGCGTATGTTGGTGGCGTCATACATATACATTTCACCAATGCCCGACCTGCCGCCGATGATGGTATAATAATCCTGCGCACTGACCTTCCTGGTATACGGTACGTTGTCGTCGGTGACGGTGTTGAGGAGTACGCCGCCGTTGTCTCTGGCTCTGGCAGTCACTTCGCTGACACCATATCCATCCAGTATGGCCTGTGTGACGCTCATGACTTTACCACCGAAATGGCCGTCTATCAGGAAGCTGAAGGTCAGGTTACGATAATAGATGCTGTTGTTCCAGCCCAGCATGAAATCGGGATTGGGGTTGCCTACTTTTTTGAAGCTGGTAGTGGTACTGGGTTTACCCTGATCATCTACTATAATCTGACCTTTATCATTGCGTTTAAGCTCCTTGTTGGAATAGATATCTCCCCAGGAATCACCTTCACGGATAAACGAACCAAACATGTTTACGCCAAAGTCTGTCAGGCTGAAACGGTTGCTGGTATCGGCGCCGGCAATGTTGTTATTGCTCAGCTGTAATACCTTGTTGCGGTTGAAGGAGAAGTTGATGGTGCTGTTCCAGCTGAAATTCTTTTGACGTATAGGTATTACCGTTACAGAGGCTTCCATCCCTACATTCTGGATGTTGCCCATATTGAGGTAGTAGGTGGTAAACCCTGACCCCGGAGGGGCGGGCACTTCCATATATTGTTTGTAGTTATTGTTTTTATAGACGGTAATGTCTGCATTGAAGCGGTTGTCAAAGAGGTGGGCTTCGATGCCGGCTTCCAGGGAGCGGTTGTCTTCCGGTTCCAGGGATATGCCGGGGTAGGGGGTACGTTGGTTGAGTACCACCCTGCTGACGCCTGCGATAGTCCGCATGGTAAAGGGAGCCGGGTTGGAGGAATAACTGGCGATATCGTTGCCTACTTTGGCGTAGGAGATCCGGGTACGCAGCTGGTTGATGGCTGCGGGCAGTTTAAACATATCGGACCATACAGCAGACAGGCCGGCGGAGTAATAAAAGTATCCTTTTCTGAGTGTGGGTGTAAACGCAAAGGTGCTGGACCAGTCATTACGGCCGGTCAGGTCGAGAAACAGGTAGTTTTTGAAGCCCAGCTGGGCATTGCCGAATACGGCCTGCAGCTGTTTCTGTTCTACATTATGTTGTGCGTCCAGTGATTTATCGTTGATATTGTATACAGAGAATTTGTTGGGATAGATCAGCCCTGGTGGGGCATTGGGATTGGCACCGTTGTATGTTCTTTCGTGGGCTTTAATATCGGTGATGCTGATGCCCAGATTGCCGGCCATATGCAGCCATGAAGTTACTTTCCCGCTGCCGTTGACCATCATGTCGGCATACAGCTGGGTGTTGAATTCCCTTTCGAAAGTATAGCGGCCGTTGACGCCTGACAGTACGATCTGTGTGCCGGCATAGGCTTCCAGTTCATACTGGTCCATGGATTTATCAAAGCTGCCGCGTCCTTTGAGGGACAGCCAGTTGTTGAGCTGATAGCTGAGGGAGAGAGAAGCCATGCCGCGGTAACGGGAGTCGATACGCCGGTTGCGTAACAAGGCCCACATGGGATTCTGCTGATCGTCTTGTCCTATCCAGCCTTTATCGCTGCGGATGTTCCACCAGTTCTGCATATACAGGTTGCGGGTGGTGTCATAGTATTCAAATCCGTTTTTATAGGCGCTGAAATCCAGGCCGCGGGGGAAGGTATACAGTCCGGAGATAGGGCTATAGTACAGTCCGGAAGAAAGGCGGTTGAGGGTAGACTGCGCCAGGAAAGACACGTTGGCATCCATGATCAGTTTGTCGTTGAGCAGCTTGAGTGTTTCCCGGAAGTTGATGGTATGCCGGTTGAACTTACTGGTTGGCAGGATGCCTTTATTGGTGGTGTTGGAATATGAAAAGTAGCTCTGGGCAGTTTCAGTGCCACCACTGAAAGAGACGGTGTTGGTCCAGGTAGTACCGGTGTTATAGAAATCCTTTACATGGTCCGGTACATTGACGGGCGAGCCCCAGCTGCCGATAGAACCGGGTTTGGGCGTGCCTACCATATCATTGCCGGGGGGATCTGTTTGTCCGTAGCGGTATTGGAGTTTAGGCAGGAGGGAGGGCCTTTCGATGGTGAAGTCGGAGGCCACGTCTATACGGTTTTTGCCTGGTTTCCCTTTTTTGGTGGTGATGAGGATCACGCCGTTGGCAGCCTGGCTGCCGTACAGGGCGGCGGCGGAGGCGCCTTTGAGTATGCTGATGCTTTCGATATCGTCGGGGTTGATATTGGAGATGCCATCACCGCCGTCACGGCCGCAGGCACCGATGATATTGTTGGCCTGGCCCCATACATCAGTGGGTTGGGCGGGTGTGTAGTTGGCATAGGGTACGCCGTCTACGATGTAGAGGGGCTGGTTTTCGCGGGTAGATTTATTACCACGCAGTACTACCCTAACGGAGCCGCCTATACCGGAGGCGCTGCGGGTGATAGATACACCGGCGGCTTTACCGCTGATGCTGTTCATGAAGCTGGCGTCTTTAACGAGGGAAGCGTCATCTCCGTCCAGCTGCTGGGTGGAGTAGGGCAGTTCCCTCGACTTTTTCTGTATGCCCATGGCGGTTACCACCAGTTCGCCCAGTGCTTTGATATTTTCGATCAGTATGATGGAGAGTTCGCTGTCTGTGCCAATGGTCACTTCGCGGGGGAGATATCCCACATAGCTGAAAAGCAGTACATCGCCAGGGCTGGCGGCTATGTTAAAGCCAGCGTCGGCGTCTGTCTGCGTTCCTTTATTGCTGTTCCTGATTTTAACGGTTACTCCCTGTAGTGGCGTGCCTTTATTATCGCGTACGATTCCGGTGATTTGTCTTTCAAGTGAAACGTGCTTTAATAGGTCAACAGTCTGAGCTTCTCCGGATTCGGTATCAGCACCTACAATAATTTTGTTGTTGACGCGGGTAAACTTCAATCCGGTTTGTGCTGATAACAACGCCAGAACTTCTTCGATCGGTGTTTTGGTGCAGTTGAGCGTAACCTTTTTTTTCAGGTTAAGATCAGTTTTGTCGTAATGGAAGTTCAGCCCGGTTATGGCCGATATTTCGGCCATAACGTCTTCCAGGTTTTTGTTTTTGACCTGGATACTGACAACAATTGTTGATGGCGGATACTGTGTCTGTATGATGGCGCTACTCAGGGTTTTTAAGCTACCGGACAGCAGCAATGTCAGCATTAGCCCCATGGATATAAACCATTTCATGGGACAAGGCTTTACCCTCATATGAGCTATTTTTTATTTACAAGATAAACGGTGTCGTTTTTAATGGTATATGTTAATGATTTGGCGATACAAATAATGTCCATTACTTCCGCAAGGCTTTCATTTCTGAAATTACCGGTATAGTTCCAGGCTGTCTTACTGCTTTCATTAATAACGGTCACGCCGTAACGATTTTCGATACCGGTCATGAGTTCGATATAGGGTGCGTCTTTGAAAACGAGGTATCCCTGTTTCCAGGCGGTCACCTCATCAGCTTTGCTAAAAGAGGTTTTGATCAGACTAAGCAGTTGCCGGTCGTAGCTGATCTGTTCGCTGGGCATCAGTATCAGGGAGTTGTTAGCCTGGCTGTTGTGCAGCTGGTCCACTTTTACTTTACCGGTGAGCAGGGCTACAGTCACTTTATTTTCCGCGTTGTAGGCCCGGATGTTGAAGGTGGTGCCCAGTGCAGTGGTGGCTATTTCAGCGGTGCGTACTACAAAATGCCGGTTCGCATCGGGGGCGGCGTTAAAAAGGGCTTCTCCTTCATCGAGGTATATACTTCTTTCGTCCGGACCGAAATGTTCAGGGTAGCGTAGTTTACTGTTGGCATTAAGGCTGATGGTGCTGCCATCATCCAGTTTTATATTTTCCTGATGTCCTTTGGGTGTGGTTATTTCTACAAAACCATCCTTTACCACACGGTTGCTGCCGGTGATGGGTAGTTGCGTGATCGGCAGGTTGACGGTGGATTGATGCTGACTGTTAAACCAGAACAGTCCGGCGGCGAGCAGTACAACTGCTGCAGCTGCAGACGCCAACAGCCATGGCCGCATGCGGCGTACACGGGGTGCCGGTGTAATCTGTTCATGGATCCGCTGTTTCACTTCATCCAGCTGCAGATCCAGCGCAGTTTCGTCTACCAGGGTAGACTGGCGGCTGTTGATCTGCTCAAACCACTGTTCTATGATATTCGCTTCCTCCGGTGAGCAGCTCCCCTGTTGATATCGCTCCAGCAATATTTTTATCTGTTCTGTGTCCACCTGATAGCGTTTTTGGATGATGATAAGTCGTAATAACGTGGAAAAAGTACCATCGCAATAGAGAAAATTTTAAGGAAATTACCGGTTGGCCATGAAAACCAGGGAGATAACGAGCAATATCTTATCAGTTTGCGCATAGTTGGCCCGTAATATCTTTAATGCTTTGGTGATCTGGTTCTTTACTGTTTGCTGGGAAAGGCCGAGGTGGGTGGATATCTGTTCTATGGAAAGATTTTCGAACCTGCTCAGCATAAATATTTCCTTCATCTTCTCCGGCAGGTGGTTGATGGCTTCAAACAGGTCCTGTGCCCTGGCTTTGTAGTCAACCGCTTCATCAATGGCATGGGGCTGTGCATCAAAATGTTCAATAAGCTGCTGCAGGTACTTGCGATACGTGGCATTTTTCCGGTAGATATCAATGATCTTGTGCCGGGCTGCCTGGTATAGGTATGATTTCAGCGACTCTTTCAGTACAAGGGAATGACGTTTCTCCCAAAGGGAAACAAACAGATCCTGCAACACATCCTTACTCAGCTCTCCGGCTTCCAGTTTGCTGTAAATAAAGAGATACAACATTTTACTGTAGCGTTCATAGATGGCATTGAAGGCGGCATTGTCATCACTTTTTAACAGTGATACTAACTGGGTATCTGAATAACTGCTGAACATTGAATTACAGTAGCGATTAGATGTTTTGGTTGAATTACAATGAATGAAAGTAAGAAGAATATTCTGATTATTTCGATTTTTTGCCGGCTGAATTTTAAGCGTTATTCGTACGTGCGGTATCGTTGCAGGTTATGCTTCTTTCAATCTGAGCTCGTTCTTGTACTCCTTGGGCGTTTTACCAACGATCTCTTTAAAAAAGCGGTTAAAATTGGACAGGTTTTTAAAACCACAGGAATAGGCGATTTCTGCAATAGACCAGTCTTCTTCTGTCAGGCGCTTGCAGGCATGCCCGATTCGTACCTCATTAAGGAACTGTACAAAGGATTTTTTGGTACGGTTCTTAAAGAAACGGCAGAATGACTGCGGGGAGAGGTTCGTGATGCTGGCTACGTCCTGCAGGGAGATCTCTTTGGAGAAGTTGTTCATCACATATTTAAAGACCTCATCAATCTTATGATTGTCTTTTACATTGTAGGCATGGGAATAACCAGTGCTGGCCAGGTAATAACAATCCCTTGTTTCCGATAATGTTTTCAGAATGCTGAGCAGGGAGATGATCCGGTCGAGCCCCTCCTTTTTGGGAAGTGACAGTATTTCCGGCTTCAGTTTGTCGTAGGTAGGCCCGGTGATTTTCATCCCGCGCTGCGCGCGATGGAAAAGCTCACTTAATGCTTTGGTTTCTGGAAGACCATAAAACTTCTCCCCAAAAATGTCTTTGGGAAAATAAATCACCACGGAACGGGCTTTCAGGTTCTCGTCCCCTTTATAATATTCTTCCTCATTATACCATACATGGGGAATATGCGGCCCCAGAAACACCATATCGCCTTCCTCAAAGCTCTCAATGCTGTCCCCTACAATTCTCTTCCCGTGGCTTTCCGTAACAAACACCAGCTCACATTCCGGGTGGAAGTGAAACGGTGTGTTGAAATGCGGATCACATCTCTCTATGATCGTGATCTGGTTATCGGCAAAAGCCCCCACTTTAATAAGAATGGGTTTCATTCAAGTATTAATTTTAAAACTACTGGTATACAGGCAATTCGTTATTTACTATTGCCATTGTCCTATGAATGTTGCCAAATTATTAAAAATTGGTTAAAAAAATATCATTATTGGGAAAATGACCCTTAAATGTCATAGTCCGCTGCTAATGCCGGACTATAAGATTTAGCAAGTTTTTTGGAATAATTAACCCAAGAATGTAAATTTCAGCTTTGATTTTGTAATTTACGCAGGGCTAAATCGATATAGCATTTGTTGTCTATGAAAGGAATCTCTATTAAAGACATCGCAAAACAGGCAGGGGTTTCTCCCACGACCGTTTCGTTTGTTCTCAACGGTAAGTCAAAAGAAAAACGGATCAGCGAACAGGTTAGTAAAAAAATACAGAAAATAGCCGCTAAGCTTAAATACAAACCTAACCAGCTTGCACGTGGTCTTCGTACCGGAAAAACCAAAACCATCGGCCTTATCGTAGAAGATATCGCCAATAACTTCTTCGCCAGTCTCGCCAAAGTCATGGAAGATGAAGCCGATAAACACGGCTACAAAGTACTGTATGGCAGCACAGAAGATAATACCGAAAAAGCAAAAGGCCTCCTGGAAGTACTGAAATACCGCCAGGTAGACGGCTATATCGTTACCCCCACCAAAAACCTGGACAAGGAAATAGAACAACTCAAAGCTACCTCCAAACCAGTAGTCCTCGTAGACCGCTATCTGCCAAATGTTAGCTCCAGCTACGTGGTAGTAGATAACTTCAAGGGCGCCTA
The DNA here is from genome assembly GCF_018255755.1 of Chitinophaga sp. HK235. Lineage (NCBI taxonomy): Bacteria > Pseudomonadati > Bacteroidota > Chitinophagia > Chitinophagales > Chitinophagaceae > Chitinophaga > Chitinophaga sp. HK235. The sequence continues at coordinate 3,782,387 of NZ_CP073766.1, read as the reverse complement.
CAACGTCACCAGCCACCTCGCTCAACAGGGATATAAAAAGATCGCCATCGTAACCATCACCTCCGATCAGATCCAGATGAAAGACCGCCTGGACGGATTTACCGCCGCCCTCAAACATCATCATCTCCCTTTCAACAAAAGCCAGGTGAAAAAAATACCATTCGAACTGGAACGCGAAGGCTTTAACACAGAAATAAAAAAGTTCCTTACCTCCGTCAAAGACCTGGACGCAGTATTCTTTGCTACCAACTATCTCGGCATCTACGGCATCGAAAGTATCCGCTCCCTCGGCTGGGAAATCGGCCCGCAGATAGGTGTGGCCAGCTTCGATGATCACGACCTCTTCCGCCTCCACAGCCCTTCTATCACCTGTGTGGCCCAACCCATCACAGAAATCGGAAAAAATATTGTGGAAGTACTCATGGAAGAACTGAATCATCCTGCTGCTGCACCCCGGCAAATTGTACTGGAACCATCACTCATCGTGAGAGCTTCTTCCAACCCGGGAAAAAAATAATACCCCCCAATCCCCGCTAGTATCCTGCTGTTCCGGTGTCCTCACGGGAACAAAAGTCTATGTCATGTTGTTATCTTATTCAGTTTCCGGTTGTCAGATCTCAGCCCGGTCAACAGGAAATTGAATGTTCAGCCAAAACCACGCCCCTGGTTTATTTCTTCACTTCATTCTTTTAAAAAAATGATCAGGAACTTTACGCATGCATTGCTTGTTGTGCTGTTGTTATTGTCCGCCCCCGTACTGTGGGCACAACAGGCCATTACCGGCAAGGTAACGGACAATACCGGCCAGCCCCTCACTGGTGTCAATGTCCTGGTAAAAGGAACCAACAAAGGCACCGTGACCAACGCGCAGGGAGCCTTCTCTCTGTCTGTAGCCACCGGCAGCACCCTGGTTTTCCGATACGTGGGTTATCTTCCCCAGGAAGTACCCGTAGGTACCGAAACCCAGTTGACCGTAGTCCTCAAACAGGATGAAAAAAGCCTGGGAGAAGTAGTGGTCACCGCACTCGGTATCAAAAAGGAAAAAAAGTCACTGGGATATTCGGTGTCTGAAGTGAAAGGAGAAGAACTGACCCAGGCCCGTTCCACCAATATCGCCAACAGCCTCTCCGGTAAAGTGGCTGGTCTTAACGTCACCTCCACCGCCACCGGTCCGGCTGGCTCCAGCCGTATCATCCTCCGGGGTAATACTTCCATCGATAAAAACAGAAACAACCAGCCCCTCATCGTAGTAGATGGGATTCCTATCAATAATGATAACCTCGGCTCCGCCGGTGAATACGGCGGTACTGATGCCGGTGATGGTCTCTCCAGCATCAATCCCGATGACATCGCTACCATCTCAGTGCTGAAAGGTGGCACTGCTGCAGCATTGTACGGTTCCCGTGCCTCTAACGGTGTACTCCTTATCACTACCAAAAGCGGCGCCTTCCGCAAAGGAATAGGCGTGGAATATAGCAGCAATATCGTGTTTGAACGCCCCGTCGTAAACAACCTCGACTGGCAATATGACTTCGGTATGGGCCTCAATGGCCTCAAACCACAGACTGCTGCAGAAGCACGGTCAGCCGGACTTTTCAGCTGGGGTGCACCACTCGACGGCTCTTCCGTTATTCAATACGATGGCATCAGCAGACCCTACAGCGCCATCAAAAACAACTTCAAAAAATTCTACCGCAGCGGTTATACTTTCACCAACTCCATCGCTGCCAGCGGTGGCAATGAAAAAGTGACCTGGCGCTTCGGAGCCACCGATATGAAAAATGAAGCCACCCTGCCCAATTCCGGCATACGCCGCGATAACCTGTCGCTTAACCTCTCCGCCTGGCTTGGCAGAAAACTTCACCTGAACGTATACGCCAAATATATCCGGGAACGCACCGATAACAGGCCCAGGGTATCCGACTCTCCCGGCAACGCCAACTTCGCACTATACCTGCTGCCTACCTCCCTCAGCGTGCAAACGCTGAAAACCAGCAAACTCAACGCCGACGGCAACGAATTCCGTTGGAATGCCAACCAATACATCACTAACCCCTGGTTCTCCGTATACGATTTTATTCAGCACGATAAAAAAGACCGCTTTATCAATACCGCTGAACTGCGTTATGATGTGCTGGACTGGCTTTTTGTAAAAGGCCGTATCGGGGCGGATATGTTTTTCCGTGACAACAAAGCCATTACCCCCACTGGTACCGCCTATATCGTTGGTGGCCAGATCAACGACCAGACCCGTCAGAACTTCTACGAACTGAACGCAGACATCATGCTGGGCGTGGAAAGGGCTTTCGCCAGAGACTGGCGTGTATCCGGATTTGTAGGCGGCAACGTGATGCGCAACAGAAATGATAAATTGTCGCTCAACGGCAACACCTTCAACATCCCCTTCTTTTATGATCAAAGCAACCTGCAAACAAAAACCGTTACAAACGATATCTTCGAGAAAAAAATCAATTCCATATATGCTTCTGCGGAAGTGTCTTTCAGAAGTTATGTATATCTGACCCTCACCGGCCGCAACGACTGGTTTTCCACACTGCCATCTAACAGTAACAGTATTTTCTATCCCTCTGCAGGACTCAGTTTCGTACTGTCAGACGCTTTCACCCTGCCCAAATGGATCAACTACCTCAAACTGCGTACTTCCTGGGCACAGGTGGGAGGTGATACTGATCCATACCGGCTACGGCTCGCCTACAGTGTACAAAACCCGTTCACGCTGGGCACTACCAGTCTGCCTGTGGCCGACGTGAAAAAAGCACAGGACGGCAGTTACGCCGTGCCCAACGCTACACTAAGGCCATACGTCAACACCAGCTATGAAGCCGGTCTGGAAGCCCGTTTCTTCGACAGCCGCCTGGCTATAGACTTCTCCTGGTATACCCGTAAAACCAAAGACGATATTGTGCAAACCACTATCTCTAACGCTTCCGGTTATAATACTGCCTTTATCAATGTAGGTAAGGTAAGCAACAAAGGCGTGGAACTGATGATCACCGGCACACCCGTACGCAGCAAGAATTTCAGCTGGGACATCATCCCCAATTTTGCCTATAACAAAAGTGAAGTGATCCAGCTGGACGGTAAACTGAATGCCCTGAAAGTAGCGGATGTACGCACTTTCAACGTCACTATCCAGCAGGTGCCCCACCAGCCTTTTGGCGTAATCCAGGGATTTAAATTCCTGCGGGATGATCAGGGCAATATTTTATTTAACAGCGCCGGCAAGCCCATGCAGGGGCCACTTACTATCTTCGGCACCGGTGTAGCGCCTTATACACTGGGTGTTACCAACAACTTCAGCTTTAAATCCTTTACACTGGGCATCCTGATAGATTCCCGCTGGGGCAACAAAATTTACTCCGGTACCAACGATTACGCCTATTATTTCGGATTACAGAAGGCCACGCTCACCGGTCGCAAAGACGGTATCATGATCAAAGCACAGGACCCTGCCGATCCTACCAGATTTGTGGATAAGCGGGTAGATGCACAGGACTACTTCCAGAACATCGCTTTTAATATTGCAGAACCATTTATTTACAGTGGTGCCTTTATCAAGTTGCGTCAGGTAATTCTTACTTATAACCTGTCGCCCCGCCTACTGGATAAATTGCCGATTACCGGCGCCTCCCTGTCATTTGTAGCGAGAAACCTGTGGATTATTTATAAAGATGTGCCTAACGTAGACCCGGAATCTACTTACAGCAATGGGGCAGGGCAGGGAGCGGAATTACTGGGATATCCGCAATCAAGAAGTTATGGTCTGAATCTGAATGTAAAATTCTAAATTTCTTTTAACAATGATCAAGTCATTACATAAATTCGGAATTGTAGTAGTGTTGATTGGGTTGTTGGCTTCCTGTACAAAAAATTTCGAACGGATCAACACCGATCCTACTGCTGCGCCGACAATAGCTCCCGGTATCCTGCTCACCAGAGGGCTGCTGTATGTTTCCGGTGGCGAGTTTGAAGCCTGGCGGGCCAATCTTATCTACTGTGCCCCGATGGTGCAACATATCTCTTCCCTGAGCCTGACTTATGTAGGAGATAAATACCTGTATAATGATGGATATACCGGAGCAGCTTTTAATTCATTTTATCCCAATGGTGTGAAGATACTGACGACACTGATAGACCAGACCAAAGACGATCCAACACAAGTCAATGTGAATGCAATGGCCAGGATTGCCAAAGTAATCATGTTGCAGCGGTTGACTGATCTGTATGGTTATGTGCCATATGTAGCGGCTGGCAGGGGATTTCTTGATCAGAACTTTACACCGGCTTATGATCCGCAGGATGTGATTTATGCGGGTTTGGCCTCCGAACTGCAGGCTGCTGCGGCCCAGCTGGACCCTTCCAAATCTACACCCGGCAATGCGGATATCTCCGGCTATGGCGGTTCTCCGGCACAGTGGAAAAAACTGGCCTACTCACTGTTGCTGCGGGTAGGGCTGCGGTTATCCAAGAAGGCAGACCCTTCACAGGGTAAGACCTGGGTGCAGAAAGCCGTGGCCGGCGGTGTGTTTACCGCCAACACGGATGCTTTTTTCATTCAGCATGCATCCGGTGATTATGATAATCCCAACAGCCATGTTATTGGGGTATATCCCGGCAGTCGCGGAGAAACCAGTAAAGATAATCTGAACATCAAACTCTCGAAGTTTTTTGTAGACCTGCTGAAAGGGAAGTCAGATCCCCGTTTGCAGATTATCTCTGAACTGCCGAAGGCTGATTCCACACCCGGTGGCTCTGATGATCCCGCTTTGCAGAAAGGGCTGCCCAGTGGATTTGACAACACCTCTGATCCGGTTTTTGGAATAGGTACTACCGGCGATGCCAATCTGGCGCATTATTCACAGCCCAAACAGGTCATTGCACAACCCAACTCACCGAATATTTTTATCACTTTTTCGGAAGTACAGTTGATGCTGGCGGAAGCCGCGGCCAGAGGCTGGATTGCTGGTGATCCGGTGCAGTTTTTTACCACCGGTGTGAAATCCGGTATCTGGCAATGGACTTTGTATTCTCCTTCCATTGTGTATAATGATGCTGCGGCCACCATTTATGCGACAGCCCAGGCTGCAGCATTGTCGGGGCCGTTAAACAGTCAGCTCGAAGCCATCAATACCCAGTATTACATTACAACTTTTCTGAATGATTATGAAACCTATGCTAACTGGCGCCGCAGCGGATTCCCTGTACTGACGCCGGTCAACTATAAAAATAACGAAACCAATGGCCAGATACCGCGCCGTTTACGTTACCCACGGAATGAATATGATGTAAACAGGAATAATGTGAACGCAGCCAACGCAGCACAAGGCCCGGACCTGTTTACAACGCCGATATGGTGGGACAAGCCATAAGACAAGAATTATCAAACCATAATCAATGCCATGAAAAAAAACATCGTTCTTTCAACCATTACCCTGTTAGCAGGTCTTTCGCTGCAGGCACAGGATTCTACCGGCCTCGCACAGACCGTTAGTGCCCGGAATAGTATCGACAACAACCTGGGAGTAAGATTTGCAACCGCACTCACATTCCACCCGAAAGAAAATACGGTTGGCACTCCTTATCTGTACGCTGACTGGGGTCGTATGTGGCTCGACTCTTTGGAACATAAAAGGGTAGGTCGCTCTATAGTATATGATGCCAATATAGACCTGGAGAAAAACATGCTGATCGTAAAAGGTGGCGACGGCAAAGCCTATGCACCGGAAACCAAAGACATACAGGCTTTCCATCTTAAAAAAGGAGATGCGGAAACAGCTTTTGTAGCGGTGAACCTGAATGGTACGCCCCGGTTTGTGGAGCAGCTGGCTGGTGGCAAATACCGGCTGGTACGGGATGTGAAGGTCGTTTTCAAACAGGCTGACTTTGTAGATAAAGGAATGGTGCAGTCCGGCAAAAACTATGATGAATATAAAAAAGAATATACCTATTATCTGGTGAAAGACCAGGTGCCGGTAAAGATCTCTCTTCGTAAAAAAGCATTCCTGGAGGCGCTGAGCCAGGATCCGCAGGCTCATGCAGCCGCTAAAGGATTTCTGGACAGTTATAAAGAGTCCTTCGATGAAACTGCAGCCAGGCTCGCACTGGAGGCGGTGAACAAATAAGTCCCTTTTGATGGGAAAGCCCGTCTGACTCAATCAGACGGGCTTTCAATACATCAAACATTTTCCGGCCTTGCCTTTTCATATCGTCCTATCGTTGCGTTTACTACCCTTCTGTTTTTTGAGGGATGATGTCCTGAAATCTCATTCTCTTTTGATGATTTCGGATACTGATAGTATTTTCTTCGTGAGCTATATTATTTTAATACTTTTAACGAGTTGTTAACCAAACATCAAAAAATTGTTAAATCTTTTTTGCACTTCTCATAATTATACCTAAGTTTGAAACCATTATTTCTGTTGAGAAAACTTGTTGGTGAAAATGAAAAGAGAATGTGAGGCCGGACAGGTTTTTTTTATAGTGATTTGCTAAAACGTTTTACTACTGTAGCAAAGCAGAACAGTGAACAATGAAATTGTCAGTGGAGTAATTCCATGATTTATTACGGGAACGGAAACTATGTCTTGCCTGCCTCTGGCTGCCTCTTGCAGCGATGCTTCGGTAAAGGCCTTGCCGTGCATTTTTTATCATGTGACTGATCACTAGTTATAAATTAAACCTAAGGAAGCTATGCGAAGATCATTTCTTCTCACCACGTTGCTTTTCTTATGCTGCTGCATCGCCGCATGGGCGCAGGATAGGAAAGCTGTTACGGGAACCGTAAAAGATGAAAAGGGAACGCCTTTGCCAGGTGTTACGGTAAAAGAAAAAGGAACTGCCAACGGCAGCATGTCCGGTGCTGATGGTACCTTTAAAGTACAGGTAGCTCCTAATGCTACACTGGTACTGTCTTATATCGGTTTTATCAATCAGGAAGTACCTGTAAACGGACAAACCACCTTAACAGTTGTTCTGAAAGAAGACAACAAAAATCTGAACGAAGTAGTGGTTACCGCTATGGGCATGAAGCGTGAACAGCGTAAGCTGGGTTATGCGGTAACAGAACTGAAGGGTGCGGATGTGGCTAAAACCAACTCCATCAACCCGGTATCTGCATTGCAGGGTAAGGTAGCCGGTCTGGACATCTCCGCTGCTGCCGGTGGTCCTGCTGCTGCTCCCCGTATCATACTGCGTGGTGCTAAATCACTGAATGGTAAAGACCAGCCTATCTTCATCGTAGATGGTGTGATCTTCGAAAATGACGAGAGTGCCGCAGACGTTAACTTCGGTAACGTACTGAAAAACCTCAACCCCGACGACTACGAATCTGTAACAGTGCTGAAAGGTGCTGCTGCTACAGCATTGTACGGCTCCCGCGCTATCAACGGCGCCATCCTCATTACCACCAAAAAAGGTAATGCAAGAAAAGGTATAGGCGTTACCGTTAGCCAGACTGCCCAGATCGAAAAAGTATACCGCGGTGCTATCGACCTGCAGAATTCTTACGGTCAGGGTACTGATGGTGTTTATGCCAACAACGTAGGTGGTTACAGCTTCGGTTCCAAAATGGACGGTAGCATGGTAGAACTGGCCAACGGCATGAAAGTACCATATACTGCTAAACCCAACAACGCTAAAGATCTTTACCAGACTGGTAAATACTTTAATACCAACGTGTCCATGGAAGGTGGTAACGACAAAGGAACTTTCCGTCTGTCTTACTCCCACCTGGACAATAACAGCGTTTCTCCCAACAACAGCTTTGGCAGAAACACCTTCGCTTTCCGCGGATCTTCCCAGATCTCCAAAGTGCTGAGTGCTGATGCGGGTGTAACCTATGCTACTTCCAAAACACTCAACCCCGACCGTCAGGGTGGTGACTACACCAGCTATAACATCGGTCGTAAATGGGTATATGTGTTCCCACGTAACTACGATCCTTCCATCTGGAGCAAACCGGAAAACTATCTCGGACCCAATGGTGGCAGGGCTAACCTGAGCACCAATCCGGGCGCTGACTATTTTTATCAACAGGCTTACAACAGCTGGACCCGTAAAGAATCTCTCATCACTGGTAACTTCTCCCTCACTGCAGTAGCTACCGACTGGCTGAAATTCGTAGGTAAAGCCAACTTCAGCAGCGAACAGTCTACTGACGAACGTAAAGAAGTAGGTACTGGTGCTTTCTTTAAAGGTTCCGATGGTTTTTATTCTGTTGCCGGTGTTAACAAATCACAATATACCTTCACTGGTATGGCGATGATCACACCTAAACTGGGCAAAAAATTTGAGGGTAACCTGAACCTGGGTGCGGAAACCTGGAACAGCGGTATCGGTAAACAGTATAATAACTATACTACCAGTGGGCTGCGTATTCCTTTCCTGTATGATATCAGCAACAGTATCACCGCTCCGATTGTAAAGAATGACCCGCTGCTGCGTAAAGTGATCAATTCTGTATTCTTCGCGGCCAGCCTCGCTTATAACAACGAATTGTTCCTGGATGTGACCGGCCGTAACGACTGGTCTTCCGCGCTGACTTATCCTAAAGGTAGCAAGGGACATACTAATAACTCTTACTTCTATCCTTCAGTAAGTGCTGCGTGGGAATTCACCCATACATTGAAAAATACCCTGCCTGAATGGATCAGCTATGGTAAACTGCGCGCTTCTTATGCGATGGTAGGTGGTGACCTCGATCCGTATTCGATCAATACCGGCTATTATACTACCGAACTGTATCAGGGTGCCTCCTCCGGTAAAGACTTACCGCTGGTAAATATCTATAACTCGAATATCCTGCCGAACATGAACCTGAAACCTTCCCTCTCAAAAAGCTGGGAACTGGGTGCTAATGTTCGTTTCTTTAATAATCGTCTGGGCTTTGACTTTGCCTGGTACCGTACCAACATTACCAACCAGATCATTAATCTGCCGATGCCTATTGAATCCGGTGTTCTCTCCGGTTGGATCAACGCTGGTAGCATGGTTAACAGAGGTATAGAGCTGTCTATCAACGGTACACCTATCCAGCAGAAAAACTTCACCTGGGATGTTACCCTCAATGGTAGCCGCAACAAAAACAAAATCATAGAACTCGCTCCTGGCGTAGACAAGCTGGAGCTCAACGAAGACCAGGGTGTTAAGGCTATCGCTTCAGTAGGTGGTAGCTACGGTAACCTGATAACTGACTATGGTTATACCCGTGATGCCAATGGTAAACCGATCATTTCTTTAGGAGGTAGTGATTTCCCTTACCAATATGTACGCGGAAAAGCTGTAGTAGGTAACATTATGCCCGACTTCAACCTGGGTCTGCAGAATACTTTCAACTACAAAAACTGGAGCCTCGGCGTCCTGATCCAGGCACGTATCGGTGGTGACTTCTTCTCTGCTTCTCACCAGTACGGTACAGGTAGAGGTACTACTGCCAACACCATGTATGGCCGCGACACTGAACACGGTGGTATTACCTTCAAAGATGCTTCCGGCGTAACCCGCAATGATGGTATGATCCCCGATGCCGTATTCCAGAAAGGTACTACTATCTCCAAAGACGGTCAGAACATTACGCTGGATGGTATGACTTACCAACAGGCTTATGAAAAAGGTTATGTAAGCCCGCTCACACCATTCCAATACTATGGTATGGTCGGCGACTGGGGCATCGGTATCCGTGAGGCTTCCGTATTTGACGCTTCTTACGTAGCACTGCGCGAAGTTTCCCTCGGCTATTCCCTCCCTACCGAAATGATACAACGCTGGAGACTCAACAGCCTCCGCGTATCACTGGTAGGCCGTAACCTGGGTTACCTGTTCAACAACCTGCCGGACCACATCAACCCGGAAGCAGTTCGTAACAACAAAACATCTGCTTTCTCCGAATATGGTGCCGTTCCGTTTGTTCGTAACATGGGTCTGACAGTACAGGTAGGATTCTAATAACCGTTTAACAAAAAATTGAACATGAAAGCTATTAATAAATGGAGTATAGGCGTTGCCGTAGCTGGTATGATGCTCAGCTCCTGTACCAAAAACTTTGAGGATATCAACAAAAGCCCGGTGATCAGTGATAACGTACCACCGGAACTATTGATCACACAATCTGTTAAAAGCATTGTAGACCGTGACGTTGACTGGTTCTATGATGCCTATACCTACCAGATGCAGTGGATGCAGTTTGGGGTAGCTTCACCAGGCTCTTCTCCTACAGGTCTTTTCAGCCCTGGCAACACCAATGATTTTTACAACGCTTTTTATAGAAACATTGGTCGTAACCTCGTTCAAATAGAGGATGTAGTTGCTGCAAAGCCGGCGGGCGAACAGGGGCAATACGCTAATGTAGTGGCTGTTGCCAAAATCCTGAAAGTATACAGTGCCTGGAGAACATCCGACGCCAACGGTAGCATTCCATACACTGAAGCCTTCAAAGCCCGTACAGATGGCAGCTACAAACCTGTTTACGATACACAGGAGAAACTGTTTGGCATCTGGGACCAGGAGCTGAAAACTGCCATCGCCACACTCACCAGCGGTTTGTCTGGTCAGGCATCCATGGGCAACAATGATATCTTTTACTCCGGTGATGTGGCCAAATGGGCCAAAGCAGCGAATGTTCTGCGTATTAAACTGGCCATGCGACAGTTGAAAAGAGCACCGGAAAAAGCAACCTCCATCATCAAAGAGGCCGTGGCGGATAAAGCTGGCCTGTTTGCCGGCAACAGCGAAGAGTGGAAGTTTATTTCTGCGGAGATGAATTTTGCCCGTGGCGGTAACTGGGCTATGGACAATAGTCCGCTCTCTGCCAGCAAAAACATGGTGGACTATATGTACAACAATAGCGATCCACGTATAGGTATCTTCTACGAAAAGAACAGTTATACCAAAGGACTGGTCGACAGCCTTATCAAAGGTGGTGTATTCCCCGCTTCTTACCAGTACAACGAACGTCGTTATTTCGGTCTGCCGGCCAGCCCCGACAGAAGAAACGTGAAAGCGGATACCATCATCTTTAATGTGAAACGTTATACTATGGTCTTCGGTAACGATATCATCGTCAGAACCGTAGATACCGTATCCGCTGTACAACGCCGTCTGTTCAACCTGGATGCTGAAAACGGTAACAATAACGGTGCCCGCTATACGCAGCCGATCCTGTCTTATGCTGAACAATGTTTCATGCTGGCAGAACTGAGCGTAAGAGGCATTATCAGCGGAGACGCGGCTGCCTATTATAAAAACGGTGTAGAAGCTTCCATCAACGCTTATGATGCAATGGGCCGCGAAGCTAAAATCCAGGACTACACTCCGCTGGACCAGGCTGCTGTAGCTACTTACCTGACTAAACCAGATATCGCTTTCACTGGTAGTAACGATGTACTCCTCGAAAAAATCAATATCCAGAACTTCCTCAACCTGCTCAAATCCCCCTGGGAAGCATGGGGAGCCTGGAAACGCAGTGGTATCCCTAAAGTAGGTGGTATCCTGGCTTTCGAACCAATGCAGGTATCCGGCCAGAACATAACAGTTCCACGCCGCTGGGCTTTACCGCAGCCATCCCTCGCAAACCAGGTTAACTGGAGAAATGCGATCAACGAAATGGGACAAACCGGCGAATACGGCAATGCCGACAACGATTTCACCGGACGTGTATGGTGGGATAAAAAATAGGTTTTGTAACCAGTAACCATATATAGCAACCTTTGCTAACAAGAAAGAGGTCGTCTCCTGCTGGGGACGGCCTCTTTGTCTTATGTGTTTTTTTCTCTTTTAGTGATGGCTGATTAACCGGCAGCTGCATTTCTCTGGTATATTTTTTATTTTGGTTTAACCACATCCTTAATGGATCAACAATGAAAAACAACTTACCAAGAAGGCATTTTCTGAAAAATGCCGGTATACTCACTGCAGGCCTTTCCCTTGTACGTTTCCCTGTTTTAGGAAAATCACTATGGCAGCACCAGACTCCCTGGCATAATATCCCATTAAATAAAAACATTGATAAAAGCTGGCTGCAGTCGCTGTATGAGCGGGGAGAACCGGGTCGTTACCTTAAAAGCAGGAACGAGTTGAAATACATCGGCATGCCGGCAGGTGGTCTTCATACCGGTACTGTTTATGTTGGCGGAGATGGTCGTTTATGGCTTTGGCAGGTGTACAACGAAACGATGGAATCTGTACATGAAGGTATTTCTCCGCAGACTGTTGACTGGAATGATGGCACCCGGCTGCAAAAGGTACGTCCCCGCGATGGTGCCGCCTATGTAGAACCGGTTATCGCGGATAATATGCGCGTACTGGAACAGGGCTTTGCTATCAGTGTCAGCGATGGAGAAACAACATGGATCAAAGAACTCACGGAAAGTCATTGGGATGAAATTGTTTTTGAACCTTCTTATCCCACCGCACTCGTGAGATACAGCAGTAAAGACTTTCCGGTAGAAGTATTATTGAAGATATATACACCTTATATACCACTGGATGCAGCCAATTCCTCCCTTCCTGCTACCATTTTGCGGGTAGAAGTAAAAAATACCACGAATGCCACGTTGGATATAGCCCTGACAGGATGGCTGGAGAACGGGGCCAATAAGTTGTCGGCCCTGCCGGGAAAGGGTAAAAAGCGGTGCAGGACATTTGCAAAAGAAGGACATACAGCCCTGTTTTTTGATTACTTCACACAAGACCCTGTCCTGCAAACAGCAACAGATACAGGCAGCATGTGTTTAGCCTTTCATGGAGATCATGCAACGGTAAACACCTCACTGGCACCCTGGCCGGTTACAGCGGCCTGCTTTGATAAAGAAGATCCTGCAGTGGCCGAACTGGAAGCTCTGGGAAATCAGGTGGGTGGTATTATCATTAAAAAACAAATAGCAGCAGGAACGTCCCTGCAGGCGGACTTTTCCATTGCCTGGTATTTTAACAATCCTCATCCCAAACTGAAGCAGCTGGTAAAAGATGCAGAGGGTGGTTATTACTATGGTACACGTTTTAAAGACGCTTTGGCTGTTAGTGAATATCTTGCCTCGCATTTCCGCCAGCTCACTACTGCCACCGAATTGTGGCAGCAGACCTGGAATGATGCTTCCCTTCCGCATTGGCTGCTGGAGCGGACTTTCATCAATATCGGTACTCTGGCTACTGCCAACACCTATCGTCTTGCGGATGGTCGTTTCTGGGCCTGGGAAGGAGTGGGGGCCTGTGCCGGCACCTGTACACATGTATGGCAATATGCACAGACCATGGCCCGTATTTTCCCGGAGCTGGAAAGAGAGCTGCGGGAACGGGTAGACCTGGGAGCCGGATTTGAAGCGGATACCGGCGCCATTATTTTTCGTGCTGAAAACGAAAAGAGACCAGCCATCGATGGTCAGGCCGGAACCATTCTCCGGTTTTACCGGGAGCATCAGATGAGTACCGACCATTCTTTTCTTAAAAGAAACTGGCCCCGCATCAAAAAGGCGACACAGTTTATGCTGGCCCAGGACAAAAACGGTGACGGGATGACCGATACACCCATGGAAAATACACTCGATGCCGTATGGGATGGGGAGATATCCTGGATCGTAGGGCTCTGTATTGCCGCTGCCCGCGCGGCGCAGGCTATGGCGGAAGAACTGGGTGATCATGCTTTTGCTGCCACCTGTGCTGACTATGTGCAAAAGGGAAGCCGCAATATGGAAACACAGCTCTTTAACGGTGAATACTTCATTCATAAACCAGACCCGGTGAAAGGCCGGAAAAATCTGGGTTCTTACAATACGTGTCACATAGACCAGGTATACGGACAAAGCTGGGCTTTCCAGGTAGGATTGCCCAGAGTACTGGAAAAAGAGAAAACATTATCGGCTTTAAGAGCATTGTGGAAGTATAACTTTACGATGGATGTAGGTCCCTATATTAAAACACATACCGGCGGACGTCCCTATGCTGTAGCGGGAGAAGGAGGGATGATCATGAACACTAATCCTTTAAACGAACCTAAACCCTATGGCGAAAATGTCACCTGGCAACTGGGCTATTTCCATGAATGTATGACCGGATTCGAGCATCAGGTAGCTGCTCATATGATGGCAGAAGGTTTGGTGGATGAAAGTCTGGTGCTTACCCGTGTTATTCACGATCGTTATCATCCTTCCAAAAGAAATCCATTCAATGAAATAGAATGCAGTGACCACTACGCCCGTGCCATGGCCAGCTACGGAACCTTTATCAATGCCTGTGGATTCCAGTATCATGGCCCCAAAGGATATATCGGTTTTGCACCCCGCATTCAACCGGAAAATTTTAAATGTGCTTTTACTGCCGCTGAAGGATGGGGAAGTTATCAACAAGTAAAAAGTGCTAACGGTCAGGAACACACGCTGCAGCTGTTATTCGGAAAGCTGAGATTACGGGAAATAAAATTAGAACAAATGAAAGGGGTATCAGCATCCTCCGTAAAAGTGATGCTCAATGGAGTCGCCATACCCGCCCGATATGTGATAACAGAAGGAAACATCCATATTTCACTAAAAAAAGAAACCCATATCTCAACAGCCGGAAAGCTCGAAATCATGATTGTATAACCAGCTGTCACAGTTAAATTTTCGAGTTGTCGGGCCAAACTGGCACAAACTTCGTATATAGGTAAACGTTGAATGTTATTTTAGCAGCCTTTTTACCTATGTGCACGCGCCGGAAACCCTGTCTTTTTATGTTGCTCACGCTGTCGGCGATCGCCAATGTTTGTCTGGCCACGACTGATACGCTTCCTTCAGCCTATTATATGCAACATTTTGATAATACAAATGGATTGCCTCAGAACACTGTTATGGCCATCGCCGCTGATCCCTGCGGCTTTATATGGCTCAGTACACAAGATGGGCTGGTCCGCTTTGATGGCCTGCGGTTTATCACCTTTGGCATGAATAGCCTCCCGCTTGCTTCTAACCGTTTCCTGGCTTTTTACAGCAATCCTCAGGGAGGGCTGTCGGTATACAATGAATGGAAGGAACATGTACGCATTGTTGATGGCTGGCCTCACCGTGATACGGTGGCAGTCAACTATCCCGGCAGTTACCTGCAATGGCATGCCATCAATGACAGACTGGATTCCGGAACAACGGGCCTCCTGGGACTTCCGGAGAAGATACAGGTGATGGGAGGAGTCATCAAAAGACTGGTGTTGTACGACAATATTAAAGGTGTTTATAACATTGTCCAGGGGAAGGTGAGTTTTTATGAGAAAGGTGTACTCCGTTATGAAGTGCCTTTTCATCACGGGAAAAAATGCAACTTTTTTTTGTTATACAACCGGTTATACTATTTACATGATAATGGTACCTATTCTGCCTTAACTTCAAAAATCCATACCGGTTTCCTGGAAGGGGATATCCGCGCTGATCCGGCATTTCCCGGAGGTATGCATAACAGTACCTTCTTCTGGAATGTATATACTACCGACCAGGCGATACTGTATTTCAACCAGTCATTTTACCTGGTGAAAGCCACCAGCCAGGGCCGGCTCACCACTACCCGCATCATTTCCGGCTTTAATATCGCTGATCTGGGCATCCAAATTGCCTGGTACAACGAACAGCAGGGAAAGCTTTACCTGGGCAGTAATACTAAAGGGCTGTTTATCCTTTCCAAACAACGTTTTTACGCGCTGAAAACTTTGACTGGTGGCGATTCCTATTATGGCCAGACGGCTTATACAAAAGATAAAATACTGACGGCGCAGGGAGATATGATCAGCACACATGGGGAAGTTCACAGCATACCCGCCATCAGACAGCGGATGCCCTCAGACTGGTATAGCGTGTTCACCGATAGCCTGCATCACATCTGGCTAAAATGGGGGCCCTGGGTACACAAACATGATGGTAAATCTTTTCAACTGCTCAACAGATGGCGCTTTCCTGCCAAAATAAGTATAATCCACGATGGAGGAGAAGGAAAAATGTGGATCGGCTTAAAAGGAAAAGGGATCGCTCTCATGGACCTATACCGGAAGAATGCGCAGCCGGAAATGTTTCTGCCATTGAAAGAGGATGTGAGCTACTTCGCCCGCTATCATAATACGATGTTCATGAGTACCGACAAAGGTTTCTACCGTATTGACATTCCCTCACGGCGCATTGATACCATTGCGGCTCTGCGGGATATGTATGTACGCAGTCTGTATGTTTCAGGGCCTGAAGAGGTATGGATCACCACTTATGGCAAAGGGTTCTTCCGTTACTATAAAGGCCAGGTGACAGCCTTCCCGCTGGATGCCAACAAGGCACTCGTCACCGCCCATTGTATCATTCCCGACAATAAAGGTTTCTTCTGGATCACTACCAACAACGGCCTTTTCCAGGTAAGTCAGGCTGATCTCAGAGCTTATACAGCTGATACCACCAATACCCTGTATTATCACTACTATGATAGAAAAGAAGGTTTTCTGACCAATGAATTTAACGGCGGATGTCAGCCCTGTGCTGTAAAGCTCGACAATGGCACCATTTCACTGCCTTCGCTGAATGGGCTGGTGTTATTTAATCCGGATAACATCCAGCCTCTGTTGCCCAACAATGATCTTTTTATTGACAGAATTCTGGCAGATGAGCAGGAAATGCCTGTTACCGGGCATCTGGACCTGCCACGCAAACTCAGTCAGCTTAATATTACCGTTAGCTCCCCTTATATGGGTGACCAGAAAAACCTTCAGATAAGTTATGTGTTGGAGGAAAGTGGTCACCAGTCTATATGGCTACCGGTACCGGAAGATGGTATCATTTCCCTGTCTATGCTCTCACATGGCGACTATACGCTGCTGATACGTAAACAAAACGGCTTTGGAAAAGATAATTACCAGGAAAAAAGAATCACTTTCTGTATTGCGGCCGCATGGTATCAAACCTACTGGTTTATGTTATGTGCGCTGGGATGCTTTGTCGGCGGCTGTTTCCTGCTGATGCGGCTGCGCATGCGTTATATCAGAAAACGCAATACACAGCTGGAAGCTGCAGTGGCCCTCAAAACCCGGGAACTGCAACAACGTACCGATGTGCAGGAAAGGATTATCCGCTCCGTCAGTCATGATATTCAAACACCGCTCAAATACCAGCAGTTCCTGTCGAAAAAAATCTATGAAGGACTGGCTGCGGAAAATAATCCTATCCTCACAGACGTGGCCAAGGTAATGCATGAACATACCTACCGTCTGCATCATATGACAGAAAACCTCCTGAATTATCTGAAGGTACAGGTGGAAGAACAACCTCTCCGTACAGAAAGGTTTTCCCTGAAAGAAGTAGTGGATGAGATTCTGCTGATTTTTAAAGATATCGCACGCGAGAAAGGAACAGCTATCGAGAATTATATCCCGGCAGATCTGGAATGGGAAGGCAACAGACAGTTGTTGTCTGTAGTGCTGCACAATCTGGTGGACAATGCGGTGAAGGTAACCCGCAACGGCACTATTATGATTGCCGCCCGGGCACAACATGGCGGGACCGCTATCTTCATAAAGGACACTGGCCCCGGCATGAAACGGGAATTGGTGGAGTGGTTGAATACAGGAGAATCTCCAATACCATTAAGGAACGGCATCGGGTTGATGATCGTCAGGGAACTGATCACCCTTCTTCAACTGGATTTGTTTGTTTCATCCTTACCAGATGATGGTTGTTGCTTTTGTGTACAGGACCGGCCATCTTGATTTTTTCGGCCAGCTCAATCACATTGGATACCTGCATCTTTTCAAAGATCCGGGTTTTATAGGTGCTGATAGTAGAGTCATGGATGTTGAGTGCCAGCTTGATTTCCTTGGCACTGGCGCCTTTTATCAGCAGGTTCATGACCTCTGTTTCCCGCTGCGACAAAGACACCGGTTCGCCGGTCAGCACGTTTTTGGGCTTCAGGAGTTCATTCACCAGCTTGTCCTGTAAGGCTTCGCTGATATATTTTTTACCCCGGAATATTTTCTGGATGGCAGACTTAAACTCCTCCGGAGGAGCGGACTTTGAAAGATAACCGTCTGCACCGGCTTTTAAATATTCCGGCGCATATACCGCTTCGTTGTAACTGGAAAAAATCAGAATAGCAGTCTGCGGCTGTCTGAGCTTTACAGCGGGCACCATCAGGATGGTATCACCGCCGGGAATATGTATATCCAGCAACAGCATATCAAAAAACTGCTTCTCCAGTTTTTTAATGGCTTCATCAAAAGTTTCTGCTTCTTCAATTTCTGCGTGTGGATAGAGCTCTTTGATCATCAGGATAGCGCCCATTCGGACTACACCGTGGTCTTCAGCTATAAGGAACGATGGCATGGTAAATAGGTATGGTTACGGCAAAAGTCTCCTTCTTTTCTGATACTTACTGTAGTAATATTTCTACAAAATAGTAATATATCGATATTGATTTTAGAATTTTTGTTACAAAAGCCCCGGGCCAACACTGCTAATTTTGATTGGCGCTATTGCTTTTCAACCATTTCCTATAAAACGAATGTTCTGTCATAGAGGGTCTATGAAAATGCCTGAATTCTGTTGAATGCTTGTTGATACCGAACGTTTATCGCCTTCCGTCAGGAGGTTCATAGGAAATGCAAAACCAATCCCCCAATGATGAAAAAACTTTTACTGTTATGTTTATTTGTACTGGCTGCGTTATTGTCGCAGGCGCAGAGTACCTACTATTGGGTAAAAGGCGCCGGCGCCTGGGAGGATATTAACCATTGGTCTTCTACCTCTGGTGGAACCCCTAATAAGGCGATCGTACCTGGCCCGGACGATGATGTTTATTTTGATGCCAACAGTGGTTTGGTAAACGGTACTATAGTAACCCTGCCGGCAGGCAGTCATGCTTATTGCCGGAATATGTCATGGGTGGGTGTTACAGGCAATGCAACTTTCAGAAGTACATCTAGTGCCTCCAAGTATACGATTTATATTTCGGGAAGTGCTGAATTGGCTTCCAGTGTTGCTTATGGTATGGTGTCGATAATGTTTAATGGGCCAACTCCGGCAACCTTCAAGATAAACGGAGCCGCCCGTGTGAATGCAGCCGGATGGTACAACCCCTTTACAGTTGATAAGCCAGGAAGTTCCCTGAAGATATTGGGGGATATTCCGGGATCTTTTGCTGCACAGAATGTTTTCCTGACCAATGGAAAACTGGACTTATCCGGTGGCATACACACTTTTGGCAGCTTTACGAGCACTAACAATAATGTCAGGGAGGTAGATATTACCAATGCCACGCTGATTATGTCCACTGTGTCGCCGCCAAGTACCTGGGATCTGCGGGGTACCAATTATACGCTTTATGCTACGGGCTCCTATATCCAAGCCACTAATTTCGGGTCGGATGCGGGTAATTACCCCAAGGTGGACATTACCGGTGCAGGCAATGGTATGGCCATTAGTGGTACCACTCTCGGTACGCTGACGTTTACCAATACCAGCTCCGCGCCGGGGATGGTGAGGATCGGAATGAATAACACCATTGATCAGCTGGAGTTTAAAAGTCATGGTAATATCCGGGCTGGTGGTAACCAGATTGCACGGCTACTGATGGCACCAGGCAAACAGCTGCTTGTGTGGGGATCAAGTACGATTACAGCGTTGCTTCGAATGAACTCACAGGACTGTGCCGGTCTGAGCGAAATACTGGGCGCTGATGCCCTGGCAACCTTCAATTTTGGTGCTGGTGCAACAACGGATCTGCGCAATGTTTATGCAAAAGCCATGACCTTTGGCGGAAGTATTGTTTTGCCAGTGTCTTTCCAGGGGCTTGATGGGGGCGGTAATACGGGGATGGACATACAACCACTCAGCGGCGGAACGACCATGTATTGGGTAGGCGGCGCCGGCGACTGGAATGATCAGAACCATTGGAGTGCCACCAGTGGTGGCACCGGCGGCTATTGCGTTCCGCTCTCCGCCGATAATGTAATATTTGATGCCAACAGTGGTTTTGCTCCAGGTAACAATACTGTGAGCACGACAACTAATACCTGGTGTCACAATATGACCTGGACCAACCTGTCCACGCCAGTCACTTTTACTACCGCTGCGGGTTATACAGCAGAAGTTTGGGGCTCCCTGAGCCTGGATCCCAATGTGACCATGACTGCAACCCTGACAATGAAAGGGGCGGAAGATGTTACCCTTACTACCAATGGCTTTTCTCAGGGAAGACTTATACTTACCATCACGAAACCTGTAGGTGCTGTCACCCTCACAGATAATTTTACCAATCCTCAGGTATCGATCTTGTTGACCAATGGTCAGCTCTATATGGCTGGCCGTAAATTGGATATTTACGAATTTAAGAGTAACACTAACAATGCACGAACAATTGATATTACCAATGCAACCATCACTACTAGTTACAACTGGGAGCTGACTGGTACCGGACGCACGTGGGTCAATAATGGTGCAGGTTCTTTTATTACCAGTAATGACTATTTTCTGGTATCAGGTCTTACTTATCCCAAAGTATATTGTACCGGCGATCTGGACCATTTCAACATCTCCGGTAGTACCGTTGATGAACTGGTATTTACCAGTCCCAATCCTCTCTCCAAAGCAAATATTGGCGCCAATAATATCATCGGTACCCTGGAGTTTAAAGGGGCAGGGGACATACGAGGGGGCGGTAATCAGATCGCACGGCTGTTGATGGCGCCATCCTCTATTAACAAGTTTGCAGGGAATAATACCATTAAAGAGCGGATACGACTGAATAGCGCTACCTGTTCTGGATTGGGAGAGATGAGGGGGCCTGGTACCTTAAATTTTTCTCCAGGTGTCACTTTTGATCTGGCCAATGTATATATACAAAATATGACTGCTACCGGTAGTGGTATACCCGTACCGGTAACAGGCGTAGACGCCGGCGGAAATACAGGATTTTCGATTACCGCCACAGCCGGAGGTAATCGTTATTGGGTAGGTGGTAGTGGCGACTGGAATGATCCTTCGCATTGGTCTGCTTCCAGTGGAGGAGCAGGTGGGGCCTGTGTGCCTACGGCTATTGATAATGTATTTTTTGATGCCAACAGCTTTACCAATGGTAGCAGTACGGTGAGTGTTGCTACAGGAAACGCTTATTGCCGTAATATGGACTGGACCGGTGCTGGCTTTAATCCGGTGTTTAACCATACCACCAGTTTTAGTATGGAAATCTGGGGCAATCTGGTCATGAATCCGGCGGTGACAATGAACGCCTCACCAGTCTTTAAAGGACCTTCCGATGTTACGATTACCACCAATGGCAGTGGTAAGGGCACCCTGGTGATATCAATTGATAAACCTATTGCCAATACAGTACGTTTCCTTGATAATTTTATCAATCCCCTGGGATCCATTGCCCTGAAAAGTGGAATAGTAGACCTGACTGGCCTTACGATAAAACTGTCCTCGGTTTCTGATTTTTATGCAACAGGACCGACTAACATTAAGATTACAAATGCCACTATTAATGTTGGGGAGTGGTATTATGTCAAAAGTACCACCAGAACAGTGGACGCCAATGGATCTTCTATTACAGCGACCAATTTCTATACCAGTGGTTGCGTTTACAACAAGGTGAACGTTCAGACGAGTGATGGTAACAAAATAGCCATTAACGGCGCAACCATTGCAGACCTGTTGTTCAGCAATACCGCAAATCCATCAGGTGCTAATATAGCTGCAAACAACACCATTGGCAGGCTGGAATTCAAGAGCAGTGGAAGGATAGTTGGTATCAATAATACGATCGGTACCTTGATTTTTACGCCAGGTAAAATATATACTTTCGGAGCCAACACTAATACTACGATCACCGGCGACTGGTTTGGCAGTGGAACGCCCTGCAACCTGACGGAAATTAACACTGCTGGTCCTGCCAATGCTACGATTACCAAAACAACCGGATCTGTTAACTTTGATTATATCAGGGTAAAAGGTATCACCGCTGCTGGTATTACACCATTTAACGCCGGTGAACATAGCCAGGATCAAGGTAGTAACGTGAACTGGAGTTTTAAGCCCTATAACGGTTCTGCTCCTATCACCGGTCTGGGCCCCGATCTCACCCTGTGCTCTGATAAATTTCCCTATACACTCACCACAGACGGTTTTTTTGGCTCGCCGATGTGCCAGTATAAATGGAATGATGGTAGCACCGATCCCACGCTGGTGGTTACCCAGCCCGGAACTTATAGTGTGAAGGTAACTTTCCCCGATGGATGTTCTTCCTCGGGCTCTGTCAAGATTACAGAAAGTAAGGTCGTGGTACCGGCTATTACAGGTAACTTAAATGTCTGCGAACAGGCTACCACTTTACTCGCCAATACTACTCCCGGTGGTATATGGAGCAGTAATGCCACTACTGTGGCCACTATTGATGCCACTGGTCTGGTAACTGGTATCAAAGCCGGTACAGCCGATATGATGTATGAAGTAACCAATGCAGATGGTTGTAAAGCTAGTCAAACCGCTACCGTTACTGTAAATGCTTTACCGGTCGTATCCCCGATTGCTGGTACTACCAGTGTATGCGTTGGCGTTACCACTGCTTTAAATAACATCACTCCTGGTGGTGTATGGAGCAGCAGCAACACCGCTATCGCTACAGTAAATGCATCTGGAGTGGTAACCGGTGTTACCGCAGGTACTGCAGATATTATATATGAAGTAACCAATGCCAATGGTTGTAAGGCGCAACAAAAGGCCACTGTAACCGTAAAAGCCCTGCCGGTAGTATCTCCCATTACCGGTACAACCAATGTGTGCGTCGGTTCTACTACTACCTTAAACAACGCCACTGCCGGCGGCGCCTGGAGCAGCAGTAATACAGCTGTCGCTACAGTAGATGCCAATGGCCTGGTAATGGGCGTTGCCGTGGGATCCGCCAATATTATATATGAAGTGACTAACGCTGACGGTTGTAAAGCACAACAAATCGCTACCGTAACGGTGAACGCCCTGCCGGTAGTATCTCCGATCACCGGTACTACCAGTGTATGCGTTGGTGCTACCACTACATTAAGCAGCACCACTACGGGTGGCGTATGGGGCAGCAGCAATACCACTGTCGCTACAATAGACGCCAGTGGCCTGGTAACAGGTATCTCCGCAGGTACTGTAACGATTACCTATGAAGTAACAAACGCCAGTGGTTGTAAGGCACAACAAACGACTACTGTAACTGTAAACGCCCTACCAGTAGTAAATCCGATAACTGGTACAACCAGTGTATGCGTTGGAGTTACAACTGCCTTAAATAGCACCACCCCAGGCGGAGTATGGAGCAGCAGCAACACTGCTGTGGCTACAATAGATGCCAATGGCCTGGTAACAGGTATCTCCGCTGGTACTTCAACGATTACTTATGAAGTAACAAATGCTAACGGCTGTAAATCAAAACAAACTGCCACTATAACTGTAAACGCTTTACCGGTCTTATCTCCAATCACCGGTACCAATAATGTGTGCATCGGCCTTACGACTAATTTGGCTAACACCACGCCAGGCGGCATATGGAGCAGCAGCAATATCGCTGTCGCTACAGTAGATGCTAGTGGTCTGGTAACAGGTGTTTCCGCTGGTACTTCAACGATTACTTATGAAGTAACAAATGCCAACGGCTGTAAAGCACAACAAACGACTACCGTAACCGTAAATGCATTGCCGGTAGTATCTCCGATCACTGGTACTAATAGTGTATGCGTTGGAGTTACAACTACCTTAAATAACACCACGCCAGGCGGTGTATGGAGCAGTAGTAATCCCGCTGTCGCTACAGTAGACGCCAACGGCCTGGTAGCAGGTGTTTCCGCTGGCGCCGCAACCATTACTTATGAAGTAACCAATGCCAGCGGTTGTAAAACTCAACAAACTACTACCGTAACTGTAAATGCACTACCGGTAGTATCTCCGATTACTGGTACTACTAGTGTATGTATCGGTTTCACTACATCCTTAAACAACACTACCCCAGGCGGTATATGGAGCAGCGGCAATACCGCTGTCGCTACAATAGACGCCAATGGCCTGGTAACAGGTGTTTCCGCTGGTACTTCAACGATTACTTATGAAGTAACCAATGCCAACGGTTGTAAAGTACAACAAACTGCCACTATAACTGTAGGCGCTTTACCGGTAGTATCTCCGATCAGCGGTACCAATAATGTGTGCATTGGCTTTACTACTAATTTGGCTAACACCACGCCAGGCGGTATATGGAGCAGCAGCAACACTGCTGTCGCTACTATAGACGCCAGTGGCCTGGTAACAGGTATTTCCGCAGGTACTACAACGATTACTTATGAAGTAACCAATGCCAATGGCTGTAAAGCACAACAAACTACAACCGTAACCGTAAATGCCCTACCGGTAGTATCTCCGATCACCGGTACCAATAGTGTATGCATTGGGTTTACCACTGCATTAAATAACACCACCCCAGGCGGAGTATGGAGCAGCAGCAACACCGCTGTCGCTACAATAGATGCTAGTGGTCTTGTGACAGGTATTTCAGCCGGCACATCAACGATTACTTATGAAGTAACCAATGCCAATGGCTGTAAAGCACAACAAACTACTACCGTAACCGTAAATGCACTACCGGTAGTATCTCCGATTACTGGTACTACTAGTGTATGTATCGGTTTCACTACATCCTTAAACAACACTACCCCAGGCGGTATATGGAGCAGCAGCAACACTGCTGTCGCTACTATAGACGCCAGTGGCCTGGTAACAGGTATTTCCGCAGGTACTGCAACGATTACTTATGAAGTAACTAATGCCAACGGCTGTAAAGCACAACAAACTACTACAGTAACCGTAAATGCCCTACCGGTAGTATCTCCGATCACCGGTACCAATAGTGTATGCATTGGCTTTACTACTAATTTGGCCAACACCACCCTAAGCGGCATATGGAGCAGCAGCAACACGGCTGTCGCTACAATAGATGCCAATGGTCTGGTAACAGGTATTTCCGCAGGTACTGCAACGATTATTTATGAAGTAACAAACGCCAACGGCTGTAAAGCACAACAAACTACTACAGTAACCGTAAATGCACTGCCCGTGGTATCTCCGATTACTGGTACTACTAGTGTGTGCGTTGGTGTTACAACTATCTTAAATAACACCACCCCAGGCGGTATATGGAGCAGCAGCAACACTACTGTCGCTACAATAGACGCCAGTGGCCTAGTAACAGGTGTTTCCGCCGGTACAGCAACGATTACTTATGAAATAACAAACGCCAACGGCTGCAAAGCACAACAAACTGCTACAGTAACCGTAAACGCACTGCCGGTAGTATCTCCGATTACAGGTACAGCCAGTGTATGCGTTGGTGTTACAACCGCCTTAAACAACACCATCCCAGGCGGCATATGGAGCAGCAGCAACACTGCTGTCGCTACTATAGACGCCAGTGGCCTGGTAACAGGTATTTCCGCAGGTACTACAACGATTACTTATGAAGTAACCAATGCCAATGGCTGTAAAGCACAACAAACTACAACCGTAACCGTAAATGCCCTACCGGTAGTATCTCCGATCACCGGTACCAATAGTGTATGCATTGGGTTTACCACTGCATTAAATAACACCACCCCAGGCGGAGTATGGAGCAGCAGCAACACCGCTGTCGCTACAATAGATGCTAGTGGTCTTGTGACAGGTATTTCAGCCGGCACATCAACGATTACTTATGAAGTAACCAATGCCAATGGCTGTAAAGCACAACAAACTACTACCGTAACCGTAAATGCACTACCGGTAGTATCTCCGATTACTGGTACTACTAGTGTATGTATCGGTTTCACTACATCCTTAAACAACACTACCCCAGGCGGTATATGGAGCAGCGGCAATACCGCTGTCGCTACAATAGACGCCAATGGCCTGGTAACAGGTGTTTCCGCTGGTACTTCAACGATTACTTATGAAGTAACCAATGCCAACGGTTGTAAAGTACAACAAACTGCCACTATAACTGTAGGCGCTTTACCGGTAGTATCTCCGATCACCGGTACCAATAATGTGTGCATTGGCTTTACTACTAATTTGGCTAACACCACGCCAGGCGGTATATGGAGCAGCAGCAACACTGCTGTCGCTACTATAGACGCCAGTGGCCTGGTAACAGGTATTTCCGCAGGTACTGCAACGATTACTTATGAAGTAAATAATGCCAACGGCTGTAAAGCACAACAAACTACTACCGTAACCGTAAATGCCCTACCGGTAGTATCTCCGATCACCGGTACCAATAATGTATGCATTGGCTTTACTACTAATTTGGCCAACACCACGCCAGGCGGCATTTGGAGCAGCAGCAACACCGCTGTAGCTACAATAGACGCCAATGGTCTGGTAACTGGTGTTTCCGCTGGTACCGCAACGATTACTTATGAAGTAACTAATGCTAACGGCTGTAAAGCACAACAAACTACTACCGTAACCGTAAACGCTCTGCCGGTGGTATCTCCGATAACTGGTACTACCAGTGTATGCGTTGGAGTTACAACTGCCTTAAGCACCACCACCCCAGGCGGCATTTGGAGCAGCAGCAACACCGCTGTAGCTACAATAGACGCCAATGGTCTGGTAACAGGTGTTTCCGCTGGTACCGCAACGATTACTTATGAAGTAACTAATGCTAACGGCTGTAAAGCACAACAAACTACTACCGTAACCGTAAACGCTCTGCCGGTGGTATCTCCGATAAATGGTACTACCAGTGTATGCGTTGGAGTTACAACTGCCTTAAGCACCACCACGCCAGGCGGCATATGGAGCAGCAGCAACACTGCTGTAGCTACAATAGACGCCAACGGTCTGGTAACAGGTGTTTCTACTGGTACTGCAACGATTACTTATGAAGTAACAAACGCCAGCGGTTGTAAAGCACAACAAACTACTACCGTAACCGTAAATGCCCTGCCGGTAGTATCTCCGATTACAGGCACAACCAGTGTATGCGTTGGAGTTACAACTACCTTAAATAACACCATGCCAGGCGGAGTATGGAGCAGCAGCAACACCGCTGTAGCTACAATAGACGCCAGTGGTGTTGTGACAGGCGTTTCCGCCGGCACCGCAACAATTACTTATGAAGTAACAAACGCCAGCAACTGTAAATCACAACAAACAGTAACCATAACCGTATATGCGCTACCGGTAGTATCTCCGATTATTGGTACTACTAGCTTGTGCACCGGTACCACCACTGCCTTAAGCAACGCTACTCCTGGGGGCGTATGGAGCAGCAGCAACACCGCTGTCGCTACCGTAGACGCCAACGGCCTGGTGACAGGTGTTTTAGCCGGTACGGCAACGATTACCTATGAAGTAACCAACGCCAACGGCTGTAAAACACAACAAACCGCTGTCGTGACTATAAAAGCACTGCCGGTCGTTTCACCAATTACAGGTACGACAACTGTATGCATAGGCGGTACAACAACTTTAAGTAACAACACTCCGGGTGGAACCTGGAGCAGTAATAACCCCAATTTGGCAAGTATAGGACCCGATGGAACAGTGAACGGA
Source organism: Chitinophaga sp. HK235 (assembly GCF_018255755.1). Taxonomy (NCBI): domain Bacteria; kingdom Pseudomonadati; phylum Bacteroidota; class Chitinophagia; order Chitinophagales; family Chitinophagaceae; genus Chitinophaga; species Chitinophaga sp. HK235. Next base: position 3,754,824 of record NZ_CP073766.1, on the reverse strand, counting down.
GTGGTAGCCGGTACTGTTACCATCACTTATCAATTAACAACGGCTGGCTGTTTCAACAGTACCAGCATTACCATGACTGTCGCCGACTGCACCAACACTGCACCGCCAGTAGCACAGAATGATGTGGCAGAAACCTATGCAGAGACACCGGTTGACATCAACGTGCTGAACAACGACTCCCAGCAGAATGGTACTATCAATCCGGCTTCCGTACAGATCGTTCGGCAACCGGCGCACGGCAGCGTGACCGTTAAACCGGATGGCACAGTAACGTACACGCCGGCAGCCGGTTATAACGGTACAGACAACTTCGTGTATACCGTGAAAAACATGGCCGGAATGGAATCCAATCAGGCTACCGTTCAGATCACCATCTTGGAAGCACCTGTGGCAGTAGACGATGATGCTACTACCAGTTCCGATAAACCAGTCTCCATACCGGTGCTGGCCAATGACCGTGGTAAAATTGATCCTTCAACTGTCATAGTAACATTGCAGCCTAAGCAGGGCAGTGTCACGGTAAATGCAGACGGTACGATAACGTATACGCCTGCACGTAAATATGCCGGAAAGGATAACTTCCGCTACCAGTTTAAAGATAAAAACGGTAAGGTGTCCAATGAAGCGACTGTTAATATTGATGTGGAAGCAGAAGAACTTTATATTCCGAATGCTATCACACCTAATAATGACGGCAAGAATGACCGGTTCCTGATCCCTGGTATTTCAAAATATCCGGGCACCACACTCACCATCTTCAACCGTTGGGGCAATGAGGTGTATTATTCTCCCAACTATGATAACCGCTGGGATGGTACAGGTCTGAGTGGTGGCACTTATTATTATATCCTTAAACTGAATACCGGTCAGGATACTAAAGTATATAAAGGTTGGATTCAATTATTACGTTAATCAGGCATCGTACAGTATGCACAAAATATTCAGCAATATGTATTCGAAAATATTGATCTTTTTCATCCTGTTAAGTTGCCTGGGCCAGATGGCTCAGGCACAGCAGGAGGTGCAGTTTAGCCAGTATGTGTTCAACGGATTAGCGGTCAATCCGGCATACGCAGGATATCGTGGAGATACCTACCTGGGGGCCAGCTTCCGTAAGCAATGGACCAACCTGCCCGGTGCTCCGCAAACCGGCGCCGTTTCCATTGATGGTGCGCCTTCCTGGGCCAACGATGAAACAGTAGGATTGGGCGCCCAGGTACTCTGGGATAAACAAGGTCCACAGGAATATCTTTCCTTCACCGGCTCCTACGCCTACCGTATACGCCTCGACGAAGAAGGTGTCAGCCGCCTGTGCCTGGGCATTGGTGCCAGCCTTTCTCAGTATGCTGTAAAGGGAGATATGATATCAGTACTGGATGAAAATGATCCCAATGTACCAGTTGGTAAAGTCAGCGCATTCCAGCCGGATGCCAGCTTCGGCGTCTATTATTATAACCCTCATTTTTATGCCGGTGTTTCCGTGATGCAATT